>NZ_CP026363.1:2700000-3300000 GCF_004117055.1 Brevibacillus agri
GGAGAAGTGCAGGAGGAGCAGCAGGCTGTCGTGGATGACGAGCTGTACGATCAGGCTGTCCAGATCGTGTCAGAAGCGCAAACGGCCTCGGCCTCGCTTTTGCAGCGGCGTTTGCGGGTAGGCTACACGCGAGCGGCCCGGTTGATCGACATGATGGAAGCGCAAGGAGTCGTCGGCCCGTACGAAGGGTCGAAGCCGCGAGAGGTCCGTGTGCCTCGTCCTTCCATTGAATCCAATATTTCCTAAATCCCTTGACTTTGCTGGTGTCGTGCAACTGGCAAAGTCATTTTTTCTGGCCGCAGTTAAAAATATTTGACTTGCATGATGGACGACCCTCATGTAAAATTTTTAACAGATTGAGGGGAATTGTTGTTATCACGTCTCATGAGAATCAGAGGTCTGACGTCCTACCTGTTGGGATGGCTAGCGGACAACAGGAGTGAATTGACGATGAGCATCAAAGGGAATGTTCGATCACTTTTCCTCTTGGTTATGGACAAAATCAAGAGTGATATCGAAACCGGACAACTGCGTCCCGGTGAACGCCTCCCATCCGAAGCCGAACTATCCAAGCAGTTAGGCGTAAGCAGGGCAACCCTTCGCGAGGCGCTCCGTCTTCTGGAAGAAGAGAAAATTGTCATTCGCAGACACGGTGTAGGGACATTTATCAATTCCAAACCTGTTTTTTCAGGCGGAATTGGGGAACTCTTTAGTGTGACGGATGCAATTGAACGCCAAGGATACACAGCAGGAACGATGATCCTGAAGACGTACTTTGGCGAGGCAGGAGACGAGGAGCGGAAAAGCTTGGCCTTGAATCCGGGCGAAGGCGTGCTGACGGTAGAGCGCATTCGGACGGCCGACGGCGAACCAGTGGTCTACTGTATCGACCGTATTCCTGCGCGCTTGGTGCCAGAAGGCTACACGGCTGGCGGGGAGTCCATTTTCAAATGGCTGGAGAGCGCTACAGGGGTGCGAATTTCGTATGCAGTGGCTCACATTGAACCCATGGGCTACAATGAAAAGGTTTCCAATCTGCTGCACTGCGACAAATCTACACCATTGCTCTTGCTCAAGCAGATTCATTACGACGAAAGTGAAAAGCCGGTTTTATACTCCCATAACTACTTCAGAGCTGACAAAATTCACTTTCACGTCGTGCGGAGACGGTTGTAATCGTGGGGGAAACCTCACTCAACAATTTTCATCAACCAAAAACAGGGGGTAATCTCAGATGAAGAAAGTTCTATCCGTGCTTTCTGTGGCAACACTCAGCCTGTCGCTTGTTCTTGCTGGCTGCGGAAGCAAACCAGAAGCACAACCTCAAGGTCAGACTGGCGCAAGCAATGGCGGCGCTGAAGGCGGTGCCAAAACAGCGATCCGAGTTGGTATGGTTACGGACGTTGGCGGCGTAAACGACAACTCCTTCAACCAAAGTGCCTGGGAAGGTCTGCAACGTTTCCAAACCGAGCTGAACCTGCCAAAAGACAGCGTAAACTATCTGCAATCCACCAGCGATGCTGAGTATGTACCTAACCTGACTCAATTTGTAAAAGACAAATGGGATCTGACTTGGGGTATCGGTTTCCTGATGGGCGATCACCTGAAAAAAGTAGCTGACGAAAACAAAGATGCGAAACTGGCGATCATTGACGCGGAAGTAGATGCGCCTAACGTGGAATCCGTTCTCTTCAAAGAGCACGAAGGTTCCTTCCTCGCTGGGGTAGTAGCAGCGAAAATGACCAAAACGAAAACAGTCGGTTTCGTTGGTGGCGTTGAAATCCCGGTTATCAAACGTTTCGAAGTTGGTTTCGAAGCAGGGGTAAAAGCGGCTGATCCTAGCGTTAAAGTAATCAAAGTGTACACAGGTGCATTTGACAAGCCTGACCTTGGCAAATCCACTGCTTCCCAAATGTACGGTCAAGGCGCTGACATCATCTTCCACGCTTCCGGCGGTACAGGTGATGGCGTATTTAACGAAGCAAAAGACCGCAAAGCTAAAGGCGAAAACGTTTGGGTAATCGGTGTAGACAAAGACCAATCCCTGACATTCGGTGACGAGATTACTCTCACTTCCATGGTAAAACGCGTTGACGAAGCTGTATTCCGTGTATCCAAAGACCTGTCCGAAGGTAAATTCGAGGGCGGTAAAATCAAATGGCTCGGTCTTGCTGAAGACGGTGTAGGCTTGGCTTCCACTTCCAATAAGAACGTTCCAGAAGACGTACTGAAGCTGGTTGAAGAATACAAGCAAAAAATCGTTAAAGGCGAAATCTCGGTGCCAGACAAGTAAAACGATGAAGCGGCAAATGGACAAGGCTGGTTCTAGGAACTGGCCTTGTTCTTTACCTTCACACTAAACCCAAAAAATGGGGTGAGCATGGTTGAGTTCGGTAAAAAAAGTAGTTGAGATGCGAGGGATTACCAAGCGGTTCCCGGGGATTGTGGCAAACGACAACATCACGCTTTCTGTCAAGCAAGGCGAAATTCATGCGCTTCTCGGCGAGAATGGCGCAGGCAAGTCGACGTTAATGAACATTTTGTTTGGCCTGTATCAACCAGATGAAGGCGAAATCCTTATCAACGAAAAAGTAGTGAAGATTACAAGCCCTAACGTTGCCAACGAGCTTGGCATCGGGATGGTGCACCAGCATTTTATGCTTGTGGAGACGTTTACGGTAACAGAAAACATTGTATTAGGAAACGAACCGAAAAACGGGTTGCAAATAGATATCCAAAGCGCTGAAAAAGCGGTGGAAAAGCTGTCAAATCAATACGGGCTAAAGGTTGATCCTAGAGCAAAGATTCAGGATATCTCCGTAGGGATGCAACAACGCGTAGAGATCTTGAAAACGCTTTACCGCGGGGCCGACATCTTGATTTTTGACGAGCCGACTGCTGTTCTTACCCCTCAGGAAATTCATGAACTCATTGAAATCATGCATAACTTGGTCAAAGAGGGCAAGACCATCATCCTGATTACCCACAAGCTCAAGGAAATCATGGCCGTCTGCGACGCCTGCACGATTATCCGTCGCGGGAAAGTGATTGACTCCGTGCTGGTTAAAGACACGAACCCGGACGAACTGGCAGCCAAAATGGTGGGGCGCGAAGTCAACTTCCGCGTGGATAAAACCGCGGCGAAGCCGAAGGAAACCATCCTCGCTGTCGAAAACCTCACCGCCATGGGCAACCGCGGCGTCAATGCGCTGAACAATCTCAGCCTGGAAGTGCGGGCGGGCGAGATTTTGGGGATTGCAGGCGTAGACGGCAACGGGCAGAGTGAACTGATTGAAGTTTTGACCGGGTTGCGGAAAGCAACCAGTGGCCGTGTCCTTCTCAATGGCAAAGACATTACGAACCAGTCGCCGCGGGATATTTCCGAATCGGGCTTGTCGCACATTCCGGAAGACCGTCATAAGCGCGGATTGGTTCTCGATTTTACCATGAGCGAGAATATGGTGTTGGAAACGTATTTCCACCCGACGTTTAACAAAAACGGCTTTCTCGACTATGGCGCGATTGACAAGCATGCGGCCAAGCTGATTGAGGAGTTTGACGTGCGCACGCCGTCGATCTACACGCCAGCGCGAGCATTGTCCGGAGGGAACCAGCAAAAGGCGATTATCGCCCGGGAAGTGGACAAAAACCCGGATTTGCTGATCGCGGCGCAGCCTACACGCGGTCTGGACGTAGGGGCGATCGAATTTATTCATCGCCGTCTGATCGAGCAACGCGACAAAGGCAAAGCGGTTCTGCTGCTTTCCTTGGAGCTGGATGAGGTCATCAACGTCTCTGACCGGATTGCCGTGATTTATGAAGGTAGCATTGTAGGAATTGTCGATGCGAAATCGACGAGCGAGCAAGAGCTGGGCTTGATGATGTCCGGCGGAAAACGAATGCCTGGAGGAGGAAACGATGAATAAAGTGATTGCCGTCTTTACAAAAGAATCGTTCCTCGTTCCTGTCGTCGCGATCATTCTCGGCCTGCTGACCGGGGCGATCGCCATGCTGGCAGGCGGCTTCAACCCGATTCAGGCTTACATGGCCCTGATCGAAAAGGTATTCGGAAGCGCGTATAACTTCGGGGAAACGATCCGGCAGATTACACCGCTGATCTTTACGGGTCTTGCAGTGGCGTTTGCCTTTCGGACAGGACTGTTCAACATTGGGGCAGAGGGGCAGTTTATTGTAGGGATGATCGCTGCGACGACAGTAGGGGTTTCTTTTGATCTTCCTGCTTACATCCACGCTCCTCTCGCTGTGATTGCAGGTGCGGTAGCAGGCGGCCTGTGGGGCTCGATTGCCGGTTACTTGAAAGCCGCTCGCGGCGTGAACGAGGTTATCACCAGCATCATGCTGAACTGGGTCGCGCTGTACTTGGCAAACTGGGTCATGAATGCGTTTTTCATCCCGGCCGGACAACAGCGTTCGGAAATGATTAAGGAATCATCCATGATTACGATTAGCTGGCTCTCGCAAATGTTTGACAGTGCCCGCTTGCACTGGGGAACCTTGCTTGCTGTGCTTGCCGCTATCTTTTTCTACGTCATTCTTTGGAAAACGAAGTCCGGCTACGAATTGCGTGCCGTAGGTCTGAATCCGCACGCTTCCGAATATGCGGGGATGAACGTAAACCGCAACGTCGTCAATGCGATGTTCATCGGCGGCATGTTCGCGGGGATTGGCGGCGCTTGCGAGATTTTGGGCGTGTTCCATTACCAGGCGATCATGACTGCGCAGCCAGGCTATGGCTTCGACGGTATCGCTGTCGCGTTGATCGGCGGAAATACGCCGCTTGGCGTCGTGCTTGCCGCCATCTTGTTCGGGATTCTCACTTTCGGGGCAGCCGGCATGAAGTTCGGCGCTGGCGTGC
Organism: Brevibacillus agri; assembly: GCF_004117055.1. Classification (NCBI taxonomy): domain Bacteria; kingdom Bacillati; phylum Bacillota; class Bacilli; order Caryophanales; family Paenibacillaceae; genus Brevibacillus; species Brevibacillus agri. The sequence continues at coordinate 2,704,877 of NZ_CP026363.1, forward strand.
CTGTTGAGCTGATCCGTGTCGTAATCGCTTCGGTCATCTTCTTTGTGGCGGCGCACGGCATCGTGAAAATTTTTGTCAAACCAATCTTGAAGAAGAAAAAGGAAGGTGGAAACTGATGGATTGGGGAGTCATTCTTAGCAACCTCGTTCATGATACCATCGTGTTTTCCACTGCCCTGATTTTTGCCTCTCTGGGCGGGCTCTATTCCGAGCGCTCTGGTGTCGTGAATATTGCGCTGGAAGGCATGATGATTATCGGTGCCTTTACAGGTGCCGTCATTACGTACGCGTTCCAAGATTCGCTGGGAGCATTCGCTCCGTGGATCGGCTTTATTTTGGCGGGGATCGCCGGTTCGATTTTTGCCCTTCCGCACGCTGTCGCTTCCGTTACCTTCAAAGCGGACCAGACAGTCAGCGGCGTGGCCTTGAACTTTTTGGCGGCAGGTCTGTCCGTGTACTTGACCAAAATCATCTTTAACGGCGCGGGCCAGACAACGACCTTGTCCAGCGTCTTTGCTAAGTGGGAAATTCCGCTTTTGCACGACATCCCGTATTTGGGACATGCTATCTTTGAAGCGTATCCGACGAGCTATTTGGCGTTTATCGCGGTCTTTTTGACCTGGTACCTGATCTTCAAAACTCCGTTCGGCTTGCGTCTACGCGCGGTCGGTGAGCATCCGCGCGCTGCTGACACGGTTGGGATCAACGTGAAAAGAATGCGTTATACCGCTGTCATGATTAGCGGTGCGCTGGCTGCTTTGGGCGGGGCGACAATCTCGCTGACGACGACGAGCAACTTTTCCCATAACACCGTATCCGGCCAAGGGTTTATCGCGATTGCCGCGTTGATTTTCGGAAAATGGCATCCGGCCGGAGCGATGGGCGCTGCCTTGTTCTTCGGGGTTGCCCAAGCGATCAAGTCTTTGGTGCAGATTTTCGGACTGACCAAGTTCATTCCGACCGAGTTTATTTTCATGCTGCCGTACGTACTGACTATTTTGGTCATGGCTGGTCTGGTTGGACGCTCCAACGCTCCTGCCGCACTGGGCAAACCGTACGATACCGGCTCTCGTTAAGGATCAGTTGACATAATTTGCGTCTGGAACCCGTTCCTTTCCGTATGCGATAATTTTTCTTGTGAGATTGCGCGGGGAGGGAAAGAAATGAACTGCTGGCTACATAAGCGCAGCCGTTTACGTTCTGCCGGGATTCTGGGCGCTTTTTTTGCCTGTCTTGGTCTGTGGCTGTCTGGCGGACTAGCCAGTACGGCAGCGGCAAAAGAGCCAGGTCCGGTCATATCGCTGGTAGTGGATGGCAAAGGGGTGGAGTCTGACGTTTTGCCGCTGCGCCAAAACGGACGGATGCTCGTGCCGATCCGGGTGATTGCCGAAGCGACAGGGTCGCAGGTCGAGTATGATGCCGAGCAACAGCGCGTTTCTTTTGGCCAAAAAGGCAAGCATGTCTCGCTCGATGTCAACAGTCGGCTGGCGTATGTGAACGGGGAGCGGGTTACGCTGGAGGCGCCGCCGATTATCGTCAATCAACGTACGCTCGTGCCGCTGCGCTTCGTCAGCGAGGCGCTCGGCTACCAGGTGGAGTGGGACGCGACGTCGTCCGTGGCGCACGTGCAGACAAAGCCTGTGGAGGATCGTGCCGTCACGGTAGAGGAAGCCGCCAATCCGTACGTGGTGCAGCCAAATGACACGCTCGGGGCCATTGCGCTTCGCCACGGGACGACGATGAGTGCGATCAAGAAAAACAACTACTTGTCCAGCGATCAACTGACGATTGGGCAAATTCTGTTTTTGCCGCACGCGGCGAAAAAAGCGGAGCATCCTCTGGCAGACAAGGTCGGAGATAAACGCTTGCTCGGTCAGGAATACTTGTTTCCGTTCAACGATGCGAGCTGGTACGAGCCGTATGGCGACAGCTTCGGTTCCGATCGCGAATGGACGGAGAGCCACAACGGCAGTGTCCGCAGGCATGAAGGCATCGACATCATGGCGCCAAAAGGGACGCCGATCTATTCGGTTTCGGACGGGACGATCAATCGCGTAGGCTGGAATACGTACGGCGGCTGGCGGATCAACATTACCGATAAAAACGGGCAGTTTCGCATGTATTACGCCCACCTCAGCGCCTACGCTCCCGGCCTTCGCGTCGGGGGGACGGTCAAGGCAGGACAGTTGATCGGATTTGTCGGAGATACAGGCTATGGCGGTCCAGGTACGGTGGGGATGTTTGCGCCTCATCTGCATTTCGGGCTGTATCGGAATGACAACGGACGAGCTGTCGATCCGTACGACTACCTTCGTTACTGGGAGCAAAACAAAGTGGTAAGCTTGTTTGGGTAATGGGACAGACTATACGGTAAGGAATCCTGACGAATAGGAGGGCTTTTCGTATGTGGATCTGTCCATACTGTGGAGGAAATCACGGCTTGCCTTTTCACGACGAGCAGTTGGATGGCGTGCTTTGCCTGTCTTCTGATTGCGGCCGGTTCGTGGAAGAAGGCGGCACTTCGGAAGACACCAGAGATTGGGATTATATGGATATGTAGCATCGAGAGCGAGCACGCGCCCGAGAAGGCCGGCTTGCTCTTTTTCTTTTTCGCGAAAAAAACGCAGGAACAGCCGGACGCCAAAGGACGAAAGCGAGGAGTCTTACGGCGGGCCGCAGGCGCATACGATGGAAAACAGGGCAGTTATAATGGAAGATTCTGATGAAAGATGGCCTGCCAATTGGTTACAATAGAGAAGTATAAGCAGATGGAGAAGGGAGAAGTTGCCATGAAAGCACAGACGTCTGAGATCGCGTTTCAAAGCTCCCAAATGAACGGGATGAACGTACATATTCTTCCGACCGCCAAATTCAAGACTACGACGATCGTGACGATGATTGAACAGGCTCTGTCGGAGGAACACGTGACCAAGACCGCGCTGCTGGCGAACGTCATGAAGCGGGCGAGCGCCCGTTTTCCGGAGACCAAGCTGTTGCGTGCGCACCTCGACTTTTTGTACGGCGCCATTTTTGATGTAGATGTCATGAAAAAAGGCGAACGGCAAATCCTGCAAATTTATATGGAGGTGCCGAACGAGAAGTACTTGTCTAAAGAGGACGCGCTATTGGAGCAGGCGATTCAGTTCGTAGGCGACATGCTGGTGCGGCCGTATGTGCAAAACAATGCGTTTGCCGAGAAGTATGTGACGCAGGAAAAAGAAGCGCTGCGAAAGCGGATCGAGAGCCTGATTGACGACAAGATGAAGTACGCCAATCAGCGCGTCACAGAAGAGATGTGCAAAGGAGAGCCGTTCTCCCTGCTGGTCCAGGGGCGAGTGCAAGACTTGCCGGCGATCACGGGCCAGGAGCTGTACCGCTATTTTCAGGAAATCACCACAACCAATCCGATCAACATGTTTGTCGTCGGGGATGTCGAGCCGCAAACAGTGGCCGATGCGATCCGCACGCACATCCCGCTTGCGCGCAAGGCAGCGGGCGAGTTGCAGCTCGGTGGCGCGACCAAGCAAGTTGCGGAAGAAAAGGAAGTCGTCGATCGCCTCGATGTGAACCAGGCCAAGCTGAATATCGGCTGCCGCACGCAGGTGACGTACAAGGATGACGACTATCCGGCCTTGCTGTTGTACAACGGCATTTTGGGCGGATTCCCGCATTCCAAGTTGTTTGTCAATGTCCGGGAAAAAGAAAGCCTCGCTTACTACGCTGTATCGCGCCTGGAGAGCCATAAAGGAATCATGATGATTATGTCCGGCATCGACGTCGGCAAATACAAGCGCGCAGTCGAGATCATCAAGGAACAGTTGGAGCAGATGCGGGCAGGCAATATTTCCGAGGAAGAGCTGACGCAGACGCGAGCTACCTTGTCCAACCAGTTTCGCGAGCTTTTGGACAGCGCCCGCGGCATGATTGATTTCACTTACAACGGCGTGATTAGCGGCCGCAAGCGCAAGCTGGATGAACTGCTCGCGGGAATTGAGCAGGCCGGCATCGAAGACATCAAACGGGTGGCGAATAAGGTAGCGATCGATACGATCTACTTGCTGCGCGACAAGAAGGGAGAGGCGTAATTATGCAGACGACTGTTTTTGAGCAAGTAAACGAAACCGTCTACCACGAAACATTGGACAATGGGCTGCAAGTTTTCCTGGTTCCCAAGCAAGGCTTCAGCAAGACGTACGCCGTATTTACCACACGCTATGGCTCGATTGACAGCCACTTCAAGACGCGCAGCGGCGAAGAGATTAATGTGCCGGACGGAATCGCGCATTTTCTTGAGCACAAAATGTTTGAGAAAAAAGATCGCGACGTCATGCACGAGTTCAGCAAAAACGGAGCCTCCTGCAACGCGTTCACCAGCTTCAACCGCACCGCTTACCTTTTTTCGTGCACAGACAAGCTGGATGACAACTTGAATTTGCTGCTCGATTACGTGCAAGAGCCGTACTTCACCGATGCCAGCGTGGAAAAGGAAAAAGGAATCATCGGTCAGGAAATTACGATGTACGACGACAATCCGGACTGGAAAGTGTACATGAATCTGCTCAAGGCGATGTACCAAAAATACCCGATCAACATCGAAATCGCGGGCACGATCGAAACGATCTCGCACATCACCAAAGAATACCTCTACCAATGCTATGAAACGTTTTACCATCCGGCGAACATGCTGCTTCTGGTCGTAGGCTCGTTTGAACCGGAGGCGATCATGAAGCTGATCCGCGAGAACCAGACGAAAAAGGAATTTCCGCCAGCTCCGCAAATTACCCGGGTATTTCCCGAGGAGCCTGCCGCACCGGCTCAGGAAAAGATCGAAGCGTTTCTCACCGTCGGTCTGCCCAAGTGCATGATCGGCATCAAGGAAAAGGAAACGGGACTGACCAAAGAAGCGTTGCTGCGCAGAGATTTGACGACGAAGCTCGTATTGGACATCGCGTTTGGCACCAGCTCGGCTATTTATGAGCGGCTGTACGAGAGCGAGCTGATTACGGACAGCTTTGATTTTGACTACAGCAGCGAACAGGACTACGCCTATACGATCATCGGCGGAGATACGCCCGACCCGGATCGGCTCGTGGCGACGATCAAGGCAGAAATCGCGCAGCTCAAGCAAAAAGGGATCAGCCAGGAGGAGTTCGAGCGGGCCAAGCGGAAAAAGATCGGCCATTTCCTGCGCTCGCTCAACTCCGTGGAGTTTATCGCCAATCAGTTTACGAGCTTCAAGTTCAACGGAAACGATCTGTTCTCCGTGGTGCCAACGTTGGAGTCAATTACACGCGAAGAAGCGGAGACGCGCCTGCAGGAGCATTTTCTCGAGGAGCAAATGGCGGTATCCATCGTGCGTTCCGCTTCGCCGCAGGAGTAGAAAATGAGCATGACGGAAAAAATGCCTTGGGCATTGGTGACGGGGGCTTCCGGAGAAATCGGCCAGGCGATCGGTACTTACCTGGCGGAAGCAGGGGTGCCCCTTTACCTGCATTACAACCGCTCAGAGCACAAGCTGGACCGGCTGGTGCATCTGTGCTCTGAGCGCGCTGTCCCTTGCGTCAAGCTGCAGGCTGACTTGCGCGATCCTGGGCAGATCGCGGCGATGTTCGGGCAGATGTCAGCGCCGCCGCTTCTCGTTGTCAACAACGCCTCGGCCGATCACGTCGGGTTGTTTACCGACGTGTCTGTCGAGACGTTTGACGAGCTGGTGGCGATGAACGTTCGCTCCGCCTTTTTGGTTTGCCAGGCTGCCTTGCCTGCGATGCTGCGCGAGCGCTACGGACGAATCGTCAATGTCTCGTCGATCTGGGGACTGACTGGCGGCTCCTGCGAGGTGCTTTACTCCTTGACCAAAGGCGCGATCAACACGTTTACCAAAGCGCTCGCCAAGGAAATGGCCCCGAATGGCATCACGGTCAACGCGGTTGCTCCCGGAGCGATCCAGGGCGGGATGATGGAGCGTTTTTCCCCGGATGAAGTGGAGATGATCGCGGACGAAATCCCTGCGAACCGCCTGGGCGATCCCCGCGAGGTGGCGGCTGTCGTGCGGTTTTTGCTGTCCGCAGACGCGAGCTACGTCACAGGCCAGATCATCAGTCCAAACGGCGGCTGGTACACGTAAGTCCTGTTCCCGCTCTCGTGAATAATTTCCGAGAAATGGTGGAAGTCTACCTCTTGTGTGGGCGGTCGGTAGAAGACCGTTGCCGCAACGAAAAAAGGAGGGAATTTCCTAATGTCGATTTTGGACAACTTTCGCGACTGGAAAGAGTTTCTCGGAGAGCGAGTAGAGCAGGCGAAACAGGCTGGCATGGAAAGCCAGACACTGGAAAACGTAGCGTACCAGATTGGAGGCTATCTGGCAGAGCAGGTCGACCCGAAAAACGAACAAGAGCGTCTGTTGAAGCAGCTCTGGGATGCGGGCGATCAGCAGCAACAGCAAGCACTCGCTTCCCTCATGGTGAAGCTCGTTCAAAATTCCGATAATGTCAATCGTGGCAACTAGACGTTTAAATCCCCTATTCATGGGGATTTTTCTTTTCGCGTTTGTCGAATGATACGAACGTGATATACTACAGAAGAAGATCATTTTGGGTGGCGGAGAGGATTGTATATGGAAGCGAAAAAAGAATGGTACATGGAGTACGAAATTGCCCGCAACCGTCCGGGTCTGTTAGGGGACGTGTCTTCTATTCTGGGGATGTTGAACATTAATATCGTGACGATCAACGGCGTGGATACGATGCGACGCGGCATGCTGCTCTTGACGGACGACGATGAAAAAATGGAGGTTTTGCGCAACGTTGTGCAAAAAATGGACAACATAACCATAACGAGGTTGCGTCCCCCGACCATGCTCGACCGTCTTGCCGTTCGGCATGGCCGGTACATCGAGCGTGACAGCGAGGACAAAAAAACGTTCCGTTTTGTGCGCGACGAGCTGGGGCTTTTGGTAGACTTCATGGCCGAGATTTTGAAAAAAGAGGGCCATCAGCTAATCGGCATCCGGGGAATGCCTCGCGTGGGGAAGACGGAGTCGATGATTGCAGCAAGTGTCTCGGCGAACAAGCGCTGGACGTTCATTTCCTCAACTTTGCTGCGACAAACGGTGCGAAGCTCCTTAGCCATTGATGAGATGTCTACCGATCATGTATATTTGATAGATGGGATTGTTTCAACGCTGCGATCGACAGAGAAGCACTACACCCTGCTTCGGGAGATTATGAACTTTCCTGCCGCGAAAATCATTGAGCATCCGGATATTTTTGTGCGGGAGTCTGAGTACGAAATGTCTGATTTCCACTACATTATCGAACTTCGCCACTATCCAGATGAGGAGATTACATACGAGCTGATTAACAATCGCGGCTTTGATAATTTTGACATGAATTAAGGAGGGGCAACTGTGTCTGAGCTAGGTCAAGTCTTGCAAAGGGCCCGCGAGGAAAAAGGAATCACGCTCGACGACATCCAACGAATCACCAAGATACAGCGGCGATATTTGGAAGCCATTGAAAGAGGTCATTTTCATGTACTTCCTGGCCACTTTTATGCGCGTGCGTTCATAAAGAGCTATGCGGAAGCCGTCGGTTTGGACCCGAATCACATCCTGACGCATTTTCAGGCCGATTTGCCAGCCCAGCCGCCAACGGAGCAAGTGGAGAGATTGCGTCGCCGGAGAGTTGCTTCCGCGAATAATCCGCTGCAGGCGGGGCGTTGGGTCACCAAAACTTTGCTGGTGTTGTTCATTGCCTTGATTATCGGCGTTATTTACATCGCAGCAGTAAATAACAACGGCAATATCAGCACGCAGCCTGTACCGAGCGGAACAGTCACTCCTGGAGCGGAAATCGTCACTCCGGACAAAGGTGGAGGGGTTCCCACCTCGCCGATCGCGCAGCAGCCGCAACCGCCATCTACTGTCACGCCTCCCCCTGAGCCGGGAACGACGACACCCGAGCCGGGAGAGGTCACTTCTCAGGCGACGATCACGTTCGATTCGCAGCAAGGTTCCATGTACAACTACTCCCTGCAGGGTGGAGAAAAAATCACCGTCCACCTGAAAGTGAAGGAAGACAGAAGCTGGTTCGGGGTATCGGAAGGAAAAGGCAAAAAGTACGTCGAGGAAGGCGAACTGAAAAAGGGAGCCAAGGAAGAAATCACGATTGAACTGGGGAAATCGGCGTATGTGCGTCTCGGAAAGCCGACCGTTGTCGAATTGACGGTGAACGGAGCGGTAGTCGATACGTCCAAAATGAAGTTCATGCCGTCGAACATCACCATCAAAATGAAAGAAGCAGCAGCACAGTAGGCAAGCGTAATGCTTGCCTTTCGTACTTTCGTCTCTTTTGACACTTCCTTTAGGCTTATATTATACTGGATAGGTGTAATATGGGCTGGTGTGACCAATTGGAGGAAAAAAGATGGCAGAGAAGGTAGGTACGCGAGAAAAAGTAGCGATTGTTACGCTGGGCTGTGAAAAGAATCTTGTCGATTCGGACATGATGGCCCATCTGATAGATGAAAAAGGCTATGAACTGGTTGACAATCCGGAAGAAGCAACCGTGGTCATCGTCAATACCTGTGGTTTCATCGATGCAGCCAAGGAAGAATCTGTGAACAAGATTCTGGAAATGGGTGAATTGAAGGAAACCGGCAAGCTGAAATCGCTTGTGGTGGCAGGCTGTCTCACACAACGCTACAAAGAGGATATCTTGAACGAGATTCCCGAGGTGGACGGCATTGTCGGTACAGGCGATTTTATGTCGATTACAGGGATCATTGAAGAATCGCTGGCGGGCAAGCGTCCGATTTTTGTGGGCAACCCGATCTTTACGTACGAAGATGTAGTAAAGCGGAAGGTGAAGGAAGGCACGTACTCTGCATACATTAAAATTGCCGAGGGCTGCGACAACGCCTGTACCTTCTGTAGTATTCCCCTGATGCGGGGTGGCTTCCGCAGCCGGACGATTGAATCCATCGTCGAAGAGGCGCGCCACCTGGCTGCGCAGGGGATTGTAGAAGTGAGCCTGATCGCTCAAGATTCCACGAACTACGGTACAGACATTTACGATGGAAAGCTGATGTTGCCAGAGCTGTTGAACCGTTTGGCGGAAGTGGATGGAATCGAGTGGATTCGTCTGCACTACGCCTATCCGGGCTTTTTTACAGACGAGCTGATCCACACGTTTGCGACCAATCCAAAAGTGTGCAAATACGTGGACATGCCGCTGCAACACTCGGAAGACCATATCCTGAAAAGAATGCGTCGTCCGGGGCGACAAACGGATATTCGCGAGCTTGTGGCGAAAATCCGCGCGCAGGTGCCGGATGTAGCGCTGCGCACCTCGTTGATCGTAGGCTTCCCTGGAGAGACAGAAGAGGACTTCGAGCGCCTTTGCGAGTTTGTGAAGGACATCCGCTTCGATCGACTGGGCGTGTTTACGTATTCGAATGAGGATGACACTCCTGCTTCCCGCTTGCCCGACCATGTCGACGAAGAAGTCAAGGAAAAGCGCGCGAACATGCTGATGGAAATTCAGCGTGAGGTTGCAGGCGATCGCAACGGTCGCTTCGTCGGCCAGGAGCTGGACGTTCTCATCGAACGCTACGAGGGACGCAACGATATTTATGTAGGCCGGACGCAATACGACGCCCCGGAAATTGACGGGGAAGTATTCGTCACAGGGTTCAAAGGCAAATTAGGCTCTATCGTAAAAGTGAAGATCACACACTCCTATGAATACGATTTGGCCGGGGAGGTAGTCTAGGTGAATCTCGCCAACCGCATCACCCTCGCCAGGATTTTCCTGGTGCCGGTAGTCATGTTTTTTCTGCTGGTGCGTTACAACATCGGGACATTTTCCATTGGCAGCCTGACGATGACGTATAACGAGCTGATTGCGGCTTTGGTGTTTATCCTAGCAGCCAGTACGGACGGACTCGACGGTTACATCGCTCGCAAACGCAAGATCGTGACGAATCTGGGAAAATTTTTGGACCCGCTTGCAGACAAATTGCTGATCTCCGCAGCGCTGATTTCCCTCGTGGAGATGCAGCGTCTGGAAGCGTGGATCGCGATTGTCATCATCAGCAGGGAATTTGCTGTAACAGGTTTGCGCCTGGTCGCTGCGGCAGAAGGTCAGGTAATTGCTGCCAGCGCATTGGGTAAACTGAAGACATGGGTTCAGATTGTGGCGATTACCGCTGTCATGATCCGCAACTTCCCCTTTGAATTTTTCGGGATTCCGTTTGACGAAGTCGCCACGTGGGCTATGGTCGTTATCACGCTTTATTCCGGGTACGACTACTTTGCGAAAAATCGCAACGTCATCCAATACTCGTAGCTACGGGTATTGGTCTCTTTTTTCACAAGACTCTTCTCTATAGCCGCTATCGGTGATAAACTGTTTGGTTAGAGGCTTTTCTACTCTCAAAGAGAATGGATGAGGAAAATGAGAGCGGAGATTATCGCAGTAGGTACCGAGCTTTTGCTAGGCCAAATTGCCAACACAAATGCCCAGTTTCTGTCGCAGAAGCTGGCGGAAATTGGCGTGGGAGTCTATTTCCATACGGTTGTGGGAGATAACTCAGAGCGATTGCGGCAGGTCATTGCGCTCGCATCCGGCCGATCCGATCTCGTCATTTTGACAGGGGGGCTTGGACCGACCCAGGATGACCTGACAAAAGAAACGGTGGCAGCACACGTGGGCGTCGGGCTGGAAACGAACCAGGAAGCCATGGAAAGAATTGAACAATTCTTTTTGCAACGTGGGATTGTCATGACGGAGAACAATCGGAAGCAGGCGCTGGTGCTCTCAGGCAGCCATGTCTTTTCCAACGACTTCGGGATGGCGCCTGGGATGGCGATCCGTCATGACAGTTGTACGTTCGTGCTGCTCCCTGGACCGCCGAGCGAGCTGTACCCGATGGTGGATCGCTACGTGATGCCGTACTTGACAGACCTGTTGCCAGAGAAGCAAGTATTCCATTCCCATGTGCTGCGCTTCTACGGAATCGGGGAATCCGCTCTGGAGGAGCGGCTGCTGGATTTGATTGAAAAGCAGGACAACCCGACGATCGCGCCGTATGCCAAGGAGTTTGAAGTGACGCTCAGGCTCACGGCGAGAGCGGCTACGGCAGAAGAAGGGGAAGCGCTGATTTTGCCGGTGGAAGAAGAAATTCGCAAGCGTGTTGGCGAGTATGTGTACGGGATGGGAGAAGATTCGTCCCTGCATGCCGTCTTGGTGAGCGAGCTGAAAAAGCGAAACGAAACGATCGCATGTGCGGAAAGCTGTACAGGCGGCACGGTCGCTTCGCTGATTACGTCCGTTCCCGGCAGCTCGTCTGTTTTTCAAGGCGGCGTAGTCTGTTATACAAACGATGTGAAAAACCGGCTGCTTGACGTGCCCGAAGAGGTTTTGAATACGGACGGTGCGGTCAGTCGGCAAACGGCGCAGTTGCTTGCAGAAAATGTGCGAGCCAAGCTGGGAGCCACATACGGCGTGTCCGTGACGGGTGTGGCTGGACCCGACCCTTCGGAGGGCAAGCCTGTTGGCCTTGTCTACGTCGGAATTGCGGGTGAAGGGATGCCCACAGTAGTAAAAGAACTGCGCCTGGCTGGCAGAAGACAGGCGATTGTTGGGCGTGCCGCCAAATTTGCGCTATTTTATGCGCTGCAAATGCAAAAAGAAAGGTGACGTTTTCATGACGATGTTTTCTGATTTTCCTTTACATAAATCCATTTTGCAGGCGATCCACGATATGGGCTTCGAAGAGCCATCGCCGATCCAGGCCGCTTGCATTCCGAAAGTGCTGGCTGGGGGAGACCTGATCGGCCAAGCACAGACGGGAACGGGTAAGACCGCAGCTTTCGGGATTCCGCTCGTGGAGAAAATTACGCCAGCCAACCGCGTACAGGCTATCGTGCTGACTCCGACGCGCGAGCTTGCCATCCAGGTTGCCGGAGAGCTGCTGCGCATCTCCAAATACAACAAAGTACGCACGCTGCCGATCTACGGCGGACAGTCGATCGGCCACCAGATTCGCGCCCTGCGCCAAGGCGTGCAGATCGTAGTCGGGACGCCCGGCCGCGTCATGGACCACCTGCGCCGCAAAACATTGAAGCTCGATCATGTACATACGCTCGTTCTGGATGAAGCGGACGAAATGCTGGACATGGGCTTCATCGAAGATATCGAAACGATCATCACACATATGCCGGAAGAGCGTCAGACTCTGCTTTTCTCCGCAACGATGCCGCCTGAAATCAAGCGCCTGGCGACCCGCTACATGAAGCAGCCGCAAACGATCGCGGTCAGCCGCGAAGAAGTGACAGCGCCATTGATCGAACAAGTGTATTACAAAGTGTTTGACCGGAACAAAGTAGAGAGCCTGTGTCGCATTCTCGACAGCGAGGACGTGGAGCTTGGCATCATCTTCTGCCGCACCAAGCGCGGGGTGGATGAGCTGTCCGAAGTGCTGCAATCTCGCGGGTATTTGGCGGACGGCTTGCACGGCGATCTTTCCCAGGCGCAGCGCGACAAGGTGATGAATGCCTTCCGCGAAGGCTCCATCGAGTTTTTGATCGCCACCGACGTAGCGGCGCGCGGGATCGACGTAGGAAACGTATCCCACGTCATCAACTACGACATTCCGCAAGACTCCGAGAGCTACGTGCACCGGATCGGGCGTACAGGCCGCGCCGGACGCAAAGGAATCGCCATGACTTTGGTGACTCCGCGTGAAGTTAGACAGATGATGTTCATCCAGAAGCAGACAAAAGCACAAGTGCTGTCCCGCAACGTTCCGTCGCTGGAGGAAGTGGCTGAGCGCAAGCAGGAGCAGCTCCGCGAGCAGTTGACCAGCCTGCTGGAAAGCGATGCGATTGCGGATATGTACCAAAAAGTAGCGGAAACGCTCGTGGGCCAATACCCGGCTGAGAAGGTTGCGGCTGCGGCACTGCACCTGGCTTTCCATACCGAAGCAGGGCAAATTCAGGAGACCGAAGCGTACAACTTCGGAGAGACGGGTGCGGCAAAAGGCATGGTGCGTTTCTTCCTGAACGTAGGCCGCAACGCGAACATGAAGCCGCAAGATTTGGTTCGCGAAATTTCCGAGTCGGTCGGCATCCCGGGCAAAGCGGTGGGCCGCATCGACATTTTCGAAAACTTCACGTTTGTGGAAGTGCCGGAAGAAGTGGCGGCGTTCGTCTACGAATCGCTCCGCCAAACCCGGATCAACGGCAAGCGCATCAACCTGGAGCCGGCGAAGCCGCGCGGTGCGAAGCGCTCCTAACTTCGCTACAGGTGAAAAACAGACAGCCATTTCGCTGGAAACTTCCAGGAAATGGCTGTTTTTTGCGATGCGAATATTTGTTCGTAAAAAACACTTGGCAAACGGTTCTGTCTCGATGTATGATGAAGACAAGCAAAAGAGATGCGAATAGTGAAAGGGTGTGTACCATTTGTCAGATCGTCGCGCAGCTTTGGAGAGTGCATTGCGTCAAATAGAAAAGCAATTTGGAAAAGGTTCCATCATGAAGTTGGGAGAAGTGTCCAACGTTCAGATTTCTACCGTTTCCAGTGGAGCGTTAGCTTTGGATATCGCATTGGGTGTGGGTGGATTCCCGCGCGGCCGGATCGTCGAGATTTACGGTCCAGAGTCTTCCGGTAAAACAACCGTAGCACTGCATGCCATCGCAGAAGTGCAAAGACAAGGCGGACAAGCAGCTTTCATCGATGCCGAGCACGCGCTGGACCCTGTCTATGCAGCGAAGCTGGGCGTGAACATTGACGAGCTGCTGCTCTCCCAGCCGGATACCGGGGAGCAAGCATTGGAAATTGCCGAGGCGCTCGTACGCTCCGGTGCAGTCGATATCATTGTCGTGGACTCGGTAGCGGCGCTCGTTCCGAAGGCAGAGATTGAAGGCGAAATGGGAGACTCCCACGTAGGTCTGCAAGCCCGCCTCATGTCGCAAGCCCTGCGCAAGCTGTCCGGTGCGATCAACAAGTCCAAGACGATTGCGATCTTCATCAACCAGTTGCGTGAAAAAGTAGGCGTGATGTTCGGGAACCCGGAAACAACTCCTGGTGGACGCGCCCTGAAGTTCTACGCGAGCGTGCGCCTCGATGTCCGCAAAGCCGAAGCGATCAAAGTCGGCAACGACATCATGGGTAGCAAGACCAAGATCAAAGTCGTGAAAAACAAAGTAGCGCCACCGTTCAAGGTCGCTGAAGTGGACATCATGTACGGGGAAGGGATCTCCAAAGAGGGCAGCATCCTCGATATCGGTTCCGAAATCGACGTCGTGCAAAAAAGCGGTGCGTGGTACTCCTTCAACGAGGAGCGCCTCGGCCAAGGACGGGAAAACTCGAAAGTCTTCCTCAAGGAAAACCCGCATATTGCAGCGCAGATCGAGGCAAAAGTTCGCGAGTACTTCAGCCTCAACCCTGGTTCCGTTCCAGAGGCAGAGCCGGTGATCGATCCGGAGCAAGAGGAAGAGCCAGCATTTGACCTCGATTAATGAGCGAAAAGTCAACAGCCTGTCGATGAGACAGGCTGTTTTGTGTGAAAAACGACTGGAGAGGAGCGAGAGCGCATGAAGAGCGGCCAAATTACTGCCGTTCACCGCGATAACAAGCAGAGGCAGCGCTACCATATAGATTTGGACGGGGAGTATGCGTTTACGGTACATGAAGACATACTGGTAAAGTACAACCTGTTTAAAGGCACGGAGGTAGACGAGGCATTTTACAGCGAGGTGCTGGTCGCAGAAGAAAAGCACAAGGCGTATTTGGGTGCGTTGAAGTATTTGGGGATGCGTCCGCGCACGCGCAGTCAACTGCATGCGTACTTGCTGGAAAAGGGCTTCGAGATCCGCGTCGCCGACGAGATTTGCCAGCGCTGCGAGGAGCAAGGGTACATAGACGACGAAGCGTTTGCCAAGCAATGGGTGGAGGAGAGGCTGCGCCTGAAGCCGCGAAGCTCCTATATGCTGCGGATGGAGCTGGCACAGCGCGGAGTGGACAAGTCGATTGCAGAAGATGCCGTGCAGGGCGTTTCCAGAGAGGCTGAACTGGAAGCGGCGCGCGCTTTGGTAGAGAAGAAAGCGCGGCGCATCGAAGGAGCGCCGAATCCTGACGAGGAGAGAAAGCTGTTAGCCATGCTGATGCGCAAAGGATTCTCGCATTCCATCATCCAACAGATTCGGGGAGAATTGCGCCAGAGAAGGGTTGGAGAGGATTGACTCTATTTGCATGTTCTTGACAATTCTTGTTCACAAATAATAAAATAGGTTTGTATTTACTTGGTGTATCATAACTTTTTGCGCTTTGCTCACTCGTTGCCTGTGAAACAACTGAACAACCGTGCGACAGCAGTACGGATTCAGCGGACCGAGTAAAATCGGTCCTGTTTTTTAGCGAATGTTCAAATGCGAGAGCAAAACGAAAGCGGCACTCCATGAAAAACGAATGCTTGGAAAGCGGGGAGATGTCTTACAATAAGGAGGTGAAACGAAAAAGCCTATGGATCCTATACTAACAGTTGTCATCGTGCTCGTCGCCCTGCTCATCGGCTTGGGTGCTGGCTACTTCATTCGTAAATCGATTGCGGAAGCAAAAATCTCCAGTGCGGAGGAAGCTGCGCGCCAGATCGTCGAGGAAGCGAAACGGGATGCCGAAGCCGTAAAAAAGGAAAAGGTGCTGGAAGCCAAGGATGAAGTGTTCAAGCTTCGTTCCGAAGCAGAAACCGAGTTGCGTGAGAGACGCAACGAGATCCAGCGTCAGGAACGGCGTATTCTTCAAAAAGAGGAGACGCTGGACCGCAAGATGGAACAGTTGGAGCGCAAGGAAGAAGAGTTGTCTGAGCGCGACCGTACCATCGCAGAACTGCAAAGCAAGGTAGAGCACTTATATAAAGAACAAGTTTCCGAGCTGGAACGCATTTCCGGACTGACGCAGGATGAAGCGAAAAATATCATTCTGACCGATGTGGAAAATACCGTTCGCCACGAAATGGCTGTGATGATTAAAGAAATAGAGACACAAGCCAAAGAAGAGGCGGACAAACGCGCTCGTGAAATTATTACCACCTCCATTCAACGCTGTGCAGCCGATCACGTCGCAGAAACCACCGTTTCTGTCGTGACGTTGCCAAACGATGAGATGAAGGGCCGGATTATCGGACGGGAAGGCCGAAACATTCGCGCGCTTGAGACGTTAACCGGTATCGATCTGATTATCGACGACACGCCAGAAGCCGTCATCCTGTCTGGCTTTGATCCGGTCCGCCGGGAAATCGCCAAAACAGCGCTTGATAAGCTCGTAGCGGATGGCCGTATCCACCCTGCCCGTATTGAGGAAATGGTGGAAAAAGCACGCCGTGAAGTAGACGAGCGCATTCGCGAATACGGAGAACAAGCAACATTTGAAACCGGAGTACACGGCCTGCATCCAGACCTGATTAAGATTTTGGGACGCCTGCGTTACCGTACCAGCTATGGTCAGAACGTGCTCAAACACTCCATGGAAGTGGCTCATCTCGCTGGCTTGATGGCTGCCGAGCTGAAAGAAGACGTGAAGCTGGCCAAACGTGCAGGTTTGCTGCATGACATCGGAAAAGCGATCGACCACGAAGTGGAAGGTTCCCACGTCGAGATCGGTGTGGAACTGGCCAAGAAATACAACGAGCATCAAGTGGTTGTCAACAGTATTGCTTCTCATCACGGTGATACCGAACCAACTTCCGTCATTGCTATGCTCGTGGGAGCTGCAGATGCTCTGTCTGCTGCACGCCCAGGCGCACGCCGTGAGACATTGGAAACTTATATCAGACGTTTGGAGAAACTCGAAGAAATCTCTGAGTCGTTCGATGGCGTCGAAAAGTCTTATGCGATTCAAGCAGGACGCGAAATTCGCGTGATGGTTCAACCTGACAAGATTGATGATGCGGAAGCTACCCGTCTGGCACGGGAGATTACGAAACGAATTGAAAATGAACTGGACTACCCTGGTCACATCAAAGTGACAGTCATTCGTGAAACAAGGGCGGTCGAGTATGCAAAGTAAAGTGGCTGACGGCCACTTTACTTTTTTTCTAATCACGCAATAGTTGTGTATACTAGCAATGAGGTGAATGGTAGATGAAGCTTTTGTTTATCGGAGACATTATGGGATCGCCCGGCAGAGACATCGTCAAGACGTACCTGCCGCTTTTGAAAAGAAAATACAAGCCTACGTTCATTGTCGCTAACGGCGAAAATGCGGCGCATGGCCGAGGCATTACCGAGAAGATCGCCAAAGAGCTGTTCGAGATCGGTGTTCAGGCGATTACGCTCGGAAACCATACGTGGGACCAGCGCGAGATTTTCGATTTTATTGACGAGGAGCCGCGGATGATCCGCCCGGCGAACTTTCCTGCGGGCGCGCCCGGAAAAGGCATTACGTACATCAAGCAGTCGGAAGGAGAGCTTGCAGTCATCAACCTGATGGGCAGGACGTTTCTCCCGCCGCTCGACTGCCCTTTCCAGGTGGCAGACAAACTGGTCGAGCAGGCACGCAAGCGCACGAAGCTGATTTTTGTCGACTTCCACGCCGAAGCTACTTCGGAGAAACAGGCGATGTCCTGGTATCTCGACGGACGCGTCACGGCTGTAGTCGGTACGCACACGCACGTGCAGACCGCGGATGAACGCGTTTTGCCGCAAGGGACAGGATTTTTGTGCGATGTAGGGATGTGCGGTCCGAGCAATGGCATCCTCGGGATGGAACGCGAGGCGGTCATCCGCAAATTTTTGACCCAACTGCCTGTCCGCTTCGAAGTGGCGCCAGATCCTGCGCAGTTGAACGCCGTCCTGATTACGCTTGACAAGGCAACCGGGCAAGCGAAGAAATTGGAGCGAATCAGAATTGACGTAGACCATCCCTTTATGGAATAATGAACATAAGATTAGAATTTTTTGAATCTTTCTAGCGAGTTAGCAGGAATTTTTAGGGGTTATGCGAATATCATTCTAATGATGACAGGATTCCTATCAGACGGGAGGTTCAAAAAGGATGGAAGTATTAAAAGTTTCAGCAAAGTCTAACCCCAATTCCGTTGCTGGTGCCCTTGCCGGCGTTCTCCGTGAACGCGGTGCAGCCGAAATCCAAGCCATTGGCGCTGGGGCGCTTAATCAAGCTGTGAAGGCCGTAGCAATCGCACGAGGGTTTGTAGCGCCGAGTGGAGTTGACCTCATTTGTATTCCAGCCTTTACGGACATCGTGATTGATGGAGAAGAGCGTACTGCAATCAAACTAATCGTAGAACCCAGATAATAAAACTGCAAACGTATCGCCTGCCTGTTTGTTCGAAGAATGAACAGGTTTTTTCGTGTCCAAAAAAGCGGCTACAGACAAGTAGGAAGAAAAAGGGGAGAGCATGCATGAAAATATTCGACGCGCATTGCGATGTGTTGGGCAAGCTGTGGAAAGAACCGGAGCGTGACTTCTATAAAGAAGACGATTTTTTGCAAGCGGGTTTTCCTGCCCTCGCAAAAGGGAATGTGGATATACAGGTGCTTGCCTGTTTTGTGCCTGTTCACGTGCCGTATGGCCGCCGTTTTCATACGATACTAGAAATGATCGATATCTTTTATGAAAAGGTGGCGAGTGAACAATTCCGCCCGATTTACACAATGGCTGATTTGGACGAGCGCGTATTAAAGGGGGAGAAAGGGGCTATTCTGTTTGTAGAAGGGGCACATGCTCTGGAGGAAAGCCTCGTACAGCTTCGCACGTGGTATCGTCTCGGCGTCCGCGGCATGACGTTGACCTGGAATCATGGCAAATGCGTGGCGGATGGCAGCGGCGAACCGAATCCGGGCGGACTTACTGCTTTTGGTCGACAAGTAATAGAAGAGATGAATCGGCTGGGGATGGTCATCGACGTTTCCCATTTGGCGGACCCGGGGTTTTGGGACGTGATGGACCTGTCATCAGCAGCGGCGTATTCCCAGTTACTAGAAGCGCTGCTCAGACATTACAAAGAGGCGGAAGTATTGAAATTTGTGCAAGGAAATTGGTTGCGTGTTTTCGGAAACGTGCTACAATAATACATGAGGATATTAATGTACCAAGTTCAACATTAAAATTCAGGTCAAAAGTAAGTTGAGTAAAAGCACTTGCAATTTGACAGGGACAGGACTACAATTGTTACTGTCTATGCACAGAATTGTCACATCTTATCAATCTTTTTTCAGGTAAGATGGGCAGCTTGCTCACAGTCACTGAAAGGGTGGAATCTGAATGATTAGTCAACTTTCCTGGAAAGTTGGAGGACAGCAAGGGGAGGGCATCGAGAGTACTGGTGAGATTTTCTCGATGGCGATGAACCGGATGGGTTACCATCTGTACAGCTACCGCCACTTCTCTTCCCGTATCAAGGGTGGACACACGAACAACAAAATTCGCGTGAGTACAACGCCAATGCGTGCGATCTCCGACGATCTGGACATTCTCGTAGCGTTTGACCAGGAGACAATCGATTTTAACGCGCATGAGCTTCGCGAAGGTGGCATCATCATTGCTGATGCTAAATTCAATCCAAAGTTGCCGGACGGGTTGAAGCCAGTTCGCTTCTTCACTGTACCACTAACTGAGATCGCTGATGAACTGGGAACTTCCCTGATGAAAAACATGGTGTCGATTGGTGCGTCCAGTGCAATCCTCGGCATTCCAGTGGAAAGTTACCGAGCAATCGTTGAAGATATGTTCCTCCGCAAAGGCGAAAAAGTAGTAGAAAAGAACATGGAAGCGATTCGTCGCGGATTTGATTTTGTAAATGAACTGACTGGCGGCCAACTGCCTGAGTTCCAAATGGAAAAGGCTGACCCGCAAAAACAACTGTTCCTGATCGGTAACGATGCGATCGCTTTGGGTGCTGTAGCAGCAGGCTGCCGCTTCATGCCGGCATACCCGATCACACCGGCTTCCGAAGTTATGGAATACTTGATTAAAAAACTGCCAAAACTCGGCGGAACCGTTATCCAAACAGAAGACGAAATCGCCGCTATTACAATGGCGATCGGCGCTAACTTCGCAGGTGCTCGTTCCTTGACTGCTTCTGCAGGTCCTGGTCTGTCCCTGATGATGGAAGCAATCGGTCTGGCTGGTATTACAGAAACACCAGTTGTGATCGTAAACACCCAGCGTGGTGGCCCATCCACAGGTATGCCGACCAAAATCGAGCAATCCGACGTGAATGCGATGATCTACGGTACACACGGTGACATTCCAAAAGTCGTAATCACGCCAAGCACAGTAGAAGAGTGCTTCTACGATGCTGTTGAAGCGTTTAACATTGCGGAAGAATACCAACTGCCAGTTATTCTCATGACGGACCTGACTCTGTCTTTGGGCAAACAAACCGTTACTCCATTTGACTACAGCAAAGTAGAAATCCGCCGCGGGAAGCTGCTCGCTGGACAAGAATTGCCAGAAAAAGAGCAAAACGACCTGTTCAAACGTTATGAAGTAACCGAAGACGGCGTTTCTCCACGCGTCATTCCTGGTCAAAAATACGGTTTGCACCACGTAACAGGGGTAGAGCACGATCAAACCGGTCGTCCTTCCGAGAATGCTGCTAACCGTATCCAACAAATGGATAAACGTATGCGCAAGCTGGATGGCGTTTTGAAAACGTTCAAAAACCCTGTAACAGTCGATGCTCCTCATGCTGACGCGGATGTTCTGGTAGTGGGGATCAACTCCACCATCGGTACGATTCAAGAAGCAAAAGGCCGTCTGGAAAAAGAGGGAATCAAGGTCAACCATGCACAAATCCGTTTGCTGCATCCATTCCCGACCGAACAAATCAAAGCACTTGTGGACAAAGCGAAAAAAGTGATTGTTGTTGAGCATAACATCCAAGCACAAGTTACAAACCTCATCAAACAACACGTGGGAAGCGCTGAAAAAATCCAATCTGTGCTGAAATATGACGGTAACCCATTCCTGCCGAAGGAAATCTATGCTGAAGTGAAGGAGCTGGTAAAACATGGCGACTATGAAAGAGTTTCGAAATAACGTAAAGCCTAACTGGTGCCCAGGCTGTGGAGACTTCTCCATCCAGGCGGCGATTCAACGCGCCGCAGCGAACGTAGGTCTGGAACCTGAAAATCTGGCGGTTATTTCTGGTATCGGGTGTTCCGGGCGTATTTCCGGCTACATCAACTGCTATGGTTTCCACGGTATTCACGGACGTGCCCTGCCAATCGCACAAGGTGTGAAAATGGCAAACCGCGAGCTGACTGTTATCGCGGCTGGCGGCGACGGGGATGGATTTGCGATCGGTATGGGTCACACCGTTCACGCAATCCGTCGCAACATGAACATCACCTACATCGTGATGGATAACCAAATTTACGGTCTGACAAAAGGTCAAACCTCTCCGCGTTCCGCGACTGGTTTCGTGACCAAGTCTACGCCGCAAGGCTCCATCGAGTCCTCCATCACTCCAGTGGAACTGGCGCTGTCTGTTGGTGCAACCTTCGTTGCCCAATCGTTCTCCAGCGACCTGAAAGGCTTGACTGAGCTGATCGAAAAAGGAATCAAACACGAAGGCTTCTCCCTGATTAACGTGTTCAGCCCTTGTGTAACCTACAACAAAGTAAACACTTACGACTGGTTCAAAGAGAACATCGTGCCAGTAGACACGATTGAAGGCTACGATCCTCATGACCGCATCAAAGCGATGTCTACTTCGATGCAGTACAAAGGTTTGATTACCGGTCTGATCTATCAAAATACCGAGCAAAAACCTTACGAGGCGCTCGTAAAAGGCTTCAAAGAAGAAGGCTTGGCGAACCAAGACATCCGTCTGTCCCAAGAAGACTTCGACAAACTGGTTGCAGAATTTGCATAAGGTTTCGATGAAAAAACCTCTCCATCTGCGGAGAGGTTTTTTTGTACTACCAGGCGCGGTCACGCCACTGTCTGTAGACGAGCATCACCAGGAACAACACGACGAGCTGGCCAAACAGCGGGTACAAAAAGCGCAGCAGCGAGCTGAAGCCGATAAAGCTGACCAGGTAGCAGATGACGAGGATGCCGAGAATGATCGTGGCTCCGCGCAGTCGCGTCACCTGGCGAATTTGCTGCGCCAAGCCGAACACATTGGCTACGAGCGTCGAGAAAATTTCCGCGTACACCAGCAAGGAGAACAAAAACGGGATTCCCCTTCCCAGCCCTTGCAGCAGGGCGATCATCGGCATTTCCGCCTCCTGAATACCCGGCATTTTTACCGTCAACGAAGAAAAAGCCAGCAGCAAGAGCAGCCCAATTCCCAGCCCGCCGATGATTCCCCCGACGATCAGAGGCTTTTCGCTTGTGCTGTGCCGGCCGATCGGCACAAGAACCGCTTGTGTCAGCGTCACATTTAAGGCAACATAGTAAAGAGGGGAGCTGAGCCAGGCCCACGGCCGCAACGCTTCTATCGTGACGCCTGTATCCAGCCATGGTTTCGAGTACAGAAACACGAGCATGGTAAAGGCAATGAGCAGGGGCACAAAAATGCTGTTCACTTGATGAATGGCAAACAGCCCTTTGCGCGTGACGAAAAAAATGAGAATCATGCTCAGCCAAATGCCGATTTGCGGGGACAAATGAAAAGACTCCCAGAAAATAGCGCCGGTAGCCGCTAGCATCACGGACGTCGTTCCTAGCATAACGGTTAGCAGCAGCGTATTAAAAACGGTGCCAAAAGGGTGCCCGAACAAATACGTGCTGACCTCTTGATAGGAATTGGCCTGGATCCGGTAGGAGATGAGCATTACCCGAATACCAGCCCACATGAATAAACTTGTCGCAATCACAATGCCAATCAAGCCATGTGTCCCGTATTGCACAAAGAACTCGACGATTTCTCTGCCTGATGCAAAGCCGGCTCCTACGACTGTTCCGATATACGTAAAAGCGATTTGCCATGAGGCTCTCCATGTTCCTTGCATCTCAGACCTCCTGTCCCACCTTATTCCATCCTATGAACGGGAGTGAACCGAATATGCGCGTAACCGTGCTCGGCTATCAATCTCCATATCCAGGCCCTGGAGGAGCGACACCGGGGTACTTGATCGAGACGAACGAAGTGAAGCTGCTCGTAGATTGCGGCAGCGGCGTGCTTTCCCAGCTCGGTGTCTATTTGCCTATTTACGAGCTGGATGCCCTGCTTTTGTCTCATTATCATCACGACCATGTGGCAGATGTGGGGGTGCTCCAGTATGGACTGATGGTGCATCAGTTGTTCGGGCAACGGCCTGCTGACCAGCCGCTTCCCATCTACGCGCCAGCGTTGCAAAAGCAGCAGACGAAAACGCTGACCTACCGGAATGCGACCCGCTTTTTCCCGGTCGAGGAGCAAAGCCAGCTCGCCATCGGGGATGTGCACGTCTCCTTCCTGCGCACGGATCACGGTGACGGGGACCCTTGCTACGCCATGCGCCTTGTGGCAAATGGGAAAACGATTGTCTACGGCGCCGACAGTGGGCCAGGGACAAACTGGCGAGGCTTTGCTGATCGGGCAGACTTGTTTATATGTGAAGGGACTTATTTGGACCATAATCGCCCAGCGAAGCCGAACGGGCATTTGTCCGTCCGCCAGGCGGCAGAGCTGGCGCAGGCGCACGATTGCCGGTCGCTTCTGGTCACCCATCTGTTCCACGGGTACGAAGAGAGCGAGGTACTAGGTCAGGCGGAGGCGTTTGTGGCAGGTCCGGTGTATGCGGCCCGCATCGGTTTGCAAATCGAGCTGTAGCAGCATGGATAGAAAGAGAGGAGAGAAAACGCTATGTTTCCAAATGTATTGGAAGTAGCACGAAAACTGATTCGCGAGCGCGTACAACAAGGCGAGACGGTGATCGACGCCACGATGGGCAACGGCAATGACACGCTGTTTCTCGCCCAGCTCGTTCAGGAGACGGGAAAGGTCATCGCCTTCGACATTCAGCCGCAGGCGATCGCCAAAACGAAAGATCGGCTGGAGCGGGAAGGCTTGGCAGACCGCGTAGAGCTGAAGCTGGCGAGCCACGAGGAAATTGAGAGCCTGAACGTGCAAGCCGCCGCGATCATGTTCAACCTGGGCTATTTGCCCGGAGGCGACAAAGAGATTACGACCCAGGCCAGCAGCACGATCCGCGCCATCGAGTCCGGCCTGCGCGTACTGCGGCCAGGAGGGATCATGACGGTAATGATCTACTGGGGCCATGCCGCAGGCGAAGTAGAAAAGGAGGCCGTGGAGGCTTTTTGCCACGAGCTTAGCCAGTTGGAGTTTCTCGTGTTGAAATACCAGTACATCAACCAGCAAAACCAGGCGCCGTTTCTTTTGGCGATTGAGCGCCGGGCCCAGTAGCGCATGTCCCCCTTTTCCCGGGCAAGCGCATATTCCGACAGGCTGCGTAAGCCTGGGCAAAAATTTTGTCAGCAGGCACAATAGGCTTGGCGGCTGCAAAATAGGCACGCCCTTGCCGTTTTTGGCACATACCCTATGTTGAGGAATGGAGCAAGGGGGATCTTTGTGGACAGAATCGGCATTATGTTAGATTGGGCCATTATGCAGAAAGGGATCAAAGGAGACAAGTCGTACGAGCGCCTGCCGTATTATGTGGAAATCGGCAAAGAGCTGGGGCTGGAGCCTGTCTTTTTTCATCCAAGGCATGTCCTTGCAGGCGAGGAACGGGTGCAAGGCTATTTTTGGAATGGCAGCAGGCTCGTTTCCCGACTGGTCCCGATCCCGCGGGTCATCCACAACCGCGTCCTGACCGGGGACCAAAAAGCCCGCGCTGTCATTTCCCGGCTCAGCAAAAAGAAGACAGTCTTCAACGGTTTGGTCGTGCGCGACAAGCGAAAGGTGCACCAGATGCTGTGGAAGAACGAGCACATTCGCAAATACTTGCCCCACACCGTTCCCTATTCAGGTGAACAGCTTCGCCAGTTTCTCGATAAATACCAGGTGGTCTATGTCAAGCCGTCAATCGGTTCTGTGGGCATCGGTGTGGCAAGAATCGAACGCCACGGGAGCGACTACCACTTTATCGCCTCGAAAAAGCGCAAAGTGATGTCGCGTCCGGCGCTGCTGGCCGCCGTCCGGCGATGGGTCGGCAACAAACGCTTTCTCATCCAGCGAGGCATCCCGCTGGCCCGCTACGGCGGAAAAACGTTTGACATTCGCGTGTCCGTGCAAAAAAATCGGGAGCGGGACTGGACGGTCAGCGGAATGGTCGCCAAAGTCGCCAACAGCAAAAACAAACTGAGCAACCTTTCGCGCGGCGGCAGGGCAGTGCCTTTCACAGAAGCGGTGGCAACGTTGTTCACGCCTGAGCAGCAAGCGGAGACGATCCAGCGCATCAGCGAAGCGGCTGTCGCTATTGCAAAGCAGTACGGCCGCCATTTTTCCTCGCTGGCGGATCTCGGGATGGACATGGGCATCGACGAGAAAGGCAACCCGTACTTAATCGAGGTCAATGTGCGGGACCAGCGGTATTCTTTTTTCAAGGCAGGGGAAAAGGCGATGTTCAAACAGACGTATCGCCATCCGTTGGAATACGCCTTGACCTTGCTGGAGGAGCAAAAGCTGCGCAAAAAACACGCGGCCCAATTTTTGCGGCTGCACGGATAACGACTGAAAAGCAGACGGTTGCCAAAGCGACGTCTGCTTTTTGCATTCTGAAGCAGGAGCTGTGGATTGACGAATAAAGATCGAAGTGATACAGCACGGCTATGTGCTCACTGGCGAAGGAAAATAGCGGGGATGGCAGAAAAGCGACCTGAAGCACGATCATCGCAACGAGTAAGCTTGAGAGCGGAGAGTCGAAAAGAAAAGGACGGTGGCGCGGGCCTCCGTCTTTTTTGCATGCGGTATTACGCTTTTTCTTGTTGGGGCTGCTGGTTCTCGGCCAATGGATAGGGCAGGTTGCGAAAATGGCGATAAGCCAGGGCCAAAATGGATTTGCGCGTCAAAATTCCTTGGAAGTAATGGTCGGCATCTGCAATACAGACAAACGGGTGGTTAATGGACACTTCCAACGCCTTCAAAAATTCATCCGTATCGTGCAGGCGCGGCACTTTTGTGTCCATGACATCGTCGACGACGTACTCGGAGATTTTTTCCAGTTCAAAGCGTTCAAGTCCTAGCGATTTGTTGATAATCATGTTCGTGCTAATCAACCCGTGCAAACGGTATTGGTGGTCCAGCACCGGGACGGCCGAGTAACCGGATTTGATGAGAACGAGCAGGGCGTGCTCAAGCGAATTTCCTAATTGCACATGAGCAACTTTTGTGGACGCGATTATGAGCTCTTTGATCGGAGTATGTAACAATGGGATATCCTGATTCATCAGATCGACCACCTTTTCTGTCGTCTACGGCAGCTACACGCCGCCAGTGATCCTCTTCTATGATACCGTAAGAAAGAGGCCAGCGGTAGATGTGAACGAAAAAAGCCCGGCAGTTTGCCGGGCAAAGAATCGAGGTGTGGAACAATTGTCCCTAGTTCTAGTATGCAAGAACGGCTTCTTTTTTACATTAGGAGTTTGGAGGAAAGCAGGCGCTACGCCTTGTAAACCTCCGTTTTGTAGACCGGCTTGGACTTCGGCTTGCCTTTGCCGCCCGTCCAGTACGAGAACAGCGTGTGTTCGTACAAGAAAATACAGAGCGGCGGCGTAATCACGAACATGGCGAGCATGATGAGCGGCGTGGACCAATCCAGCCGGAAAATGACGTAGCTCTCCAGCAAAAACAGGATCAGCGGGTGGACGATGTAGATCGCCATGTTTTGCCGGGCCATGCGCGATAGCCATTGGCCGAGCTTGGGCAGCTTCCCGAGGTAGCGGGAAAGCGAGTAGAAGCTCACCAGGAAGCTCGCCGTGTAGAGCAAGTAGAGCGGTTTGAAAATGTTCAGGCTGTCGTAATACGAGACGGTGCCGTTCAAGTACTCGTAGGCAATCCAGGCAGCGGTCGCCAGCGTCACGATACAGGCTGGCACTTGCAAACGCCAGGTCCACGCGCGCCATTTTTCCAGGTTCAAGCCGGCATACGCCCCGAGAGCAAACGTAAAGATGTACATATGCACGTAGTTTTGCCCGGCTACATAGGTGTGTTCGACGAAGGCAAAAACAGGAGACGCCGTCCAGTCGATTTCCCAGAGCGGGTTGATAAACAAGTACTTGTACAGGACGTACAGGCTGATCTGTCCGACGAACAGCACCACCAGGACGCGAAAGCTTAACAATCGCTCAAACCACGGTTTGAACAGGCAAAACAGCAAATTCAACTGCAGGTAGAGCGGAATGTAGTACAGATGGTAAAACGCGCTGCCCGTAAACAGGCTTTCGAAAAACGGCGCCGCCAAAACGACAGGATCGACGGTTTGCAGCTTGAATCCGGTAAAGATCGCGGTCCAGATGACGTAGGGCAAAACGATGGTGCGCCAGCGCTTTTTCCAGAAGGCAGCCCAGTCCAACTCCCGCTTTTGGTACCAGTAAAACAGCAGCAGCCCCGTGGCAAAAATAAACAGGGAGCGCCCAAAGCGCAGCAAGATGAGCAGGACGGCCTCCACTTCGCCGTTCCACGGGTAGTCCTGTTGATTTTCAATGAAAAAACCGAGAATGTGAATCGCAAGTACGGTCAGTGCTCCAAAAACAAAAAGGGCATTCAGATCCTGAAACGTCCCCTTTCGATCGCTATTCATAAATCCTCCCAAAGTCTCACCGGCTGCACCACCTGTCAAACAGATGGAACCATTTACTTGGGCAAACGCCATTGCGGTGTAGCCAGTTCTTTTGCGGTAAAGGAGAAAAGCTGCAAACGGTTAGCCAGATGGTGCTCTGACTCCGCCAGCAACTCATCCTGTACAGAAAAAGGAACGGGGAGTGCGGGCCACTGGGAGCGAATCGCAGCGAACAGCCGCGCCTTTACGTCGTCGACCGTCGTAGGCTGTCCCGTCAGCCCAGCAATGCTTCCGACTGTCGAGCCAACGATGGTCGGGATCGGCTTGTGGGCTTCCATCTCGTCAAGCCCGGCGATCGCGTAAAAGCGCTCCATCCACTCCCCGCGCGGCCTTTCCTCTATATTAATGCAAATCTGCAAAATGGACCCGTAGCGGGTACGACGCTGCGCCATGCCCCCGATTTTTTTGCCGTGCAGCGAAAAATCGTACTCTCCGGCACAGTAGGAGCCGACAACTTCTCCAAACTCCAGCACGCCATAATCGCGAAGTCCGACCCGCAGCATTTCGGCCACAAAGGAAAAAAACGAATCAATCGAAATCGTCGTGTCTGGCAAAAGCCAGGCGACATTGAGAACACCGGCATCCAGCGGGACACAGGCGCCGCCGGACGAACGCAGCACACATCCGAAGCCATCCTGGCCAAACTGGCGCAAAGCCTCTTCCAAATGGGGCAGCCTCGCGTCTCTGCGGCCCAAATACAGGGCCTGATCGTACACCCACAGGTGGATGACCGGCACGGCCGATTCGGCCTGCATACCGGCTGCCAATGCTTCGTCGCGAGCCAAAGGTTCGAGCGGTTGGCCCCGATAGACGCCCGAATCCATCCAGTGGAAAGGCTGATTGACAGAAAATGACATAAAAAAGGCTCCTTCACAGGACAAGAGTAGCTACCATTATACAACTGAACTGCGTACATTTCTAGGTTTTTGCCTGCCTTTTTTCTGGATGGGAAAAGCTTGCAGGCGAGTGCGGAGAAAAAAACACCCGACATGCAAGCTCGTGCGCGCCGGGTGTAGGAACATTATTTGACTTCTTTCAGGCTGAAATTGTCCAGATAGGTCATTTTGCGAGGCGCTTCTTTGGTTGCGTCCTCCTGGATGTACAGGCCGAGCTTCGTTCCTTCCTGCTTGACCTGTTGCTGGCCGAACAAATATTGATCGTTGACGTAGATCGAAACGGTGTTGCCTTTGACAGCTACCTTCAGTTTGTTGCTCGCTTTCAGCTTGTAGGAGCCGGATGCGATGATTTCGATGTCGTCTTTTTCAACATCGGTAACCTTGCCGAGAACGACGCGGTCTTTTTGCACGAAGACGACATTGGCTTTGCCGTCTTTGCCGTTGAAGTACAGACCTGCGAGGCCGTCTGTACCGGAGACGTTGACATCGACGCTCAACTCGTAATTTTCCGGTTTGGCCGACTCGTTCCAGATGAGCGGCAGGAAGTAATGATCGACATCATCGTCAATGGAGACAGCCGTTACTTGCTTGTTAAGGACGCCCCAGCTACCTGTAGCCTTTTTCGTATCCCAGTTTTTCAGGTCAGCGGCGGAAAAAGCGTCGCTGATGCTGATTGGCTCAGGCTTTGGCGGTTCCGGATTCGGGAAGACGACTTTTGTCTCGTCATCTTTGCGCTCCAGAATGGCGCGGTACAGCAAGGAAGCAGCTTCCGCACGGGTGATCGGGTCCTGCGGACGGAAATAGTTGTTGTAGCCTTTCATCAGGTCCGTTTGCAGCGCGATGGCGATGTACGGACGCAGAGCTGGCGAAATTTCGCCTTGGTCGCGGAACTTTTTGAGCTGATCGAGATCGGCTTTGTGTTTTTTGTCGTAGCCAAGCAGGCGAACGAGTGCGATCGCAATATCTTCGCGGACTGCAGGCTGATCCGGTTTGTACGTGTAGGTCGAGCCGGATTTGTAGCCAGTCAGGTACGGCTTGGCGTATTCGACGTAATAAAATGCCCAGTGGGAGCGCGGAACATCTTTGAACGTCTGGGTGACAGAGCTTTTCTGGATGTCCACATCGGCTGCCGCAATCATGATTTTGGCAAACTCTGCGCGGGTCACCTGGTTGTTCGGACGGAATGTGCGGTTGTCGTATCCTTTGATGATCCCTTTTTCAGCCATTTCTGTAATTTCCTTGTAGGCCCAATGGCTACGCGGAACGTCTGAGAACGACGGAGTCGAAGCGGCACTGACAAAAGGGATGGCAGTCAGGAACATCAACACCGATAAAAATAAGGCGAATGCTCGTTTCATGCTGACCTCCTCAATATGGCTCGTGGTTTTGGTAGCTGCTTCTTACGACGACGTCTGGGTTTGGAATGTTGCACAGGACAAGGCGAAAAGGGCAAAATAGGAAAAAAGACGGAGGTTGTCTGCAAAAACGTAAGGGAGCCAGTCGCGCGTAAATGGGGAAAAAGGCGGGGAGAGCGCAGGCAAAAGGGACGAGGGCATGCTGACAGCCGCGACGATTTTTCGCGGTCCGACAGGCAGCCGTTTCGCTATCCCGCTATCCCGGCTTCGGCACGGCGGTCAGCTTTTCGTGCAGGGCATGGCGAAAGCCGATCCGTCCCGGTCTGGCAGCCGCGAGAAAATCGTGCAGTCATGGCCGTTTCGTACATTTTTTGCCTCATTATGCATTAGCTTTTGTATCCTCCAAAATGCTATAATTATTTATTGGTGACTCATTAAACGAAATTACTAGCTGAGGTGATACATGATGACGGAATCGAAAGTGGCGACTCCGGACTTAAAATCCGCCAAGTCTCCGAAAACAACGGCGGACTATGCGAAATACTTTCAGCCGCCATCCTTGAAGGATGCGAAAAAGCGGGGAAAAGAAGAAGTGCAGGTGCACTACGATTTCGCGATTCCGGAAGACATGCGCGAGATCGGAAAAGGTAAGCGTTATCACGTCCGCACGTACGGCTGCCAGATGAATGAGCACGACTCCGAGACGATCGCAGGCATTTTGCAGCAGATGGGCTACACCTCGACAGACGAGGTAGAAGCGGCCGATGTCATTTTGTTCAACACTTGTGCGATCCGTGAAAATGCGGAGGACAAAGTGTTTGGCGAACTCGGCCACATGAAGCGGCTGAAAAACAACAACCCGAACCTGATTCTTGGCGTCTGCGGCTGTATGTCGCAGGAGGAGAAGGTCGTCAACAAAATTTTGAAAAGCTACCAGCAGGTGGACCTGATTTTTGGTACGCACAACATTCACCGCCTGCCGCAGTTGATGCGCGATGCGATGTTCAGCAAGGAAATGGTGATCGAGGTCTGGTCCAAGGAAGGCGACATCGTCGAGAACATGCCGAAGCTGCGCGAAGGCAACACCAAGGCATGGGTCAACATCATGTACGGCTGCGACAAGTTCTGTACGTATTGCATCGTGCCCTATACGCGCGGCAAAGAGCGGAGCCGCCGTCCGGAAGACGTCATCGCCGAGGTGCGCGATCTCGCCCGCCAAGGCTTCAAGGAAATCATGCTGCTCGGTCAAAACGTCAACGCGTACGGAAAAGACTTTGACGACATCGAGTACGGCTTTGGCGATCTGTTGGACGAGATCCGCAAAATCGACATTCCGCGCATTCGCTTTACGACGAGCCATCCGCGCGACTTCGACGATCATCTGATTGAGGTGCTGGCAAAAGGCGGCAACCTGGTGGAGCAAATCCATTTGCCCGTTCAGTCCGGCTCCACGGAAATTTTGAAGCGCATGGCCCGCAAATACACGCGGGAGCACTATCTGGAGCTGGTGCGCAAGATCAAGGCCGCGATTCCGAATGTCTCTCTTTCTACAGATATTATTGTCGGCTTCCCGGGCGAAACCGACGAGCAGTTTGAAGAGACGATTTCCCTGGTCGAAGAGGTCCGGTACGACTCGGCGTATACTTTCATTTATTCCCCACGGGAAGGGACGCCGGCCGCCGTCATGGAAGACAACGTGCCGATGGAAGTGAAAAAAGCGCGCCTCTACCGCTTGAATGAAGTGCTGGCCCGCATCGGTCTGGAGCAAAACAAAAAGCTGCAAGATCAGGTGCTGGAAGTGCTGATCGAGGGCGAATCGAAAAACAACCCGGATGTACTCGCAGGACGCACGCGGACGAACAAGCTCGTTCACTTTACCGCAGACAAGTCGTTGATCGGCGAGTATGTCCACGTCAAAATTACAGATGCCAAAACGTGGACGCTTCACGGCGAACTCGTTACCAAAGTCGAGGTGTAGAATATGGAACAAACAAACTTGTACACACAAAAAGAGATTCTGGACAAAGCGCGCGAGCTGGCTGCGATGATTTCGCGCACCAATGAAGTCGATTTTTTCAAACGCGCGGAACTGCAAATCAAGCACAATGAGCGCGTCCAAGACTTGATTGATAAATTGAAGCAAAAGCAAAAGCAGATGGTCATGTTTGAATCCATCAATAAGCCGGAACTGGTGAAAAAAGTCGAAGAAGAGTACAACAAGCTGCACGAGGAGCTGGACTCGATTCCGATCGTAACGGAGTTCAAGCAATCCCAGGTGGATGTGAACGATCTTTTGCAAATGGTGACGAATGTCATCACGAACACCGTATCCGAGCGTATTATTTTGGATACAGGCGGAAATCCGCTGACAGGCGAAACCGGCGGCGGGCCGGAAAAGAAACATAGCGGCGGCTGCTGCTCGTAAGGCAGGCGGCAGACGCGAAAGACGCTGACGCGATGGAGTTTTCCAAACAAGATACCCAATTTCAGGTGGGTGTTTGCACCCTAGCCGAATGCCCTGCATACAAATGTACAGAAACGTTGTATGGAGGAGGTAACGAAATGTCGGGTACAGACAAAGATCTACAGTGCCGGGAACTCATCGCGAAAGCTGTCTGCGGTAAAGGCCATAAATTCTCTACTACCACCCACACCATCATACCATCGCAAACTCCTTCGACGATCCTCGGATGCTGGATTATAAACACGAACTTCCAGGCAGAGAAAGTCGGAGACGCGGTTGAAGTATCTGGTACGTATGACGTCAACCTGTGGTTCTCGTTTGCAAATAACACGCAAACCGAAGTCAAGCGGGAAACTGTCAAGTTCTCCGTACTCGTTCCGCTTACGTTCTTCGACAAAAACTGCAGAGGCGATCTGGAAATTGTCGCTCGCGCCGTGGAACAGCCGAAGTGCGTAAAAGCCGAGTTGAGTGCTGGAGGCACCATCACAGTCAGGGTTGAAAGCGAATTTGCCGTAGAAATCATCGGAGAAACCAAAGTCTGCGTAGTCGTCTGCAACAACTGCGATGACAAAGACTTCCACATGATTGGTGACTATGAAGAAAACAGCGACGAATTTGACGACTTTGATTCAGCCACCATGCTCGACGAGCTTGACTAAAGAGGAGAGACTCATCTCCTCTTTTTTCTTTTTTTCGCGGCGAAAAACCGGCAAGCGTCTACGCTCTCACTCTTCCCTGGGCGCAAACATAAGATATCGAAGAATACAGCATGGGAGTGTGGAGAGCATGATACGAGAAGGGTTGCAGGAGAGCGCCGCATCGCAGCCAATGACAGCCAACGCCAAAGAAGCGGTCGCTTTTTTGCACCGCCCCGAGGTCGGACGCTGGTTGCTGAAGCTGAGCGGGCTGCCTGTGGCTACGGGACGAACAGCGCCTCCCGGATGGCGAACCTACAAGCTTTGTCTCTATCAGGACCTGGTGCTGGACGTGGTGCGGAGCATGGAGCATCCGCAATGGCTGTTGCATCGTCTGGAGGAGCCTGACTACGAGCCGATTCCGTTTCCGTCCACCGATCCGGAGGTGCAGATGGTCAAAGCGCTGGCTGTCCGCAGCTTGTATGCTGTCGGAGCGGAAGCGGGGCAAGTCACGATCATAGCGGCATCTGCTCACCGGGCGAAGGTGGTTTCCGTGGCGCCGGATTGGCCGGCAGAGAAGGCGGATCGCTACATGCAGCGTGCGCGCGACTGGTGGCAGGAGCGCATGCGCAAGCAGCCGCAGGAGCTGAACAAACTGGGCGCCGACCCGGAGTTTTCGTTGCGCAGGGCAAC
The DNA here is from genome assembly GCF_004117055.1 of Brevibacillus agri. Classification (NCBI taxonomy): domain Bacteria; kingdom Bacillati; phylum Bacillota; class Bacilli; order Caryophanales; family Paenibacillaceae; genus Brevibacillus; species Brevibacillus agri. Next base: position 2,738,679 of record NZ_CP026363.1, read on the forward strand.
GGGGGAAATGGCGCTCGCCTCTGATTTTTTGAAAATTAACGGGACGGTCGGCTGCGATACGACACGCTACCGGGAAGACCTGGCGCTGCATCAGCATCCGGTAGCCGAGCTTCGCCCTGCCCCGTCGGAAGACCCCGATGAGCTGTTTCTTCATATTTATGAAGCATTGATTTTCGCCATGAAAAAAATCGCCAACAAAGAGATCGAGTGGCTGGCGGGCGGGATGCCGTTTCCTGGCTATCCGATTGGCGGGCACATTCACTTTAGCGGAGTGTCGCCTACTTTTTCCTTGCGGCGGAAGCTGGACGCCTATCTCGCGTTGCCGCTCGTGCTGATCGAGGACGTCGGCTGCGTGCTGCGACGGCAACGCTACGGCTTTTTGGGCGACGTGCGGGAAAAGGCGTACGGTTTCGAGTATCGGACATTGCCCAGTTGGCTCGTGCATCCGGTCGTGGCGCGGGGAATATTGCATTTAGCCAGACTGGTCATCACGAGCCACGCTCAACTGAAAGCGACACCGCATTTGCAGTTGCCGCTGGTCAAAGCGTACTACCGCGGGGACAAGGAAACGCTGGAACCGTACGTCAGACAGGTGCGCAACGAGTTGCGGGAACTGCCGGGCTATTCGCTTTCGCGGGTTCATCTGGAAGCGTATTTTTCCTGCCTGTTGCGCGGGGACGTGTGGCTCTCTGACTTGGATCTGAAGAGCGCGTGGAACTTGCATTGAATTTTTCAACTGGAATCGAACATCAACATCGTGGCGCGATCATGGTATAATAGCGTCGAGATTGGAAGGCTAGGAGAAGAAAAAAATGGCGCAATATACCCCGATGATTCAGCAGTATCTGGCTATCAAAAAAGAGTACCCGGATACTTTCTTATTTTTCCGCTTAGGCGACTTTTACGAACTGTTTTTTGACGATGCTATCCTCGCGTCCCGCGAGCTGGAGATTACGCTCACAGGACGCGACGGTGGCGGGGATGAACGCATCCCGATGTGCGGCGTCCCGCACCATTCGGCAGATGGCTACATCGCCGAGCTGTTGAAAAAAGGACACAAAGTAGCGGTGTGCGAGCAGGTGGAAGACCCGAAAGAAGCAAAAGGGGTCGTTCGCCGCGAAGTGACCCGCGTCATTACGCCCGGCACGATGATGGAGGGCAAATGGCTCACGGACAAGGAAAACAACTACATGGCGGCCTTGGCAGCCCTCGACGGCCGCATAGGGATCGCAGCCTGCGACATGAGTACAGGGGAAATGTACGTCACCTCCCTGCTCGGACAGACGGAGGCCGCGCTCGATGAGGCATTGCAATACCGTCCGAAAGAACTGGTGTTCTTCGGCTTTGATTCCTTGCCGAAAACGTCTTTGCCGTCAACGGTCGTGGAAAGCCAGCAACTGGATGCGTTTGCGGTGGACAGCCAGTACCCGGAAGCGGGAAAAGAGCTGGACGTCGCTATGCGCGCAGCCGTCAATGCGCTGCTCTACTACATCGGGACGACGCAAAAGCGCAGTCTCGCGCATATGCGGCTGTTGAAACGTTACGACAGCAAGCAATATTTGCAAATGGACGGCTTTTCCAGACGAAACCTGGAACTGACGGAGACGATCCGCGACAAGACGAAAAAAGGCTCCTTGCTGTGGCTGTTGGATCGGACGCAAACCGCCATGGGCGGACGGCTGTTGCGCAGATGGATCGAGCGGCCGCTGCTCGGACGTGCAGAGCTGGATGCCCGCCTGGATGCCGTCGAAGCGCTCAAGAGCGATTTGCTGCTGCGCTCCGATCTGCGGACTTGCCTGGACAACGTGTACGACCTGGAGCGGCTGGCTGGCCGCATCTCGTACGGAAACGCCAATGCCCGCGACCTGATCCAGTTGCGTTTGTCGCTGGAAGCAGTGCCGGAGCTGAAACGGCACTTGAGCCAGACGAATGCCCCGGTGTTGCAGGAGTTGGCCCAGGGCATGGATGAATGCGCGGACCTGGTCAGCTTTTTGCAGGCGGCGCTCGTCGACGATCCGCCGATCTCCGTGCGCGAAGGCGGGATGATTCGCACCGGCTACGATGAGTATTTGGACAAGCTGCATTCCGCAAGCCGCGACGGGAAGACGTGGATTGCCCAGCTCGAGCAGAGCGAGCGGGAAGCGACAGGCATCCGTTCGCTGAAAGTCGGTTTCAACAAAGTGTTTGGCTACTATATCGAAGTGTCGAAGTCGAACATCGCCAACGTGCCTGCGGGACGCTACGAGCGCAAGCAGACGCTCGCCAATGCCGAGCGCTACATCACGCCCGAACTGAAGGAACGCGAGGCGCTCATCCTCGAAGCGGAAGAAAAGATGATCGAGCTGGAGTACCAGTTGTTCACGGCTGTGCGCAGCGAGATCGCCGGACATATTCCGCGCTTGCAAAGCCTTGCCGAGCGAATCGCTTCTGTAGACGTGCTCCAGGCGTTTGCTACGGTCAGTGACGAGCGCGGCTTCGTGCGTCCACAGTTCGCAGACGACGGCGAATACGTCATCGTCGACGGACGCCACCCTGTCGTGGAAGCCGTGCTGGAGCGGGAGAAGTACGTAGCCAATGACGTGCGGATGAACCAGGACAGTCGTCAGGTTCTGCTCATCACCGGACCGAACATGGCGGGGAAAAGCACCTACATGCGCCAGATCGCACTGATTACCGTCATGGCGCAAATCGGCTGCTTCGTGCCTGCAAAAGAAGCGAAGCTGTCGATTGTGGACCAGATTTTTACGCGAATTGGCGCTGCCGACGACCTCGTTGGCGGACACAGTACGTTCATGGTGGAAATGCTGGAAACAAGGCACGCGCTGCAAAAGGCGACTGCCAAAAGTTTGATCTTGCTCGACGAGATCGGGCGCGGGACGTCCACGTACGACGGGATGGCACTGGCGCAGGCGGTCATCGAGTATATTTGCCAGCGAATCGGAGCCAAGACGCTGTTTTCCACGCACTATCACGAGCTGACGGGGCTGGCTGACACGATGAAGGGCGTCGTCAATGTGAACGCCCGCTGCGAGGAGCGGGACGGCAAGCTCTTGTTCCTGCACAAGATTGAGGAAGGCCGGGCAGATAAAAGCTACGGCATCCACGTGGCGGAATTGGCGGAAATGCCTGTCTGGGTCATTGAGCGCGCCCGCAGCATTTTGGCGGGCTTGGAGGCGGGCAGCCAAGCGACAGCCGACATGCAAATGTCGCTGGAAACGCTATGGTCGGCCCCGGTTGCCGCCGTGCGCGAGGAGCCCGTATCGCTGTTGTCGCCGGAGGAAGAGGAGATTTTGCGCGATTTGCGCGAGCTGGATTTGAACGCGACGACCCCGATGGACGCAATGATGAAGCTGTATGCATGGAAGCAGCAACTGAAAAAACGATAGGACGATAGGCAGAGGGGAGGAGCTCATGGGAAACATTCGAGTGCTCGATGAGCAGCTCGCCAATATGATTGCGGCAGGCGAAGTGGTGGAGCGTCCGGCTTCTGTTGTGAAGGAGCTGGTGGAAAACGCGATTGACGCTAGCGCCACCTCGATTGAGATTCATGTGGAGGAAGGCGGCCTGGAGCTGATCCGCATCGTCGACAACGGACACGGGATGGATCGGGACGATTGCCTGCTCGCTTTGGAACGGCATGCGACGAGCAAAATCAGCACCCCGCGGGACTTGTTCCGGATTCGCACGCTCGGCTTTCGCGGCGAGGCGCTGCCGAGTATCGCGGCTGTCTCGCGGATGGAGCTGACCAGCAACCGTTCGAGCCGCGAGATCGGCACCCGGCTGCTGGTGGAAGGCGGCGAGGTCAGAGAGGTGGCGGATGCGGCGGCGGTGCAGGGGACGGAGATTTGCGTCCGCAGCCTGTTTTTCAATACACCTGCCCGGTTGAAGTACATGAAGTCGATCGCCACAGAGGTCGGCCACATTTCCGACTACGTCAACCGACTGGCGCTGACGCATCCCGGCATTTCTTTTACGTTGACCCACAACGGCAAGACGCTTTTGCAAACGACGGGCGACGGCAAGCTGCTGCACGTCATGGCGGCCATCTACGGCGTGCAGGTAGCCAAACTGCTCCTGCCGATTTCGGGAGAGACGCTCGATTTTCACTGGGACGGCTTTTTGTCCAAGACAGAGGTGACGCGGGCGAACCGTTCCTATTTATCGACGCTGGTGAACGGCCGCTACGTTCGCAGCTACTCGCTCAACAACGCGATCATGCGCGGCTACCACACGCTGCTGCCGATTGGACGCTTTCCGATCGTCGCGCTGCAAATTGAAATGGACCCGACGCTGGTGGACGTCAACGTGCATCCCGCCAAGCTGGAGGCGCGCTTCAGCAAGGAAGACGAACTGTGCAGCGCGATCGAGCAGTCGGTGAAAACGACGTTGCGCCAAGGCTTGGGGATCGTACGGCCGATGGCGACCCAGCCAAAAGCGAAAATCTCCACGCAAGTCGTGCAGCCGCAGTTTGACCTGACATTTACGAAGCCAGCCATTGAGAAAAGCTCGCTGTTGGAGGCTAGTCCGAGGTTGCAGGAATGGATGGCGAAGCAGGAGAGCAACAAGGCGCAGGCGGGGCAGCCAGCGGGCATGGCAAACGCGGCAAGTCCTGCAAACCCTCTCTCTCCTGCCGGCCTGTCTTTCCAGGAGACGGAAAAGAAAACGGTACACGAGGCCGCTTCGCCCTATCCGCGTCCAGAGCAAGCTTTGCAAACTGGTGTTGGGGGCGGGGAGGCAGCAGGGCATACGGGGACACAAGCTGCGGCAGCGACGGGGAGCGCGTCTGCGGGTGTCGGCGAAGGGAACGAACATGGTCAATATCGCGAGCAAGACTATGCCCAAGCCCTAGACCAAGCCCAGGCTCAAGCTGGGACTGGGACGAATGCCCAGACTCTAGCTGCAGCCGAAACCCACGCACAGCCCGAAGCGGTTCAGCAACAGCCGCAGCTCCAGTCTCAGCGCTTCCAGCCGCTCAACCGAGCCGAGGAAACGGAGCCAGTCGCGCAGCCGATAAACGCACAGGCAGGGACAGCGGAACCGCCGACGGGCGCAGCATGGGCCCAAGCTGACGTCACCCGGCTTGACGAGCCAAGCGAACAGCAAGGCCAGGCGGCAACTCCAGCAGCACCAGCCAACGAAGAAACTACTACGTCGGCTGTTCCCGTCATGTACCCGGTCGGACAGGTGCACGGAACGTACATTGTGGCGCAAAACGATACGGGGATGTATTTGGTCGATCAGCACGCGGCGCAGGAGCGGATTTTTTATGAATACTTCATGGCCAAGCTGGCCGAGGAAGGCGTCGCGAGCCAAATGATGCTGTTCCCGCATACCGTCGAGGTGACGGCAGCAGAGGCAGCGCGGCTGGAAAAACGGTTGCCGCTGTTGCAGTCGTTTGGCCTGGAGGTCGAAGCTTTCGGCGGGCGAACGTTTATCGTGCGCGCGCACCCGCACTGGTTCCCGGAAGGAGCCGAGCTGGAAGTCATCGAGGAGCTGATCCAGTTTGTGCTGGAAGCAGGCGAGCACGGACAGGCTAGTGTCGTCCAGATGCGGGAAAAAGCCGCGATCATGATGTCGTGCAAAGCTTCGATCAAAGCCAACCGCTATTTGACGCACGCAGAGATGGAAAGCCTGCTGAACCAACTGCGCGAGACGAGCAGTCCTTTTACATGCCCGCACGGCAGACCGATCGTCATTCACTTCAGCGGCTACGATCTGGAGAAAATGTTCAAGCGCGTCATGTAGGCAAGCGCACAGACGCGAAGCAGACGCCCCCCTTAGATGCTCTAGGGGGTCTTTCTGACTGAATCGGAAAGCATAAACGGCAAGAACAAACAACCCGATTCAGCAAGAATAACCTTCCGCTAAAACGCGTTCGCTCATCCTTGAGATGGCCGCGATAAAGGTTTTGTTATGGCTTGTCGGCAGACCGCTTTGTTTTCTCCTTGTAAAAAAATTCACAAGCCCGTAACTGGCGGAAGAAAACGTGATATGATAGCAGGTGATCGGACATAAGTTTGGCACAGATTCTATTTGACCGCCAAATTAATCCTGCTTACAATAAAAGAGTTTCCGTCCAACAGGACGCAGACACACGGAAAGGAAAGCGGATACGTGATCGTAACGACGGGACTTGAGCCTGCTGAGGACACCTTGCGCCATGCGCTGGCATTGGCCGATGCGTTTGGCGTACCTGTAGTGAGACGCGGTGACTTTTCCCTCAGCCAGCTACGAAAACGGCATGGCGACGACGAAGTATTGGTCGTCTCTGCGCAAGGAGCGCGCCTGGAGGTGCCGGGGAAAAAGCCGTTCTTTTTTCACCCGAACACTGCGGCTTTTCGTATAAAGCGGCTGATGCGCGGCGATACTGATACTATGCTTGTTGCTTGCCAAATTCAACCAGGGGATGAAGTGTTGGATGCCACGCTCGGACTAGGGGCGGATGCGATTGTGTTTTCCCATGCGACAGGAGCAGAGGGGAAAGTGGTCGGCATCGAATCTGAACGAGTGCTTGCTATCATGGTCGAAGATGGACTCAAGCACTGGGCGTCTGACTCGGAACAACTGGAGAGAGCCATGCGTCGTATTGAAGTGCGGTGCGAAAACCATCTGGAAGTCTTGCAGGGATTGCCGAGCCGCTCTTTCGACGTCGTTTACTTCGATCCCATGTTTGAAATGACGGTTCACAGCTCGCAAGGAATCGCAGGAGTGCGCGAGTTTGCCAACCCGCAACCACTGACGGAGCAGGCCATTTCAGAAGCGCTCCGCGTAGCGAGAAGACGCGTGGTTATGAAGGAAGGAAAAACAGGCAAAATCTACGAGCGTTTTGGCTTCGTTCCATTTCGCTCCCGCGGCCAACAGGTCGTGTACAGCTACAAAGAGACAGGTGGAGGGGAGTGACCTTGCAGCAGAGAGAAAAGCTAGTCGTCATCATCGGCCCGACAGCAGTCGGCAAGACCCAACTGAGTCTGGATTTGGCCCAGCAGTTCAACGGCGAGATCATTTCCGGGGATTCCATGCAAGTCTACCGCGGCATGGACATCGGGACGGCCAAGGCAGAGCCTGCCGAGCTGGCGCTGGTGCCGCATCATCTCATTGATATCAAAAATCCGGACGAAGAATATTCTGTCGCCTTGTTCCAGGAAAGCGCCACCCGGCTGATTACGGAGATCAACCAACGGGAACGCCTTCCTTTTATCGTAGGCGGTACGGGTCTCTACATAGAATCGGTTACCCATCGGTTTCAATTTTCGCAAGCCGCCCAAGATCCGGAGCTGCGCGAACGGCTGCAGCGTCTGGCAGATGCGGAAGGCGTGGAAGCGCTGCACGCAAGGCTCGCTGACGTTGACCCGATTACAGCACAGCGCTTGCACCCGAACGATGTAAAACGGGTAATTCGCGCCTTGGAAATATACGAAAGCACGGGCTACAAAATGTCGGACTTTCAACTGCGGGCGCAGCACTCTCCGTACGATCTCGTCATGATCGGACTCACGATGGAGCGTGCCGTGCTGTACGAACGGATCAATCGCCGCGTCGAACTGATGATCGAAGCGGGGCTGGTCGAGGAAGTGCGCGGGCTTTTGGACAAAGGCTACGACGCTTCCATGGTGTCGATGCAAGGGCTGGGGTACAAGGAGTTGATCCCTTACCTGTACGGCGAAATTACGCTGGAAAAGGCGATCAACGACATCCAGCAGCGGACGCGGCATTTTGCCAAACGGCAGTTGTCCTGGTTCCGCCGCATCCCGGAAGTGCAGTGGTTTGACATGACCGATCCGGCTGGTCAAGCGAAGTCCGTGGAAACTATCAAGCAGATATTGGCAGGAAAGTTTCAACAATTGCCGAATATATAACATACAAGTCCTTTTAGGGGGTAGTGTACATGAAACAGACGATCAACATTCAAGATACGTTCTTGAATCATTTGCGGAAAGAAAACATCGCGGTTACCATTTACCTTGTGAACGGATTTCAATTGCGCGGGTATATTAAAGCGTTCGATAATTTCACGATTGTGATTGATAGCGAAGGCAAGCAACAATTAGTATACAAGCATGCGATCTCCACTTTCACTCCGCAACGCCCTGTATCGCTCATGTCTTCGGAAAACAACCAGCAATAAATCGCAAAACGCTCTGCCCACCAGCCAGGACTCTTGAAGTCCTGGTTTTTTCTTTTAGAAACCAAAAGGAAAAGGCGCCACAAAAGGCTTTCAGCGTCTGCACGGAAAGCCTTTGCGGCAAACCTGTTTATGAAAAGCTACAGATAGCGGGCGATCATCCGCACAAGCTTGGCAGGGAACTCGTGAAGGTTGGTCATATCCAAAAAACGTTCCTTGCCGTAGATGCCGCTAATCACCTCCTTGTCCTGGCCGATTGCGGCGGCAAGAAAGGCAATTCCTTTCCGTTCGTATTCCTGGATCGTTTGCTTCATGTCGGCAACGGCATAGCTTCCGGTATAGTCGTCCATCGCTTTCGGCTGCCCGTCGCTGATGCTGATGAGCAGCTTGGTCTGCTGTCGGCAAGCGGCCAGCCGTTCCGCCATAATTCGCAGAGCCATTCCATCGCGATTATTGCTTCTGGCGCGAATTTGCATCAGTCGGAAACGGTCGCTCGCGTCCGGTTTGTCCAGGTCTACATAGGCGAAGATGGACATTTGCTCCAAGCGGGAAACATCCGCGGTATCGCCAAAGATCAAAACAGGAATCTGGCAGAGCTGGCAAAATTCATACACCGCGATGACGGCCCGCTTGGCTGCTTCCAATCGCCCGAAGGCAGACATGGAGGCGGATTCGTCTACCCGTAGGCCCACTACCAGCGAAGGGGATTCAGCGGGCGGGCGCTTTTTGGCAAAATATTTGTAATCCCTGTAAGCGACGCTGTCTGCCTGAAACTTGCTGCCATAGTAACGATTCCGCGAAAAGTCGGAAGCCAGCTCATGCTCCAGGTAGGGCAATGTTTTTCTGGCAAGCTGTTGCACGATCGGCATCAGTTCTTACGGACGTATTCCTGTTGGTCCTCCTGATCGTAGTCCGGACGGTGCACAATCAGCTTTACTTTTTTATGGATGGAATCAGCAATGACTTCTCTTGCCGCTTGATTCAGCTTTTTACGGAAGTCGCGTTCCTTTTGTTTTTCATCCTCCTGCAAAGGCGCTGGATTGGCCTGATGATAGCGGGGAGCTCCCGAAGTGGAGGTTTTTGTATGGGCAAAATCATCTGCCATATAGGAAGAGCCGTTGTCGTCGCTGTCGGCTAATTTTTTCAGGGCGATTCCTTTTTCAGCCAAGCCGTTGTCCATGTCAAAAGCCGTGTCGTCTATTTCTCCCGAAGTCTTGATTTCGATAGCATCCGGAGATTCTCGTTTTTTTTAGCTCCAGAGAGACTGCTTCTAGGCTGGCGGATAATCCTTGCTGGATAAGTGCTTCTTCCAGAAGCCGAATTTCTTCCGAGTCGGTCGTTATTTTGTAAATGATCTTGTGGTAAAGCGATTGTTTTGCGGAAGCTCCGCTGGCGATGGCATCTGCCCAGTAGAAGAAGGAGCGCATTCCCGCCACGCCTTTGATCGCGTTAGCCCGTGCGGTTTTGTCCAAAAGCAGAATCACATCCGCCAATACGGCCAGCATCTTCTCGTCATGAAAACCGGGCTGCCATCCAGTTCCAGGGCAGAGTTTAACGTCATTAACACCGCAGCGTCACGAATAACGTTCGGTTCCTGAATTTCCAATAAATATCCCTTTTGATAGGCCCTGACGATTTCGGAAGGGTAAAAGCGGTACTCGACATTTTCCCCCACGGTTTTTTCCGCCGCAAGCTTCAACAAATGCTTCATTATCCGTCAACTGTCTGTCCGGTGACAAATGATAGAGACTGTTTTTCCGTCATTTTCTTTTCCTCCGAATCGTAGTTATGTGGTGCGATTCTCGCCCCTGCGCTTCTTCTCCACGACGAGGGGGAGCAGCAGAGCCGCACCGACGAAAATGAATCCTCCGCTTGCGGCATAGACCGCGCCAAGGGAGAACATCTCTTTGAGATAGCCGGACACGGACATACCGATGACCATCATCCCCATGAAAACAGGCGTGATCGTGCCCGATACGCGGCCGATCAAGGCGCCTTCCGTGTTGCGGACGAGCAATCCACCCGTCGTTCATCAGCACGAGCAGCACCGCACCCACGGACAGGGCAGACAGTAGATCGCTCCAGACCATCGTCCGCTTTGGCTGCCAGCGATCGGCAAAAGTTCCGCCAATCAGCCCAAACAAAAAGATCGGAGCGAACTCTGCGACCGAGATCAGCGATACGTAAACAGGATTGTTGTTCGTCCATTCGCTTACGAACAGCAGAACGGCAAAATTCCGGACCCAGATGCCCAACTGCAACAGCACGCGGGAAAGGATAATCGTTCGTACATAAGGATTCCTGAACAATGTCAATACCCCATATCTTTTAATAGTCTCGCTAATGCGCGCAGACGTTCGCCTATCAGTTCATCGTCTTCGCTCAACACGCGGCTGAATTGCTTGATATCGTCATGAAGCGTGTCATTGTCCGTGCAGATCGCCACGTTCAACGCATCGCCTTGCAGAGCAATCCTGTCGATAACGGGCTTTTGCGGGTCGTAAAAATGCTCGTATCTGTATGCCTCGCGAAAATGGTTCAACGTGCGGCAAACGAGCAGCGACAGATCGAGAATGCGATGGAGCGGGAGTTCCTCCGATTCCGTCGACCAGGCTTCGCCTGTGGATTTCCATGCTTTGGCAGCGATGGCGGCTTTGCCGGTGTCGTTTTTCGCAGCCAAGCCAAGCGAAAGCGCTTTGACATCCGTATTTCTGGCAGAACGGCCGTCAACCCGATCGTAGTTTTCTGACACGACGACAGGCTTGTGTTGTGAAGTAGTTGGTAGTTTCATTTTCTTTCCCTCTTTCCTTTTCGAAATTACTGCAAAGTGTAGCGGAGATTTCATCGCAAAGCAACAGTTTTTCGTTAGGATTGACAAACATTTTGATTTTATGTTTATTATTATAAAAACCAAACCGTAAAATGTTTGTTTTTTTCTGACCGGTTTCCTGGACCGTCTCCTTTGTCGAGACGGAAGCCAGGCGAAGCTTATTTTCGAAAATCGCACAGGAAGCCGAATACAGGCTACGGGTGTAGCGGCGTGAAAAGAGAGGAGAAACTATGAAGCGAAAAGATGAACTGAAACAGACGTTTAAAGAAGCGAAGACAGAGGCAGGGGTGTATCAAATTAAAAACACCCGAAATCACAAAGTGTGGATTTGCAGCACCCGCAATCTGAAAACGATGAACGGAAAGCTGTTCACGCTTAAACTCGGTTCCCATATGAACAAACAGCTTCAAAGCGAGTGGGACGAGTACGGAGAAGAGGCGTTCGTCTGCGAAGTGCTGGAGGTTTTGAAGAAGAAGGAAGAGGGATACTTTGACGAAAAGGAGGAGCTAGAGAAAATGGAGCAAAAATGGCTCGACAAGCTTCAGCCGTACGGAGAACGCGGATATCACCAGAAGAAAAAGCAGTAGCAGCAGGGGCGCGGTGCCTCCGTAGCTAACCGAGATTGCTCGCCAAAATAAACGAGGGCCAGTCTACACACGTTTTCGCGCGTTTCGACTGGCCCTCTGGTCTGGCCCTTTACAATCTACAAGCTAAGGAGCAGTTATTGCTTGTCTTCAGTAAAAATCTGGAAGGTGATACCGAACTTGTCGCGCACACTGCCATAGGCAGGGCTGAAAAATGTCTCTTGCAGAGGCATATGTACTTGCCCGTCCTCTTGGAGTGTGGCGAAGATGCGCTCCGCATCAGCTTTGTCCCCTATGGAAATGCAAATGGTCACCTGATCGCCTACTTGGTGAGGCTGTCCTGGGAACGTATCGGAAAGCATCAGATGGCTCTCGCCAATTTTGAGGGTGGCATGTCCCACGAGATTTTTCGCTTCCGCAGGCAAAGGGTACTCAGGGTTTTCCGGCATTTCGCCAAAGGTCTGCTTGTACAGCACTTCGGCACCCAGTGCTTGTTCGTAAAAGGCGATTGCTTCACTTGCTGTTCCGTTCAGGACGAGATAAGGGATCAAACGCAAAGTCATTGAGGAATCATCTCCTTGGGATATGGGCTTGTTTATGGAGGGAGCAAAAGCAGCGGCTTTTCCATATCCAGATTGTACTATAAAGAACGTTTGTTCGTAAATAGGGGGTTAAAAAACCGAGGACTGGCAAAGCGTCCTCGTCTGGCAGGAAAAGCTTTTTATGCCGCCGTCTTCCTGCGAATCATCAGGAGGTAGCAGAGGATGGCGCCGAGTGTAGCGAGCGCGATGACGATCCCCATCGGAACGGCTGTGCCTTCTCCGCCAATCCCGACCAACGGCGCGACGATTCCGCCGCTGATGAAGGAGAGCAGACCTTGCAGGGCAGAAGCGCTGCCTGCGGCCTTGCTCTGGTTTTGCATCGCCAGCGAAAAGCCTGTCGCACCGACGATCCCGACGCTCGATACGACGAAGAACAGCGGAACGAGGACAGCGACCAGCCCGGCCTGGAGCAAGATCATAGCGAGCAGGGCGACACCGCCGACTGCGGCCAGCGAGATGCCGGTGACGAACAGTTTCGTTTCCTTGACTTTTCCTGCGAGCCTTCCGGTAATTTGACTGGCAATAATAATTCCGAGCCCGTTCATGGCGAAAATCATGCTGAAGCCTTGCGGAGAGACGCCAAAAATTTTCTGGAAGACAAACGGCGAGCCTGCAATGTAGGCGAACATCGCGGCTGTGACCAAGCCTTGCGACAAGGCGTAGCCCATGAATACCCGGTCTTTCAGCAGTCCGCCAAACGTTTTCAGCGTGTTGCCAATCCCGGCTTTGGAGCGGCGATGGACGGGCAACGTCTCAGGCAGGCCAAGCACGACGACAAGCAGCATGATGGCACCGATCAGCCCGAGCGCGACAAAGACGCCGTGCCAGGTAGTAAATTCCAGCAGTTGACCGCCGACAATCGGCGCGGCAATCGGCGCGATCCCGTTGATGAGCATTAGCAGGGCAAAAAATTTGGTCAGCTCGGTCCCGGAATACAGGTCGCGAACAGTCGCGCGGGCGATGACAATCCCCGCCGAGCCGGCCAGCCCCTGAACAAAACGAAGAAAGACAAACGTGTAAATCGAAGGCGCAACCGCACATAAAAAAGAAGACAAGGCATACAAAATCAGTCCGATCAAAAGCGGCATTCTCCGCCCGCGCACGTCGCTGATCGGTCCGGCAAAAAGCTGGCCGACCGAAAGCCCGATCAGGCAAGCGGTGAGGCTGAGCTGGGCCAGTGAGGTGCTCGTATGCAGGTCATCTGCGAGCAGCGGCAAAGCCGGCAAGTACATGTCCAGCGACAGCGGGCCGAATGCCGAGAGGGAGCCTAAAATGGTCGCGATCCACAAACGGCGCGACTTGCTGCCGGCAAGCGACGAGGAATCCAGTTCTTTGGCTACATGGTTCAAAGCAATGTTCAAACCTTTCTCTTGTGGAATGGGGAGAGCGACAACGCCTGGCTACTCGTTTGGTTCAGCAGATGGCTCCGTATTTTCCAGGTAAAAGGTTTGCAGGTTGTTGTGCATTCTTTCCAACATGCCTTGCAAGACGATTTTTTCTTCGTCTGTAAAGCACTCGAAGCATTTCAGTTCGAGAATGCGCAGCGCTTCCTTGACGGCTTTTGTCGCCAGCCGCCCTTTGTCGGTGAGGAAAACCCGGGAGATGCGCTGGTCGCGCTCGTCGGCGCGCCGTTCAACCAGCCCGCATTTTTCCATGCGATTAATCATGACCGTAAGCGTTGCGGGTTTTACCTGGATACGTCGGGCCAGCTCCTTTTGCATCAAGCCGTCTGTTTTGGCGAGACGCATCAGGAGAATCGGCTGCCCTGGGTAGACGTCGTAGTTTTGAATGAGATATTCAACGTTTTTCTTATGAAGCTTCATAACATGGCCCATCGCATGTGTCAAAGCAGTAGAATAATCAAATTCCACCAAAGTACCCCCGTTTTGTTAGCTGGCTAACTAAAAATTAATGTAAATGATTCTCAATCCACAGTCAATACTGATCTATTATACAAAAACGAAGCACGTTCGTCATGAGGGAGTAAAAGAATGTTGTCTCCGAAGGAAGGAGAGAAAGTAGCGGTTGTAGAAACTAACCATTCCGAAACAGGAAAGGACAAGGTGACAACGCGATGATTTTGAATGAAAAAATAAAAGCGGCGGAAGTCAGCCTGACTGGCGTGAACGGAGAGGACCTCGGGATCGTCGACACGAAAGTCGCGCTGCAAATGGCGAAGGAGCAGGGCGTCGACCTCGTTTGCCTTTCGCTCGCCGCAAGCCCGCCGCCGTGCCAGTTGGTTGGCCGCACGAACTATAAAGAGCAGCTCAACCGCGAAAAGGCCAAGCAGCGCAAAGAGGAAAAAGGCAGAAAAGTAAAGGAGCTTCGCTTGAGCGCCTATATCGAAGAGCACGACTACGATACGAAAAAGCGGCAAGCGGAAAAAATTCTCGCGGCAGGGGACGCGGTGCAATTGACCGTGCGCCTGGAGAAAAAAGAAAGCCAGGAAGCGAAAAAATTGATCGAGCAACTCGTAAAAGAGCTTGCGCATTGCGGCGTGCAGGAAAAAGGCATTCAAGTAAGCGGCAAGCAAGTGGTCGCTGTCCTGCTTCCGAAGGAGCAATAGCTGTACGGGAAGGCCCGGCTCGTAGTGACAGATGGTATTGTCGCTTCGGCCGGGCTTTTTTTCGCAAGTGTAGCCATTGGCTTGCTTGCCGCGTCTTTTTCTAATAGAAAAGACAAGCAACCACCAAACAGAAAAGCGAGTGATTTCATGCCGTTTACCTTTTCGCACCCGGCGATCGTCCTGCCGCTGCGCAGACTGGGCTGGGTATCCTTTCCGGCTCTCGTCTTTGGCAGCATGGCGCCGGATTTTGAATATTTTTTGCGCATGCAGCCGTACAGCGTCTACAGCCACACGCTGCTTGGCCTGTTTTGCGTTGATCTTCCGCTCGTGATCGTCCTGTATGTTTTGTACCGCTACATCGTCGAAAAAGGACTGCTCGCCGTCTTGCCGCTGTGGGCGGCAAAAGGCTTGGCGAGCGGGCGGCCGCAGACACGAAGCCGCAGGCGGACGTGGGTATCGCTGGTAGTGTTCGCTTACTCCGCGCTGCTCGGAAGCTACAGCCATATCGCCTGGGATGCTTTTACCCACGACGGAGGCAGCATGGTCGAACGGTTCGCTTTTTTGCAACAGCGCATCCCGCTCCTTTTTCTCGACGTGCCTGTCTACAAGCTGCTACAGCACGGCAGCACGCTGCTGGGCGGGCTTGCCATCGCGTTTGTGCTCTGGCGCACCGGACGCAAGAACGATCACGTCGAGATCAAACAGGCCACGCTGTACGGAAAAGGGCTGTTCTGGCTAGGAGTGGCTGTAATCGGACTGGGCGTCGTCGTTTGGCATGCCTTTTTCGTGAAAGGGGTGTCTCCCCTGATTCATCCGTTGCAGCAGGTCGTTCCTTTTCTGTCCGGAAGCCTGCTCGGGATTTGTCTGCTTGCTCCGCTGGCGAATCGGCCAGGTTTGAAAAAATAGGGCAGGTTTGCCTAGCTTCTGAGTATATTAATGTATGGCTGAAAAAGCATGTATTCGCACTGGCCCAAACTGGATGACACTTTTGAACATAAAGCATGGCTGCGCATCTGTAAGGACTGACAGGCAGGGACGAACGAACGTTTAGAGTGATGCACAAAGGCAGGTGACCGAACATGAGACATTCGGAAAGCAGTCTCTCCATTGATCCCAGCTCTGCTTCCACCTCTTCCAACTCAAACAGGATTCAAGTCGTTTTCAAACGCAACGATTTATCCATCAAGAAGCCCGAAACGCTGCCCGAATACGTAAATGCATCCGCACCCAGCGAATTGGCCTCCTTGTTTGATGAGCTTGAAAATTTGATCGGTCTGCAAGAAGCGAAGAAGACCATGTATGAGATTTACGCGCTGATAAAAATCAACAAGGAACGGGAAAAGCATCACCTGAAAATTGAAAAGCAAGTGTTTCATATGGTGTTCAAAGGCAACCCGGGCACGGGCAAGACGACGGTTGCCCGTTTGTTCGGCAAAATGTTCCGCGAAATGGGCATCTTGAGCAAAGGCCATCTGATCGAAGTGGAGCGGGCCGATCTGGTCGGTGAATTTATCGGCCATACGGCGCAAAAAACGCGGGAACTGGTCAAAAAGGCACTCGGCGGCATTTTGTTTATCGACGAGGCGTATTCGTTGGCCAGAGGGGGCGAAAAAGACTTCGGCAAGGAGGCGGTTGACTGCCTGACGAAAGCGCTGGAAGACTCGAACAAAGATTTCATTTGTATTATTGCCGGGTACAACGACGAAATGGAGCAGTTTCTGGAGCTGAACCCCGGCTTGCCTTCCCGTTTTCCGGTTCACATCAACTTTTCCGATTATAGTGTGGAAGAACTTTTGGACATCGCCACTCTGATGACCCGCGAAAAGGATTTTGAGCTGACGAGAGAAGCGAAAGAAAAAATCCGCCGTCTGCTGACCGGAATCGTGAATGACCCGTTCCAGCAAAATTTCAGCAACGCCCGGTTCGTGCGCAATTGCATCGAGAAAGCGATCCGGGTGCAGGCGGTCCGGCTGATGAAAGCAAACGAGCTGACGCGGGAAGAGCTGCAGCGGCTAAGAGCCGAGGACTTTCAAGTGTGACTTCTCCACGATCCATCCGTTCCCTCCGCTGCGGGGGATTTTTTTTACAGATAAGAATTCTAGAAGCTTCTTATCCAGTATAAGGGCAACTAAAGCTGCACCAAAGGCTTGGCGCAGCCAAGTTTTCTAACCCTGCGCTTTGTTCTGTAGCGAATAGGGGCGGGGTGCATCGCGACCGTAACGAAATGGGCAAAATGTGGTATGATAGGGAGAAGAAAGGGCGTGAATCGGTGAACGAACTTATCAAAACAAAAGAAACTGCGATCTTGGTCGGGTGCTACCTGGATGGCCGTGATGAGGAACGGACGCGTCTCTCCATGGAAGAACTGCACGAGCTGGCTGAAACGGCTGGCGTCGAAGTGCTCGATGTCGTGACGCAAAACAGAGATCGAATCGACTCTGCCTGGTATTTGGGGACGGGCAAGATTGATGAAATTGCCGAAAAGGCGCATGAGCTGGATGTGGACGTCATCATTTTCAACGATGAGCTGTCCCCGAGTCAGACGCGCAATCTGGACAAAATTTTTGATTGCAAGGTCATTGACCGGACCCAGCTCATTCTCGATATTTTCGCGGGGCGAGCGCAGTCGCGCGAAGGGAAGATTCAGGTCGAGCTGGCCCAGTACAACTATTTGCTGCCGCGTCTTGCGGGCCAGGGCAAGCAGCTTTCCCGGCTCGGGGGCGGAATCGGGACGCGCGGTCCGGGTGAATCCAAGCTGGAAAGCGACCGCCGCCACATTCGCAAGCGGATCAGCGAGCTGAAGCAGCAGTTGGACGACACGGTCCGGACGAGACAGCTCCATAGGGAACGCCGCAAGAAAAACAACGTGTTCCAGATTGCGCTGGTCGGCTATACGAACGCGGGCAAGTCGACGATCCTCAACCAGTTGACACAGGCCAACACGTTGCAGGAAGATAAGCTGTTTGCCACGCTGGACCCGACGACCCGCCAGCTCGTGCTGCCGAGCGGCCTGGAAGTGCTGCTGACGGATACAGTCGGCTTCATTCAAGATTTGCCGACGAGCCTTGTCGCCGCTTTTCGCTCCACACTGGAGGGCGTGAAGGAAGCCGACCTGATTTTGCATGTCGTCGACAGCCACCACCCGGATTTGCGCGTGCACATGGAAGTCGTGGACAAAATTTTGCGCGAGCTGAAAGCAGAAGAAATCCCGCAGCTCGTCGTATTCAACAAGGCGGACTTGCTGACCGAAGGCGCCTACCTGCCGCATGCAGACGAATCCATTCTCGTCTCTGCCATTCGCGAAGAAGATCAGCAACGGCTTTTGGCGAGGATCGAACAATTTGTGCTTTCCTCTTATAATGAAATGAAGCTGCGCGTCCCGGTCGAGCGCGGGGACATTTTGTCGCTCTTGCACCGCGAAGGCGTGGAGATGGAGCAGCAATTTAGCGAAGAGGAAGAATCGTACCTGGTCACCGTGCGCGTGAACCGGGACAATCCGATCTACGGCAAGATCGCTCCTTTTCTCCTGGACAAACCAGAGACTGTTGAAGAGAGTTGGTAAGATAGCAGATGTTTCAATACTTTTCCCACGGAGAAAAGCTTCGTCCGCTCGTACTGGAAGTAGAAGCGACGATCTCCGAAAGACATCGTCAAATTTCCGCGCTCGTGGACACCAATCAGTTGAAGGTGTTGCGGTCTTTTCAAAAGCATGAAGTAAACGAGTTTCACTTTTCACCGTCAACCGGCTACGGCTACGACGATTCCGGGCGGGCTACGCTGGAATCAATCTACGCAGACGTTTTTGGCGGAGAGGCGGCACTGGTTCGGCCGCACATTATTTCCGGCACGCACGCGATTGCCATTTCCTTGTTCGGCATGTTGCGTCCTGGCGACGACTTGCTCTACATCACGGGCAAACCGTACGACACCTTGGAGGAGGTCGTGGGGGTTCGCGGCGAAGGACAAGGCTCGCTCAAAGACTACGGCATCGGGTACGGCTTCGTGCCGCTGACGCCTGAGGGCGAGATTGATTTTCTCGCGGTAGCGCAAGCGATCACGCCGAATACAAAAGTAATCGGCATCCAGCGTTCGCGCGGCTACGCGGATCGTCCGTCCTTCACGATCGCCAAAATCCGGGAAATGATTCGCGCTGTCAAAGAAATGAAGCCGGATGTGATCGTCTTTGTCGACAACTGCTACGGCGAATTTACGGAAGAGCAGGAGCCGCTGCACGTGGGCGCGGACATCATGGCCGGCTCCCTGATTAAAAACCCGGGCGGCGGGCTGGTCAAAACGGGCGGCTACATCGTCGGCCGGGAAGACCTCGTCAAGCTTGCTTCGTACCGGATGGCAGCGCCAGGCATCGGTGCGGAGGGCGGAGCTTCGCTGTACTCGCTGCTGGAAATGTACCAAGGCTTTTTCCTTGCGCCGCACGTCGTCGGCGAAGCGCTCAAAGGCGCGGTGTTTTCATCGGCTCTCTTGGAGCGCCTCGGCTTTCAGACAAACCCGCTCTGGCACGAGCCGCGGACAGACTTGATTCAGTCTGTCGCCTTTGGCAGTGCCGAGCGACTGATTGCCTTTTGCCAAGGGATTCAAAAGGCAGCCCCGGTCGACTCACACGTGACGCCGTATCCGAGCGAAATGCCCGGCTACGCAGACCCGGTCATCATGGCTGCGGGGACGTTCATTCAAGGGGCGAGCATCGAGTTTTCCGCAGATGGCCCGATTCGTCCCCCGTACCTCGGCTTCGTGCAGGGCGGTTTGACGTATTCGCACGTCAAAGTGGGGATTTTAACGGCATTGAACGGCATGCTGGAAAAAGGCTTGCTCGACCTGCCTGAAAAGTAAACCGGGCACAAGCGACGGCGCGGACATAGACGAGACGGCATTCTCTACGCAGGGGATGCCGTTTTTTTGCGGCTGACACGCCGGAGAGCGGGTAGCTCCCCGCAGGAAGCGCCGACTGGCGGAAAAAGCAAGCGGCTCAATGTCCTCATGAGGCGGTTTTAAGCGAAAGCGCCGGGGTTCGAGTGCCTGGCAGCGCGGGACAAACGTGGATTTTTACCAATGCGGGTCACTTTCTGCGTGATATTTTCTAACATCCGTTGACAGTGTTTATGCTTTTGCATAAAATAAGGCATAAGGATAACGATAGAGGAGGGACAAGTCATGAGTGATGACCTTCGCCGGAATATGGCCCTCTTTCCCATTGGGATCGTCATGAAGCTGACCGATCTCACTGCGAGACAGATTCGCTACTACGAGCAAAATGACCTGATTCAACCGGCTCGCACGGAAGGGAAGCAGCGGCTTTTCTCCTTCAATGATGTAGACCGACTGTTGGAGATCAAGGAACTGATCGAAAAAGGACTCAACATTGCCGGCATCAAGCAAGTGCTGAAGCTGCAAGAACCGGTCACCGAGCCGACGGAGATTACGCAAACGTCCGAAGGCAAGCGCAAGGACATGTCTGACAAGGAACTGCACCAGTTGCTCAGACAACAGATCATGTATCGCAATGCTGCCCGCCCAGGCGAGGACGCATTGATTCGTGGAGAGCTATCCCGCTTCTTCCACTGATATAAAGTTGTGAGAGAGACAGGAGGAGAGAAATGTGAGCAAGTACACAAGAGAAGACATTATGCGATTGGCCCAGGAAGAGGACGTGAGATACATCCGCCTGCAGTTTACTGACCTGCTGGGGATTATCAAAAACGTGGAGATTCCTCTGTCCCAACTGCCAAAAGCGTTGGACAACAAAATGATGTTTGACGGTTCTTCCATCGAAGGGTTTGTTCGTATCGAGGAATCGGATATGTATCTGGTACCGGACCTGGACACCTGGGTTGTATTCCCGTGGGGCAACGAGCATGGGAAAGTTGCACGTCTGATCTGTGATATCTATATGCCGGATGGCTCTCCGTTCGAGGGTGACCCTCGCTATATTTTGAAGCGCGCGTTGAAAGAAGCAGAAGAAATGGGCTTCTCTGCGTTCAACGTGGGACCAGAACCTGAATTCTTCCTGTTCAAGCTCAACGAAAAAGGCGATCCTACGCTCGATCTGAACGACCAAGGCGGCTACTTCGACTTCGCTCCGCTCGACACCGGCGAAAACTGCCGTCGCGACATCGTATTGACCCTGGAAAAAATGGGCTTTGAAATCGAAGCTTCCCACCACGAAGTAGCGCCAGGCCAACACGAAATCGACTTCAAATACGCGAACGCGCTGCAAGCAGCAGACCAGATTTTGACTTTCAAGCTGGTTGTAAAAACGATCGCGCAAAAACACGGCCTGCATGCAACCTTCATGCCAAAACCGCTCTACGGTGTGGCAGGCTCCGGTATGCACGCGAACCAATCCCTGTTCCGCGGCAACGAAAATGCGTTCTACGACGAGACAGACGAAATGGGCCTGAGCCAAACAGCGAAGCATTACCTCGCAGGTATTTTGCAGCACGCTCGCGGCTTCACAGCGATCACCAATCCGCTCGTGAACTCGTACAAACGTCTGGTACCTGGCTATGAAGCACCTTGCTACGTGGCATGGTCGGCGAAAAACCGCTCTCCATTGATCCGTATCCCAGCCTCCCGCGGCATGGGAACCCGTATCGAAGTGCGCAGCCCAGACCCGGCAACAAACCCGTACCTCGCTTTGGCTGTCATGCTGAAAGCCGGCCTGGACGGCATCAAAAACAAAGTGACTGTACCACCAGCGATCGACCGCAACATCTACGTGATGACCGAAGAAGAGCGCGAAGCAAACGGCATCGTCAACCTGCCAGCTACGCTCAAGGAAGCGATCGAGTGCCTGAAAGCCGATCCAGTAATCTGCGAAGCCCTGGGCGAGCACGCGCTGGTACACTTCATCGAAGCAAAAGAAATCGAGTGGGATATGTTCCGCACACGCGTCCACGACTGGGAGCGCGAGCAGTACATGAGCACTTACTAAAATGGAAAAATCCCCTTGCGCCTGCTGGTGCGAGGGGTTTTTGCTTTTGTGGGCAGCTTTCGAAATTCACGTCGATGTATTGCTTTTGCCCACAATTCGCCCACAAATTTTCTAGTTGTAGATTGTTAATATGTGTTTTTCAAATTTGTCCATCCTATCTGTTTTAATTTTTTGGAAATGTGGACGAACATATCCGGCAGGTTGGGATATCACACCAGCACCTGCAAACGGACCAGGCGAGACTGGGAAAGTATGCTCCACTAATCGTGGAGCTTTTTTTTTTGCATGTTATTCGTTTCATTTCCGCCTCCATTTCATTGCGTAAGAATGCTTTCGCTTCTTCGTTTCCGGTAAGCTCCAGCAAAATCGGGTTCTCTTCGCTGCTTGCAATGACCGTAAACGTTAAAAACGGGCAGCATTTTCGCTCCAGCCGCACCCATTCCTGCACAAGCCGTAACGTATCTTGATCCCCCGGAAATTGATACTGAACCCCTTTTTCAAGCTCCGCAATGCTAATCCTTCTCGAATCAAGCTCTTCCCAAATGCTTTTGTACTCCACTCGCTCCGCTTCCGTAAAGACTGTGTGGCAACAAGCGATAGGCATTTTTGGGCTCATTTTGTCTTCCCCTTTCACGTTTCAGCAAGAATGCCTGATTTTCTACAAGCTGAACGCCCAGAGCTACCGCACCACTGACTGGAAAAGCACAAGCACAGAGCGTATGCAACTAGCAACTCATTTCATTTACAGCACCTTCCGCAAAGAGATATAATCGAATCGTAAAACTTAAAGTTAACTTTAAGTCAAGGGGGGAGTTGTTATGTCTGGACTTAGCATTGGGCAACTTGCGGCAAGGGCAGGGGTAAACGCATCGACGCTGCGTTACTATGAATCCGTTGGCTTGCTTCCTGCTCCGGAACGTCAAAATGGGCAACGCCGGTACGATGAACAACTACTCGAACGTATCAGTTTTATCAAGATCGCGCAGCAAACAGGCTTTAGCATCCAGGAAATCGCGATTTTGCTAGAAGGTTTTGAAACCAGTGGACCACTGTCTGAGCGCTGGGAACAAATGGCGAAGCAGAAACGCTCCCAACTTGAGGAAAGAAAAAAACAGCTTGATTGGATGATACAAATATTAGACAGCGGGCTAAGCTGCAAATGCCTTACGTGGTCGGAATGCCTGAAAAAAATAGAAACTACGGGTTCGCGATAGGAAAGGGCTGGGCGAGAAATGATTTCAAGAGAACAATTAGAAAAGAATCAAGTGTGGCTTTATGCGTTCGTGCTCGTGATTGCTGCTGGATTCGGGTTGTTATGGCCAGAATCAGGCGAGAGCCTTGATCGTACGATTTCGTTCGTGCTTGCCATCTTGATGTATGGAATGTTTGCCCAAATCCCTTTTTTTCGTTTAAAAGAGGCACTCTCGAATCGAAAGTTTATGTATGCGCTCCTTCTCGTCAACTACATAGCCGTACCAGTCCTTGTCTGGGGGTTAACGCGGTTTCTTCCGGCCGATCCAGCAATCTTGTTAGGGGTATTTCTTGTTTTGCTTACCCCCTGCATTGACTATGTGATTGTCTTCACCCATCTTGGGCGTGGGAACGAGAAACTCGTGTTGGTTTCAACCCCGATCCTTTTTGTCACCCAAATGCTTTTTTTGCCCGTTTATCTATGGCTTTTTATGGGCGAGAAAGCAGCAGAAATCGTGAGTGTCGGGCCATTTCTCGAAGCGTTTTTCGGGCTTATTGTCGACCCGCTGATTCTTGCTCTACTTACGCAATGGTGGTCAACAAGACAACCACGGGGAGAACGGTTTCTTGATGCAACAGCATGGCTGCCTGTGCCTTTTATGGCGCTAACGCTTTTTGTTGTCGTTGCCTCGCAAATTGCCAAACTGTATAGCTCTTTTGATTCGATCATCCAAGTGATTCCTGTCTATGCAGCATATATGGCGATTACACCGATTATTGCGCGGATTATTTCCCATCTATTCCGTTTGGATACCGGAGCAGGGCGAGCTTTGATTTTTAGTGCAGGCACGCGTAACTCTCTGGTCGTTCTTCCGTTTGCACTGGCGCTGCCGGAACCGCTAAACGGAGTGGCGTCGGCAGTGATCGTGACGCAAACCATTGTAGAGCTGATTGGGGAGCTAGTATATATTCGGCTGGTTCCAAAGGTGCTTTTGCGAGGGGCGGAGGGAATTGCGAAGAAACAAAAGTGATTCGTTTACATAAATGAGTTAGTAGAACATTTTTTATTGGGGTTTTAACGAGGCTGATCCGCTCCTGCAACCAAGAGTGGGAGCGGATCAGAAGGAACTGGCGATTTCCTGCTTTCCGGACTAGCTAAAAAGAGAGAAAGCAGAAGCTACCATGAAAACAGCACTCAAGCTGCTTATAATGAAAATAGTCCCTCTTGTTCTTTTTTTGACCAGAACGGATTGAGCCAGGAGGGAATCCGAGCATTGTTGGCGAGGAACTATTTCTGGCGCTTTTTCACGAACAGCACAGCGCTGGCAGCGACGACGCCTGCGAGGTAAATAATTGCGTACGATATGGCGCGCAAATAAGACAACTCTGAAGGAGTTCCGTTATAAATGGCGGTAGTAGCCGAGACGAGGATGATGCCGATGACGTAAACGGCCAGCCCGATCAAAATGCTTTTTCCCATGTCAATCTCTCCTTTGTGGCCTAGCTAGTGAGAGCATAACATGAATAAGGATTCATCACCATAACCCGTGCTAGACATTGAAAAAACGTAGATGTTCCTCTATCGTGAAAGTTGTCCTGACCATCACAAGATAGGAGGAAATCTACGTTGTCTAACCAGTTTACCACAGACTTAATCGGCCTTCCATCGTTTCAACTTTCCCATTGGGACAAAACGACTGAAACCGATTGGGTAGTGACTCTCACTCCCAATCCAGCCTCTCATCTGTGTCCTCTCTGCCTGAAAGAGAGCACCAATCATGCTCGCCCAGGGTACCGTCTTCTTCGTCACCGCTTTATTCCTTCATGGGGTACTGTCTGGGTACGTGTTCCTGTATATCGACAACGTTGCCACGATTGCCAGATCACCTGGACTCTCGAATGGGATGGAATTCCCTATCGAGGAACGGCTACTTTTGCGTTTCGTCAAATGGCCGTTGAGTTGTGTCAGAAGAGGGATTTGCTTAGCGTTTCCAAACAACTCGGAATCTGCTATACGACATTGGAACGGTGGTATTACCAACTGGCTCCTCAGCTTCTCGCTAAGCCCCAAGATCATCTTACGCCTACTATGGTCTGTCTGGACGAGTTTGCTCTCCAAAAAGGACACAAGTACGGTGTCAACCTCATGGATGCACAAAGCGGGCATATCTGGCAGGTTACAGAAGGGCGTTCACGTGAGCAGGTTCGTCAGGCTCTCATGAACTGGCCCTTTGCTACGCCTCCACAGGTTGTTGTGACAGACTTGGCTCCTGGAATGGCTGAGACGGTTCACGGTGTTTGGAAGGATGCCACGGTAGTAGCGGACAAGTTCCACGTCATTCAACTCTTCTCCAAATCGTTAGAAGCTGCTCGTAAACGTACCCGTTCGCGGGGAACTCATCGCCGGGGTAGACATGAACAACGTCTGCTCCACACACCTCCTGATAAACTGAAACCTGAGGAACAGGAGGAATTGAAAGCCTGGTTCGCTCAAGATCCCCATTTGGAACGCCTTTACAACGCTCTTCAGCACATGAGAACGGTATATGCAGCTCAGACAGAAGAGTCGGGAAAAGAAGCACTCCAACAATGGATAACCGAGCACCTCACATCTCCCACCTCTGCCGTCCGTTCGATTGCAAAAACAATCGTTCAATGGCGACAGTCGGTTCAGAATTATTTTTCGTTTCGAGTTACAAATGCTCCGATTGAAGGGACACACAACAAAGTGAAAGTCATCAAGCGACGAGCCTATGGGTATCGCAACATCGAGCGGTTCAAGATTCGAATTCGGCTGGAGTGTAAACCAGCCATATAAAAAAGTGAAAAACTACGCTAGAGGAAGATCAAGCACGTTTAATGGTGAAGAGCTTGAATAAGGATTATTTTCTATTTTTTGTAAAGGGTACAAAATCAAAAAGATAACATTGTTTCTTATAGGAAAGGAACCTTTATGAACCCGCAACTAAAACAACTCCTGCTCCACTTCGACGACGCAGCCGAATGGTATGCCCCGAAAGACTTCGATTACCGAAAAGAAATGCAGCAAGTAAAAATGGTAAAAGCCCGCTTGGAAGCTGAAACAGACAACCGTTTCGAACTGGACGACTGCGTACAGGACGCCTCGTTTTTCGCAGAGATGTACATCCTGGAAAAAAGCCAACACGATGCGAAAGCGAGCGGGGGAAGCTATGCGATGTGCTACGAGCTGGCGATCCGCTTTTCGGCCTTTGGACGGTTCGTGACGATCCTTGGTGCTTTTGACGAGACGGGAAAGCAACCAGACATGAACCGCATCATCGCCACGCTGCAGGAGAACGGCTACCGCTACATCCCCGCAGACGAGCTGAACACCTTGTACGATGGGAAAAATCAAGCGATGATCGGCGAATACACCTGGTGGAACCGATTTTTCGACTACTTGTAACAGCCGCATCCTTCTTTTGCCCGCCGCTTTGGACGAACCATTTTTGTCTAGCGGGGCTTAACCTATCCGATCCACGTACATTCAGTTCGCCCGGCATGCCGAAACAATCGTTATCTCGCTTCCGACCGGCCTATCTGGCTGTACCATGCTCAAGCCAATGGAAGCTGAGAGGGCAGTTCCCCCGCCTAAACAGCGAGTGGCGGAACAGTTTGGATGTACTCGCCACGCTGGCAAAATAAGAGAAACGCTAGCAACTCCCGTGAAAAAGATTAACCTCACCTAACTTTGGTCAGGAGACAGCAAATAGAGAAGCAAAGTATAGTAAAGGTACCCGAAAGGAAAATCCTCCCTTTCCGTTGATGGACGCCATTGTCGATGAAAATCGCCCTCCTGATGGCGTGGCCTTTGTGGAAGCTCCATTTCTCCGCGCAGTTTTCGCAAAGATAGCGGGCTTCATCAAAGATTCGGTCAAAAGAACGAATGCATCCTCTCGCCCGTTTGCCGTCAACTGCCCCTTGAGTTGCTTGAGGGGTATTTTTTATGAAAACGGCTCCTTGTTCGCTAAGCTTGAACAAGGAGCCGCCACTGTTTTTCGCGCATGATCGTGTTTCTGCTCATTTGACCATCGTAGCCAGAAAATCATGCAGTTTTTCCAGCGAACGAATATTTTGATTGCAAGTGACGCTGTCTTGACACAAGTAGTTTCCTTTTTTCAAATACGTGCCGTTGCCCGCCCCCCGCGCTTCCAGGACGAACATGCCGATGTCGGTAATTTTGTTGCAGATCGCACAAATCCCTTTTTTGGGCAGGGGAGTAAAAACGCCGTGAATGCCGATCAGCTTGTCAGGGTAGTAGGCGATAATGTACTTTTTGTCTGCCCCGCTGTCGAACCAGCTTACATACGACGTTTCGGCATACGGGATTTCCGCTGTCGCAGGCGGCTTGAGCTTCTTGACCTTCGGGAACATTTTTTTGATCGCTTGCTCGGTCAAAGCGGGAAAAGGGATGATATACGGCGAGAGCCGCAGCAAAAACTGTTTGGCTTCGTTCTTTTCCTTGATGGCTGCGAGTGGCGCAAGCAGTTGTTTTTGTTCCTCTGTCATGCCGGGGAAGAGCTGGAACACGGATTCCTGGGCGATTTCTTTGCGGGCCCGGATGACGTTAGGGTCTGTGCTGCTTGTGTATGCGTTCAACAAGGTTTGCACCTGTGCTTTGATGAAGTGATAGTGGTGGGGTGAAATAAATGGTTGCATCTTTCTGGTTCCTCCTTGCAGCGTACTCCGTCAGGCGTGAGGAGTTGTGATGGTGTTTGTACCTTCTACTGTAAAAGGAGCGGAGTGCGCTGCAAAGGGAAAGAACGATTGTAAAAAGAACTCGGCATAGGAAAAGCACTGACCGTCTCGTGGACGCGCCAGTGCTTTTGTCTATTTGGCATACACAATCTTTTTGATCGTTTCCGTCGAGAGAAAGTACTGCTCGGCCAGCTCCTGGATGGAGGCGCCTTCGCGAAAAGCGTTGCGGATCGCGCTGTTGCGTTCATCCAACTGTTTTCTGCCGCCGGTCCGGGTCCCCCATTTGTGATGGGCCGTCTTCGGTTTCGGAATGTAGATGATTTCTCCCTGCACGTACTTTTGGATTTCTGCGATCAAGGTTTCTGGCAGCATGCTGGCTGCATTCACATATTTCATTTCCGCTCGCTCCTTATTTTTGAAGTGAAAAATAAGGGGCAAAGCCAGGAAATAAGAAATGAGATACGTTAGAGAAGGCGATGAATTGTCTAAACGACTGTCCACCTCATGCAAAGTATCGCCTTATTCCCAGGCTTTGCATGAGACGCTGCAGTATCTGGCAAACCAATTCCATTCACCAACCACACACCCCCTCGTTCGCGTTTTCTCCCTGCGCGCCGCCAAGTGCCCGCGCAGTAGTTCCCATTATAAATCATCTGTCCGCCATTTGCACCGCGGCTCTGGCGATTTTTTCGCCACGCGCGCGCCGTCCGCCTATGCGACAAAGGAGCGGGGGACTCTTTACCTGGTCACAAGAGTGCGGAGCTGTTCTTCCGTCCACTTTTCCACATCCAGCAGCGCCTGGTATGGATCGTCTCCCGGAATGTTAAAATAGGAGGCAAAAGCAGGTTCGGTTTTCAGGCCGTCTTGCTTGAGCTGGCGGATGGCGCGGAGGGCGTCAGCGCCACCGAGCAGCAGCAAACGGTGCTCGACGACCATGTGCCGATACGCATTTTGCTGTTCGACCGGGCGCGGTTGGGCAAACAGCTCAAACCAGAAGCCGCAGGCAAAAAACGCAATCAGGCAGGTGGGCACGCCTTGCACGAGCAGACGAGCTTCCTCGTAGCCTTCATACGCCGCATACGAAGCGCGGACGACGTCGGCAAACTGCTCGAGGTCGTGGCACTCGCAAATAATGTCCAGATCGCTGTCCGCAATGTCGATGTCCAGAGGGATCGTACCTGCGAGCACGGGATCGAACGCTTGCAGCCGCTGCATGACCGCGGATTGGGCGATGGCCTGGCCCGCAGCTTTTTGTTTCGGTGTCCCGTTGTGCAAATAAGAGAGGTCGCGCCAGTTTCGCGTCATAGTAACCCTCCGCTTTCGTTAAAATAGGCAGGTACTCCTCGCAGACGGCCTCACGGATTCGCAAAAGAAGAGTGCAACTTCAATCGGCTTTTTCTCGTATTACCTATGTGAGAGGAGTGCATAGAGAATGGATATTGTTCTTTGGATTATCGTGTTGGTGCTTTTCGCGCTAAGTATCGCCGGTATATTTTTGCCAGTACTACCCGATACGATTTTACTGTGGGCAGGCTTTTTGCTCTACCACTTTTTCATAGCCGATCCGGGAGCGGGGTTGCCAGCGTCTTTCTGGTGGGGGATGGTGGTGCTCAGTATCTTGCTGTACGGTGCGGATTTGTTGACCAACATGTTTTTCGTGAAAAAGTACGGCGGCTCCAAATGGTCTTCGGTGGCTGCGGCCGTAGGGATTGTTCTCGGAATCTTCGTGTTCCCGCCGTTCGGGATGCTGATTATGCCGTTCGTGCTCGTGGTGCTGGTGGAGTTGCTCGTGCAAAAGCAGCCGATAGAGAAAGCGGTAAAGGCAGGCTTTGGCTCGCTGATCGGCTTTTTGGGAAGCGCAGTTGTCAAAGTCGTGTTGCAGGTGAGCATGATCGTCTGGTTTTTCCTTGCCAGATAAATATAATGATAGAGACGAAAAAGGACAGCGGAGGCTGTCCTTTTTTCATGCGCTGGAACGATTAGTGGATGAGGCGATAGACGCCAATGACTTTTCCGAGAATGGTGACGTTGTCCAAAATGATCGGTTCCATCGTCGCGTTTTCCGGCTGGAGGCGGAAGTGGTTCTTCTCTTTGAAAAAGCGCTTGACGGTCGCTTCGTCTTCTTCTGTCATGGCGACGACGATATCGCCGTTGTTGGCGACGTGCTGCTGGCGCACGATTACGTAGTCGCCGTCCAGGATACCGGCGTCGATCATGCTGTTCCCGGAAATCCGCAGCATGTACACCTTGTCTGAAGTCACGATATTTTCTGGAAGCGGGAAGTACTCTTCGACGTCCTCAATCGCGGTAATCGGCTGCCCGGCGGTTACTTTCCCGATGACGGGAACGCGAACGACAGAGTCCTCGAAGTTGTCCTGGAAGCGGTCTTCCTCAGACAGCAGTTCGATGGCGCGAGGCTTGGTAGGGTCGCGGCGGATCAGCCCTTTCTTTTCCAAGCGCGCCAGATGACCGTGCACAGTAGAGCTGGAGGCAAGTCCGACAGCTTCGCCGATTTCGCGGACGGATGGAGGATAGCCTTTGTCCCGGACTTCCTTGCGAATAAATTCGATTATGGCTTGTTGTCTGCTGGATAATTTTGACATAGAGAGACACCCCTGATTTCTCGAACATGTTTTCCTATATTATACCATGGGAGCTTGCGTTCGACAAACATAAGTTCGATTTTGATGCGAACAGGAATTTTTGACAGGGTAAATGCATTTGATTCGACAGCATCGGCCAAATCTCGAAAAAAGCGCGGGCGGGCGGCCGGAGCCGTAAGTTGCAGCCGTTCCATTGTAATAGAGCCGGGCTAACTCCAAGTCGGCAAACAGTTCCATCGTCGCGGAGCCGGGCTTACGTCGAGCCACAAGCCGCTCCATCGTCGCGGAGCCGGGCTTACGTCGAGCCAAAAGCCGCTCCACTGTCGCAGAGTCGAGCTCACGTCAAACCGCCAGCCGCTCCAGTACCGAAGAGCCGAGCTTACGTCAAGCCACAAACCGCACCAACGCGGCACACTTGGACTTCTGTTCAGGTAGCAAGCAACCAGCTAGAAACGAGCTAAATCCACCCCAATAGAGTCGCCCGGCAGCGTCATCCGAAGCAAAAACGGCTGCGCACAGCAGCTCCGCGCGAATTTGCGAGACGGCGGTTTTTGTATTGACATGAACATATGTTCTCATTTATGATAGGGATACGAACTTATAGAACGTATGTTTGCAGGGGGTCATATTATGAATGCCATGTCTATCCATAACCGTTTCGAGAAAAAGCAGCCTCGCCGCGTCCGTTTGGGCATCACGAGAGGACAAGCTATTTTGTTTTTGCTGACGTTCTCTCTCTTTTTTTACTTGCTTACCGAACTGGTGTTTGCCTCTTCTGCGCATAAAGAGCCGCTAAAAGGAAAAGAAGTGACCGTTCGCTCCGGCGACAGTCTTTGGACGATTGCTGTGCGCCATCATCATTCGGAAAAGGTGGATGTGCGCGATCTGATTTTCGATATCAAAATGGCGAACAACCTCGACAGCAATCTCATTTATCCGGGGCAGACCTTGTTCATCCCGGAAACGGACTGATTCGAGCACTTGCCCGCCATCCGCTCTCTTGCCAGTTCCGACTGATATGATATAATAAAGCGGCATTACTACAGAGTGGGAGGAACCGGAACGTGGTATCTGACGCGGAAATTAAACGAATCAACGAACTGGTCAAGAAATCTCGCGAGGTTGGCTTGACTGACGAGGAAAAGCAGGAGCAAAAAGCTCTGCGCCAAAAGTACATCGATGCGGTCAAGATGTCGCTTCGAGCGAATCTGGATTCCATCCGCTATGTGGAAGATCTTGAGGAAAATCGTCCAAAACAGTAAACTTACTTGTATTGATACGGCAGACATCCTTGCTTGACGCTCGGGTGTCTTTTTGTTCCTGACGACATCTGCCAGTTTTGCAATTGAGGAGGGGGACCAATGGCATGGGTGGCTGTAGCGGTTGGGGGAGCAGTCGGCTCGTTGCTTCGTTATGTGCTGGCGCTGGTTGCCAATCAGCCGGGCTGGCCTGTAGGCACGTGGCTGGCGAACATCATTGGCTCGTTTGCCATCGGCGTTTTGTTTGTGATCGGCAAGGAGCGGGGAGGCTTCTCGCCTGAGCTGTATCTTTTGTTTACGACAGGTATTATGGGCGGATTCACGACGTTTTCCACATTTTCGCTGGAAGTGGTTTCGTTCTGGGGAGGGGGACAATGGCTGCGCGGGCTCGTTTACGCCCTGCTCAGTATCGTGGTCGGCCTGCTCTCTTGTGCCGCGGGAATCTGGCTTGCCAGACAAATGCAATAACGACCATCACATTGATAAAAGACGAGAGGGGGGATGGGTGTGAGTACCCAACACCGCGATTACGAGGCAGAACAAAACAAGCTGGATGAGACGATTGCATTGATCGATGGGGAGATCGCTCGGCTGCGCGAAGAGATTCGGGAAGCGACCGACGATTACGTCAAGCAGGTCGTGAACGCAAGCAAGGCAAAAGACCTGCGTTATTTGGAGGATCACGGACGCGACAAGCCGTACTTTGGCCGAGTCGATTTTCTCAAGGACGAGGTTTACGAGCTTGACCAGGTGTACATCGGAAAAAGAGGGATCGTCCGCAGCGATACGTTTGATTCGATCGTCGTGGATTGGCGAGCGCCCATTGCCAGTCTCTATTATTCCGGAGAGAGCAAGGATGCGTTTTACCGGATGGGGCGCGAGATCGTGCGCGGCGAGGTGAGATTGAAGCGCAACTTCGCGATTGAGGACGGAAAAATCGTCGGGATTTACG
Source organism: Brevibacillus agri (assembly GCF_004117055.1). NCBI lineage: Bacteria > Bacillati > Bacillota > Bacilli > Caryophanales > Paenibacillaceae > Brevibacillus > Brevibacillus agri. The sequence goes on from NZ_CP026363.1 coordinate 2,771,056, forward strand.
ATGGCGCTGTAAAAGAGACGATCAACCGCGAGATGGGGCACCCGGACGAGTTTTTGCAGGAAGGCTTCATCGACGAATTTTTGAACGCCAATCTGAACTTGACGAATGACAGCCGCTTAAAAGATATCGTCGCGACGATCCAGTCGGAGCAAAATGACATCATTCGCGCGGAAAAAGATCGGCCGATCGTCGTGCAAGGGGTTGCGGGCAGCGGAAAGACGACGATTGCGCTGCATCGGCTGTCGTACCTGATTTACAACTACCAGGATACGATGATGTCGAAAAAATTTATGGTGTTCGCCCCGAACCGGATGTTTCTGACGTACATATCAGAGGTGCTACCCGAGCTTGGCGTCGACGATGTTCAGCAATCGACGTTTGTAGACTGGGCGGCGCGGCTCGTGAAGCCGCTCATGCCCAAAGGCTGGCGGATCGTGAGCCCGGACAAACCGCTGCAGTTGTTTTTTGAAGAAGGGCAGGACGAGCGGGAGCAGGAAATCACCCGCCATCGGCTGCGTTTCAAAGGCTCGCTGGCGTGCCGGGAAGCCATGGAAGAGTACATACGCTACGTGATCGAGACGAGAATCCCGTTCAAAAAACTGAGTTTTCTTTACAACAAGACGAAGCAAGTGTTCTCCATCCCGGGCGAGACGATCCGGCAGTTTTTTCTGGAGCAGTTCGGGTCCTTGCCGTACCATCGGCGCGTCGATGCGCTGCGCAAGCATTTGAAGCAGGAGATGAACAAACAGCTATTTTCGCATTTGCGCGAGCGAAAAGTCGACCTCGACAAGCAAGGGCTGGCCAAGTTTGAAAAAATGCTGGAGCAAATTTTGGATACGTACCTCGTCTCCTTCCCGCGGCTGGACATTTTCGAGTCGTACCGCGAGCTGATCGCAGAGGAGGAGCTGTTGCGCAAGCTTGTCCCTGCGGACATTTCCGACGAAGTGGTCCGCGATGTGAGCCGGTCTTCTGCGGCGCTGTTTGCCCAGGAGCGGCTGGAAGCGGAGGATATCGCGCCGCTGTTGTATTTGCAGCATATCATCGAAGGGATGAACAAGGCCGGGCATTTCGACCATACCGTCGTGGATGAAGCGCAAGACTTGAGCGCGTTGGAGATTGCCGTGATTGCGCTCGCGACGAAGCGCCACTCGCTGACGATTGTCGGCGACATCGCCCAAGGCATTCACAGCTACCGCGGCATTCACGCGTGGGAGGAGCTGACCCAGGGTATTTTCGAACAGCTTCGTCCCGCCTACTACACGCTGGCGCAAAGCTATCGCTCGACAGTTGAGATCATGCTGTGCGCCAACGAAGTGCTGCGGCAGATTGAGCTGCCGGAAGCCGTCTTGGCGAAGCCCGTCTTGCGCCATGGCGAAAAGCCAATCATGGTCGAGGCCGATTCGCGCGCCAAGCTGTGGACGGAAGTCAGCTCCCGGGTGGCCGCTCTGCAAAAGGAAGGGTTGCAAACAATCGCGATCGTCACCAAGACGATTCAGGCGAGCAAAAAGGCGCACAAGGCGCTTGCAAAGAGCATTGCCGATTTGACGCTGCTCGGCAGCAAAGACAACCAGTTTCCGGGCGGCGTAACCGTGATGCCTGCCTATTTGACAAAAGGCTTGCAGTTTGACGCGGTCATCGTGGTCGATGTGGATGCGTATCAAAGCAACGAATGGGACGCGAAGCTGCTCTACGTGGCGATGACCAGGCCGGTGCATCGCCTCGTGCTGACGAAGATGGCAGGGGAGCAGGCGCCACTGCTGGCTGAGCTTTCGCCCGAGCTGTACACGCAGGCTTGAACGTGGCAAATAGTAAAAACCCCTCTGGCTGAATAAGCAGCAGAGGGGTTTTTGCGTGTGTGGCTCAAAGCGATTAATGGTCGCCTGTGTTTCCTTTGGACGGGTTGGTGATGACGAAGCCTTCTTGCGGCAGATACAGGTAGTCGACGATGATGCCGTCCAGAAGCGGCTCGTCTTTTTTCACGACAACGTCGATTTCCTTGTCAGTGGAGACTACTTCATCCTCTTCGGTCGGTTTGTCCAGCGCCAGGCCGTAGTGTGCATGATCGCCGTGCGCGTGAGTGATATAGACACGCAGCTTCAGGTCTTTGTCTTCTTCCTGCTCCATGATCGTGGTCAGTTGCTTCGCTGCATTGCGAGTGATCTTTACCTTCATCGGTCAAGTCTCCTAACTGTATGTATGTAAGTTTCTTCTCCATCTTAGCAAAGAGGGAATTGCAGATGCAATGTGGAAAGTGTTCTGGAACATAGAGTTGCTAGACGAACATGCGGAAGGGGACGCTTTTATGAAAATGGATTTGCGCAGCGATACCGTCACGAAACCGACTGAAACGATGCTTCGCGCGATGGCGGAAGCCGAAGTGGGCGATGATGTTTATCGCGAAGACCCGACGGTAAACCGACTGGAGCAGCTTGCAGCGGAACGGCTCGGGAAGGAGGCGGCCTTGTTTGTCACCAGCGGCACACAAGGCAACCAGGTCGCTGTGCTGACCCACTGTGTCAATGGTGACGAGGTGATCGCGGAAGCGGAATCGCATATTTTTTATTACGAAGGGGGAGCGATGTCGGCTCTGGCTGGCGTGCAAACCCGGACACTCGCGGGAGAGCGCGGTGCCTTGCGCCCGGAAGACGTGGAAAAAGCGATCCGCGGCAACAACATTCATTTTCCGCGAACGAAATTGATTTGCCTGGAAAATACGCATAACCGGGCTGGAGGCGCGGTGGTCACTGTCGAGCAGATGAAGGGCGTCTATGACGTGGCGCAAAAGCACGGGATTCCGGTTCATCTAGACGGGGCGAGGCTGTTCAATGCGGCGGTCGCCCAAGGAGTCGACGTTTGCGAACTGAGCCAATACACGGATACCGTTCAAGTTTGCCTGTCCAAAGGGCTGAGTGCGCCCGTAGGCTCCATTTTGGCTGGGGACCGCGCTTTTATCGAAGAAGCGAGATGGTGGCGAAAAAAGCTCGGCGGAGGCTTGCGCCAAGCGGGCTATTTGGCTGCGCCGGGAATCATCGCCTTGACCGAGATGGTCGAGCGGCTGCGTGAAGATCACGAGCGGGCACAGCAGTTGGCCGCAGGCTTTCGCAAGCTGTCCCTGACTGTCGAGCCTGTCGAGACGAATATCGTGCTGGTCAGGACCGATTCGATCCAGGAGACAGCGGTTGACTTTTTGCAGCGGCTCGCAGACAGAGGGGTGTTGGCGGTCGACTTCGACGAATACGTGATCCGCTTTACGACGCACCGTCATATCGACGAGCAAAGCGTCGCCAAAGTGCTGGAAGTCGTAGAGAAGCTGCTGGGAGCAGCGAAGTGTTCCGGGTAACGATACAGGCTGTTTGAGCGAGAGCGAAAAGCCAGTCCAGCACCAGACAAGGGGCGGACTGGCTTGTTGCTTGGGAAGCGCCGAAGAAATAGAACGAATTTTTTGGCAATATGTATAAAAATCTTTCGCCGCTAGCACATGATTTTCTACCAACTCGTCCGATTCCTTTTTTGCGGTGATGCGATAGCATGGTGGAGAGTAAAAGACTGTCAATCAGTCATCTTCGCGAACTCGACACAGACGAGGAGGACGCGAGAGTTGAAGAAACGAACAGGCGCGCTATTGATTGGGTTTCTGATTTTTCAATTCGTTGCAGGCTGTAGTTCGTCCCAGCCGTCGGCAACTGACAACCAGGGCACAGAAACAACGAAATCCGAGCAAGCCAAAACGCAAGAGATGGTCTTGAACTGGAATGCGGAAGGGGGAGAACGCCGACGGCAGACCCGGGCCTGGCATCAGACGGGACTTCCTTTGACGTGATTACGGCTTGTTTTGAAGGGCTGACGCGCTACGGGCCTGACGGAAAGATTGCGGGAGCGCTGGCCGAGAACTACTCCGTTTCCCCCGATATGCTGATGTACACGTTTCAATTGAAAAAAGGCGCCCTCTGGTCCAACGGTGATCCCGTCACCGCGCACGATTTTGAATTTGCCTGGAAGCGCAATCTCGACCCGCAAACAGGCTCAGAGTACGCCTACATGCTTTATTTCATCAAAGGAGCGGAAGAATTTAACACGGGAAAAGGAAGCAAGGATGCCGTCGCGGTCAAAGCGCTCGATGACCACACGCTGGAAGTGCAGCTCAATTCGCCCGCGCCGTTTTTTTACGAGCTGACCGCTTTCCCGACGCTGTTCCCGCTGCACCAAAAAACGGTCGAGTCCAATCCGGGCTGGGCGGCTTCTCCCGAGAACTACATCGGAAACGGCCCGTTCAAGATGGATGTTTGGGAGCATAAAAACAAGCTGGTGCTGGTCAAAAACGACAAGTACCATGACAAAGACGCGGTGAAGCTGGACAAGATCGTCTGGAGCATGATTACCGACACCAACACGTTGCAAGCGCTGTTTGATTCCGGCGATCTCGATTGGGGCGGCCACCCTGCCTATACGCTGCCTGTCGATTTGCTGCAAAGCTTGCAGGATGAGGGCAAAATTGTGCTCGACCCGTATCCGAATACCGTAGCGGTTACGTTTAATACGACCCAGCCGCCGTTTACGAACAAAAAAATTCGCCAGGCGTTTTCCTACGCGATTGAGCGCCAGCCGTTGGTCGACGGAATTGTCATGCCGGGTGTTCCCGCTGCCTACGCCTGGGTGCCGCCCTCGATGAAGCTCAGCAGCAACGATTACTTCAAGGAAGATGCCGCCAAGGCGAAGGGGCTGCTCGCAGAAGGCTTGAAAGAGCGAAAAATAAATCCAGAAAGCCCCCGTCTGTCCAAGAGCGGCTCTTGCGGCATGGCGGGGGTTTTTCTCCGTCGTTCGCGTGTATTTCCCTTCTTCCAAAGAAATACTATAGCCATTGACTGTTGAGGGAAAAGAGGGATGAACATGATATCGGCCAAAGAGCGTGAGCGGCTGCAAAACCAGATGAAGCGCGACGAGAGCAAGATCGTCAACATCGTTCTCCAAAATGCGCAGCAGGTAGCAGGAGAAATTGAAAAAGCCACCCACCAGGGCATTTACATGGTAGATGGCCGTTATTACGGATACGAAGAGATCAAGGAAATCAACGGCTCGCTCTAGCCGAAAACGGACACGTCGCCAAGCCAGCCGAGTCTGGAAGCGGCTACAGGCGCGGCGGCGGGAAAAAGTGGCGAAGGGCATCCGGCAGCTCCTTTTGCCACAGGCCCCAGACGTGATTGCCCGGCTTTTCGGCATAGGACAGGTTGGCCTGTTTGGCCGTGAGCAGCTTTTTCGCTTCCCGGTTCCATTCGACGAAGTCAAACGTTCCGATATGCGTCTCCACGGCGGTTTCGTCCAGTCCCACGACCATCCAGATGCGCAGCCAGGACAGGCTCTCGCGGCTTTGGATGGCGTCGAGCGTCGGCTGGAAAAAGGCTCCCGACAGCGCAAGCACCTGCGAAAACAGCTCAGGCTGGTCCAGGGCGAGATGCAGCGCCACAGTGCCTCCGAGCGAATCGCCTGCAAGCACGCGGGACGCTTTGTCGCGCCTAACGGGATAGCGCTCCTCGATGTACGGCAGCAGCTCTTCGCAAAAAAAGCGTTTGTACGCTTCGTTTCTTGCGCCGACGGGGGAGTATTCGCTCGTCCGCTTGCTGCGGTCTACCGAGACGCCGACGACGAGGAACGGCTCGATGCCTTCCTCCAAAATGAGCTGGTTGGCGATGGTAGCGATTCGTCCCATCGTAAAAAAGTCATTCCCGTCCTGGCAGTAGACGACAGGATAGGACAGAAGCTCGTTGTAGCCCGGCGGGAGGTACACTTTGACCGAGCGGGGAGTGTCCACATGAATGCTTGGCACTTCTTCTTTTATGATCGTTCGTTTTACATATTCAGACATCGATTTACACTCCTGTTTGCTCAAATGTAAAACTAAGCCTTGAAAAAAACTGATACAGCTTTTATAGTAAATGATAACAGAGAGGAAATAAACCCTGTAATATCAATACTATAACACATTAAACAGACAATTTGTCTGCAGTATAACAGGGTGGTGCAAACGGCGCTGTAAGCCCTTTCTTGCACGAGACAACTTTTCTTCTGCTTTTTCCATTATTGGGGACACTTCCGACATCGTTCGCACTCGCCGCCATTGATTGAGCATCTGCTCGGTGAAACGCGGCAGGGCGCACGGCAGGCAGGAAGCCCCTTATTCTAGTGACGAGGTGAATGAGATGAGCGTAACCACTGCTGTTGAACAAACAGAGAACAACGCCCCGCTGCAAATTCTTGCACCGGACGGTACGGTTGTTCGTCCTGACTTGATGCCCGAGCTCTCTGATGATGAGTTGCGTGAACTGATGCGTAGAATGGTCTTTACCCGCGTGTGGGACCAACGCGCTATCAGCCTGAACCGTCAAGGTCGTCTCGGCTTTTACGCGCCTGTAGCGGGTCAAGAAGCAAGCATGATCGGCTCCGAGGCAGCGCTTTCCAAAGAAGACTTCATCCTGCCAAGCTACCGCGACATTCCGCAAATGGTATGGCACGGTTTCCCTATGCACAAAGCGTTCCTCTACTCCCGCGGACACATCGAGGGTGGACGGATTCCGGAAGGCGTCAACGTACTGATGCCACAAATCATCATCGCTGCGCAATGTACGCAAGCGACAGGTGTGGCGATGGGCTACAAGCTGCGCGGCGAAAAGCGCGTGGCGATCAACTACTTCGGTGACGGGGCAACCTCCCAAGGTGACTTCTACGAGGGCATGAACTACGCAGGCGTTTACAAGCTGCCTGTCATCTTCTTCTCGCAAAACAACGGTTACGCGATCTCCCTGCCGTTCGAAAAGCAAACGGCTTCTGAAAACATCGCCGTAAAAGCAGTGGCTGCCGGTATCGCCAGCGAGCGTATCGACGGTATGGACATCCTCGCTGTTTACTACGCGGTGAAAAAAGCGAGAGAGCGCGGCGTGAACGGCGAAGGCGCGACACTGATCGAAGCGCTGACCTACCGCTATGGTCCACACACCATGGCAGGTGACGACCCAACCCGCTACCGCTCTGGCGAAGAGCAAAGCGAGTGGGAACTGCGCGATCCATTGATCCGCTTCCGCAAATTCCTCGAAGGCAAAGGCCTCTGGAGCGAAAAAGACGAGGAAGCTGTCATTGAAGAAGCAAAAGCAGCAGTTGCGGACGCGATCAAAAAAGCGGACGAAACGCCGAAAATGAAAGTGACCGAACTGATCGATGTAATGTTTGAGACACTGCCGCCTGCACTCGAAGAGCAAAAGGCAGAATTCCTGGCGAAGGAGTCGAAATAAGCCATGGCACAAATGACAATGGTTCAAGCCATTACGGATGCAATGCGCGTAGAGTTGAAGCGCGATGAAACCGTACTTGTCTTCGGGGAAGACGTAGGGAAAAACGGCGGGGTATTCCGTGCGACAGAAGGTTTGCAAGCTGAATTTGGCGAGCAGCGCGTATTCGATACGCCGCTCGCTGAGTCCGGAATCGGTGGACTGGCTGTAGGCTTGTCCATCAACGGCTTCCGTCCTGTAGCGGAAATTCAGTTCTTTGGCTTCGTTTTTGAAACATTCGACGCGATCGCTTCCCAGGCGACTCGTATGCGCTACCGTTCCGGCGGTCGCTTTTCCAGCCCGGTAACGTTCCGCTCCCCATTTGGTGGCGGCGTGAAAACACCTGAGCTGCACGCTGACTCCCTGGAAGGCTTGATGCTGCAAACGCCGGGTCTGAAAGTGGTTATCCCTTCCAACCCGTACGATGCAAAAGGTCTGCTGATCTCCGCGATTCGCGACAACGATCCGGTCGTGTTCCTGGAGCACATGAAGCTGTACCGTTCCTTCCGTCAAGAAGTGCCAGAAGGCGAGTACACCATCCCGCTGGGTAAAGCGAACGTAGTAAAAGAAGGCAGCGATGTTACCATCATCACCTATGGTGCTATGGTGCATACCAGCCTGAAAGCCGCAGAAGAAATCGAAAAAGCGCGCGGCGCGAAGGTAGAAGTCATCGACCTGCGCACCATCAGCCCGCTCGATATCGACACCATCGTCGCATCCGTGAAGAAAACAAACCGTGCGATTGTCGTGCAGGAAGCGCAAAAAACTTCCGGTGTTGCTGCGGAAATCATCGCGCAAATCAACGAGCGCGCCATTCTCCACCTCGAAGCGCCTGTGCTGCGTATCACTGCGCCGGATACAGTCTATCCGTTTGCACAAGCAGAGGATATCTGGCTGCCTGACGTGAAACGCGTGGTAGACGGACTCACGCAAGTGCTCGATTTTTAATCGGAAACAGACATAATGGCGGAAAAGTTGAGAGCTTTCCGCCTTCTTTCCGAAATTTGCAGGCTGTTCATTGAAGCGTAGTGTTTAAAAGGAGGAGATACTGTGAGTCGTTTTACATTCAGACTCCCGGAGCTCGGCGAGGGTATCCATGAAGGCGAAATCGTCAAATGGCACGTACAGCCCGGAGATTCCGTAGAAGAAGACCAAGTCATTATGGAAGTGCAAAATGACAAGGCGGTAGTAGAAGTTCCATCGCCTGTAAAAGGAAAAGTTGTCGAGCTGAAAGTGACAGAAGGGACTGTTTCTGTCGTCGGCGATCCTTTGATCGAGTTCGAAGTAGAAGGCGAAATTCCGAACCTGCCAGACCACGGTCACGGCGATGCGCATGGGGCTGAAGCTGCACCAGCTCCTGCTGCTGACAAAATGGAGCCAGGCTGCGACATCGGCTCCCAGGTGAGCGCAAATGCAAACCAGGCGCTGGAAACGCCAATGGCGCCGCAAGCGACAGCGACAGCGGTTGCCGCTCCAATCGACCGCAAGCACGTGTTGGCTACTCCTTCCGTGCGCAAATACGCGCGTGAAAAAGGCGTGCAGTTGACACTGGTACCTGGTACGGGCAAGCTCGGCCGCATCACCCGCGAAGACGTAGACCGCTTCGTAGCGGGCGGCGCTGTCGCATCCGCTCCTGCCGCACAAGCAGTAGAAACGGCTGCTCCAGCAGCAGTCGAAGCTCCGGCAGCGGCTCCAACTGGTGTTGCCCAAGCAGCATCTGCGCCAACCGTTCACTACAGCGCACAAGCTGGCGAACTGGAAGAGCGCGTTCCGCTGAAAGGCATCCGCAAAGCGATTGCCAAAGCAATGGTGAAATCCGCTTACACAGCGCCACACGTAACGATCTTCGACGAAGTGGACGTAACCGCGCTGGTTGCGATGCGCAAAGATGCGAAACCACTCGCAGAAGAGCGCGGCGTGAAGCTGACTTACCTGCCAATGATCGTGAAAGCAGTCGTAGCGGGTCTGAAAAAGTTCCCAGAGCTGAATGCTTCCATTGACGATGAAAAACAAGAAATCATCTACAAAAAATATTACAACATCGGTATCGCGACTTCGACAGAAGACGGCCTGCTCGTTCCTGTCGTCAAAGCGGCTGACAGCAAGTCGATTTTCCAAATCGCTGGCGAAATCAGCGAGCTGGCGAAAAAATCCCGCGAGCGCAAAGCGAGTGCTGACGAGCTGAAAGGCTCTACCTTCAGCATCACCAACATCGGTTCCGCTGGCGGCATGTTCTTCACGCCGATCATCAACTACCCAGAGGTTGCAATCCTCGGCGTTGGTCGCATCAGCGAAAAACCAGTGGTGAAAAACGGCGAAATCGTGGTTGGCCAAATGCTGCATCTGTCCTTGAGCTTTGACCACCGCTTGGTTGATGGCGAACCTGCGCAGCGTTTCGTCAACTACGTGAAGCAGCTTCTGGAAAACCCGACGCTGCTCGTCATGGAGGGATAAGAGACAATGGTAGTAGGTGAATTTACGACAGAAGTAGACGTGCTCGTCATCGGTGCGGGCCCAGGCGGATATGTGGCGGCGATTCGCGCCGCCCAACTGGGGAAAACCGTAGCGGTTGTGGAAAAAGCAGAGCTGGGCGGCGTGTGCCTGAACGTAGGTTGCATTCCTTCCAAAGCGATGATCCATGCGGCACACACGTATGAGCACGCCCAACATACCGAATCCATGGGGATCACCATGGAAAACGTCAAAGTGGATTTTGCCAAAGTCCAGGAATGGAAAAGCGGCATCGTGAAGCAGTTGACAGGCGGCGTTGGCTCCCTGTTTAAAGGCAACAAAATCCAGGTAATCCCAGGTGAAGCGCTGTTCGTCAGCGAAAACGAAGTGCGCGTCTTCCACGGTTATGACGTGAACCGCTATCGCTTCGAGCATTGCATCATCGCGACCGGATCCCGCCCGATCGAGCTGCCTGCCTTCCCGTTCGGCAAGCGCGTGCTGTCCTCGACAGAAGCTCTGTCCTTGACCGAGCTGCCGAAGAGCATGGTCGTGATCGGCGGCGGCTACATCGGCATCGAGCTGGGTACGGTGTTTGCGAAATTCGGTACCAAAGTGACGATTCTCGAAGGCTCCGATCAAATTTTGCCTGGCTTTGAGCCAGACATGCCGCGTCTCGTGGAGCGCAAGCTGAAAAAGCTCGGCGTGACCATCCATACCAAAGCGCTGGCGCAAGGCATGGAAGAGACCGAAAACGGCGTGATCGTGAAAGCCGAAGTCAAAGGCGAAGCGCAACAAATCGAGGCAGAATACGTGCTCGTCACCGTTGGCCGCCGTCCGAACACCGATGAGCTGGGCGTTCGCGATATCGGCATGAACTTGACCGATCGTGGCCTGATCGTCGTTGACAAGCAAGGCCGCACGAACATTCCTAACGTGTACGCGATCGGGGATATCGTGCCAGGTCCTGCGCTCGCACACAAAGCTTCCTACGAAGGAAAAGTGGCTGCCGAAGCCATTGCCGGACATCCGGCTGAGGTGGACTACAAAGCGATTCCTGCGGTTGTCTTCTGCGATCCGGAAATCGCAAGCGTGGGTATCAACGAACGAGAAGCAAAAGAAAAAGGCATCGATTATGTGGTGGGACGCTTCCCGTTTGCTGCAAACGGCCGCGCTCTGTCTGTCAACGCAGGCGAGGGCTACGTGAAGCTGATTGCGGAAAAAGGCTCCAACCTCGTCCTTGGCGCGCAAATCGTAGGTCCGGAAGCTTCCAACATCATCGCGGAAATCGGCCTGGCGATCGAAATGGGCGCTACGCTTGAGGATATCGAGCTGACCATCCACGCTCACCCGACACTCGGGGAAGTGACGATGGAAGCGGCTGAGCTGGCGCTGGGTCGTCCGATCCACGTGATGAAATAACAGCGGCACCTGCGAAAAAAGCCTTGTTCCTATACGGATACAAGGCTTTTTTCTTCCACATCTTACCCTTTCCACCTGTTCTTATATAATGTAAAATAGTGGGAGACTGACGTGGGTGGAGGCTTGGCAGCATGGAAACTACGAGTAAGATGATTGATGACTTGCGCCAAAAGCTGGAACGTGCAGCCAAAGAAGCAGGCTACAATTTTCTTGACCCAGAAATCGTGAAAATAAGTCAGCAACTGGATAAATTGATCGTTGCGCATATGTTGCATGAAAAACGCCCTTCTTAAAGGGCGTTTTTAGTGGAAAAGCTCAGGAGAAGGAGTACAGCAGGTGAGCGTTCGTTCCCTTTTTGCTGAGACAAGGCTCCTGGGCATAATAATAGCTGGGATACAGGATTAACTGCTGCGCATGGTCGTCTGGGCCATGGCTCGGATATGTCAGGTGGCAAGTCTCTTCATCCAGGGAGAAGGCGGGAGAGAGCGACTGCAGGTAGGAAAGCAGGGCAGGAACGCTTTGCACGGCATAGTAAATGCGCTCCGCCTCTTTCACAAACTGCGGCGCGATGCTCTCCCAGTTCTCTTCAAAAAACAGTTGCCAGTAAGACGAGACGAACAGGCTGAAACGGCCTTTTACATAATCAGAGTCTTCCTTTATGTCCAAATACACTTGCGGAATCTCGTGCTGCTGCATCCATTGGTCGAGCATCGGAGTCACACTGCGGACAAATTGCTCGGTCGGCAGCGACACGAAGTATTCGTATTGATCGTCCACTCCCATCACGCCTTTTGTCTGGACGGGATCGAAGGAGTCGGGGAGACCATAGCGGAAGAGCGGGAGCAAATACTGCCATTCTTGCTTGAGGCGAGCGGATTCAAATTGCTCCAGCTTGTCCTCTGACCATGAAAAGAAGCGTTCAGGGGGAGTCGGCTGGGCGAGAGTGTGCAGGCTGGCTGCCAGCTCGTACAAAGGAGAGACGCTGTAGCTGATCGCGTTCGAAAGCGGGCCGTTGCCCGGAAGTGGAATGGTAATCATATTGGGCTAAACCTCCATTATGGATACTGCATCCATCATAGAGCATCCCTGTGGGACAATTCAATCATTTTGTTGTAAGAAAAAGGAAAACCCGAACGGACTGATTCCGCTCGGGCCTTTTAGCCAACAGCTTACCCTTCCCGCGTTTTGATGGAGCGGGAATGATTTTTTTGCTTGACTTTTTTGGAGCCAGCCAGCGGTTCGCCGGTCTGCTCCTGTGGCTTTGCCGCATTGTTGTATGTTTGGTGCGGATTTTCGTCGAGAATATGATCCTTTTCCATCAAATCATCTCCTTCTTTTCGTAGTTTGTCGCAATCCGATGGTGACGAACCATAGGAAATGCTGGTATTCTATAAGGAAGCGTGTCTGCGATTAGTAGGAATTGATATGTTGTCAAAAGAGCAGATAGGCCCGATACTGTTTATGTAGCGTCCGTTTGATTATGTAAACAAGAACCGCGCTTTTTTACGGATCTGAAAGGAGCAGCCAATGCCACTGTTGATTGCGCCCGTGTTTAATTCGATGACGACACAGCCCATTCGGATCGAGCTGCCTAATGCGTATTACTTGATCTCGGGGGCTGAGCGGCCGTACGAGATAGCTTCGCGTTATTTGCGAAACGAGATGGACGAGAACAAGCGCATTTTCGATTCGCGGGTCAACCGCAACAGCCTGTTTTTGGTTGCGGAGCACGCGGAGATGAAAGTGACGGATGACCGTCCATGGATCGAAGAGATCGAAAACAAGCTGAATTTGTCCGCCATAGATGGGACATGCTCGATTCCGTACGTCCTGACGATCAATGGCAACATGTGCGGGATCACGTACTTGAAGCGCTCCCTCGACGGAAGCAAATTCGAGTTTGACGAGGCGACCCAAAACGTGTTCGAGCGACTGATAAATCATCAACTGCCGTCGCTTGCTTTTCGCCGTTATTCCCTGTCGCTGGAGAAAAAAAGCAACGAAGACCAACTGCTCGATTTGTGGATTGCTCTGGAGTCGCTGTTTGCTCCCGACGGAAAAAAGGGCGAAATCACCTATAAATTGCGGGTGCGAATGGCGTATTATTTTGGAGAGTCGTACGCGCAGCGGCAAAAAATTGCCCAGTTTGTAAAAAAATCGTACAATCATCGTTCAGAGATCGTGCACAGCGGAAAAATGTTCGGCAACAAGCTGACAGATGAAGTCAATACGCTGCGGTTGATGGCGAGAGCGACGATTCTGAATACGGCGATGCACGGCATCAGCCTGCAGGATATGCGCGTGAGATTGGACGAGTTGATATTGACAGGCGAAACCTATGCACAACGGTATGCGCCGTCTTATTTTGAAAGTATTATTTTGTAGACCTCACAGAGGAAACAGGAGGAAGCGTTTGCATGAGTGTTTTGATTGTGGAAGATTTGTCCCATGGCTTTGGGGATCGCATTTTGTTTCGGGACGTGTCCTTTCGCCTGCAACCGAACGACCGCGTAGGTCTTGTGGGGGCTAACGGAACAGGCAAATCTACGATGATGAGCATTTTGACCGGACAAAACATCCCGGACAAAGGCCGCATCGAATGGATGCCGAAAATCCAGTACGGCTACCTCGACCAGCACACGAAGCTGCAAGCAGGGAAGACGATTCGCGACGTACTCAAGGATGCGTTCTTGCCGCTGTTGGAGCAGGAGCAGGAGCTGATGGCGATCGGCGAAAAAATGGCCGAGGCGTCGCCGGAGGAACTGGAAGAACTGCTGGAGCGCATGGGAGAAATTCAGGATAAGCTGGAGACGAGCGGGTTTTACCTGATCGACGCCAAGGTGGAGGAGATCGCCAACGCGCTTGGACTAAGCGCGATTGGGCTGGAGCGCGACGTCGCGTCCTTGTCCGGCGGTCAGCGCACAAAAGTGCTTTTGGCGAAGTTGCTGCTGGAGCAGCCGACCGTCCTTTTGCTAGATGAGCCGACGAACTACCTGGATGAAGAGCATATCGGCTGGCTGAAAAACTACTTGCGGGAATATCCGTACGCCTTCATCCTGATTTCCCACGACACGGCGTTCATGAACGAAGTCGTCAACGTCATTTACCATCTGGAGTTCACGAAGCTGAACCGTTACACGGGGAACTACGAATCGTTCCTGGCGCAGTCCGAGATGAAGCGCAGCCAGCATTTTGACGCGTTTGAAAAGCAGCAGGAAGAAATTGCGCGCATGGAAGATTTTATCGCCCGCAACAAAGCGCGTGCGTCCACGACAGGCCGCGCGAAAAGCCGCCAGAAGCAGCTTGACAAAATGGAGCGGATCGACAAGCCGGAGACAGCGGCGAAGCCTTCCTTCATTTTCAAGGAAGCACGCGCGAGCAGCCGCTTTGTCATCGAAGCGGAAGACCTGGAGATCGGGTATTCGCATCCGCTGCTGCCAAAGCTGAGCGTGAAGCTGGAGCGCGGCGAAAAGGTAGCGATTGTCGGGATGAACGGCGTGGGGAAATCCACTCTGTTGAAAACGTTGCTCGGCATCATTCCGCCGCTCGGAGGCAAGCTGGAGCAAGGCGATTTCCTGCACCCGGCCTACTTTGAGCAGGAAGTCAAGCCGAAGCCGATCACCGCACTGGACGACGTCTGGAACGAGTTCCCGTCGATGAACAACCACGAGGTGCGCGGAGCGTTGGCGCGCTGCGGCCTGAAAAACGAGCATATCAACCGCAACATGAACGCCCTGTCCGGGGGCGAGCAGGCAAAGGTGCGCCTCTGTAAGCTTTTGCAGCGCGAGAGCAACTGGCTTGTCTTTGACGAGCCGACGAACCACCTGGATGTAGTCGCGAAGGAAGAATTGAAGCGGGCCTTGAAAGAATTCAAAGGCACTGTCCTGCTCGTCTGCCACGAACCTGAGTTTTACGAGGATTGGGTCACGCAGACGTGGGATGTAGAAAAATGGAGTCTAGAGCAAGCGAAAACTCCGATTAAACTGTAAAAACAAACAGGCAGCCACATTCGTGTGGACTGCCTGTTTCATTTGGCAAAAAACTACGTGGAAAGCGATCAGGTAACGGCGTTTCGCATGCGAATCATAGAAAATTGCAGGCTGCTGTCGAGCAGCGCTGCTTTTAGCGGCATCAGGGACGGGGTGATCCGCAGTTCAATGTTCGCCTGCGCGAGCCGGGCGAGCAAGTTGCCCATCGCGGTGACCTCCACAGGCTGAACGGACTTGCTGGAGACGAAGTAGCCCGCCCCTTCGTCGAGACAGGAAAACAGATCGGCAGCAAACGTGTACTGGTAAAGCACGGTCGTGGCAAGCGTACTGTACCAGCGGCTTTCTATCGCAATGACCATCCTGGCACTGCCAAGGCCGAGAAAGCGCTCCTTGTCTGCCGCAGTCGAATCCGCTTTGGCATAAAAAGCAATGCGCGGCCAGTCGCGCGGGAAGTAGTACATCGGCGCGCGTTCCGCGTCGATTGCCCAGACCGAAGGAGGCAGGCTGGGATGGCTGGGATGCGCGCGCGGGTGAAACGTCGCAATCGAAGGGTCTTCACTGTAATGAAAGACGTAGTCCATGGCAGCTCCTTTCGTGGACCGTCTGACGAGGGCTAAATCACCGCCCAGGCGTTCGGGAGGTAGCGGCCGCGGTAATACGGGCAAGATGTTTTCGTAATCGCCTCGCCGTTGTACAGCATCATCGAGCTGGAGCCGCCGTCCATCGCCATGGCGGTTACGATGCCGCGCTCTTCCAGCAATTCTGCCAGGTCGTTCATGCTCGCGCCGATTGAGTGGCCAGGCTGGCGGCCATCGATGACGACGAAGACGATCGTGCCGTCCGCTTTTTGCCCAATCGCTGTTCGCGGCTGGATGCCCCAGCTTTTCGCAGGCTTGTCCTTGAACAAGTTTTTCCCGTTCACAATCAGTTGCGGGCGGAAGCTCATCGCATCGCGAACGCCCATTTTCACCAATTGCTCGGCCGTATAGCTGCCGGTAATCAGTTTGCCGTCGTAGGTGATGCCCAAGGCAGTTTCTCCGCTTTTCGGATTGTAGCCCTGGAGAATTTTCCCGTCGTGGATCACCACGCCGTATGCTTTGGCGCCTTTTCCGTAGCCATCCGGGTCGGCGAAGCCGCTCGCGTTGACGATGCCGATGGCGTTTGTCTTTTTGACGAACTCGTCGAGCAGATCGCCGCGGTCCTTGCGGTTGGTGACGACTAATTGTACCCGTTTCGGGTCGCTGATGTACATGATTTTTCCTTTGAAGTAGTAATTGCCTTTGGAAACGTCGATGTCTTCCACCTCGATCAATTGTTTCGGCTTTTCCGGTGGCGTTTCGACCACGGGCTGCTCCTGCGGCGATTCTTCCGGCTTGGCTGTTTCATCCGGCTCGGAGTTGATGACTTCCGGGTTGCGGATTTGTTGCTTCAAGGCGTTGAGCTTTTCTTCCGGCAAAAACGTGTACGGTGCCCAGTAGTCGTGCTGCGTCGTCAGGAGCGTCCCTGCCGCCCACTCGCGCAGCTCCTCGCCGCTTCTGGTGCCAAACAAAAAGATGATCCCGATGAGTGCAAGCGTAGTGCAAGTCAAGGCCGACGCCAGTATCAGGCGCTTTACCCAGCGCCAAGGTCTTTTTCGTGTTGCGAGCTTGCGCGATCGCGCGCGTGACAAGGTTTGCATGAGTCCTCCACATCCATCTGACAATATGATTGGTTATTCCTTATAAAAGGACGAATGAATGGGTAAAAAGTTTCAGCAAAATAATAAAGGATCACCAGGGGGAAAATAGAAGCGGGAGGTGATGGCTGTGCGCGGCTATGATGAAGCTTTTCAACAGGAAGTAGAGGAGTATCGGAACAATCCCGACAAGGGCACACGCAACCAGACTACGAGTCGGGACCGTCACGACCTGGCCGAAAAGCAGGAAACCCGTAAGGACTCGAACAACGGGTAAAGCACGGCAGGCGAAGTCCGAAACACGGATTTCGCCTGTTTTTCCACATCCGGGACTTGCAGCCTGGGCAAGCGGTCATTCGTGAGCCGGGCCCTCTGTTATACACGGGCAAAGTGTGGTAAGCTTACCCAATGTACGAATATACGCCAGGAGGGTTCTTGTGAGCACCACGTTTGCTGATTTACAAATTAGCGCGCCGCTTGTTGCGATTTTGCGCGAACGAAAAATGGAGACGCCGACCCCCGTGCAAGCAGAAGCGATCCCGTTGATCGCAGCCGGGCGGGACGCCTTGATCGAATCTCCGACAGGGACAGGCAAAACATTTGCCTATTTATTGCCGCTGCTGACAAAAATGGATCTGGATAAAAAGGACGTGCAGGCGCTTGTGCTGGCGCCGACGCATGAGCTGGTCGTTCAAATTGCGAAAGAAGCCGAAAAGCTGTTGCCAGGAGCCGATCATGCGGTCGTTCCGATCATCGGCGGTGTCGATGTCAAGCGCCAGGTAGAGCGTTTGAAGAAAAAGCCGGTGCTGGTTGTCGCCACGCCAGGCCGTCTGCTGGAGCTGATCGAGCAGCGAAAGCTGAAGGTGCACGAAGTCAAAACGGTAGTCGTGGACGAAGCGGACCGAATGCTCGATGCGGGCTTCGGCAAGCCGGTCCAGGAAGTGATGAAAAAAACATTGCGCGACACTCAGCGTCTGCTGTTTTCCGCGACGATTTCCGAGCAAATTGTCGAGGCGGCCAAAGCTTTTACAAAAGACGCTGTGCTTGTGCGGGCGCAAGCACCAGAAGGCGCAGCCGGAGTCGCCCATCTGTACCTCGTCTCCGATCCGCGCAAAAAAGTGGACACGCTCAGACGCTTGCTGCGGCTCGTCAATGTTCGCTCCTCGATCGTGTTTGTCAACCAGATCGAAAAAGTGGACGAGATTGTTTCCAAACTGAACTACCATCATCTGGCCTGCCGACTGTTGCATCGCGATGCGTCCAAGGAAGAGCGGGCGCGGACGCTCAAGCAGTTCCGGGACGGCGTGTTCCCGGTATTGATTACGACAGACGTGTCCGCACGCGGCATTGACATACCGGAAGTGGAATGCATCGTGCATTACGACCCGGCACCAGACGCAGATACGTACATTCACCGCAGCGGACGCACGGGACGGATGGGACGCGCCGGTCTCGTCTTTTCGATCATCAGTCCGCAGGAGCGGTTTATCATCCAGAAGTTCGCCAAACAGACAGAGCTTGCCATCGCAGAAAAAGTGATGTCGCACGGCGCCCTGGAAGATCCGCGACCGGAGCGAAAGCCAGCAGGCAAGCCAACGGCAAAAGGCAGACCGCAAAACCGCCAGCCGGAAGCGGGCAAGCCGGTTGCCGCGAAAAGCGGCTCCTCCTCAAAACGCGTACATAAGAAGGGCGGCTTTGGAACAAAGTAGGACAAGAGGTACACATCTTGTCTGCAGGAGGTTTCCATGCGCAAAGATCGCTTGTATGAAGAGGATTTGCTGGTGAACGGCACGATCGGCGGAGAGGTTTTGTCGAAGCAGGAGCGGCAGGTGCTTCGCCGCGAAGCAGGAGAATTGAAGGAAAAGATGGAAGCGGCCAAGCAGGAGCCGATTTCCGAGTAACCAAAAACAAAGGAAAGAGCAGAGCAGCCGACGCAAGCGGTGCCCTGCTCTTTTTGCCTAATGCTCGTCGCGGGTGAGATTGCACTGCTGCAAAGGAATCACCTTTGTCTTTTTCACGAATTTATAGCCGAGCCAGAGCAGGAGGAACATGGGCAAGCCGATGTAGGAGACGAGAATGCCGTTCCAGTCGATCGTCTCGCCTGTGAATGCGCTGTAGTTTTGCCCGACGATAATCACCGTACAGAGAATGAAGGCGAACACGGGGCCAAACGGATACGCTTTTGCCCGATACGGCAAGTCGTTCAGATCGCGGCCTTGGGCGACATACGCCTTACGGAAGCGGTAGTGGCAAATAGCGATGCCGACCCAGGCGATGAACCCGGACATGCCGCTGGCGTTGAGCAGCCACATGTACACGACGCCGTCGCCAAACAGCGACGCCAGAAAAGCGAGCATGCCAACCGCCGTAGTCGCGTACAGCGCGCGTGTCGGGATGCCTCGCGCGTTGATTTTGCGCAAAAACTTCGGGGCTTTGCCTTCCATCGCCAAAATCCACAGCATCCGCGCCGAGGCGTACATCCCGGAGTTGCCACAGGATAAAACGGACGTGAGAATTACTGCATTCATCACGGAGGCCGCGAACGCCAGCCCCGCTCTTTCATAGACGAGCGTGAAAGGGCTTACAGAAATGTTTTCCAAATCGCCGCTCATCAGGTTCGGGTCTGTGTACGGGATGAGCAGGCCGATGATTGCAATGGACAAAATGTAAAACAGCAAAATGCGCCAAAACACTTGCCGGATAGCTCGCGGCACGTTCACCCGCGGGTTTTCGCTTTCGCCAGCCGCGACACCGACCAGCTCGGTTCCCTGAAACGAGAAGCCCGCGACCATGAACACGCCGATCATCGCCATAAAGCCGCCGTGAAACGGAGCGTCGCCGACCGTGAAGTTTTTAAAGCCGACCGCTTCGCCGCCCATGATGCCGACGATCATCATCAGCCCGATCGCGATAAAGCAGATAATCGCAATCACTTTGATGAGTGCAAACCAGTATTCCCCTTCGCCGTATGCTTTGACGGAGAGGAAGTTCAGCGCGAACAAAAGTGCGAGAAACAACGCGCTCCACAGCAAGGAAGAGCTTTCCGGCAGCCAGAACTTCATGATGAGCGCGGCAGCGGAAATCTCCACGGCGATCGTCACCGCCCAGTTGTACCAGTAGTTCCAGCCGAGCGCGAAGCCAAGCGCCGGATCGACGAAGCGGGAAGCGTACGAGCTAAACGACCCTGAAACGGGCAGGAACGTAGCCATCTCGCCCAGGCTTGTCATCAAAAAGTAAATCATGATGCAGATCAAGCCGTAAGCCGCAAGCGCACCGCCTGGCCCTGCGGAGTGGATCGTCGAGCCGCTGGCGAGAAACAAGCCTGTACCGATGGAGCCGCCGATGGCAATCATCGACATGTGCCTTGCGCGCAGCCCTCTTTTCAACTCATACTGCTCTTTGTTCTCTCGTGTGTGCAGTGGAGTATGACTCAATATGATGCCCCCTTTTTTACAGCGAATGAAAATTTATAATATTCAGGTTACAAATAGGATAGTTGATTTGGAGCCGATAATCTATTCGACGGGGTGTCATAAAAATGGGAGTGATTATTATCCAACATGTACAAAAATCCCCTTTTTCCTCACTGGGAATTGGCTGCTGTCCATGCACATAAAAAAGCAGAGCAGCCGTTGTCGGGACGGCGCTCTGCTTTTGCCGGGGTCATGTTTGCTGCGGGCGACTCTCGCTGCGCTCGTGGCGTTGCAAGTACAGCGCAAGCTCCTGCAGCCATTCGCGAACGCTGCCATAAGGCTCGTCCATCTGGAGCAGCTTGCGAATCATGCTGCGGATTTCTGGAGACAGCGCTAGCTCCTCCTCCCAACTGCGTTCCGGCGCGCCTTCCTCGGGAGAGTAGCCGGAATAGAGCAAAAACAGGAAAAAGTGCCCAAGCGCATACAAATCGCTGGCAGGCGCCACTTCGCGCTTCAACTGTTTTTCCGACGGATAGGCGCTGAGCGATTCGGCCATGTACGTCGGCTTGTCGCCGATGAACCGCGCCAGCCCGAAGTCGATCAAATACGGCTGTCCGTCCTGCCAGATGACGTTTGGAATGCGCACATCGCGGTGGATCAGCCCCTGGTCGTGCAGATGGGCAACGAGTTGGCCGATCTGCTGCATGTAGCGGGCGCACTCGTACTCATCCACTGCGATGCCGCGCTCGAACAGCATCTCCTCCAAAGTAGGCCCTGACAAATACGTCATCACGAGAAACGAGTCTTTGCGATACGTAAAGGCGTCCAGGCAGCGAGGAAATTGCGGATGGGACAAGGAGGACAGCACCTTGCGCTCATACGCTTGCATGGCCGCTCCCTTTGGCGTATGGCGCAGGCTGGGCTTGACCTGCTTGAGCACGACCTGTTCTCCTGTAGGCGTGTGGGTGGCGAGATAGGCGATTCCGTAGCTGCCCATCCCGAGTACGTGCTGAATGTTATAAGCGCCGATCGTCGTGCCCGGGCGATAGGGCTTGTCCAGGAAGGTGTTCGTCCACCATTCTTTTACGTGCGTCCACATAGCCGCTTCTCCTCCTGTTGTCATCTTACCACGAATGGAAAAAGCCTGACCTTTTTTCGTGCAGGTTTGCTATAATCAGGTTCGGTACATGTAGACAGGAGCGACGAGTATGAATTTTATCATTGACTGGTTATCCTTTTATTTGATTGAACAGCCTGAGGAAGAAGACGGCATCAAGCAGGTGCGCATGACGCGCTACCTGGGCCATGATGAATATCAGCGCAGCGAGCTTCGTGACTTTTTGGACGGGGAGTTTGCCCGCATCGCCAAACGCAAGGTCGAAATGAATCCGAAGACGGAAGGGACGCCGACCAAGCTCGGCCAATTCGTGGTGGAGCCGGGACATCCGCTCGACTCCAATCCGAACTACGCGCTGCTGAACCGCTTGCTTGCGGCCGAGACGCCCGGCGAGAGCAAGGAGCCGTGCCAGGAGCTGGTGCAGTCGTACTTGCGGACCTCGCAGGTGCGGGGCGGCGTGCTGATTGTCGTGCGCACGCGCCTGGAGCTGCTTGATGAGCGCTACGTGTTTATTTTGAAATGCGATTTTGAACAGAAAACAGCAGTCATTACGGATGAAAAGAGCCTGATTTCCAATGTGCGTATGGCAATCAATGCGAAAAACATGAAGTCGCTGATGTATCCGTACATGATCGAATCCGGGATGAACGATCCGTATCATGTGAAAATCCATCAGTTTTCCCATGCGCGCTACTTCGAGGAATTTTTGCGCTTTATTGAATATCCGCAAACGGTGACGCAACTCGTCTCCGATGAGGTCATTTCCTTGGCCCGTCAGCATATCGAATACACGTATCCTGAGGAATCCGAGGAAAGGGTGCGGGAGGAAGAAGCGATCGAACTGATCGCAGCAAGCCCGAAGCGGGAGCTGGCGGAGAAGTGGGAGCACGAGACGGTCATGGAAGCGATGCACATCATTACGGACCGCCAGCCGGAAGTCGAACTGAAATTCAAGCTCGATCACATGCAAATTCGCACGCTGCTCGCCGATTACGGCTCGAATTTGCACATTGCCAAGGTGAACGGACGGTATTTGGTCGTGTTGGAGGGGGAGCAGCTCCAGTTTGAGCGGGGAGTGTCTCCGGTGGAGTTTGCGAAGCCAAAATCATTGGCCGAGGTCGTCAAGGAGATCGAGGAGCGCAGCAGCCACTACGCCCAGCCAATGGTCAGCATGCCAAGCGCCGTCGACGATACACCGCCTTGGGACTAAACGAAGGGGGGGACTACCGCCATGCAGGAAAAAGGACTGACTCTGATCGGGCAGGAAAAAAACGTGTACCCTGTCTTGCGCCATGCCTCCATCGCAGAAAAATTCCCTGGTCGCTTCGTCGTCCGGGAGCACACAGCAGATACGCGCGTGCTGTATGCGCTTGACCGTGGCGAAGGCTACGCGCTGATTGAGACGGGCATGCTCGCTCAGGTCGGTTGGACAAACGAACAGCTCCACCAGTACGCGATGGACAATTTGCAAAAGCTGCCGTACACGGTGAAAACGCAGGAAGTGGCGGGCAACCGGATTCATTTTATCAGCCCGCTGGACGGCTACGCGGCAAGCCGGATTCTCCTGGACTCTCTGCTGCGCCGGTTTGACCAAGAAAAACGTGGAGACTCGCTCGGCGTGGCCATTCCGCATCAGGATGTGCTGATCGTAGCGGACATGACCGGGGAAGTCGGCGCGAACTTGCTCGCCCGCCTGACCTACGATTTTGCCTCCAAAGGCCAGGTGCCGATTGCCGTGTTGCCGTTTTTTTGGGAGGATGGAGAGTTGACACCGTTTCTCGTCGTCTCGCACGACAAAGACAGCAAGCCGAATAACAAGTAGAAAGCGCGAGGGGCTCTCGCGTTTTTTGTTTTGCAGCCGGGCAAGCAGGGGTTAATGCAGGCTCTAGCGGTCGAAGTTTGTTGCTTTTTTTGTCTGAGTTATCTTGTGGTAGAATCTGACTGGAAGCAAAAATTGCCAGGCAGGTCTGAAAAAGGGAGCGTCACTATATGCACATGCGCAACTTCATGATTGGCCAATACGGTCAATTCGATCACAAAAAGTACAAACGAGACTTTAAAAAAGGGTTTTACGGAATCGAGGCGTGTCTGCTTGCCGCAGAAGAAGACGTTCAAACCTTGCAGCGGGAAGCGCAAGTTAAAGGTTTTCAGATCGGCGTTCATTTTCCCCTCAGGGCGGGAGAATCTCCATTCAGGGACGCGTTGTTCATGCACCCCGATGATGGACTGCGAAGCGAAGCATTTGCGCTTGTCGAGCGCGAATTGCAGTACATGCAAGTGCTCAAGCCCGTTTATGTTTTGTTCCATTATCCAAAGCCCGTCATTTTGGACGATCGCGTCGACTGGCAAGAGTGGCGCTTTGCAGACGCCAGCGAGTACGTTTTTGAATCGGAATATTCAATTTCCGCTTTTGTGGAAAGAAGCGAGAGGTTGTTTGCTTGGCTAAGCGAAAAGGGAGAGGCGTATCAGTTTGTCCCCGTCTTGGAATTTGATGCGCTCAATCGGTACGTATATGAGACAGATGTGGTAGAAAAACTGCTTATGAAATAACCGAAGATCAAGCTGTGCCTGGACAGCGGCCGACTATTTTTGCAAGACAAAATCGACCCGCACTTCGATTCGAGGCGAGTGGTGAAGATGTATGCGAAATACGCCTGGAGTCTCCATCTGTGGACGATGAAAGCGACGGATGTTTTTTCCCACAATCATTATCCTGTGCTGCCAGCCTGTAAGCCTGAATTTGGCTGGGCGCCAATCGAAGACTACTTGCGGATTGTGAGGGAGATAAACTCGGATGTCAAAATTATGTTCGAGCATCGCTCCGAGCTGATCGACGACAAGCAACTGATGACCTGCTACACCTGGGTGGAACAACTGCTGTACGGGGAACGGGAGCGGGCCGATAGCTAAGCCAATCTACTCGCCAAGCAACAACTCCACAAACCGTCCCGCCTCGTGAATCAGCCAGTAGGGCTGCCGCGGTCCGTATATGTACAGGTCTGTCGCAACAGTAAGCATGTTGCGCACACGCTGCTCATCTCCCATCATGCGGGCACACACGCCCATGACCATCCACGGATACGTGTCGCCAGTCACAAACGCATCGAAGCGAGGAAATGCTTTCGTTATCCGCTCATAGAGCATGGAGGGGACTGTAGGCTCGCACAAGCTGTACACAATTGGAAACGCCTGTGAGGTGATATCTGGATACCATTTTCGCCAGCCGGGATGGGAGCGGTCGTACATCGCGTACGAACGGCGCAGGCGGCTGTACATGCCGGCAATTCCGGCCTTGCAGGCGGCGGCGCGCACAGAAGCCTCCTGTGCCAGCAGCGCATTGCCGAGCGAGGCAAACAAGTAGTGCGCGTCATCCAGTCCTTTAGCGACCTCGCAATTGTCCATCAAATATTTGACGCGAAACGAATGTTTGGCCCAGGTCAGGCCGTCTGTTTGCTGCAGCCGGGCAATCCCTTGCAGCAAGTACGCGAGCACGTCCTGATTGGCTTCGAGCCAGGAGCAATCGCCTGTGCTGCGGGTCCACTCCGCGACGACAGAGAAAAAAGTCGCGTGGTAGCTGTCTTCGCTGTCGGCTGTCCCCGTGTCGAGCTCTTGTCCGCGATCGAGGCGAAAGTCGTTGATGTAACCGTCCGCATTCAAATGCTGCACATACCAATCCATGTAAGAGCGGACCGCCTCCCACTCTTGCAGCCGGACAAGCGCGATCAAGGCCAGATTGGTAAAATACGGATTGATCTGATCCCGGCCAGGTCCCAGCCGAAAAGCCCCGCCGGGAAGCTGGCAGGACAAAAGATAGTCACGTTGATGGGCAAGCAGGTCGCTGCGGGCGTCGTACATAGAGGTGTGGCCTCCATTCTCAGGTGAGCGTTGTCACCAATTTTACGCCGTATTCCATCCAGTGCAAAGCCCGCATGTACGAGGCGGCGTCAATCGCAGGCAGTTGTGCGGGCTTTTCCACCTCCTGATGCCATTTTTCGTCCCGGAACCAGTCGACGCCATCGGCGGGCGCGTGCTCGACGTCAGCCCAGACGGCGTGCAAGGAGGGACTGTACAGCTTGGGCTGTCCGGGCATTAGCTGGTCGCCCTCCAGTCGCAGCTCGTAGCCTTTGTCCGCTTGCCCCGAGCGGCGGCGCGGGGTAAACAGATGCGGCCAATAGTCTGCGCGCGAGCCGGTATGCGGGATGCGCGTGCAAAACGTGCGCATTTTTTCCAGCCGCTGGCGATCTGCGAACAAAAGCTGGTACAAAGTCTTCCCGATGGCGATGCGCTGGATGAGATCCGGAAAATGATGGACGTTCACTCCGGCGATACTCAGTCTTTTGTCAGTAGGGTGCGCCTTGTAGGGAAACAAAATCTGGTTGAGAGAAAAAAGCGATTGCGTAAAAAACGCATACGTGGAAAAAATGCGTTTCATCGTAAACGGTTTATGTACGACGCGCTGCTCAATGTACTGCTGTTCGTTGACGATCAGGGCGCGCGTGAGCCGCGAGCTGTCGCCTGACGCGAGGAACTCCTGCCAGTACGGCTGCATGAATACGGAGACGCCAAGTGGTGCGAGCAGCGAAGTCAAATCCTCGCCACGCCGCTTCATCTCGGCATACAGGAGCAGTTGCGGGTAGGCATCGTAAAAAATCAGCCAGTTGCTTCGTTCCAGCATCCAGAAAAACGGCTCGATTTCCGCTTCGTCCAAGATGGCGGGAAGCCATTCGCCTTTCAAATCGGTCATGTTCCAACCGCCGTTGCGCGAGACGAGGTGGGCGAGCAGCGCCCAGTGGACTTCCTCATGCTGGCGGTAAAAATTGAGATACGCCTGGGTGCGGGTGACGTTGTTGCGGTTGGCGATGTCCGTTTGCCGCCTGATCTGGGCGACGAGTCCTTGGTGGTCGAGAGAAGTAATCGTTGTCATGGTCATGAATGCTCCTTGCCTTTTGCCATTGGAACAGGCCAGCGAGGGGAAATGGGGAAATGCTTTAGTTGTTGAGAGGGTGAAAAAAGCAGGTCATGAAAAACGACCCGCTTTCGTTTCAACCAATCATTTCCAGGACCAGAAGCCGAACGAGCAATTTTTCCTTGGCTTCTTCCCACGATTTGGCGAAGATGACAACATGCTCGGATTGAAACTGGGTTTCTGCGACAAACATGCCGTCCTGTTCGTAAATGTTCATAGATGATCGTCCTTTCCGCTGCCTTTCAAGCATTGTATGCTATCATCAGAGAGATGATGCATACAAAAGTGCTGGAAAAAGCAAGCAGGAAGGTGGAAACACGGTGAGAATCAAGCTGACGAAGGAAGCTGTAGACCAATTGCAAAAAGCGACGCGACCGGTGCGGATCAACGGCGAGCTGGTAGGCGGCTGTGGAATGACGGTCGAATACGCGCTCTGGCTCGATGAGGCGACACCGCAGGATCAGGTGATACAGGTCGAGGGGATGACGCTGTTGCTCGACCCGGAGACGATCGCGTACATCGGCTCGGAGGCGCTGACGATTGACTACCGTCCGCAGCAAGGCTTTCGCCTGGTCACGCCTGAGCAAATCGTGGCTTACGGCCTGTCGCTCAAAGAGCGCTGGGGCTGACGTTTTTACTTGGGCAAAAATTGCAGGATGAACGCGAGAATCCCGGCAGCGATGAGCGGGCCGACTGCGACGCCGCGGAAAAACGTGACGCCGATGATCGTTCCGAAAAGCAGTCCCGTGACGATCAACGGATTGCCAGCCATCAGCGCCGTTCCTTTTCCCGCCAGATAGGCGACGAACACGCCGATGACGACGGCCAGCACCGTTTGCCAGTGGGTGAACAGGTCCAGCATGGAGGCGGGAGTGATTTTTCCGCTCGCAAGCGGCGTGAGAATGCCGATCGTCAAAATGATGATGCCAATCTGCAAGCCATGCTGCTCAAGCACCGGGAAAAACCGTTCCAGCGACAGAAGCCGCATCAGCAAAAGAAGCGCTACCGCGATCGAGACGGTCGCATTATTTCCCACGATGCCGAGCGCAAGCAAAAGCAGCAGCGCAAGATTGATGACGTCCATGGCGATTGTGCTCGCTTTCGTTTTTGCCAGTAGTATATCCAGACGCGGCAGGGCTCGTGTTCGGCCAACAAAAAAAGAGATCAGCATGCTCGTCGGCGCTGATCTCTTTTTTCGCTAGTCGTACCAAAGTTCCAGCATGCCGACCGGAAAGCCGGTCTGCTCGTCCGAATCAGGAAAGCGGCCCCAGGCAAACACGCCGTTGAAATAATCAATGGTAAACGGCTGATCGTAGTTGGCGACACTGTACTTTCCGCCAATGCGAAATTCTCCCGTCCCCAAGTAATACGACTTCGCCATGAAATACTTTTGCGTAATAATGGCAAGCTGTGACTCGTCACCCAGTTTCTTTTTCTCCTCGGCTTCCACGTGCAGGCGTTCCATCTCCTCCTGCAGCTCAGCGAGAGTCATTTGACTGTACAAACGCAACGGACTGCCTCCTTTCCATACAGGTATATTGTAGCAAAAGACAGGGGAAAAGGCGATGGATGGAGAATGCTCTAACGGGAATGGAGGAGAAGAAAACAATGACACGATTTGACTTGACTGGAAAAAAAGCAATCATTACCGGAGCGGGCAGGGGCATCGGAAAAGCGCTGGCTGTCGGTCTGGCGGAGGCAGGCGCACAGGTTGCGGTCGTCTCCCGAACCGAGTCGGACTTGCAGGAAGTCGTGCAAGCGATTGAGGCAAATGGCGGGGTAGCTTGTCCGATCGCAGCGGATGTGACGGAAGCAGGGGCGGCGGAAAAAGTCGTAGCCCAAGCCCTGGACGCTTTGGGCGGCTTGCATATCCTCGTGAACAACGCAGGCATGAACATCCGGAAAAAAGCCCATGAAGTGAGCGAGGCAGAGTGGGATCGCATCATGGACCTGAACCTGAAGGCGGCGTTTTTCTTGAGCCAGGCTGCCGCGAGGACGATGTGCGAGCAGCGCTACGGACGGATCGTCAACATCGCGTCTGTCGCAGGGCTTGTGGCGCTGCGCACGGGAGTGGCCTACGGAGCGAGCAAGGCAGGCGTCATTCAGATGACGCGCGTGCTTGCGCTGGAGTGGAGCAAATTCGGCGTCAATGTCAACGCGATTGCGCCGTGGTATTTCCGCACGCCGCTGACGGAAGCGCTGTTGAATGACGAGGCGTTTGTGCAAGAAGTGTTGCAGCGGACTCCAAGCGGACGGATTGGCGATGTGGAAGATTTGGTTGGCCCTACGATTTTCCTTTCGTCCGATGCGGCTGCCTACATATCCGGTCAAACGATTGCGGTAGACGGCGGAATGTCCGTGTACGGCTTTTGACGATTCGCAATGAAAAAGGAGACGGCAACCATGAATATGCGCATCGCAAGCGCCAAAGACGCACCGATTTTGACTTCGCTCATGCACGCCGCGTTTCAGGCGGCGGTTCCGCCATCGAGCGCCCTTTCGGAGACGGTGGAGGATGTCGCGACACAACTGGCAGAGGAGAGAGAACAAGCGGCCATTTGCTGGAGGGACGATCATCCGGCAGGGATGGTGCGGTTTTTAGTGGAAAGCTGACTCGCTTTACTTTTTTTCGGCTCTCCGTCGATCCTTCCCGGCAAGGCAGAGGAATCGGCCGTTCGATCATTCGCTGGCTGGAAGCGTGGGCGGCCCAAAACGGAAAAGCAGCGTTGACTTGCCGAGTGAGGATGGAAATGGAAGCAAACATGAGGCTGTACCGTTCGGAAGGCTTCGTGGTGACGCAGGAGGAAATCGTGCAAAGGGAAGGGACGACAGGCATCCCTACTGCGCATATGCGAAAAACCATCGGTAACTAGCAAAAAAAAGGGGCATTCCCGCAGGGGGAATGCCCAATTATTTGGGGGCGATTGAGAAAAGGCACGATTGGCGCATGTGACTGGATTGCTCTCACCCAATACAGTCAATCAGCCAGCTACTGTTAGCGTAGGCATACGTAGATGGAACACTTCGATCTACCCATGCTTACGTTAAAGAAGTCATTCTAGGAAGAACATCGTACTTTTTCTCAATGCGTTGAAAAAGTGCTTACACTGACAAGATATCAGCTAAAAGTAAAATTGTGATAAAATGAAAATAAAGTATTATTAAATTTTTCGCGATTAACGGGCAAAACGGTGGTTGCCGATCACGACTGTCTGGGGCCTGGACCAGATCCATTTGGATGTGGCGGTATCAGGATTGAAGAAGTAGAGGGAGCCATTGGTCGGATCCTTTCCATTCACCGCATCCGCGACTGCCCTTCTGGCGCTCTCATTTGTTTGGGACGAGAGTCTGCCGTTACGGACTGGCGAAAACGCGTTGGGAGCGAAAATGACCTCCCGTACCGTATTTGGAAATTGTGAAGAAGCTACCCGATTCAATACGACAGCAGCAATCGCTACCTGTCCCTCATACGGTTCACCCCGGCCTTCCGCATAGACCAACCGGGCAAGCAGTTCCATATCCCTATCTGAAATTTTTCCTTTTCCATGCCGAATCACTTTGCGGCGATCGTCCCGGCTGACCTGGACAGAATCGCGCTTTACTTGTGTGGCAGGGATAGCAGTTTTTGTTTCCTTTTTGGCAGCCTGTACGGGAGCCGCTGTGGCTTGTACCGGAACAGGCGCTGTTTTCTTCACGTGAGGTGCCGAAGCGCTCGTCGGCGTGACGAACAGGCACAGAAGAAGCAAGGCAAAACTGTTGAGAAAGAAGAAAAAGCGCATTCGCGCTTCTCGTGTCTTCATGGTGAGAACCACTCCTTTTCGCTTTTTGCTTTTGATTGCGGAAGCGAATCGGGTCTTTAGCAAGTCTAGCGGGAATGGTTGGATAGCGCAAGAGGAAATTGGTCCCACGGTACTATTTACTAAAACAGAAAGTTGTGAAAATGAGAGGGGCGAAAAGCAGCAGATGCTTGTATCTCCTGTGCTCTCAAAGCAAAACACCACTGTGCTTGCACAGTGGTGTTTTGCTGTTCTAGTCTGAAAGTCTTACTTTTCGGTAATGGTTACGGTGTTGATTTTGATCGGTTGCTCCGGCACGCTCAGTTCGCCCGTTTGCGGATTTTTCTTCACTTTCGTGCCCGCGATTTTTTGCACGACATCCATTCCGCCTACGACTTTTCCGAAAATGGTGTAATTCGGTACGTTTTCCAAACCTTCTACATCTTTTCCGGAACCGATGAAAAATTGGCTGCCGTTTGTGTTGCGTCCAGCGTTAGCCATCGCGACCACGCCGACTTCGTATTTGTGGCCGTTTTTCAGCTCGTCCTCGAACGTGTAGCCAGGGCCGCCGGTTCCGTTGCCCAGCGGATCGCCCGTCTGGATCATGAAATCTTTGATGACGCGGTGGAAAGTCAGACCGTCGTAAAACTTGTCTTTGGCCAAAAAGACGAAGTTGTTCACGGCAATTGGCGCGTCTTTGGCGAACAGATCAATCGTAATGTCTCCCATTGTAGTGGAGATTTTCGCTTGATAAGTCTTGTTTTTGTCGATCTGCATGGCAGGAGCTTTGTCGTACTTTTTCTCGCCAGTAGGGCCTGGAGGCTGGGCAGGCTCCTTGGAATCAGGTTTTGCAGTTGGCGTAGTCGGCTGAGTAGGCTCTGTCGGAGCCGTTTCGTTGCTTGCACTGGAACAACCCGTAACCAAGGCGATTGCCATCAGACATGTGAACAGGGTCATGAAAAACTTTTTCATCTTGTGCACCTTCCTTTGTTTCTTACCTATTGGGTAGTTCGGTTTCGAATTATAGCACAAATGGACAGGCAAATGCCAATCAGCTAGTCTGTCCAGCTTCTGGCATGGTATGATGGTAGAAAAAGGGTGATCGACGTGGGCGAACGATTCGAAACGACTACCGTGCATATTGGACACGCGCCTCTGAGGCAAGCG
The DNA here is from genome assembly GCF_004117055.1 of Brevibacillus agri. Lineage (NCBI taxonomy): Bacteria > Bacillati > Bacillota > Bacilli > Caryophanales > Paenibacillaceae > Brevibacillus > Brevibacillus agri. The sequence goes on from NZ_CP026363.1 coordinate 2,802,345, forward strand.
GAGAGCAAGTCTACCCCGATTTACCAGACATCTGTTTTTGCCTTCGATAGCCTGGAAGAAGTCGAAAAGTACTACGCGGGCGAAGGCGAATATTTGTACACGCGCAACGGCAATCCGAACCAGGCCGAGCTGGCTTTTGCCGTTGCCCGTCTGGAGCAAGCGGAGGCGGGGGTCAGCGCGGCATCCGGCATGGGGGCGATCATGGCTGGCTTGCTTTCGATCCTCTCCCCCGGCGATCACGTTCTCGCCTCTCACGAAATATACGGAGGCACTTACGCGTTGCTGCAAAAAGAACTGTCGCGTTTTGGCATCGAGCTGGAGTGTATCGTGCTTGACGAGGGGATCCATTTGGCGAGCCGCGTACGGCCTACGACAAAGCTGTTTTTCTTGGAAACGATTACCAATCCGCTGCTCACGGTGGTCGATCTGCCTTCCTGGATTCGCCAGGCAAAAGAACTCGGCCTGTTTGTCATGGTCGACAATACGTTTGCGACGCCGTATCTCGTCCAGCCGATCACCTTTGGCGCGGATTTGGTGGTGCACAGCGGAACCAAGTACATCGGCGGGCACAGCGACGTGACGTGCGGTGTGCTGGTCGGAAGCCGTCCGCTCATCGAGCGCGCGACGGAAATCGTCGTCAATTACGGCGCGTCCCTCAGTCCGTTCGAAGCGTGGCTGGCGGCGCGCGGGCTGAAGACGTTGGCGGTCCGAATGGAGCGGCAATGCGACAATGCGCGCGAAGTGGCCAGGTTTTTGCAAAGCCATCCGGCTGTCAGCCGCGTCTACTACCCGAGCCAGGAGGCGACGTCGTTTTTCGCCAGACCGAAGCAAGGGGCGATGGTGTCGTTTGCGCTTCGGGATGAGAGTGAGATTTACGAGTTTTACCGGGCCCTGGACTGGATCCAGTTCGTGCCGTCTCTGGCCGGAGTAGAGACGAGCGTTTCCCATCCGGTTACGACCTCGCATCGCGCTTTTTCCGAGGAACAGCGGCAGGCGACCGGGATTACGATGGGACTGGTCCGCATATCTGTCGGGATCGAGGCCATCGACGACATTTTGAGCGAGCTTGGCCGTGCTTTAGGGAAGTAATTGAAAAAAGGATGGTCCGTTGTAACTTCTTGACGGGCCGTTCGTATAACTTAAATAGGATGGAGCCGGGAGGAATGGCGTGCTTGTATCCCGGCTCGATGCAACAAAATGGGAGAAACCGAGGAAACCGCAATGGGAATGGCGATAAAGCGTTCCGCGCAACCATCGGACCCAGCATCTGGAGACTATTACGAATCTCGTCCTTTTACCGAACTGTACGACGAGTATTTCGACCGCGTGAACCGTTATTTGCGCTGCCGTGTCCAGAGTACGTGGGATGCCGATGATCTGACCACCGTGGTCTTTTTGAAAGCGCTGGAAAAATTCGATCAATACAGCAGAACGAGTCCGTTTGCCTCCTGGATATTCCGTATTGCTCACAATACATACGTGGACTTTATGCGAAAAAACAGGGAGCTTCCCGTCGACCAGGAGGACTTTTTGGGAAGCGAACCGGATGATACGTGGCAGCCGGAACGGCAGGCGTTGACCAACGAGGAAATTCGCCTGCTTCGTGACCGGCTGGACTTGTTGTCGCAGGATCAGAAGGATGTCCTCATGCTTCGCTATTTTGCCGACCTGAAAATCAGTCAGGTCGCTGAAGTGCTTGGCAAGACAGAATCGAGCATCAAAATGATCTCCTATCGGGGCTTACAAAAACTTCAGAAGATGTACGAAAGGGGGGACTCCGAATGAGAGAGGAGGAGAAATACCCCCAAGGTCACAATGACGATCAGACTGTAGCTCAACTCCTGACCCATTTGAAGCGTATGCGCCGTTCTGTCCCTGTCAACTACCAGTTGAAGGCTGATTTGAGAAAGCAGTTGCTGGAACGAATGAAAGAACTGGAAGCAAAAAAAGGGCAGGCTCAAGGAGGACAACAGCCGTGGAAGAGACGCAAGCTGCTCTGGATTAGCTGTGCGGCGCTGGTTGTTGCGCTGTCCGTCGGGGTTTGCCTGTGGTGGGGCAGAGGTGCCGTGACGATCCAAAAGCATGAGGTGCTCACTTTGCCTGCCGAATCGTCTGTGGAACAGGTGGATATCGACAGGTCCGCGACACAGATTGCCTACATCGCCCATCAGTCCGAGCTGCGGACGCTTCCGATCGATGGCGACACAAAGCCTGCCACTGTCAAATTGCCTCCGACAAAAGGCAAGTACGTGGCGGTGGCCTGGTCGAACCAGGGCAAGCAAATCGCGGTTGTCGAGCAGGCCGAGCAGATGTCCCGGCTGTGGATCGTGGAGCTGCCAACGGCGTACAGCATGGGCAGCAGTCGTCTTTTAAAAGAAGAAGAAGGCGTCGCCTACAGCTCTCCAAGCTGGTCGCAGCATGACGACTCGATTGCCTATACCCGCTCGAAAGGCGGCAATGACGAAATTTGGGTCAGCAGCACCATTTCCTTTCAGGAATGGAAGCTTACCGAGGGCTCGCAGCCGGAATGGTCCCCAGATGGACGCTTTTTGGCGTTTCGCAAGGAAGGGGCCGTGCAGGTCATGGAAATGCGTACAGGGCTGATTTCGATGCTCGGACAAGGCCAGTGGGCTTCCTGGCGCTCCGAGCAGGAGCTGACCTATACGCAGCCGGACGGCCAGTTAATGGTAGCCAACGTGGGAGACGAGCCTTTCGTGACAAAAGAGCTGCAACTGCGCAACCAGCATGCTGCCGAGCTGATCCGCGGGAATTGGGCGGCAAAAGGAAAGCAAATCCTGCTTATTTCGCGTGAAAGTCAGCCGCGGGAGCTGGTTGTTTCACTGGCGTCACGATAACGAGCGGAGGAACAAGCATGAAATGGAAATGGATGTTGGTCTTTGCGGTCGCCTGGTTCGGCCTGGGCTTTGCGGGACAGCCGGCGCTGGCGGAGAACAACATGGATATAGAAGTGAATTTGCCTTTGGGCGGCATCGTCAAGTACGAATCATGGGTGCGGCTCGGTGTGACGATCACCAGCCAGGAAACAGACATCTCGGGCTTCGTGGAGCTGTCGCGAAAGCCTCTGTCCAAAAATTTGCGGCAATCGAACTTTCGTCGGCCAGTCAAGCTGGAACAAGGCAAGAGCACGACGCTGTTTTTCGACTTGCCGATGCAAATCTTGCTCGATAACTGGTACGTTCACGTCACGCAAAACGGACAGGTCCTAAAATCCGAAAAGCTGCGCCTCCCTTATCCGAAAGACGGGCAGACGATCGGCGTCGTGGATGAGGGCGGAAACGCGTTTCATTTTCTCGCGGTGAACGCCTCCCAATCGAAAATGAATCGGCCGATCTCGGTGCAAAACTTGACTCCGGACATGCTTCCGGACCAGTCGTGGATGTACGAGAGTCTCGACGTGCTGGCGATTAGCGGCAAGCAAGGAGCGTTGATCGACGACGCGCAGCTTGCCGCGATCAAGGAGTGGATCAAGCTGGGAGGAGTCGTCATCCTGTCGGCAGGGCCGGGACAGGATGGACTGGTGCAAAGGTTCGCGGACATTTTGCCGATTCAGGCGGGACAAAAAGGGAGCGTGCCACTTGCAGAGGCGCTACGCACGTATGCAGGTGACAAGCCCGCCCCGCCCGGCAAGCTGGGCGTGTACAACAAGGAGCTGCCGCTATATGTCGCGAAAAAGAGCGGCCAAGGAGTTTTTCTGTTCGTCAACTACGATGTGACCGCTGAGCCGCTGGCTTCCTGGCAGCACAATTTGCCGTTGTGGCAAAACGTCATGGTCCAGCAAGGCGTGACGACTGTGTTGGAAAACAAGCGCTATTTCGACCAGATGTCGCGTTCTTTGTTGGAGCTGAGCAAAAAAATCCCCGACGTGCAAACTCCGCCTCCTGTCTGGATGGTGGTCATGTGGGGCGGCTATGTGCTTTTGGTGGCGCCGCTGGCTTATTTCGTGCTGAAAAAAGCCGGCAGACGGGAATGGGCGTGGGGAATCATTCCGGGAGCGGCCATTCTGCTGACGGTCGGGATTTTCGCGATCGGAAAGCCGCTCGTAGTGAAAACGAACGTCAGCTACACGATTTCGGAAATCAGCGTTTTGGATGAAAAGTTGGCCAAAGTGCGAACCGGGACTACTTTTTTGGCAGTCGACAAGGACGGCTATGACGTGATCGTGGAGCCGTCGATTGTCGCTGTTCCGTTGACGCAGGGCCGAAACGACTACGAGCCGGAAGGAATAACAGACGGTTCACGGCTGTTGTCTTACCGCAATCTGCCGTACCTGACTCCGAAACAGGCAATCGGCTTTGGCGTCATGCACGACATCGGCGCGTTTGAGGTGGATGTGCATGTCGAGGAGAACAGGCTGGTCGGACAGGTGAAAAACAACACGGTGTACTCCTACGAGCAGTCGTTTCTCGAGGTCGGCTTGCAGCGTATTCCGATTGGCGCGCTGAAAAAAGGAGAAGAGAAACAGATTGACGCCGTGCTGGAGTCGCTGTTTATGCCGCGGGATCAGCAGCAGGACGAACAAGATTCGCCCGAAAAACGGCGCAAAGAAATGCAGGAGAACATCATCGGCTATGCCCAGGGCGGCCAGGTGCGGCTGATCGGGATTACGACAGAGCCGGTTCCGCTGATGAAAATGCAGGAGCCGCATCAGGCTCACTACTGGAATGTCGTCAACCAGACGGTCCAACTCCAGCCGCAAGCCGAAGGAGATGTGATCCTGCCGTACGGACTGCTCAATGCAGAGCTGTTTGAAGCGAGCGGCGACTACGAATCGAACTCGGGCTACCTCTGGCAACTCGGAAAAGGAAGCATTACGTTTGAATTGCGGACGGACGCGACGAACCTGGAGTTGAAGCGGTTGCTTGTTCCGCTTGACCACAGTTCGTACCGCCCGTTCCGAATCGAGTACTTCCACCAGAAAAGCGGGAAGTGGCGGACGGTGGAGCACGGGACAAAGCTGGTGCTGGAGCAAGAACTTCAGGATGCCTTGACAGCCAACCGCACGCTGTTGCTTCGTTTTTCCAACAGCACAGCTTCGCGCCTGTCGCTGCCAACGCCGTTTTTCCAGGTTGAAGGGGTGAGAAAGTGGTAATTGAAACCGTGCATCTGGGGAAGCGCTACGGTACCCTGCAAGCTTTGTCAGACTTGAATCTGTCCATCGCGCCGGGAAAAGTGTTCGGCTTCATCGGCCCGAATGGCGCCGGAAAATCGACGACGATGCTGATTTTGTCCACGCTGCTGGAACAGAGCGAAGGCGAAGCGTACGTCTGCGGCTACAACGTTCGCAAGGACCCGGCCAGCGTGCGCCAGTCGCTCGGCTACATGCCCGACTTTTTTGGCGTGTACGACAACTTGACGGCTGTGGAATATTTGGAGTTTTACGCGGGCGCCTTTAAAATCCCGGCGCGCAAAAGACGCTCGCTCGTAGCCGACCTGCTGGAGCTGGTCAACCTGGCGCACAAGGCGGATGCGTTTGTCGATTCCTTGTCGCGGGGGATGCAGCAAAGGCTGGGGCTGGCGAGATGCCTCGTCCACGATCCGGCGGTCCTGATTCTCGACGAACCGGCGTCTGGCCTGGACCCGCGGGCGCGCATCGAGCTGCGGGAGATTATCAAGCAACTGCGCGAGATGGGCAAAACGATTCTCATCAGCTCGCACATTTTGCCGGAGCTGGCCGAGCTGTGCGATGATATCGGCGTGATCGAAAACGGGAAACTGATCGCGTGCGGCTCTGTCCACGAAGTAAGCAGCAGAGAGACAGGCGGAAGCGTCATGCAGCTTCGCGCGCTGCGCAACCTCGACAAAGCGGCGCTGCTGTTGGAAAGCTCGCCGCATGTGAACCATCTGGAGGAATACATGGGCGGCTTCCGCTTTTATTTTCAGGGCGCCGAGCAGGAAAAGGCCGACCTGTTGCAAGAGCTGATCGACGAGCAGGTGGCGGTCGTCTACTACGGTGACGCGAAGAAAAACTTGGAGGACGTTTTCATGGCGATTACGGAAGGAGTCGGTATGGAATGAACGGCTTCCTTTTCAACCCGATTCTCGTCAAGGAAATGCGCGAGCGGTTTCGCTCCCGGAAAACGGTGTGCATCCTGGCGATTTACCTGCTCATCATGGGCGGGATTCCGCTTGGTTTTTTGCTGACAGATACGTTGCGGGCAGAGGCGCTGGGCGAGAATCGCAACCTGTTTCTCATATCAGCGGCGATTCATTATGCGATGGTCTGCTTTGTCGCGCCTGCCCTGACGGCGGGGGCCATCAGCGGCGAGCGCGAACGGCAGACGCTGCACATTTTGCTGACGACGCAGTTGTCGCCTGCCACGATTGTGTGGAGCAAGCTGATTACGTCGCTGGCTTTTTCCACGCTGTTGCTCGTCGCCTCCATGCCGCTGTACAGCATTGTCATGCTGTACGGCAGCGTGTCGCCGGAGCAGATGGCGCAGTTGATTCTGTTTCTGGCCGTCAACATTTTCTTTTTGGGCTCGCTTGGGCTGTTTTGCTCGACATGGATCAAACGCACCTCGATTAGCACGATTACTTCGTACGGGATCGCTTTCTTTTTCGTCGTCGGAACCGGGCTGCTCTTTTTCTTCATCGGCGAATGGCTACAGCAAAGCTACCCGGACATGTACCCCGATCAAGGCGTCTGGAATTTGCCGGAGCTGCAAGTGCTGGCGGGAATGAATCCGATCATCGTCCTGTTTGGCATACTGGGAGAGACGCTGGACCACTCCGAGCAGTTCGCCTTTTCGCCGTGGCTGTTTTTTTCCTGCTTTTACGTCGTGCTGGCGCTATTGCTGATGGTGTGGAGCGCGTATTTGCTCAAGCCGATCCGGCGAAAATGGTGGAGTTGGAAGAAATGGTCTGTTCGTGTAAAATGAAGGGTGTGTGTCGGAAAAGGGAGGGCTTTTTGTGAGCAAACAGGAAGAAGTGCAAATTATTGATTTTGAAGAATTGCTCAGATCGATTGAGAGTCGTCTCGCTTCTGCGGGCATGTACGTGCAGCGTGAAGCGATCATTACGATTCTGCAAGCCGAGGAAGCGTTTTTGCTGGAAAAAGGCGTGCTTCAAGAGTACAGCGAGTAAAAAGCGGACAACCTGCCATGACGGTAGGTTGTTTTTTATAGCGGGAAGGTTTGCCCGGAAAAAAGAGGAAAAGCATCTTCTGTGGTGAATTTGTCCATATCCTTATGACAGAAGAGGTGAATGGTTGTTGCGTGCACAAGGCGTCGAGGCTGGGGTGCTTTCACCCAAAGAGGAATGGTTCCACATTATTCAAAACGTACATAATCATATTTTTACCTTTATCCGGAATGAACAAGACGAATTTGTCCTGGATCTGTCGGAAGGCAAGCTCGCGTATGAGTTTGGCGTTGACACGGAAAAATTAAAAGGAATGCGCGCAGAAGATATTTTACGCCAGTACGGGATCGAATCGATCATGCCTTACTACCAGCTCGCTTTCGCTGGACAGACGATCGAATACGAGCTTGCGTTTGGTGAACGCTACTTTTCCTCCGTCCTGACGCCGATTTGCCGCAATGGCATCGTCACTGAAATCATAGGCTCTGCCACAGAGATTACGGAATACAAGCAGATGAAGCAGCAGATGCAGGAGGCAGAAGAGCTGTACCGCAGTCTGGTCGAGGATACACTGGTCGGCGTCTACATCGCGTATGTGGACGAGCCGGGGTTTGTTTACGTCAACCCGAGGCTCGGCGATATTTTCGGCTACAGTCAGGAAGAACTGGTGAAAATGACCGCTTCCGACCTCGTCATCGAGGAAGAGCGGGACATTGTTCGCACGCATCAGGAGCGCAGAATCAACGGGGATCGCTCGAACATTCACTACCAGTTTCGCGGTCTGTGCAAAAACGGCAATCGGATTGATGTCGAGGTGCTGCAAAAAACGAGCACGTACAAGCAAAAGCCGGCTGTGATCGGGATTGTGCAAGATATTACCGAGCGTAAACAGGCAGAAGAGCTGGTGCGCAAGTCCGAGCTGCTGTCGGTGATCGGGCAGATGGCCGCGGGGGTGGCCCACGAGATTCGCAATCCGCTGACGTCGCTGAAAGGGTTTGTCCAACTGCTCCGGGCGCACTCCGGCGGCAAGGACGAGTATTACCGGATCATGTTGTCCGAGCTGGATCGGATCGAATTTATCATCAGCGAATTTCTCGTGCTCGCCAAGCCGCAGGTCGTATTCCAGCGGAAAAGGGAGATGCAGCCGCTCCTGGAGCAGATCGTCATGATTGCCGACACGCATGCGATCATGTACAACGTCCAGATACTCACCAGCTACGCCGACAATCTGCCTGCCATCGTCTGCGAGGAAAACCAGTTGAAGCAAGTGTTTCTCAATTTGTTGAAAAATGCAGTGGAAGCGATGCCGAATGGCGGGGTCGTGACCGTGTCGGCGAGTGTCGAGGACGGGATGATGCTGATTGCCTTTACCGACCAAGGCTGCGGCATCGCCGAGGAACAACTGCTGAAACTGGGCGAGCCATTTTTCACCACGAAGCCGAACGGGACGGGACTCGGGCTTATGGTCAGCTACAAAATCATCGCCAATCACGGCGGGACGATTTCTGTGTGCAGCAAGGAAGAGACAGGGACGACTTTCGAAATCAGATTGCCGGTGCGATAGCGCCATTCACCTGTTTGCTTCTGCCGGAAAAAAACGGTATGATGGTGTAGAGAACCAATATCAGCATAAGGACGTGAACGCATTGACAGAAGATAGCAAAGACCTCGAATTGGGCGATATCATTACGCTGGACGATGAAAACGGTGAACCGTTGGGTGATTTTGAAGTAGTGGCGATGTTCGACCTGAACGGTAAAGAATATATTGCCTTGACGGAAGCGCTCGAAGACGAGGAGGCCGAAGAAGAGCTGGATGAAGAAGTAGACATCTTCGTATTCCAGATCGACGGCGGCGAAATGGTTCCATTGGAAGAAGACGAAGAAAGCGCTGTGTACGCGAAGCTGAACGAGGTTCTGGAAGGCATTGAACTGATCGACAAAGGCGAATAATCGGGTGCCCGCGTTGTTGCGGGATGCTCGCAAGCGTAAAAAAGCCACTGCCTGGTTTGAACAAACCGGCAGCGGCTTTTTTGATGGGCAGATCAGTCGTTCATTTTGATGATGTTGTCTTTCAGGTCGCGGACGACCAAAAGGCAGGTGTAGTCCGTTTCTTGCAGCTCCCTGACCAGCGCGGAGCATTCATCCTTGGTCAACCCGAGCTTTTCGAGCCGGGTGCGCAGCTCCTCGCCGCCGTTGTCGAAGAAGTGGGCTTTGCTGTCGATGTCGCCTACAGCACTTTCAAAATGCGTACTGTATTTATAAAAATTGTCGCGTTGATTCGAGTGGTTTTTATCGGGATTCCACTTCAACACCCAAATGTCATCCTTATGATAGCCGGACGAGTTCAACGCCTGAATGTCCGAAACCAGCTCCTGATCGTACCGATGAAACTTGACAAACGGCTTGGTCGCACTTATCAACGTTATTCCCCCCTATGTCGCCTCAGGAATCGATGCTCTAATAGGTTGCCCGCCCGCGCGGTATAGATGAATGGAAATAGTTGCGTGCGCGATGTCGGAAGAAATTGTTTGAACGAGCAGGGATTTTCCAAAACGAGCAAGAAATAAAGTAAAGAGCGCAGGCGGGGACTGGTTTCGCTTTGACCTCGCTTTGCTGCAAATGCTACACTAATGACGAAGCGTCATATGCTTGGGCTAAACGGTTTCGGCCTGACGCCAGTGGATACGGGGAATACTGTGCAGGATCGGCCATCTCGCTAGGGGCGGGGTGGTTTTTTTGCCCCATTTTGTGACTAGCGTTGAATACTATGGGAAGCATACGGTACAATAGCGATTAAGTGTTCGCTTTTTTTGTGAAATATTCCCTTTCGGACGGAAAGGATGTTTTCCCAAGAGCAAGGCGATGACCTGTGCGGTTACCAAAACGAAAGCCTGTTTTGGACGCTTTTTCGAAAAGTAGAGGGGAGAGCGCGATTGAAGGAAACAGACACACTACATACACTGACCTATACCGAGGAAGATATCCAGGTACTGGAGGGCCTGATCGCCGTCCGCAAGCGCCCTGGGATGTACATAGGCTCGACCGGAAGCAGAGGTTTGCACCATCTCCTGTGGGAAATCGTCGACAATGCCAAGGATGAGGCGTTGGCTGGCGTCAATGATACGATCATCGTCACGTTGTACAAGGATGGCAGCGTCAGCGTCGAGGACCACGGTCGGGGAATTCCGACGGGGATGCACAAGACGGGACGGCCCGTTCCGGAAGTCATTTTTACGACGCTTCACGCCGGAGGAAAATTCGGCGGCGGCGGCTATAAAAAAAGCGGCGGTTTGCACGGCGTAGGCTCCAGCGTCGTCGTGGCCTTGTCCAAGTGGCTCGAAGTGGAGATTCACCGCGAAGGCAAGATTCACAAGCAGCGCTTTGCCTACGTAGTCGACGAAAAAGGCATCGAGCACGTCGGCAAGCCCGTTACAGACCTTGAAGTGATCGGAACGACCAAAAGGACAGGTACGACTGTGCGCTTCCTGCCGGACGAGGCAATATTTGGCAGCGCGCGCTTTGACTACGAGACGATTCGCGATCGTTTCCGGGAAACGGCGTTTTTGCTCAAGAAACTGCGCATGGTGCTGATTGACGAGCGCGGCCCGGAGAAGAAGCGGGAAGAATTTTACTTCGAGGACGGTCTGAAGTCGTACGTCTCCTATTTGAATGAGGGGAAAAACACGCTGCACCCGATCGTTTATTTTGAAGGGGAAAAAGACAACGTCTACGTCGAGCTGGCTTTTCAGTACAACGACGGCTACGCGGAAACGCTCGTCTCCTACGTCAACTCGATCGTCACGACAGACGGCGGTACGCATGTCACCGGATTTCGCAACGGAACGACCCGGATTTTCAACGAGTTCGCGCGGAAAAAAGGGTATTTGAAGGACAAAGATCCCAACTTGACAGGAAATGATTTGCGGGAAGGTTTCCTCGGTGTGCTGTCATTGCAAATGGCTGATGTCCAGTTCGAGTCCCAAACCAAGGACAAGCTGGGCAACGAAGAAGCGCGGGCGATCGTCGAGCAAATTGTCTCCGAGAAGCTGGGCTTCTTCCTCGAGGAAAATCCGGAAATAGGCAAGCTTTTGATCGACAAGGCGTTGCGCTCCGCTGAAATTCGCGAGGAGCTGCGCAAACAGCGCGAAGCTCTGCGCGGAGACAAAAAAGGCAAGACGGCGAAAAAACGCAAATCCATTTCGGAAAAATTCACGCCGCCGCAATACCGGGATTCCAAACGCAATGAACTGTTTCTCGTCGAAGGTGACTCTGCGGGCGGCTCTGCGAAGCAGGCGCGCAACTCCGAGTTCCAGGCGCTGTTTTCTCTGCGGGGAAAACCGTTGAATACGGAAAAGGCCAAGCTGTCTGAAGTGTTGGCGAACGAGGAGTTCCGCACGATTCTGGAAGTGCTGGAGACGGACATCGGGGAAGACTTCGACATCGAAAACTGCGCGTTTGACAAAGTCATCATCATGTCCGATGCGGACGTCGACGGCTCCCACATCCAGACGCTTTTGCTTACGTTTTTCTTCCGCTACATGCGCCCGATGATCGCCGCCGGTCATCTGTACATCGCCCAGCCGCCTTTGTACCAGGTGAAAAAACAGGTGAAGGGCAAGCAGACGGAGTCGATCTACTGTTGGAGCGACCACGAGCTGGAGCAGGCGTTAAAACGGGTCGGACGCGGCGCAGAAGTACAGCGCTACAAAGGCTTGGGCGAGATGAACGCCGATCAGTTGTGGGAAACTACGATGAACCCGGAGACGCGAAAACTCATTAAAGTCGAGCTAGAAGACCTCGCTCACTGTGAAAAGCTCGTGACGGTTCTGATGGGGGACAAAGTGCCTCCGCGTCGCGAGTGGATCGAGAACCACGTTACCTTTGAAGTGGGAGAGGATGAATAAACATGTTGTCCAATCAGATCATTAACCAGAGCTTCGCGGAAATCATGGGCAAGCGGTTTGGGGATTACGCCAACCTGGTTATCCTCTCCCGCGCGATTCCCGACGCCCGCGATGGCCTGAAGCCAGTGCAGCGCCGGATTTTGTACGCGATGTACCAGGAAGGCAATACGCACGACAAGCCGTACCGCAAATCGGCCAAAACAGTCGGGTACGTCATGGGTACGTACCATCCGCACGGCGACTCGGCGATTTACGAAACGATGGTGCGCATGGCGCAATGGTGGAAAATGCGCCAGGTGCTCATTCAGGGACACGGCAACTTCGGAAGCCTCGACGCCGACCCGCCAGCGGCGATGCGTTACACGGAGTCGAGACTGTCCGCGCTCGCTAACGAGCTTTTGCGCGATATTGAAAAAGATACGGTCATCTTCATCCCGAACTACGACAACTCGGCGCAGCAGCCGGCCGTGTTGCCGTCGCGCTTTCCAAACTTGCTGGTGAACGGCGCTACCGGGATTGCCGTCGGCTTTGCCACCGATATTCCTACCCACAACCTGGGCGAAGTCATTGACGCGGCGATCGCGCAGATGAAAAATCCGAACATCTCGCTCGACGAACTGATGAAGCACGTCAAAGGCCCGGATTTTCCGACCGGGGGCATCGTCCAAGGGGTGTCGGGTATTCGCAAGGCGTTTGAGACAGGCCGCGGCCAGTTCATCATTCGCGCGAAGACCCACATGGAAGAGCCAAAGGGCGGGAAAGTGAAAAAGATCGTCATTTCGGAAATTCCTTTCGAAGTGGTCAAGTCCAAGCTGGTCGCGCAAATAGACGAGCTGGTGATGGACCGCAAAATCGAAGGCGCGATGGCCGTCCGCGACGAGACAGGGCGCAAGGAAGCGGAAATGAACAAGGTCCGCATCGTCGTCGACATTCGCAAGGAAGCAGATGAGCAGGCGATTCTGAATTACTTGTACAAAAACACCGACCTGCAAATTTACTACAACTACAACATGAACGTGATCCACGAAGGAACCATCCGCCAGATGGGACTTAAAGCGCTGCTCGGCGCGTATATCGACCACCAGAAAGAAGTCGTGACGAATCGCTGCAACTACGACCTTGAGCGCAAGAGCAAACGCAAGCACATCGTTGAGGGGTTGATTCGCGCCAAATCCATTTTGCGCGAAATCGTCGATACGATTATGGATTCCGAAGACCGGTCCGACGCCAAGAAAAACATCATGGAGAAGTACGGCTTCACGGATGAGCAGGCCGATGCGATTTTGAGCATCCAGCTCGCCTCCCTGACCCGGCTGGACATCGTCAAGCTGGAAAAAGAGCTTTCGACTTTGGCCAAAGAGATCGAGGAGCTTGAAGCGATTCTCGCCAGTGAGAAAAAGCTGATTCAGGTCATCACAAGCGAGCTGAACGAAATCAAGAAAAAGTACGCCGAAGAGCGCCTGACCGAAATCCAGGGAGAGATCGAGGAAATCAAGATCGACATCGCGATGCAGATCAATGCGGAAGACTGCATCGTCACGCTCACCAACGAAGGATACATCAAGCGGACGAGTCCGCGCTCCTTCAAGTCAGTGGGCGGAACCCTGGAAACGTGCGGGGTCAAGGAAGGGGACAAGGTTCGCTACTTCGTGGAGACGAATACGTCCCATACCGCCTTGTTTTTCACGCAGGACGGGAAGTATTTCGCCACGCTCGTCAATGCTTTCCCGGACGACAAGTGGAAGGACATCGGCTCCGCGCTGGTCAACGTCATCCCGCTGGAAAAAAATCAGCGCATCGTCGGCTTTACGATCGTGGAAAACTTCAAGCAGCCGCTGTTTGTTTACCACGTCAGCAAAAACGGGCTGATTAAAAAGACCGCGCTGTCCGAGTACGAGACCAATCGTTCGAGCGCGTTGGTGGCTGCCAAGCTGAAATCAGAAGATGACGAATTTGTGCATGTATTTGTGACAGGCGAAGCAGGCGGCATTTTAGGGGCGACCCGAGACGGCATGGGCATTCGCTTCCCGCAGGGAGAAGTCAGCCCGACCGGCCGCGCTTCCAGTGGCGTTAAGGCGATTACGCTCGCGCCTGACGATGCGGTCGTCACCATGCTCCCGATTGAGGAAGAGGACAGCCGCGCCTTCACGCTATTGACAGCCGAAGGTGTGGTCAAGCGGACAGCGATTGCGGCCATTCCGCTGCAAGGCCGGGCCGGAAAAGGCGTACAGCTTATTCGCAAGCGCAAAAACCACCCGCACCAGCTTGCGGCAGTGTTCATCGACGAGACGGTGTACGCGTGGACGGCGCAAAACGAATGGACGCTGGTCGACACGAGCCTGGTCAACGTCAACGAGCAGGGCGGAATTGGTCGCCACCTGGTAGAAGGCGGCGTCAAATCCGTTGTGTTCGAAACCGTCCTGCCGACAGAGGAAGCAAAAGAAGAACCAGCAAAAGGCTCTGGAGAGGGCGAATCCGCGAGTGTGCAACCGAAGTCGACAGCGGCGCCTGTCACTTTGTTCGATCTCGAACCTGGCGAAGAGAAGGAATGATGGAAAATGGCAACTCCGTTTGAAGCTTTTGTATCCCCATTGAGCTGGCAGCAGGTGTCGCTTTTGCTCGATACCGTCCTGTATTTTGAAGACGCGCCCAAGCTGCTTTCGCTTCCGCAGGAGGAAGGCCCGAGCGTGCCTGTTCCGGTGACGGCAGACACGCTGAAAAAGATGCTGGCGAGTCTCGATGAGAACGACGCTTTTGAGCGCAAGCCATTCGCGCTTCGCTGGGAAGGCGGCGAGGATGCGGACAGCGGCCACCTCATCGTGCAACTGCCGAACAACGAAACCGTGAGACAACCCGCCGTCCTGTCGGCGTTCTCGCCTGTGTAGGCAAAAAGAGCGGATGAAGCAAACGCTTTGGCTCTCGTCCAGGCACCTGTACATGTTTTTTGTACAAGTGCCTGGACGTGCCAAAGCGTTTTTTTACGTTTTCTTACAGTTCAAAGGATTGCCAAAAGATTGGCAGATATGATACAGTTTGAACACTTCCGTTTTTTATAAGACAGATTGTAATATCAAGTGCGACACCTAGATAAAAAAACGGCCCATGATTGATTCGTGTAAAATGAAGTCACGACAACACCATTTACACAGGAGAATCAATCATGAGTTATACACATCTTAGCATAACAGAGCGTAGTGAGCTAGCACTCCTTCATCGGTTGGGTTGGTCTGCCCGCGCCATTGCCAGAGAACTCAAACGGCATCATGCTACCATTGCCCGTGAGTTAAAACGGGGTTGTAAGGCAGGGGAATATCAGGCAGAAGCCGCGCAAGAGGTTTACGAGAAACGTCGCGAACGGTCTGTTCCCAGAGGCAAGCGGACTCCTGAACGTGAGCATTACATTGCCAGTAAGCTGGCGCAGACCTGGTCTCCCGAGCAGATTGCCGGACGGATGAGTCAGGAATGCCCCGAACAGAAAGTGTCGTTTAAAACGATGTATCGCTGGCTGTATCAGGGCTTTTTGGTTAAAGGAGATACCACCGTTCTGCGCCACAAAGGGAAACGCCGGAGACCAATCGAAACACGTGGTCGTTTCAACGTAGGAAAGTCCATTCGGCAGCGACCCAAGGAAGTACGAAAGCGTGAGAGCTTTGGTCATTGGGAACTGGATACGGTTGTTTCCAGCCGTGGAAAAAGTAAGGCGTGTGTCGCGACGTTCGCTGAGCGCAAGACACGCTTTTACCTTGCCGTAAAGATGCCTGATCGTACCTCGGCTTCCATGGAAAAGGCCTTTGGTTTCGTTGCTGAGTCGTTACCGAAAGGATCGTTTCAAACAGCTACCGTTGACCGTGGCAAAGAGTTTGCCTGTTACGAACGGCTGGAGTCAGCACATGGCGTAAACATTTACTTTGCCGATCCCTACTCTTCCTGGCAAAGGGGCACGAACGAGAACGCAAATGGCCTTCTGCGAGAATTTTTTCCCAAAGGCAAGGATTTTGCCGAAGTCTCCGAGGAGGAACTGATTCAGGCCTTGGAGCTCATTAACAATCGGCCAAGAAAATGTCTGGGTTGGAAGACCGCTTACGAATCATTCATGGAAGCTCTGTCGCACTTGTCTTGACAATTCGTCATAAACAAAGGTTAGTTACTTACTGATTGGAGGAGTAAGGAGATGGAACAAGTCATGAACAAAAAGGCTTTTTTTGACGTCATTTCTGAACGGCGATCGGTGCGTCATTACGATCCAACGGTGAAAATTTCCCGCGACGAGCTGAAAGAGATGCTGGCCGAAGCTACGTTGGCGCCATCCAGCTCCAACCTTCAGCCTTGGCGCTTCCTCATCATCGACGAGCAGGAGCTGAAAGAAAAGCTGCTGCCGATTGCGTTCAACCAGAAGCAAGTCGTCGAGGCTGCGGCGATCGTCGCCGTGCTGGGCGACTACGAGGGCTACAAGCAGGCTGAGCAAATTTACCAGAAAGCCATCGACGCAGGCTACATGACCGAAGAGGCGAAGGCGACGATGATCGCCAACATCAATCGCCGCTACGAAAATCGCGAGCGCAGTCTGATTAAGGAAATTGCTCTCGTGGATGGCGGGCTTGTTTCCATGCAGTTCATGCTCGTGGCAAAAGCGCGTGGCTACGACACGGTGCCCATGGGCGGCTACAACGCCGAATTGTTCAAAGAGGCGTTCAACATTTCCGACCGCTACGAAACCGTCATGCTGATCGCCGTGGGCAAAGCGGCGCAGCCAGGTCATCCGACCACCCGGCTCGATGTGGACGACATTACGTTCTGGAACGAAATGCCAAGCAAATAAACGGGCGTACGCACGACAGTCACGGGTCTTTTCGACCGTGGCTGTCTGTTTTTTGCCAGACAATCTTGCCCGCAGGGTAGAAATCGGGCGGGAGGGAGCGTACAATGAAACAGAAAAAGCGGAAGCGTACAGACAGAAGAAAGAAGGGTTAGGATGAATCGGATATTGGCAATCAGCGATATTCACGGGGAGCTGGACAAGCTGGAGTCGCTGATGGAGCTTGTGAATTACGATCCGCAGCACGACCAGCTCATTTTGCTCGGCGATTATGTCGACCGCGGGCCGAAGTCCAGAGAAGTCGTGGAAAAAGTGAAGCAGCTTCATGCGCAAGGGGCGATTGTCCTGATGGGCAATCATGACCATATGATGGTGAAATCGTTCGAGCAGGACCCGGTATTTATCGAGCGCTGGTTTCGCAATGGCGCCCAGGCGACGTTGGCCAGCTACGGCCACGCGGCTGCACAGACCGAACCGGGGGCGCCAGCGTCTCTGGAAGTGACGCCGGAAGTGCAGGAGCACCTCGATTTTTTGGGCGGACTGGCCCATTATCACGAGACGGATGAATACATTTTTGTCCACGGTGGCGTGCATCCGCAGACGCCTGTGGCGGAAACCGACCCGTACAAGCTGATGTGGATTCGCGACGAGTTCCACAAAGGCTACCAAGGGGAAAAGACCGTCGTGTTCGGGCATACCCCGACGGAAAATTTGCACGGGAAGCACGACGTCTACTTCGGCGAAAACAACATCATCGGCATTGACGGCGGCGCTGTTTTCGGCGGGCGGTTGCATTGCCTGGAGCTGCCCAGCCGCAAAGTGTACTCGGTCGAATAAAACAACCAGTGGGAAAGGACGGCAGGCCCTAGGAAGGGCTTGCCGTCTTTTTCAGTCGCATGCCACGACAAAAAAGCGGGCCGAAGCGAAGTTTTCCAATGGAGCAAATATCTGTATAATGAGAATATTGCGAAATGATTTACCGACAAGCTGGACAACCTGCGACTTCAGCCTTGCTTCTGTCAAAAGGCGGACAGGAACCAGGAAAAAGGGGAGAGGATACCGTGACATTGAAAGTCGGCATTATCGGCTGCGGTTCGATCGCTACGCATCGCCATGCGCCTGAGTACAGCAGCAATCCGTACACACAAATCCACCTCGTCTACGACCCCAATCCCGAGCGCGCGCAAAAACTGGCAGCCCAGTACGGCGGACAAGTAGCTGGCAGTTGGGAAGAAGTCGTCCACCATCCGGAACTTGCAGCGATCAGCGACTGCTCGACAAACGAGATGCACCACATCATCACCACACAGGCGCTGCTCGCCGGGAAGCATGTGCTGTGCGAAAAGCCGATGGCGACGACGAGCGAGGGGGCGGAGACGATTCTCGCCGCAGCGCGCGCTTCGGGGAAGATTTTGATGGTCGACCACAACCAGCGCCTCGTACCCGCCCATCAAAAGGCGCGGCAACTGATCGCGGCAGGCGAGCTGGGAAAAATTCTTTCGTTCAAGACGAGCTTCGGGCATAAAGGTCCGGAGTATTGGAGCGCCAATCGGACAAAAGGCACGTGGTTTTTCAAAAAAGCGCGCTCAGCGCTCGGAGTGGCAGGCGATTTGGGCATTCATAAGGTGGATCTGCTGCGCTATTTGCTCCAGGACGAGATCGTTCAGGTCAGCGCGTTTGCAGACGTCCTGGACAAAAAAGACGAACAGGGCCAGCCCATCGAGGTGTGCGACCATATGGTATGCCTCCTGAAAACGCAGTCGGGCGCAGTAGGCACGGCGTCGTTCAGTTGGAGCTATTACGGCGATGAGGACAACAGCACGATTTTATACGGCGAGCGCGGCATCATGAAAATTTTTGCCGACCCGCAAAAGGACATCGAGGTCGTGACCGCAGGCGGCGAGCGAGCGGTTTACCAGATCGGTGCGATGCAGACCAATGACGCACAGACCAAAAGTGGCGTCATCGACACGTTTGTCGAGGCGATTCGTACGGGAACTGCTCCGGCGGTGACAGGAGAAGACGGGCTGTACGCCCTGCGCATTATCGAAGCGGCGATGGAGTCCGCTGCGACGGGGAGAAGCGTCGAGCTTTTTGTCTGATCGTAGCATGAGGGAGAAGAGCGTTGGTCACACTAGGAGGGGAGGTGTGACCGCTGTGGAAGGAAACATTCAGGTCAACGGCAAGGACTATCAGTGCGAATGCACATACGATGGCGATTCGCAGTACAACGTGCAGGTGCGAAACGGCAAAAAGGTGGTTGCGAACTATAAAATTTCGGCAGGCTCGGAAGGCGAAGTGCTGGAGTTTGCGCGCGCCCATTTTGCCGCCGACGTGGAATTGGGAAATGTGCAAGGGTAACGCTCAAGCAAGACCGCAGCTCGGGACGGCAGGGCTGCGGTTTTTTGCTTGCCACTTGTCTTCAAACGTGATACAGTGAGAATGTTTCCGAGGAAACAAAAAGGCGATTGGCAAAGGAGCTGACTTCTGAATTGGATCAGAAAACGAAAATTTGGAATCAGTGGCTCGCGCTTCTCCATAAACAGGAGGAGCAGAGCAAACGCCGCGAAGCGCTGCTCTTGCGCCTCATCCAGAACAGCATTCCCGAATACCAGCATCTGGGCAGCCTCTCGGTCACGGAGCTGCACGTCATTTCCGCGATTGGCCGAGATACCCGGATGAACGTAACGACGATTGCGCAAAACATCGGGGTCACGAAAAGCGCGATTTCGAAAATTACGGTGAAGCTGCTGAAAAAAGGGCTGCTGGAGCGCTACCAACTGGAAGACAACCAGAAGGAAGTTTTTTTCCGCCTGACCAAAGTGGGCGAGCTGGTGAACAGCATTCACGATAGCTTTCACGCGCGGCTGGAGAAAAACGTGTACCGCTTTTTGGACAACTACAGCGAAGCAGAGCTGGCGTTTGTCGCGCGGTTCATTGGCGAAGCGACAAAAGAGCTGGAAAAGAACTGGGCAGAGACGTGAAGGGAGACGGATTCGGGTTCTCCCTAACGTTTTCGTAAATTGTTTCCTTGGACACAATTATGAGAATGAGGTGAAACCGCAGATGGATGCGAAAAAAGTACTCGTCTTGTTGGGCGTGACCATTTTGCTCGGAACGTTTGCCCAAAATTTGTTTATGCCGATTCTGCCCGCCATGCAAAAGGCGTTTGCGACGAGCGAATA
Organism: Brevibacillus agri; assembly: GCF_004117055.1. Taxonomy (NCBI): domain Bacteria; kingdom Bacillati; phylum Bacillota; class Bacilli; order Caryophanales; family Paenibacillaceae; genus Brevibacillus; species Brevibacillus agri. Next base: position 2,822,353 of record NZ_CP026363.1, read on the forward strand.
CTGGATCAACCTGACAATCTCGCTGTTTACGGTCATGCTGGCTGTGATGCAGATCGTCTACGGGCCGCTCGTGGATCGGTTCGGCCGGAAAAAGGTGCTGATTCCGGCACTCGTCCTGTATGCGCTTGCTTCCGTCGGCTGCTATCTGGCTGATTCGATTGCTTCCTTGCTCGTTTTTCGCGCGATTCAAGGCGCAGGCTTCGCCGCGATCCCGATTGTGGCTGCCACGATGATTGGCGACCTGTTTGCGGGCAACGGGCGGGCGAATGCGATGGGAACGTACCAGATGATGCTGGCGGTAGGACCAGCCATCGGCCCGTTGCTCGGCGGCTGGATCGGGGGAGTGGGCGGACATTCGGCTGTCTTTGCGTTTTTGGCCTTAACCGCAGTTCTTTTGCTCATCGGGAACGGACTGTTGCTGCCGGAGACGAAAAACAGCCAGACAGCCGCGAGAAGCTTTCACTTGCGCGCCTACTGCGATATTTTCCGGCAGCCGACGGGAGCGGCCGTGATTTTGCTCGGCTTTGCGCAAATGTTTACGTATTACTGCTTCCTGCTGTTCATCCCCGTCGAGCTGACGCACCGCTACCACTTGTCCAGCGAGCGAATCGGTCTGTTGTTTTTGCTCACATCGGTTGTCTTTATGATTAGCAGCAAGCTGGCTGCCCGTGTGCAAAAGCGGTGGGGATCGCGCAAAGCACTCGTCTGGACAGCCGGAATGCACGCTGTTGCGACTTTTTTGTTCATGGCGGCAGCAGATGCATCGCTCGTCTTGCTCGTCGTGACAAGCGCGCTGTTCGCTCTGGCGCTCGGAATCGGGATGCCGGTGCATACTACGCTCTTGTCGGAAGTGTTTGAACAGGAACGGGCCACCGCGATTGGCGTCTACAACCTGATCCGCTACATGGGCATGGCGGCGGGACCCGTAGCGGGAGCGGCGATGTACGGAGCGGGCGGCACCTGGCTGGAGTTTGGCGCAGCGGGACTTTTGCTCTTGCTCGCGGTTCTGTTTGCCGCGAAAAACGCGGGCGGGCTGCGCCTTGGCAAAAGCGCATAGCGGCAAGTTTGCCGCATCACCTTTTCTTCCACCTGCAAATGTGCTACAACAAAGAATGACACAAGAGCGGGAGGAGCAAAAAGCATGCAACAACAACACGAGCGAGATCGGCAGCCTGCCAGAGAGGGCGCGCTGGTCGACCCCGCACAAATTCAAGCATACACAGAGGCCGAATGTTTGGCCCTTTTGCAAAAAATAGAAGAGGCACGTACCGACAGTCCGGACGAGCAGCGCGATCGGGCAGAAGCGGCGGTCCTGACCAGGCTGTCCGTTTTGCGCATGGCGAAAAAAGGCGGCTATGCGCTGGCGCAGGAGTGGCTGGAGCGGGCGCTGTCGCTTAAGCCGAACGATCTGTACGCACTGGGTGTACAACTGCGGCTCGCCTTTTCGCAACTGCGCAGCCATCCATTTGAAACCGGGTTTCCGACCGTTCGCGAGACGGATAATGTCGTCGCCAAAAGACGAGCCGTAGAGGTGCTGCGCGAAAAAGCGCTGCTCGCCCAAGCGGAAATCGAGCAGTGGCAGGCGATTGCCAAAGAAGCGCTGCATACGGCACATAAGCTGGGGGACGAGCAGGCGAGAGCGACAGCGGAACGTCTGGTCGACCTGTACGGCAGGCGGCAGAGGCTGCTGGCCGAGCTGCTGGAGCGCGTCCAATCGTACGGGGCATCGCTCTCCGGCGTGTTTTTCTCGGCAGAGATGTTGAACCAGTTGCAGGAGACGATTCGCGCCCTGAATTTGCAGGCACAGGAAAAGGTGCAGCTTTTGCCGGAAGACGAGCCGGACGTCGCCAGCGAAGCGCCTGCAGCCGAGCGCCACAGTAAGCTGTCAGCGCTGGAGCAGTTGGAGAGCCTGATCGGACTGCGTGACATCAAGCAGCGAGTGCGCCAGCTTGCCCAGTTTTTGCAATACCGGAAACTGCGCGAGGAAAAAGGCTGGCACATGCACGATCAACTGCCGCTGCACCTCGTGCTGATGGGCAATCCGGGCACGGGCAAGACGACGCTGGCCCGTTTGATCGCTCGCCTGTACCACGAGCTGGGGCTGCTTGCCAACGGGCAGTTGATCGAAGTGGACCGCTCTCATCTGGTAGGCGGATACGTCGGGCAGACGGAGCAGCGGGTGATGGAGGCGATCAAGCAGGCGGACGGCGGAGTGCTGTTCATCGACGAAGCGTACAGCTTGAAGCGGCCGGACAGCTCGGGCAGCGACTACGGGCAAAACGCGATCGACACGCTGGTGGCTGCGATGACGAGCGGGGAGTACGCCGGACGGTTTGTGGTCATGCTCGCCGGCTACCCGGAAGAAATGCGGCAGTTTTTGTACGCCAATCCGGGCTTGTACAGCCGCTTTCCGCAGGCAGGCCACTTTGTTTTGCCGGACTACGACGCAGACGAGCTGGTGCAAATTGCGGACGCGGTAGCGGCGCGAAACGACTTTACGCTGACGGATGCTGCCAAGACGGCGTTGCGGGAGCGCATCGAAAAAGCGCAGGTGGACGATACGTTCGGCAATGCCCGCACCGTCACCAATCTGGTGCTGGACGCGATATTCGCCAAAGGGCGGGCGACCGCGGGCAAAGCGCTGCAATGGGACGACTTCACGATTTTGCGGCCGGAGGATGTCAGCGAAGCGCCCCAGCCGACTGCGGAATCGTCCGCCGAAGCACAGCTCCAGTCGTTGATCGGGCTTGAAGCGGTGAAGGCCGAGCTGAAAAAAATCGCCGCCTATGTCGCCGTGCAGCAGGAGCGGGCGGCCAGAGGCTTGCCCAAGAGCGCGATTGAGCTGCACGCGGTGTTTACAGGCAATCCGGGCACGGGGAAAACGACGGTAGCGCAACTGTACGCGCAAATGTTGCAGGAGGTCGGGTATTTGAAGCGCGGTCACCTCGTCACGGCAAGCCGTGCGGATCTGGTCGCAGGCTTCGTCGGACAGACGGCGGCGCTCACCCGCAGAAAAGTGCGCGAGGCGTTGGGCGGTGTGCTGTTCATTGATGAAGCATACGCCCTGCTCGGGCCGGGCCAGCAAGACTTCGGCCAGGAGGCGGTCCACACGCTCGTCGAGGAAATGACGAGACACGCGGAAAACCTGGTTGTGGTGCTGGCAGGCTACTCCGGGGAAATGAACGGGCTGCTCCTGAGCAATCCGGGACTTTTGTCGCGATTTAAAAAGTACATCCACTTCCCCGACTACTCCGTGGAAGAGCTTGTGCAAATTTTAGAGCAGGCCGCACAGAAGGCGGGCTATGTGATCGAGGACAGCGCCGTGGCGGCGATTCGGCAAAGGCTGGAAAAAGCGTCCCAGGAGCAGCGGCTGCATGGAAACGGGCGGTTCAGCTACAATCTTTTGCAGGAGGCGATCCAGAACCAGGCGCTGCGCATCACGGGCATGTCCCGCGAGAGCTGGGACCAGGAGCTGCTGGCGACGCTTTTATGGAGCGACTTTCAACCGTTGCTGACACGGGAAAGCGAGGAAAATGGGACAAAAGCCTAGTTTTTGTCCCAGGCGTCTGCCTTCCTACTCTTTTGACAATTCACCCGATCCCGTATAATGGAAAAACAAGGCCATGAGGGGAAGGGTGTTTTTCTTTGCAAAAAAGATGGCAGGCAACATTATCGACAACAATCGCTTTGAGCATGCTGCTGGCAAGCTTGCCGGCAGAGGCCAGGCAGCAGCCGGGAGAGAGACGGGGACATATCGAGATCGAAGCCAAGGAAGAGCTGGCGATAGAGAAAACATCGTCGAGACGGAGCGCTTCTGACCTCGTCGTCATCCAGTTGTCCGGCCCGGTGCGCGAACAATGGAAAGAACAACTGGAAGATTTGGGTGCTACTCTGGGCGATTACATACCGGATTACGCCTTTTTGGCCAAGCTGGCTCGCGAGGAGCAACGCGCAGAAATCGAGGGGCTTTCCTTTGTGAAAAAAGTGATTCCGTATCATCCGCAGGCCAAGCTGGCTCCGCAGTTGCGATCCACCCTGGGAGAAACGAAAGCCGTAGAGGTAGCCGTAATTGGCTTCGACCAACAGGTGGACATGCTGCGCACCGTCAGCCGGCTGGCGGATGAAGCAGATATAAAAGAGATCGAGTCGCCAAAGATCGCGCCGCATATCTCCATCGTCACGATGAACGAAGACGTGATTGGACAAGTTATAGAATCGGAGGACGTCATCGCGATCGTCCCTGTCCCGGAAAATGAACTGCACAACGACATCGCAGCGACGATCATCCATGCGGACGAGCTGGCTTCTACAGGCTACACTGGCAAGGGACAGATCGTCGGCGTAGCGGATACAGGGCTGGATACGGGCGACCTGAAGTCGATGCACCCGGATTTTCAAGGCCAGGTCAAAAGCTTGTACGCCATGGGCAGAAAAGACGATGCCAGCGACAGGCACGGGCATGGCACGCACGTGGCCGGGGCTGTTCTTGGCACAGGCGAGGCATCGAACGGGCAGTACAAAGGGATGGCTCCCGACGCGAAGCTCGTCTTTCACTCGATTGAAGACCGCAGCGGCAAGCTGGTGACCGACGTGGAAACGATTTTGCAGGAAGCGTACGAGGACGGCGCCCGGATTCATTCGGATTCTTGGGGCGCCAATGACAAAGGAGACTACAGTTTAAGCTCGTTTTTGTTTGACCGATTTTTGTGGGAGCATCCGGACATGACCGCGCTGATCGCGGCGGGCAACTTTGGAGTGGCTGGCTATCAGAGCGTCGGCAGCCCGGCTACCGCCAAAAATGTGATCGCCGTTGGCGCGTCGGAAAACGTCCGCCCGAGCCTTGGCGACCACTCGGATAACAAGGACGAGGTATGGGAAGACAGCAGTCGCGGACTGACAGCGGACGGACGTTTGAAGCCAGATATCGTGGCTCCGGGCACGTCGATTTTGTCGACCCGCTCTTCGCTTGCGCCGAGCAAAAATTTTGACAAGCGCTTCAACGACTACTACGCCTATATGAGCGGCACGAGCATGGCGACACCGATTCTCGCGGGCGGCGTCGCGCAAGTCCGGCAGTATTTGGACGAGCAGGGGGAGAAAGAGCCGAGCGGTGCCCTGCTCAAAGCGATGCTGTTGACGAGCGCGGATGATCTCGGCGAAGACATGCGCAAGCAAGGCTTCGGACGGGCGAATTTGGAGCAGGCGATCCAGACGAGCTACAAAGACGTCAAGGACGGGTTGCGGACGCGCGAAAAGGCCGAGTACGCGGTCAAGGTGACAGACAGCTCGAAGCCGCTTGCGATCACGCTTGCCTGGACGGACTATCCGGCTTCGTTTGCCGCCCGGCGCACTCTGGTCAACGACTTGAATCTGAAGGTCACGACCCCGAGCGGCGAGCGCCTGAACGGAAACGACTTTTTCGAAGCGCCGTACGACGACCAGGTAGACAACCTGAACAACGTCGAGCAGATTTGGATTTTGCAGCCGGAAAAAGGGACGTACACCGTGACCGTGGAAGGCTACAACATTCCAAAAGGCCCGCAGCCGTACGCCATCGCCACGACCGGGAAATGGGCGAAGGTCAAGGATGAGGACGAAGACGGCCAGGAAGAGGATGACGACAACAGCGGCCAAGAGGGCAACGAAGACTATGAGATCAGAAGCGAATGGAAAAAAGGGACGCTGAACAAAAAGACTCCTTACAAGGAGTACGTCATCCGCAGCTTTGTAGCGGGAGAGATGAGCTTGTCGCTGGAATGGGACGAGGAAGCGGACCTGCAAGTGTACGTGTACGACAACAACAAGAAGGAGCTGGCTGTCGCGACGGGGACGGACAATCCCGAAGCGCTGTCGGTGAAGCTGCCGAAGTCCGGTCTGTACAAGGTGCGAGTGGAGCTTGCGGACGGCAAAGAAGCGAATTTTCGCATGGACTTGCGGTATCCGGGACGAACGAAAAAGCGCTAGTTACTCCCGACAGCGCGGCGAGCGCGATGATAAACGGAAAAGACACAGCCTTTGCTCTTGGCGCGAGCGAAGGGTTGTGTCTTTTTTTGTACAGATAAGAATGCATAAGCTTCTTATCCGGTATAAGGGCAAGTAAGGCAGCGCCTGGCCATTGGCGCAGCCAAGTTTTCTCATCCGCTTTCAGATGTGTGGTGGTCAAAATGCGTCTTTGCCCAAAAGGCGGCGAGAGCGTCGGCAAAAAGGGCGAATGCCTGGTTGTCCAACGTCGCTGCGCAAACGGTGAACGGCACGGGAGCTGGCCTTTTTTACGCAAGGACGCCTCCCTCTTCTTTTTGCAGCCATTCCCGCGCGCGCAGGGCGATCTCCAGACAGATGCGGCGCTCCGGGGAGGCGTAGTCGTCCCCGAGCAGCTCCGCGATTTTTTCCAGGCGGTGGTAGAGCGTCTGGCGGTGAATGAACAAGCGCTCGGCAGCCTCCTGCTTGGACAAGTTGGCGTCGAGGTAGACGCGCAGCGTGTGCACGAGGGCGGAGCCATGCTTTTGGTCGTGCGCAAGCAACGGGCCCAGATAGTCCGCGATGAAGCTCGCCAGCACAGGCTCGGTCGGGATATGAAACAGCAGGCGAAACAAGCCAAGGTCCGTGAAAAAAGGGCTCGTCGCTTCGCGCTGAAAAGCGAGGGCCTGCTCCGCTTCCGCCAAGTGTCTTCCGGCGTCAGACAACCGTTTGCCCACCCGCCCGATCCCGCAGCAAATCCTGGCGTCCGCTCCGAGCATTTGTCCGGCGATCCGCTTCATGTCTGCCCACGCCTTTTCCAGCGCCCGCCGTGCGTTCGCCGTTGTCTTTTGGTCGATCAGCAAAACGTAGAAGCGGTTGCCCGTGCAGCGGATGAACGGCCGAAAGCCTTGCCGCGTCAGCAGTGAGCGGAATATCGCCGTCAGATCGTGCGGCGGGAGGGCATCGTCTGTCTGGTCGGTGTTTTTTTCGCAAGACATGATGAGCGTGTAGTATGCAGGCGCCTTGCTGCTGCCGGACAGGCCGAGCAACGTGCGCATATGCTCCTCGGGCATCGCGCGGTTGGCGATGAGTTCGTCGAACAGACGGTTTTCCATGGCGCGCGTCTGTTCCTCGGCAAACATTTTGCGCAGGAAAAACTGGGCCATTGCCGAGACGGTGTTGTCCAGCGTCAACAGCAAATACTCGTCTGCCTCGCGCTCGTACAAGATCAGTCCGACGTAGGCCAGCAGGTGGCCCATTGCCATCACCGGCTGATAGATCAACTGCTTGGTCTGTGACAACGCGTGAAAGCGGACGCTGGCGTCGTTCGTGTCTGCTTGCGCAAAATGAGCGCGCATCAGCTCGGTCATCTCCAGTTGGACTGCGTGCGGCAAGGCCGGAACGTACTGGGCAGCGACGTCTGGCGAGTAAAACAGCACCTGGGTTTGCACTGCGGACTGGAAATGCTGGAGCAGCTTGGGGATGCCCGCCGCCTGCAGGCTGAGCTGCTGCAAGCCGCGGGAATACGCTTCGAGGTCGCGCAGCGCCTGCATTTGCCGATTGATGAGATGCTCGTGCAAATCTTGCGTAATATCGACGAAGCGCACAGGCTGATGGAAGACGATGAGCGGAAACTCGTGGTGGTTGGCCATCTCCAGCATGTCCGCCGGAATCGACGGGATGTACACTCCCAGCTCCACGCACAAGCCGGACGCTTTGCGCCGGATCAACTCGGCCAAATAGGCGAGCCGCTTTTCTTTCGCCTCGCCGAAGCCGAGTCCGGTGGAGAGAATCAGCTCGCCGCCATTTAAAAATTGGCCCGTATCGGCCGTCTCCAGAACGTGAACCCAGCGCACAGGCCGGGCCAGGCCCCGGTGGCCCGCCACGACCTCGGCGTGCCGAAACAACGGACGTTTGATCGCCTCGGCGATGGTCAGTCGCCAGTCATTGCTCATAAGCAGCCCCCTATCTGCCCGTCTTCCACAAACGATCCGAGGACGGGCAATTGACATGATGTATGATGAATCCTACCGAATGATTGTCATTTTGTCTAGTGATGAGTGGTTTTATTTTTGGATAAAATGGAATTGTCAAACAAATGATCGCAAGGAGTTGAAAGGATGAACACAGCCGCTGTTGGAAATCCATTGAAGAATTACGTAGGGGGACAATGGGTGGAATCGCAGGCAGCCCGCTTTGAGGACGTGCCCAACCCGGCGACGGGCGAACTATTGTCCCGCGTGCCGCTGTCGACGAAAGAAGACGTGGACAAGGCCGTTGCCGCCGCGAAGGAAGCTTTCGCAGGGTGGAGCGCGACTCCGGTCGTGGATCGGGCGCGCATCATGTTTCGTTTTCACAGCCTGCTGGTGAAGCACGAGGACGAGCTGGCGCGGATGATTACGCTGGAGAACGGCAAAAACCTTCCGGAAGCACAGGCAGAGCTGTTGCGCGGGCTGGAAATGGTCGAGTTTGCGTGCGGGATGCCGACGCTGCTCATGGGCGAGACGCTGCCCAATATCGCGGCGAATATCGACAGCCAGGCGATTCGCTTTCCGCTGGGCGTCGTGGCCGGGATTACCCCGTTCAATTTCCCTGTGATGGTTCCGATGTGGATGTATCCGATCGCGATTACCGCGGGCAATACGTTCGTCCTCAAGCCGTCGGAGCGCACGCCGCTGTCCTGCATTCGCATCGCGGAGCTGCTGAAGGAAGCGGGCTTGCCGGACGGGGTGTTCAATGTCGTGCACGGCGCCCACGATGTCGTCAACGGGCTGCTGGAACACCCGGATGTGAAGGCGATCTCGTTCGTAGGCTCGCAGCCTGTGGCGGAGTACGTGTACAAGACAGCCGCCGCCCATGGCAAACGGGTGCAGGCGCTGGCTGGCGCGAAAAACCACCATCTGGTCATGCCGGACACCGACCTGAAGCGGGCAGCGAAAACGATCGTCAGTTCGGCGTTTGGCTGTGCGGGCGAGCGCTGCATGGCGGCGAGCGCGGTCGTCGCTGTCGAGGACATCGCTGACGAGCTGGTGGCGCACCTGATCGAAGAATCCAACGCGCTTGTGATGGGCAACGGGCTTGAGGCAGGCGTCGATCTCGGTCCGGTCATTCGCGATTCGCATTTGGCCAAAGTGCACAGCTACATTGAAAAAGGGCTCGCATCCGGTGCTGCGCTCGTGCGCGACGGACGGGAGGATGCGAAGCAGCACGAAAAAGGCTACTTCCTCGGCCCGACGATTTTTGACCAGGCCGATGCGGAAATGGTCATCGTGCGCGACGAGATTTTCGCGCCTGTGCTCAGCGTCATGCGCGTGAAAAATTTTGAAGAGGGCCTGGAAACGATTAGCCGCTCCCGCTTTGGCAACGGTGCGACGATTTATACCAACAACGGAAAATGGGGCAGGGAGTTCGTGCAGCGCGTGGAGGCCGGCATGGTCGGCGTCAATGTGGGCGTGCCTGCGCCAATGGGCTTCTTCGCCTTCTCGGGCTGGAAAGAATCGTTTTACGGCGACCTGCATGCAAACGGCAAGGACGGCGTCCTGTTTTACACGAAGAAAAAGACGGTTACCTCCAGATGGTTCGAAGATGGCGATACGAGCATCGGCTCGCAAAAAGTGTTCGTAAAATAAAGGAGGCTTAGGCGATGGAGCAAGATCAACTGTTGCAAGAGTACGACAAGGACAGCCTGCTTGCGGCCGACCGCGAGCACATGTGGCATCACATGTCGCCCTACAACCCGAATCCGATGATCGTGACAGGCGCAAAAGGCTCCTGGATCACCGATATCGACGGCAACCGCTACCTGGACGGCATGTCCGGCCTGTGGTGCGTCAACGTCGGGTACGGTCGGCAGGAGTTGGCAGATGCCGCCTATGAGCAGTTGAAACAGCTCGCCTACTTCCCGCTGACGCAAAGTCACGTGCCGGCCATTCGCCTCGCGGAAAAAGTGAGCGAGTGGCTGGGCGAGGAGTATCGCGTCTTTTTCTCCAATAGCGGATCGGAGGCAAACGAGGTCGCGTTCAAAATCGCCCGCCAATACCACCACCAGAACGGCGAGCCGGGCCGCTACAAATTCATCTCGCGGCACCGCGCCTACCATGGCAACACGATGGGCGCGCTCGCTGCCACGGGCCAGGCTGTGCGCAAAGAAAAGTACGAGCCGCTCGCGCCAGGGTTCCTGCACGTGCCGCCGCCTTATTGCTACCGCTGTCCTGCGGGCAAGTCGTACGGCAAATGCAATCTGGAATGCGCGCAATACTTCGATCAGGTCATCAACTGGGAAGGCGAAAAAACCGTCGCCGCCGTCATCATGGAGCCGACGATTACAGGCGGGGGCGTGCTCGTGCCGTCGCCGGAATACATGCCGAAGGTGCGGGAGATTTGCGACAAGTACGGCGTGTTGATGATCGTCGACGAGGTCATCTGCGGCTTTGGCCGCTCCGGCCAAAAATTCGGCCACCAAAACTTCGGGATCAAGCCGGATATCGTCACGATGGCCAAAGGCATTACGAGCGCCTACCTGCCGCTGTCGGCCACGGCGGTGCGCGCCGAAATCGCCGACAAGTTCAACGAGCAGGGCAACAACCTGCATTTCCGCCACGTCAACACGTTTGGCGGAAATCCGGCGGCTTGTGCGCTCGCATTGAAAAACTTGGAGATCATGGAAGAGGAAAAGCTGGTGGAGCGCGCCGAGCAGTTGGGGGACGAATTGCGTGCCAAGCTCGCCTTCCTGGCCGATCACCCGAATGTAGGCGACATTCGCAGCTTCGGCTTTTTGATGGGCATCGAAATGGTCGAGGACCGCAAAACGAAAGAACCCGCCACGCCTGCGAAGCTCACGCAGGTCATCAGCGAGTGCAAAAAGCGCGGGCTTATCATCGGCCGCAACGGCGATACCATTCCGGGCTTCAACAACGTGCTGACTCTGTCGCCGCCTTTTTCTACAACCAGCGATGACATCGACTTTATCGCCCGCGTCATGAAGGAAGCGTTTGACACGTTGGAATAGGAGTTTGAGATAGAGCCTTTTGGCAAAAAATCAGCAGACGCCCCTTGCAGGTACCTGTGTGTGACTTGCAGGCCGGGGCGTCTGCTGTCATGTTTGGCTGTTCGCGACGGCGGAGGCGAACAAACCGTTCCGTCCGCTACTCGTACCGCTTCTGCAGCTTCGCTTTGTGAGCGTCGAGAATCTCTTCAAACGGAATGTTGTACTGGTTGGCGAGCAAAATCAGGTTGCCCAGCACGTCGCCGAGCTCTTCCACCAGCTCCTGGCGCGCTTCGTCCGCCTGTTTTTCCCCTTCGTCCGGCCGATCGCGCCCGATTTCGATGGCGCGCACGGCGCGGGCAAGCTCGCCGGCTTCTTCCATGAGAAAGCCTACGCGAATAAACGGCCCGTACTGCGTCCAGCCCCGCTCCTCGTAAAAATCTCCTACCCATTTCTGAAATTCCGTGATATTCACATGTATCTGTCCCTTCTAGATTTTTGTATAATTGTACTATACACCAAAAAGTGGTGACGAAAGCCACTCAACTTTAATGGATCCAGGAGGATGGCATGAAACGTATCTGTGTGTTTGCGGGTTCCAATCCAGGCGTAAATCCGGCTTATGCCCAATATGCAGAAGCGCTGGGGAGAGAACTGCTTGCAAGAGAGCTGGAACTGGTTTACGGCGGCTCCAACATGGGGCTGATGGGGCGAGTGGCGAATACGGTGCTCGAAGGCGGCGGCAAAGCGATCGGTGTCATGCCGACCGGACTGTTTCGCGGCGAGATCGTACATACGGGTCTGACAGAGCTGCATGAAGTCGTCACGATGCACGAGCGCAAAGCGAAGATGAACGATTTGTCCGATGGCTTTATCGCCTTGCCCGGGGGCTACGGCACGTTTGAAGAAATTTTTGAAGTGGTGAGCTGGGGGCAGATCGGGCTTCACTCGAAACCGATCGGGTTGTTGAATGTGGACGGCTTCTATACGCCGCTGATGGAAATGGTGCAGCACGCTACAGAGGAAGGCTTCATCCCGCGGATGCAAGGAGAGCTGGTCGTGTGCGAGAGCGATCCGGCTGTTTTGCTCGACCGTCTGCGCGACTACAAGCCGCCCGTCAAAGTGAACAAATGGTCGGAGTTGACCGAGAAGTAGTTGCGTTGAAAAAAAGCAGTTCGCATTGGAAGATGGAGCGAGCTGCTTTTTTGCTTGGCGGAAGGGCGTTTTTGCGTTGAACTAGAAAGGATTGACACACAGTAAGAACAGGTGATAAGGTAGATGACAATATATCCTAGTGAACGCATAGGAATAGTGATAATATGTTTGGGCTTCATACATAAGGAGGAACCGTCATGATGAAATCGAACAAGTGGCTTCAGCTTTCCCACAAAGCGGCGCTCATCGCTGCGCTGGTTCTCCCGGCGACAGCGGGAGCAGCGGCTGCGAATCAGCCTGTGGCAGTCTTGGCCAAAGAAGCGGCGAGCGCATCGGCCGAGGCAGAGTACGGCAGCTTTTTGTTGCAGCAATACGGCATCTCGCTTGACAAGGCGGTGACGCGCGGGCAATTTTCCCAGGCACTCGCCAAGGTAGTTGCGGCTACCCAAAGTATAACGGAAAAAGAAGCGAGCGCGAAAGCCTACGTTCCCGAAGCGCAGGCGCAAGCGACGAAAATCGCAGCCTGGGAAGCCATCAGCGCGGCTGTGAAGGCAGCGGACTTGTCCGAGCTGGCTTACACGTACAGCGAGGATAAAGTGGCAGCGTCGCTGAAAGCGGCGGGCATTTCCTACCAAAAGGGTGGAGCGCTCTCCCTGCAGGCCGCACAGGAAGTAGCGGTTGCCCTTGACACCGGGCTTGTGTCCGCGAGCACGCTGGCCGCGATCAAGGCAGACGGGGACACGACCGGAGAGCTGGCTGTCCAACTATTGGGGAAAGTCGTGGAGTTCCACGGCGACTACAAAAACTACCTAGGCAGCGTGCAAGAGGCGGACATTTACGGCAAGCTCGCGCAAGCCTGGAGCGAATCGTCGATTATCAAGGCAGGAGAGCTGCAACAGATCATCGACACGGGCCTCAAGCAAAACCTGATTACCGGCTACAACCTGAAGGATGCTGCCTTCGATCCGCACTTTGATCCGGAGCGCACCATTACTTACGGACACAGCGATATCGCGCACGCCATTCAACTGATTGGCCTGTTGAAAAACGAAGGCATCGACGCCAAAGTCCAGTTCGAGCCGAAAACATCCGCCTTCATCTATTTGAAAGAGTGGGGCGAGCCGACCGAGTCGGATGACTACCAGGTCGTGCAAATCGAAAACGGCAATTTTATCGCCTATGCAAAAGAATACGACCTGAGCTTCGAGTTTGCGAGCAAGGAGGAGAAGGAGCGCTTCCAGCCATTGGTGCTGAAATACGCGAAAAGAAACCAGGAAGACGTAACGGGGCTGTTGAAAGCGTCCTGGTGGCAGCCGCTCTACCACTCCCGCACGGAGCTGGCAGACTATCCGATCATTACGAACAACGTCATCAAGGAAGGCCGCTACATCGTCCAGTCGTTCTCCCTGAACGAAGAGTCGCCAAAAGTGGTAGCGGGCCTGAAAAAACTGAGCGACAAGCTGAACGTGGAAACGTACAAGTTCTGGGTTGACCAGCCATTCTACAACTACCTCCACGGCGAATCGAAATAAGCCTGTCCGTCAACGGAGAGGATCGGATAAATAGCGAAAAGCCTTGCTTTGCCCAAGCAGTGGGAAGCAAGGCTTTTTTCGCTCGCCCGCTGATCCGGATGGAGCACTAACGTATAACCCGCTGGCAAAAGCTTCAGGCTGTCCAGCAGTGGCCATTTTCACAAGGGACAAACAAAGAGAAAATGTTCGCAAAAATCCGGCATGTTTTGCTAAACTGGGATAGATAGACAAGGAAAGGCTGATCGGGGAGGGACTACCGTGTTCGCGAAATATGTGTTTCTTTTGCTTACGAGCTTTAGTTTGGCTGCAACCGCAACGGCAATCGGTTCGGCAGCCAGCGTGGCGACGGGCCTGCAACAGACTGCGCCGAGCCAGACCGCAACAGGTCAAGCGAATGCTGCGCAGGAGCTGGCGCAAGTTTCGCTCGTCCACGCGTTCCAGGGCGGCCAATGGCAACGGGACGCGCTGGGCAAATTTTTGGGACAAGTCGTCAAGTCGTTCGACGATTATGTGTATTATCAGGCGGGGATTGCCGTCAAGTGGGATGAAAACGGGCGAGCGTTCGGGGTGTTGGCAGAGCCTGGCTTCAAGGGAGAAATCGTTCCGGGCATTACCGTTCAGACGTCGCAGAAGGAGATTTTGCGCAAGCTGGGCACGCCAGCCTTCACAGAACAGGAGTACGGGCTGATCGGCTATTCTTACCAGGATTACTACTTGTTTGTCACGTTTGCCGAGCAAAAAGCGAAGGCGTTTTCCCTCTATCGCCGCGATCGCGTTCCCGACACGCGGGCGCTCGTCGATATGGCGCAGCATTTGCAAGCGTATGGCGAAAAGCTCGCCGAGCCGGCTGCTTCCGGGCCTTTTTCGATTTTTGCCGCCTGGGGTCAGCCTGATTTTACTTACCATCTGCACGGAATCGGCACGTATGCCTGGGAGTATCCGTCCAGAGGAATCGCCTACGACGGTGCGCCGGAAGAGGCGACATTGACGATCTACAGCAATTTTCCGGCAAAAGACGCGCTGCCTGCCTTGGCGAAGCTTCCCTATGTGAGCATCTCCCCGGAAGATGCGCTGTTTGTGGCCGAAAAGCAACGAATCGAGCAGGAAAAGGCCAATCTTTTGCAAGCGAAAAGCGAAGGGATTTTTGCGCCGGACCGAAAAACGGTGGCAGTCATCGACTCGGAAGTTCTCTACAGCTCCGCCAGCATCCGTTTTTACGATCCGAATGACAAGCCCGTCGCCCAGTTGTTTCCGGGGCATTACGTGAATAAAGCCGTCTGGCTGGACAACAACTGGATCTATTACGAAACGATGATGGGGGCTGGTGTCTACCATGTACCCACGCAAAAGGCGACTGTCATTTTGTCCTGGGACGAGCAGCAGGCGGCGCCGATCACGATGTTTGACGTCAACGAAACGCATCTCGACCTGGCGAAAAAGGAGATTGCGTTCGTGAGCGCGGACAGCCGCACGTACACCGTGCAATACCAGCTTGCCGGGGAGCGCGTCTTCCTTGCCTGGAAAAAATAAAGCCACCTCCACGTGTACTGGAGGTGACCAAACCGCTGTCTGTTCATTCGCTTTGCTCGCCTTCCTTTTCCGCCAAATACGCGCGCATGCCGCGCACGAACAGCTCGCGGATTACCTCATGCTGTGTCTTGCTGCTGACGAGCGCACGAATTTGCTCCAGTTCTGCAACCAGCTCGGAATCCAGGTGCAGGTTGACGGTCTTTCCTTTGTGGCGCGGGTGAATTTCCCCATGTCCGCCGCTCTCGCGGATTTGTCCGTCCACAATCGTGCGCGGATCGAGCTGCGCCGGGTCCGGTATGTACAGGCAAGGCGCTTCCAAAATAATATGGGTCAGTTCTTCGCTGAAACGAATCGCGAGGGGCTGCCCCTTTTTTTTGTGAAAATCGCGAATTTGTCGGGACAACTCCTGATTGTCCGCGGTATTTTCCAGCATGATGACGGCCAGTTCCATAGTGCCTCCTTACGGGAGAAACAACTCTTCTTCCGGTACTTGAAGCACGACTTCTCCCGTTGTCTCCAATTGAACTTGGTAGAAAAAGCGCAGGTCACGGCGCGACACAGCGGTGACCAATGCCCAGTCTGCTTCCCGGCTGGCACGGCGAAGCTGCACGCGGTCCAGCACTTCGTACGCGGGGACGAGCAGTCCTTTTTCGTACAAAAACGACAGCACCGCCTCGCGTGGATACAGAAACCGTTTGTTGCCCTGTTTGCTCGCCAAAAGCGGAAAGGCTTCCCGTTCGTCCACGCCCTCGCCCAAATAGCCGTGATCCGACCATCGTTTGATCGTGGCCATGCTGCCGATGCGGACCTGCTTTTGCTCCAATAGCTCGAGAATTTCCCGCGAGGACATGTACGCTTTGCGCTGTTCCGACTGCTCGTGATAGCGTTGTTGCTCGTTTTCCAGTTCGGCAAGCAGCGCGGCAAGCTCTGCGATTTGCTGTTTGACCTGCGCGATTTTGCGGGCGTAGTCCTTCATCGTGACAGACTCCTTTGCCGACGTGGTTACTGTTAGCCTATTCGGACGTGAAATCATTCATGACTGCGAGCGGCGATTGATTTCACTGCGAACATATGGCGATAGGAAATGAAACAAGCATAAAACGGCGATGTTGCACATTGATTAATAGCAAGCATCTTATTCGAGCTGGCAAGGAGGCTGTATATGGATGAGCGTCCCGAATGACCTGCAAAAAAACTTCAGCGAAGTGGTGAGCGCCCTCAAGCCGAAGGAAGCGATCGATGAAGCGAATCGCTGTCTGTACTGCTACGACGCGCCCTGTATCAAGGCTTGTCCCACCTCGATTGACATTCCTTCGTTCATTCGCAAAATCGCGACAGGCAATCTGCTCGGCTCTGCGAGGACGATCATGGAATCCAATCCGGTTGGGGCAAGCTGCGCGCGCGTTTGTCCGACGGAGGAGCTGTGCGAGGGAGCCTGTGTGCTCAATCACGCCTCCAAACCGATCATGATCGGGCTATTGCAACGCCATGCGACAGACTGGGCGATCCGCAACAACGCGGCCTTGTTTCAAAAAGGCGATCCGAACGGCAAGCGGGTGGCGATTATCGGAGCGGGGCCAGCCGGGCTGTCGGCGGCGCGAGAGCTTGCCCGGCTCGGCTACGAGGTCACGATCTACGAGGCAAAAGAAAGAGCGGGCGGGCTGAACACATACGGCATCGTGTCTTTCCGGCTGCCGCAGGAAATATCGCTCTGGGAGGTCGAGCAGGTCGAGGCGTTGGGCGTGACGATCAAGACGAACACGCGGATCGGCGTCGACATCATGCCAGACGAGCTCGTTGCCAACTACGATTCGGTGTTGCTGGCGGTGGGGATGAGCAGCGTGCCTTCCTTGCATATTCCCGGGGAAGAGCTGGAAGGGGTACTGGATGCGATTGCCTTGGTAGAAGATACGAAAACGAAGCCGCTTACCACGGACATGGTCGGCAAAAAAGTGGTCGTGATCGGCGCCGGAAATACGGCGATTGACGCCGCGACCTGTTCGAAGCGGCTGGGGGCGGACAATGTGCAGATTTTGTACCGCAGAACGGTGCAGGAAATGAGCTGCTACCAGTTCGAATACGAGTTCGCCAAGCAGGACGGCGTGGAGTTTCGCTGGCTCGTGGCTCCGACGCGCGTTTTGGGGAACAAAGGGCGCGTGACAGGGCTGGAGCTGATCCGGATGGAGCTGGGAGAGCCGGATGCCAAAGGCCGAAAACGTCCGGTACCGATCCCGGGCAGCGAGTTTTTCATCGAGGTGGACTTTGTCGTCAAAGCGATTGGGCAAAATCGCCACCTGTCGCTGATCGACCAGCTTGGCCTGCAGCATCAAAACGGCACCGTCACCGTCGAGGACGGCACCTACCGGACGTCGCACCCGAAAGTGTTTGCCGCAGGGGACGTCATTTTTGGCGGAGGAAAAACGGACGCGATGGTCGTCGACGCGGCCAATCACGGAAAGCGTGCCGCTTATGCCATCGACAAGGCGATCCGCGACCAGAAGCAGCTTGTCTAGGGAAGTAATGTACAGAATATTACGACTTAACTGTAGAAGCGTTTTTTGCAGCACGTGAACCTAGCAGGGGAGTACGGCGTGCCCGTGGCAGCGCCAAAAAGATGGAGGAGAGCAATCATGGCCGATCTTTCTATCAATCTAGCAGGGATTACATCCCCGAATCCGTTCTGGCTGGCATCTGCGCCACCGACGAACTCGGGCTACCAGGTCCAGCGGGCTTTTGAGGCGGGCTGGGGCGGAGCTGTCTGGAAAACGCTGGGAGAGCCGATCATCAACGTCACGTCGCGGTTTGCCGGACTGACTTTTGGCGGGCAGCGGGTATTCGGGTTCAACAACATCGAGCTGATTACCGACAAACCGCTTGAGGTCAATTTGAAGGAAATGGATGAGACGAAAAAACGGTTTCCCAAGCATACGCTGATCGCCTCGCTGATGGTCGAGCACAAGCAGGAGGCGTGGCATGAGATCGTCAAAAAAGTGGAGGCGATTGGCGTCGACGGCCTGGAATTGAACTTCGGCTGTCCGCACGGCATGGCGGAGCGCGGCATGGGTTCGGCTGTCGGGCAGCACCCCGATCTCATTCGCCAGCAGGTCGAATGGGTAAAAGAAGTGGCCCAGACGCCTGTCATCGTCAAGCTTACCCCGAACATTACCGATATTCGCTTTACTGCCAGGGCGGCTTCGGCGGGCGGAGCGGACGCGATCAGCATGATTAATACGATCAACAGCCTGATGGGGATAGACCTGGACAAATGGCTGCCGATACCGCACGTGGACGGAAAAGGAGCGCACGGCGGCTATTGCGGACCAGCGGTGAAACCGATAGCCCTGAACATGGTCGCCGAGTGTGCGCGCGATCCGTTTGTCGGCGTGCCGATTTCGGGCATCGGCGGGATTTCCAACTGGCGGGACGCCGTCGAGTTTTTGCTGATGGGTGCGACTGGCGTGCAAGTCTGTACCGCCGCGATGCACCACGGCTTTCGGATCGTCGAAGACATGATCGACGGCTTGAACAACTACCTCGACCAGCGCAAAATCGCCTCGGTCATGGACATCGTCGGCAAGGCCGTGCACACGTATTCGGACTGGGGCCATTTGAACCTCAACTACAAAGTAGTCGCCCGCATCCACGAAGAAACCTGTATCAACTGCAACAAATGCCATATCGCCTGTGAGGACACTTCGCACCAATGCATTGATATCGTCAAGGACGCCGCAACGGGAAAAGAGCGGTTGGTAGTGCGCGAGGAAGACTGCGTCGGCTGCAACCTGTGCTCGATTGTCTGTCCGGTGGAAGGAACGATCGAGATGGTGGAGATTCCGACGGGCAAGCCGCCGCTTTCCTGGAACCAGCGCCAGGCTGCTTTGGCAGGCGGGGGCAGTTGCGAGACGTAAGTTCTAGGGCCGATGGCATGAATGGGGCGTCTGCGGCATAGCATGTACGAGGAACGGGATGTCTCATTTATGCACGGCAGGGGAAAGGAGCGAGGAAGGTCATGAAAAAATGGATTCGCAACGGGACGGTTGTGACGGCGTCAGACACGTATCAGGCAGACGTGCTGATCGACGGCGAAAAAGTCGTCGCGATCGGCTCGGACCTGCAAGCAACAGATGCGGAGGTTATCGACGCAACCGGGTACTATTTGCTTCCGGGCGGCATTGATCCGCACACGCACCTCGACATGCCGTTTGGCGGCACGGTTACATCCGATAACTTTTTCACGGGCACAAAAGCCGCCGCATTCGGCGGGACGACGAGCATCGTGGACTTTTGCCTGACGAGCAAAGGGGAGTCGCTCCACTCCGCGATTGCGACCTGGCACGAAAAAGCGAGAGGCAAAGCCGTCATCGACTACGGCTTTCACCTGATGGTGTCGGATGCCAACGACCAGGTGTTGGAAGAGCTGGAGTCGGTCGTGAACAACGAAGGGATCACGTCGCTCAAAGTATTCATGGCGTACAAAAACGTGCTGATGGCCGACGACGAAACTTTGTTCAAGACGCTGATCCGCGCCAAGGAGCTAGGGGCGTTGGTCCAAGTGCACGCCGAGAACGGGGACGTGCTCGATTATTTGACCAAGCAGGCGCTGGCCGAAGGAAATACCGATCCGATCTACCACGCCTACACCCGTCCGCCGGAAGCGGAGGGAGAGGCGACAGGCCGCGCGATTGCGCTCACGGCGCTCGCGGATGCCCAGTTGTACGTCGTGCACGTGTCCTGCGCCGACGCCGTTCGCCGGATCGCCGAGGCGCGCGAAAAAGGCTGGAACGTCTACGGAGAAACATGTCCGCAATATTTGGTGCTCGATATCACCGCGCTGGAAAAGCCGGACTTCGAAGGGGCGAAATACGTCTGGTCCCCGCCGCTGCGGGAAAAGTGGAACCAGGACGTACTGTGGAGCGCGCTGAAAAACGGGATTTTGCAAACAGTTGGTTCCGACCACTGTCCGTTCAACTTTTCCGGGCAAAAAGAGCTGGGCCGCGGAGATTTTACGAAAATTCCGAATGGCGGCCCGATCATTGAGGATCGCATGACCATCCTCTTTTCCGAGGGCGTGCGCAAAGGCAAAATCAGCCTGAATCAATTTGTGGACATCACCTCCACCAAAGTCGCCAAGCTGTTTGGCATGTTCCCGCAAAAAGGCACGATTGCGGTTGGCTCCGATGCGGACATCGTCTTGTTCGACCCGACTGTGCAGCGGACGATTTCGGTGGAGACGCACCATATGAATGTGGACTACAACCCGTTTGAAGGCATGCAGGTTCACGGCGACGTCATTTCTGTGCTTTCCCGCGGCGCGTTCGTCGTCCGCAACAAGCAGTTCGTCGGCCATGCGGGGGCGGGCCGCTACGTGAAGCGGTCGACGTTTGCCAGACCATAGCCAAATGCAAATGCTGGGGTGAGGAGGAGCAAGATGGCGGATAAAGTGACGATCGGGCTGATTCAGGCCAAAAATGACGTGCACGGCGACGAGCCGGTTCATCTTCACAAGGAAAAGGCGATCGAAAAGCATGTGAAAATGGTGCGGGAGGCTGCTGGCAAAGGGGCGCAGATCATCTGTCTGCAAGAAATTTTTTACGGCCCTTATTTTTGCGCGGAGCAAAGCACGAAATGGTACGAAGCGGCGGAAGAGGTGCCGAACGGCCCGACTGTGCAGCAGTTTTCCGCGCTGGGCAAGGAGCTCGGGACCGTGCTGATCTTGCCCGTGTATGAAAAGGTCGGCATCGGCACCTACTACAACACGGCGGCCGTCATTGATGCAGACGGCACGTACCTGGGCAAATACCGCAAGCAGCACATCCCGCATGTAGGGGTGGGCAGCAGCGGCTGCGGCTTCTGGGAAAAGTATTACTTCAAGCCGGGAAACTTGGGCTACCCGGTGTTCGATACGGCTTTCGCCAAAGTCGGCGTGTACATCTGCTACGACCGCCATTTTCCGGAAGGGGCGCGGCTGCTTGGCCTAGGCGGCGCCGAGATCGTCTTCAATCCTTCCGCCACCGTCGCCGGCCTGTCCGAGTATTTGTGGAAGCTCGAACAGCCCGCACACGCGGTGGCAAACGGCTACTACGTCGCCGCCATTAATCGGGTTGGGACGGAAGCGCCGTGGAACATGGGGGAATTTTACGGACAGTCATACCTGGTCGATCCGCGCGGACAGTTTGTCGCTGTCGGCAGCCGCGATCAAGACGAGGTGATTGTGGCGGAGATGGACCGCGAAAAGATCAGAGAAGTGCGGGATACGTGGCAATTTTATCGCGATCGTCGCCCGGAGACGTACGACGACATGGTGAAGTTGCTGCCGTAAGACGAGGTGAGGGAGGCGCCAGGCATGCGTCTTCCTCCTTTTCCTATGTGGGCACGATTTTGGTTTTGCGAAAAACGCCGGAAAGGAGCGGTCAGATCATGAAGCAGACCGTTTATCGCGGAGTGGAGTATCAGGAAGCGCTGCGGGTAGTCAGGGCGCAGCGCTACGAACGGGCAGAACGCCGCCAGTTTACGAATGGAGCGAGCGCAAAGGCGGTGTTCGGGTCGGGCGTCTATTTGGTGAGCAATCCGGTCGTCGCGGCACAGTACGCGATCTGCCACGCCGAGACGATCGGGGACAAAGCCGCCGTGCTTCAGCAGCAGGTGGCTTTGCCGGGGCTGTTCTGTTTGGACGAGCGCTTCGGCGAAAATGAATTGCGCAGCGAGGCGCTGCGGCACAGGCACGGGGCAGATGAGCTGGCGCGGCGCGCGGCCGGGCTTGCGCACGAGGAATGGCTGGAATGGACCGGAGATGAGGTGCGGGCCTACCTGCTCGCCTGTGGATACCGGGGGATTCGCTACTGGATCAGCCCGGAACTTACGTACTATGTTTGCTATGAGCCTGACGCGCAAATCGAAGACATTTCGCTTCTCTCTGTGCTCGAAGTGTGAGAAATCACCCAAGACTATCGACGGATTCGCCAGAGTTTGGTAAGATTTGGACAGTATTCGAGCTTTTTCAACTTACTACTATGGACACGGGAGGATTACCTACAGCAATGAATCTACTACGTAACCTCAGCACTAGAGCCAAAATGTTCAGCTTGGTCGTCTTGATGGCGATCTTCTTGTGCAGCGTCGGCATCACGGGTTATTTTCACGTGAAAGTATCCGGGGAACGGATGCAGGCCATGTATGAGGAGCAACTGCTTCCAGTGAAGTGGATTAACGACTGGCGACAAGACATTCGGGCTATTGACGGGTTGATCTACAAAATGATTCTCGATCCTGCCCCTGCTGTCTTCGCGCAGTACAAGGCCGAGCTGGACCAGCGCATCGCCTCTGCCGACCAGACGTTTAGGTACCTCCAGAACTCTCGCCTGGACGAAAAAGAACAAGAGCGCGTCAGTAAGCTGAAGGAGCTTCTGGAACAGTACAGCAAAGACCAGAACGAGGTTGTCCAACTGATTAAGGAAAACAAGACCGATCAGGCTTACGCCTACTATCGGGCGACGGACAAAACGCTCAGTTGGATCAATCAGGAACAACTGGAATGGGCGAACTACAAGTCTTCCCAGGCGGATCGGATGCAGCAGCAAAACTGGGACGATTCGAAAAAAGCGGTGCTGCTTTTGCTGATCGTCGGGGGAGCTTCGATCGTCCTGGCGGGCGGACTCGGATTTTTGATCTCCCGGATGATTGCCGATCCGCTGCGCGTCGTCGCAAGCCGCATGGAAGATTTGGCTCAGGGGAACTTGGCGGTTGCTCCGGTGACTTACGTAGCAAAAGACGAGGTCGGCAAGCTCGGGATTGCCTTCAACGAGCTGGTCGCCAACTTCCGTTCCTTGATCGAGCAAGTAAAAGTCGCAGGAGAGCAAGTCGCAGCTTCCTCCGAGGAACTGTCGGCAAGCGCCCAGCAATCCGTGCGGGCCACAGAGCAGGCGATGGGAAGCGTCGAGCAGATTGCGACGACGGCCGAAGTGCAGACCCAGCGCACACAGGAAAGCGTGCGCGTCATGGAGGAAATGTCTGTTGCCATTCAACGGATTGCCGACACGTCCAGCGCCGTTTCCGAAGCATCGGTAGTGGCAGCGGATGATGCGCAGCAAGGGAATATCCAGATTCAGCAAGCGGTCTTCCAAATTGATTCTCTCTCCCAAGGCGTGAACCACGCGGCAGACCTCGTTCAGCAGCTCGGCGTCCGCTCGGAAGCGATCGGGAAAATTGTCGATGTAATCACAGGCATCGCCTCCCAGACCAATTTGTTGGCGCTGAATGCGGCGATTGAGGCAGCGCGGGCCGGAGAGCAGGGCCGGGGCTTTGCCGTGGTGGCGGATGAGGTTCGCAAGCTGGCGGAGCAATCCGAGGAATCGGCGCGGGAAATCGCCCGCCTGATCGGAGAAATCCAGCACGAGACAACCCAGGTCGTCTCCGTCATGCTGGCCGGGACCGAAGAGGCGAAAAAAGGGGCTGCCGCCGTTCAGGAGGCGGGAAAAACGTTCGAGCGCATCGTCGTTTCCGCCAAGGACGTGGCAGGCCAAATCCAGGAAGTATCCGCAGCGACCGAGCAAATGTCGGCGAGCGTGCAGCAGGTTGCTTCCGCCATGGACGAGATGAACAGGCTGTCGGAGGAAGCGGCCGTACATACGCAGTCCGTCTCGGCCGGAGCAGAGGAGCAGCTCGCTGCGATGCAGGAAATTGCCCGCTCCAGCAACAATTTGAACGAGCTGTCCCACGAATTGCAGGAATCGATCAGCCAATTCAAATGGTAGTGTGTTTTTGCGGCAACAAGCAAAAGACTGGCAACCCGTTATGGTTGTCAGTCTTTTTTTGCCGTGATGCGGATTCCGATTCAGGAAGCGCGCGACTCCTGCGCTTGTGTCGTGATCTGGTCGTACTCTTTTTGGCTCATGATCGAGGCGTCGTTTTTCATCATCCACGTGTAGATCGCAAGCGAAATCAAGAGCCCGACCGTCCAGGCGTTGTCCCAAATGATATGGAAGCCGGGGATGTACTTGCTGACAAACGGAATCGCAATCCCGATCAGCATGGCCCAGATCGCTCGCATGTTAAAGCCTGTCTTGTAGGCGTACATGCCGTTCGGTTTGTACAGCTCCGTCAGATGGATGCGTCTTTTGCGCACGAGCCAGTAGTCAGCAATCGCAATTCCGTCAATCGGGCCAAGCAACGCGCCATACGTACCGAGCCAGAGGAAGATGTAATTGCCGAAATTTTCCAAAATATGCCACGGCTGCATGAGCAGGGAGACGACACCGGCGATGATCGCTCCGGCCTCGTAGGAGAGACGGCGTGGCGCGAGGTTTTCCACGGCGCGGGCGGGGGCGACGATGTTGGCGGCCACATTGGTGGTCAAGGTGGCGAGAATGATGCCGATCGTGCCGAGGAAGATGGCGAGCGGCGAAAACTTCGCCAGTACGGCGGCAGGGTCCCACAGCGCTTCTCCGTAAATGACGACGGTAGCGGAGGCGACGGCTACCCCGATGAAGGAGAAGAAGCCCATGGTCGTCGGCAAGGACGAGGATTGGCCGACGATTTGCGCTTTTTGGCTTTTCGCGTAGCGACAGAAGTCCGGAATATTGAGCGCCATGGTTGCCCAGAAGGCGATCGCGCCTGTCAGTGCCGGGAAAAAGACCTTCAAAAACTCGCCGGCAGAGGTGAATGTGGATGGAGCGGAGAGCATCGGCCCCCATCCGCCTGCTTTGGTCAGCGCCCAGACGAGCAAGGCCAGGCTCATGATAATCAGGATCGGCGCTGCCCAGGCTTCCATCTTTTTGATCGCTTCCGGACCGCGATAGGCGACCCATACGTTCAGGAGCCAAAAGCCGAAAAAGGAAATCCACAGATGGCCGGGGACACTGGCCCAGTCTGTCATCGACATGAGCAGCGTATCAATGGCGGCTCCGCCGAACCAACAGTTGATGCCAAACCAGCCAGCTCCGATCAGCCCGCGAGCGACCGCTGGAATGTGAGCGCCCTTGGAGCCGAACCAGAGCCGGGCGAACACAGGGTAGGGGATGCCGAATTTCGTCCCGGCATGGGAGTTGAGAAGGATAGGGATAAGGACAATACAGTTTCCGAGAATAATGGTCAAGATCGCCTGCCACCAGTTCATGCCCAACGAGATCAGCCCGGCTGCCATCGCGTACGTGGGAAGACAGATCGACATCCCGATCCAGAGGCTGGCAAAGTTGTACGCGGTCCACGAATGCTCAGCTTTCGTCGTCGGCCGCAGCCCTTCATTGTAGAGCGAGCTGTCTTTGATAAGGTCTTCCCCTGCTTTTGTCAGGGTGACAATTCCATTTGCATCTTCCTGCGTCTTCATTTTCTTTCCCTCCTTTTTTTGACAAAATCGCTGGCATTCGGACAACCGCCCCCAGGTTGTCTCGAATACAAGTTGTAACATTATATTGGGGGAAAGAAGCCCTAAGTACAGCTTTTTCCCGGGCAAAAAAAACGTCTGGAACGATTCGTTCCAGACGTACGGCAGGTGGCAATGCTATGCTTTTGGGAAATATTCGTTCCAGCGTTTGTCGACCAATGCCGATATTTCCGGCAGCGTCTCTACTTCATCCGGGTAGAAAGGCTTCATCCGCGCATCGACGACCAGCGGCCCTTCGTAGCGGATTTTGTTGCGGACAATCGTCGACTTGGCGTACAGATCGTGAGCCGGGTCGAAACGAGTGAACACGGTCCAGAGGAAGCTGCTTTGCTTCTCGGCGATCGCCGCATCGTCCACAATGCAGATCATCGGCCAGTCTGCCAGATTTTCGTTGAGATAGGACAGCAACTCTTCGCCCAGCTCCGGCCTTTCGCTGAAGCTCGGCCCGGAAATGACCAGACATCCGGGGCAAAACGCGCGAATATCGGTTATGCTCGGAATGCCTTGTCCTTTGTACTCGCGTGGCAGCTCGCGGACGGGGTCGCCGATGCCGAGCATGATTCCTTTGGAGCCGTGGTTCAGCTTCCGTCCGGTGTAGTCGAGCGTATCGTTCGACGTATCGTTGACGATGAGCAGGTCGCGCTCCGGCTGGAAGCGAGCCAGGACGATTTCGAGGAAATGCTTGAAATTGCTCAGGTCACACGGCACATCGGTCACCATCAAAAACTTCGTCAACGTGAGCTGGCCTTCTCCCATGATGCGGAAGGCGTGCGCCATCGCTTCCTTATAGTAGCTTTCGCGCACAATCGCGCCGGCGAGCGCGTGGAAGCCTGTTTCCCCGTATGTCCAGAGCGCTTTGACACCCGGCATGACGACAGGGAAGAGAGGCGACAGCAGCCGTTGCAAATAATCCCCGATGTAATAGTCTTCCTGGCGCGGCTTCCCGACGACGGTGGCCGGATAGATCGCGTCTTTGCGGTGCCACATCTGCTTCACGTTGAACACCGGGAAGTCATGCTCCCAGGAGTAATAGCCGAAGTGGTCGCCAAAAGGCCCCTCAGGGCGTCTGATGTGCGGAGGAACTTCTCCCGCGAACACAAACTCGGCTTCCGCGACGATCCGGTGCGGATGGTTCGGCACCTCCGCCATTTTCAGCTTGTCGCCCATCAAGAGCGAGGCGAAGACCAGCTCCGGCACCATTTCCGGCAGGGGCGCGATTGCGGAGACGATCAGGGCAGGAGGGCCGCCGATCGTAAGGGTAACAGGCAGCGACTGGTTCCGTTTTTCGGCTTCGTGGTAGTGGAACCCGCCGCCTTTTTGGATTTGCCAGTGCATGCCCGTCGTGTTTTTGTCGTAAATCTGGATGCGGTACATGCCCAGGTTGTGCTCTTTTGTATCAGGGTGCTCTGTATAAACGAGCGGCAAGGTGACGAACGGACCGCCATCCAGGTGCCAGCTTGTCAAGGCAGGCAGCTTGGTCATGTCAACATCGGTTGTTGCGATTTGAGTCACAGGCGCTTGGGAGGCAGATACGGTTTTGGTGCCCGTGCGCATGACTTCCAACAGCGGCTCGCGCAGCTCCCACAAGCCGGAGAGCTTTGGCGGCAACAGCTTGTCCATCCCGTGCACCAGGTTGCGGACGACAGCCTCGGGTTTTGGCCCAAACGCCATGTCGACCCGCTCTACGGTCCCGAACAAGTTCGTGACCACGGGAAACGATTTTCCTTTGACATTGGTGAAAAGCAGAACAGGTCCGCCCTCTTCAATGACTCTGCGATGAATCTCGGCCAGCTCCAGATGGGGATCGACTGGTGCGTCGATTTCCACGACTTGTCCGGCGCGGCGCAATTGTTCTATGAACGAACGAAGGTTCGCGTGCATCTGTAGATACCTCCACATCCCCGTAATTCCCTTTTAACTGTACACGAACATAGGCGATGAAGCTACCTTTTTATCGGCCCGGGATGGTAAGATGAACCAAGAGGTGAGCGATTTGTGACTACTGCCCGAAAAGTGATGTCTTTGCAAACGAGAATGATTTTGCTCATTACGGTCGGCATTATTTTGATTATTTCGTCAGTTGGGGCCGTCTTCTCTTCCATCGTAGCCTCGTCGATCGAGGAACAGATCGGGAAAAAGGCGCTGAGCGTAGCCAAAATCGTCGCCCACGACCCCGAACTGCGCCGGGCTTTTCAAAGCAGCTCGCCGTCTGCGCTGATCCAGCCGATCGCGGAAAACGTCCGGCTGCAAACCGGAGCGGAATTTGTCGTCGTGGGCAACCGGGAAGGCATTCGCTACGCGCATCCGCTGCCTGACCGCATCGGCAAGTCGATGGTCGGCGGCGACAACGAGCCGGGGCTGACCCACGGACAGTCGTACATTTCCAAAGCGATCGGGAGCATGGGCCCTTCCTTGCGCGGCAAGGTGCCGATTCGCGACGACAATGGCGCGGTGGTCGGCATCGTGTCGGTCGGCTTTTTGCTGGAGGATATCGAAGAAGCCATTGGCGATTACCAGAAAAAAGTTCTGCTCATTACGCTGATCGCGCTCGTCTGCGGGATCGCCTTTGCCATCGGGCTGAGCCGCTATTTAAAAAGGCTGACGCTCGGACTGGAGCCGGAAGAGATCGCCGCTCTGTACGTGGAGCGCAACGCCGTGCTCGAATCCGTCCGGGAGGGGATCGTGGCGATTGACAGAAACAGCGAGATCACGATGATGAACAAGGCAGCGATCCGCATTCTCGAATTGCCGGAGGAAGACATTCACCGCAAGCACATTTTGGACGTGCTGCCGGATAGCCGCATGCCGGAGGTGCTGAAGACGGGGGAACAACAGCTCGACCGCGAGACGATCACGAGCGGCAAAGAAATCATCGTCAACCGCCTGCCGATCAAGCTCGGGGACAAGGTCGTTGGTGTCGTCAGCAGCTTTCGCCCGAAATCGGAGATCGACAAGCTCGCCTCGGAGCTGTCCCAGGTCCGGCGCTATGCGGATGTGCTACGCGCCCAGACGCACGAGTTCCACAACTTGCTGTACACGATCTCCGGGCTGTTGCAGCTCGGCTCGGTGCAGGAGGCGATCGAGCTGATTACGAGCGAGACATCGGCGCAGGAAGAGCTGATCCTGTTTGTCGCCAGACGGATTCCGGACCCGATGATTGGCGCTCTTTTGCTCGGCATGCACAACCGGGCGAAAGAGTTGAAAGTCCAGTTTGTGATCGACCAGGACAGCCATCTCGAAGCGCTTCCCGCGCATATCAACCGCCAGCAGGTGATCGTGCTGCTCGGCAATCTGCTGCAAAACGCGCTGGAAGCGGTCAACGATGCAGCCGTCTCGCAAAAGCGCGTCGACATTTACTTGGCCGACACGGAAGAAGAACTGCTGTTTGAGATAGCCGACTCCGGGCCGGGAGTGCCTGACGCATGGCGCGAGACCATTTTTGAAGACGGGTTTTCGACGAAAGCGGGCGAGGAGCGGGGGCTTGGCTTGGCAAAAGTGCGCGGAATCATCGAAGAGATGGGCGGCTACATCGTCGTCGGAAAAAGCGACTATGGCGGCGCGCTGTTCACCGTTTCCTTGCCGCGAGAAGGGAGGACTGGCAGTGAAGAAGCTTGAAGTGCTGATCGTCGAGGACGATTTGCGGATTATTGACATTAACCGAAGATTCGTGAGCAAGATCGAGGGATTCGAAGTGATTGCCACCGCCACCAACGGCAGCGACGCCAAAGAGCTGTTCGCCGCCATACGTCCCGATCTGGTTTTGCTGGACGTGTACTTGCCCGATATGCTCGGCACAGAGCTGGTCTGGTACATCCGCCAGCATTATCGCGAGGTGGACATCATCATGATTACGGCAGCCAAGGAGATGGAGATGGTCCAGGAAGCGCTGCGCGGCGGCGTTTTTGACTACATCGTCAAGCCGCTTGTGTTCGAGCGCTTTCGCGAGCGGCTGGAGAGCTATCGCGCCCATCTGGCACGGACGCGAGAGGCGACAGAGGTCGATCAGGATGTCATCGACCAGATGCTGACCAGGCGGCCGATCCAGGCGAAAATGCGCGAGTCAGCCGTGCCAAAAGGCATTGACCAGTTGACACTGGAAAAAGTGATCGAGGCGATCAGGCAGACAGGCGACAAAGGTGTCTCGGCAGAGGAGATCGGCCGCGAGATCGGCACCAGTCGGACGACGGCTCGGCGCTACCTGGAGCATCTGGTGCAGGAAAAAAAGGCGCGAGCCGACCTGATCTACGGCAGTGTCGGCAGGCCGGAGAGAAAGTACCGTTTTTTGCAAGAGCGGGCATGAACAATATGAACAAAAAGTTTAAAATTTTCTAAATATACCTTATGCACGAAAACTATTCCCCGCAAGACCCGGCATGATACGTTAATGACAAGCGTGGTAACGCTTACAAAAACGACGGGTTCGAGGGGGATTTTTGTTTGAAAAAGAAAAGATGCATGCTCATTACTTTGTCTGCTTTCTTTACGCTCGCGCTGGCCGCCTGTGGCGGGGTGAACAGCGGCTCGTCCGGCTCGGGCGCGCAGCCTGTGCCTACTGCATCCAACTATCCGGAAAAGCCGATCGTGTTCGTAGCTCCATCCGGGGCAGGCGGCGGCTGGGACAAGACAGCCCGCTCGCTTGGCAAAGTATTGAACGAGAGCAAGCTGGTGACCGAAGCGATTACGGTAGAAAACAAGCCAGGCGGCGGCGGGACCGTCTTCATGGCGGAATACGTCAGCAAAGACAAAGGCAACCCTTACAAGCTGTTCGTCAGCTCTCCGCCGATTCTCATCAACCATAACAAAAAAGAGGGGAACAGTCCGTTCGGTTTCCAGCATGTGACGCCACTGGCGCAAATGACGAAAGACTTTGGCGCCCTGGTCGTGCGAGCAGATTCGCCGTACAAGGATATGAAAAGCTTTTTGGACGAGCTGAAAAAAGACCCGACGAAAATGACGCTCGCAGGCGGTTCGGCTCCGGGTTCGATGGATCACCTCGTCAGCGTGTTGCCCGCCGCCAAATACGGCATGGACCCGAAAACGGTCAAGTACGTCTCCTACGACGGCGGCGGAGAAGCGATTGCGGCCTTGCTCGGCGGCAATGCCGACATGATCGCGACCGATGCCTCCGGCGTAGGAGAATATGTGAAGGCAGGCAAGGTTCGCGTGCTCGGCGTCACGTCGGAAGAGCGAATGGGCGGAGAGCTGAAGGACGTCCCGACCTTGAAAGAACAAGGAATTGATGCGACGTTTACGATCTGGCGCGGCGTATTCGGCCCGGCTGACATGCCTGCGGATGCCAAAGCGTATTGGGATACCAAGCTGAAAGAGTTGTCGGAGAGCGAAGCGTGGAAGCAGGAGCTTGCCGCAAACGGCTGGGAGAGCGAGTACAAGGACGCGGCGACCTTCACGGCGTTTTTGGAGGAGCAGGATCAGCTAGTAAAAGAGCTGTTGACCTCGCTTGGCATGGCGAAATAGGGAGAGGGCACTCCTCTCCTTTTTTTCCCCCGCTTTTTGCGGCGCGCGTCCGCTTTTCCTGGTGGAGAGAAAGACGCGTCTGCAACTCCCTTATCGAAAAAGGAGGTACGTATGAACGCAAGGTTTGATCGGTACGGCAGTATCGCTTTTGCGCTAGTGGGCGCTTTTTTCATCACGGAGAGCCAGCATATATCGACCAGTGCATACGGCAGCCAGGTCGGGCCGAACATGTTTCCGTTCGGCTTGGGCATCTTGCTTGTCCTGCTCAGCCTGCGCCTGTTTTGGGAGACATTCCAGGCGAAAAACCGTGCCGTGGCAGAAGCGCCCGAAAAACTTTTGTACAAACGGTTTCTCCTGATGCTCGTGGCGACGGTGCTGTATGTCCTGCTTTTGGAGCCAATCGGGTATGTGATCGCTACCGCTCTGTTTCTTTACGTCACGTTTCTGGTCATGGGCAGCAAAAGCCAACTGCAATCGGCGGTTGTCTCCTTGCTGTTTTCCGTCGGCGTCTACGTGGTGTACGTGCAATTGCTGAAAGGAACGCTTCCAGGACTTCCAACCTGGCTCGGCGTCTAGGGAGGGATCGGAATGAGTGCGCTGGACTATTTGGCCGATGGATTTCTCATCGCTTTTCAATGGCATAACTTGCTTTACGCGTTTATCGGGGTGCTGATCGGGACGGCTGTCGGCGTGCTGCCGGGCATCGGGCCGATGAGCGGAGTGGCGCTGCTGATGCCGGTCACAGCTTCCTTGACGGCGGGCTTGCCGCCGGAGATGGCCGCGGCGAGCGCCCTGATTTTGCTGGCAGGCGTGTACTACGGCGCGATGTACGGCGGTTCCACCACGTCGATTTTGCTGAACACGCCAGGCGAATCGTCTTCGGTCGTCACGACCTTGGACGGGTATCAGCTCGCGCGGCAGGGACGGGCGGGAGCGGCGCTGTCGATTGCGGCCATCGGCTCGTTTGTGGCCGGGATCGTGGCGCTGGTCGCGCTCGTCTTTCTCGCCGATCCGCTCTCTGACCTCGCGCTGCAGTTCGGTCCGGCCGAGTATTTTTCGCTCATGCTGCTCGGCCTGTGCGCCGTGAGCGGGCTTGGCGGCAAGTCAATGACCAAGGCGCTGCTGATGACCGTCCTCGGGCTTTTGCTGGCCACGATTGGCATCGACAACGTATCGGGAGTCGCCCGCTTCACCTACGACATCCCCGACCTGTATCAAGGGCTGGAGTTTCTGACCATCGCGGTCGGCCTGTTCGCGCTAGGAGAGGTTTTCAAAACGATTCTGGAAAACGACCAGTCCTCGCAGGAAATTATCAAGGTCGGCCGGATTCTCCCGACGAAGCAAGACCTCAAGGAGAGTGCCGCTCCGATCGCGCGCGGTTCTTTGCTCGGCTTTTTCATCGGCGTGCTGCCGGGAGCAGGCGCGACGCTGGCCTCTTTCTTTTCTTATATTTTGGAGAAAAAATGGAGCAAGCACCCGGAGCGCTTCGGAAAAGGCGAGATCGCCGGAGTAGCCGCCCCGGAATCCGCGAACAATGCCGCCTCCGGAGGGGCAATGATCCCGCTGTTGACGCTCGGAATCCCGGGATCGGGGACGACCGCGATCTTGATGGGGGCACTGCTCATGTACAACGTCCAGCCGGGGCCGCTGTTGTTCAGCGATCATCCGCAAATCGCCTGGGGACTGATCGCGAGCATGTTCATCGGAAATCTGATGCTGCTCGTGCTGAACATGCCGTTGGTCAAAGTGTTTGCCAAAATTATTGAGACGCCGCCGCATTTTTTGATTCCGATGATTATCGCCATCTCTGTTTTCGGCGTCTACGCGGTACAGATCAGCACGTTCGACCTCATCCTGCTCGTCAGTTGCGGCATTCTCGGCTACTTTTTGAGCAAAAACGACTTTCCGCTCGCCCCGCTCGTACTGGGGCTGGTGCTCGGCCCGATGATCGAAAACAACATGCGCCGCGCGCTGACGACATCCAACGGCGACTTCTCGATTTTTTACACGAAGCCGCTGTCCGCCGTCTTTCTGCTGTGCGCGCTGGCCTGGCTCGTCGTGCCGCTGTTGTTGAAGCGGCGAGGAAAACAAGTCGTGATTAACGAAGAAGCCTGATTTTCCTTCAGGCATACAGCAGGGGATCCGTCCGCAAGCTGTTCGTCTGCCGGCTCGTTTGTCGCAAAGCTTCCTATCGCTTCTTGACAACGGCTTCCTCCCCCCTTATCATAGGAAAAATTTCGGGAAACTGTACTGCCCGGACAGCCGGGCAGTACAGCAGAGGAGAGACGAAGATGCGAACAATCGAGCCTGTCACATTGGAAGGAAAGCGGGTCAGACTGGAGCCGCTGCGCCCGGCGCATGTGGACGGAATTTTTGCTGCGGGGGCCTTTCCGCCAATCTGGTCGTACATGTCGGTGGAGATTCAGACGCGCGAAGACGCGCAAGCTTTTATCGAGCAGGCGCTGAAAAACGAGGCGGAGCAAACCGAGCTGCCCTTTGCCATCGTCAACCGCGCGGACGGGCAGGTCATCGGCAGCACGAGGTTTCTCGCCATTTCCCGCAAAGATCGCGGACTGGAAATCGGTTTTACGTGGCTGACCCCCGCCGTCTGGAAAACGGCTGTCAACACTGAGTGCAAATGGCTTTTGCTGCGCCACTGCTTCGAAGAACTTGGCTGCATTCGCGTCCAGTTGAAAACCGATGCGCGCAATCTCAACTCCCAGCGCGCCATCGCCCGCATCGGCGGCATCCGCGAGGGCGTGCTTCGCAATCATATGGTGATGCGGGACGGATACATTCGCGATTCGGTTTATTTCAGCATCCTCGACAGGGAGTGGCCGGAGGTGAAGCAACGGCTGGAAATGTTGCTGTTTGGTGAATAAAGGGGCGGGGCGATTGTAGGTCCAAAGCTGCATGTGTACAATAGGGATGAACCTTGAGGAATACCTCTAGTTGCGCTTAGAAAAGAGGGTGTACATGAGACTCCGCATCTTGCCAACCGGCTGCGTCCTGCTCGCCGGGGATCTGCTCGCCTTTTTGCTGTTTGTCTACTATGGAAAGCTGGCCCACAACTTGCCAGTCACGTTTCTCGGAATAGGCGAGACGCTGGCTCCGTTTTTGATCGGCTGGATCATCGCCATCCTCGTTTTTCGCACCTATGCGGAGCGCGCCTACTCGTCCTGGGGACGGCAGTTGCTCACGATGCTGTTCACGTGGACGCTGGCGGCTCCGATTGGCCTATTGATCCGCTCCTGGTGGACGGGCGTGCCGATCACGCTCATTTTTGCCGGCGTGACCTACTTCGTGACTCTGGCCTTTCTGCTTGGCTGGCGTCTGCCCTTTGCGCTGGTCCATGCGCTGTGGAAGCGGACCCGGCACCAGACCGTTCACTAATAAACCGTGCCAAATTGGTTACGCTATCCTGTGTGTGATGACCACAGGAGGTGAATCCGTTGGGCAAAAACAACAACAGCAAAGACTTGGGGAAAAACCGCGGGAAAACGCTCGATCACAACGATCAGAACACGAACCTGCGCCAATCCCACCACAATGACCGTAACGAAGGTACCGCCAAAGACCGCTGAGCTTTCAGCGGTTTTTTTCTGCTTTTCACCAGCCTGGCCCGCACAGCAAATGGTTCGATTCCGGACGAGTTGTGTTATAATAGGTTTTGTTTTTCAAGCGAGTGGAGGGGAAAACAGTATGACGGAACCGTTGCATGACGTACAGCCGGTGACCATGTCGTCACAGGCGTTTTTGATTTTGTGCCGACTCTACGACGGATGCTACGACGAGTTGAAGCAAAACGAGCAGCTTCGCGAGCTGGTCGAATCCATCGGGGATATGCTTTTGGCCGGAGTGGAGACGCTGGAGAAGCAAGAGATCAAGCCAAAAACGATTACCTTTCCACTGACGGTGCAGCAAGCGTTTTTCGTGCGGAGGCTAGTCGTGGAGCTGCTCGCGCAAGCGCCTGCCGGCAACGACGACAAGACGACGCGATGGCTGCAGGAATGCTTGACGGCGTTGTCCGGAGGCGGTGCCAGTGCCGATGCCAAAGCAGATGCGCACTAGCCGGGAGCTTCACGTCATTACGAGCGGCAGGCAAACGCTCGAAGAGGTGCTGCGGATGGCCGAGGCGGCCTATGCCGGAGGGATGGATTACCTGCATATTCGCGAAAAGCAGCGAACCGCCAGGGAATGCATGGACTGGGTTCGGGCTTTGGCGAATGTGGTTCCGCTCGCAAGCCTGCTGGTCAACGATCGGGTCGATGTGAGTGCCGCGTCCGGCTGTGCAGGCGCCCATCTGGCGTACCACAGTCTGGAGGTCAGCGACGCGCGGCAAGTGTTGCGGCGGGAACAAAAAGTAGGTCGCTCTGTCCATTCCTTCGCGGAAGCCGAACAGGCGGTGACAGCAGGGGCAGACTATTTGATGTACGGACACATTTTTCCAAGCGGCTCGAAGCCGAATCTCGCGCCTAGAGGGACGGGCGAGCTGATGAAAATAACGGCCAGGTGGACGGTTCCCGTGATCGGGCTTGGCGGGATTACGCCGGAGCGGACTGCTGAGGTACTCGCCGCAGGCTGCGCAGGCGTTGCCGTACTATCGGGAATTACCAATGCGGCAGATGCGAAGGCAGTGGCTATGGCTTATCGCGAGGCATTGGATCGTTGGGAGGGGAATGAAAAATGAACGACAGGCAAACACTTCGGGAAAAGATGGGCGTTTATTTGGTGATCGGCACCCAGGATTGCGGATTTTCCAGCGAGAAGACAATCGAAATCGCGCGCGAGGCGCTTGCGGGCGGAGTCGGTACGTTGCAGTTGCGCGACAAAGGCAGCAAGCTGACTTCCGAGGAGCGCCACGAGCTGGGACGGCAGCTTCAGCAGCTTTGCCGCGAAGCGCAAGCGCTGTTTTTCGTCAACGACGATGTGGAACTGGCTGTTCGGCTGCAAGCGGACGGGGTACACGTCGGACAGGATGACATGCAGTTGGCCGAGGTGAGAGCAAAAGTAGGCGAAGCCATGTACATCGGCGTGTCCGCAGGGACGGTGGAGGAAGCGCTCGCCGCCAAAAGCGGTGGTGCAGACTGCATCGGGGTAGGAGCGATGTTCGCCACTTCGTCGAAGGCAGATGCGGGCGAGCCGATTGGACCTGAGGGACTGCGCGCCATCCGGGAGGCTGTCGGCAGC
Source organism: Brevibacillus agri (assembly GCF_004117055.1). NCBI lineage: Bacteria > Bacillati > Bacillota > Bacilli > Caryophanales > Paenibacillaceae > Brevibacillus > Brevibacillus agri. The sequence continues at coordinate 2,858,555 of NZ_CP026363.1, forward strand.
GACTTGCCGATCGTGGGCATCGGCGGGATCACGCTTGAGAATGCAGAGCAGGTGCTACGCGCGGGAGCCGATGGCGTCGCTGTCATCAGCGCGATCAGCCGGGCCGACTCGCCCAGGAAAGCGGCGGCAGACTTGCTGCGGATTGTACGCTCGATCTAGCACGGACAAAGAGACGAATACATATGGTAGGGTAACATTACTCATTCACGAAGGAAACCGATACTGGCGACCAAAAGGAGGTGGAACCGATGAAAAATCGGATTTACCGGATCGGATACGAATGGGTCAGCAAACGGGAGTTGCTTGAGCGACTGTACTTGAACGACTGCATCCTGATCGAGCACAAGCGGCTCCAGCCGCCTCCGGACGATCAGGATACCGAATTGCCGCCGGAAAAAGAAGTCCATGCTGTCCTGATTCGCAGTCAGCGACGTCCGGGCGAATGGGTGACGTTTAACGGGCTGTACGAGATTCAAACCCGCGAACCGATTCCGTGGATTGATTCTCCCCTGGAGTATCACCAGTTCGGAACGGAGTTGATTCCGGGCAACATCCGCCGGGAAAAAGCGCCCCAGGGCCGGATTCCGGCGAGGACGAAGCTGCAGATTGCCGCTGTTCGCCAGGATACCGTTTTTGTGACGGTACCCGGGCATCCATCCCGGCGCTACGAGATGGCTTTGGCTCATGCGCGCTTCGCCAAAGATTTTCCGACGGAACTTGAAATGAAGCTGCAAGTGTATGCGTTTCCACCGCGCCACGACATCTTCGTCGACTGGCTTTTGAAGGAAGGGCGGAAATCGGGAATCATCACACGGCCGAATCAGGAGAGAGTGGAGCGGTCCGCTTTCCAAGTATGGGATGACTTGCGCCAGGAGTACGGGCTCAGCGTCAGCGCGGCACTACTTGCGATCAAGCAGGCGCTGATCGTGCTGGATCGGGCAGGCGTGGAAACCGATTTTCCTTATCCGGTCCAGGAGCGCTCGGACCTTTCCTTGTTCAGCGAGACGGAGCGCGACGCTTTTTACTCGTACCAGTCCGTGCGCTGCGCCATGGCGGCTGTCGCGTCTTTGCTGACGGTTGATCCAAAAGACCCGTTGCAGGACACTTTGTTGATGGATATTATGCTGGAGCAGCAGCTCAACCGCAGACGTGACTGACGCGTCTGCGTTTTTTTGTTTTTCGCTGCGTCGTTGTATAATGGAAGGGCAACCCATTTAGAAAAGGACGTGGACAAGCATGTACGTATCAATGAACCGATTGAAAGTTCCTGCCGATTACCGGTCTCACCTCGAACGCGCTTTTGGCGGCGGTGGCGAGCGGATGAAGGAAGTTCCAGGGTTTTTGGAGTTTCTCTTCCTCGCGCCGACAGAAGGCGACGAGTACATCGTCTTCACGAAATGGACAGATGAACAGGCGTTCCAAAACTGGACGCAGAGCGAAGCGTTCAAGCGCGCTCACGCTGGCACAAACCAGAACAGCCCGGTCAAATCCGACTTGCGCAACTACATCGTGAAAGCTCACTCATAGGAAAAAGGAAGCATTTGTCGTTGCTGGGCAAATGCTTTTTTTCTTAATCGTTGAACAATAAACGTTTTTTTGCCAAACTCATGCATGATCGTGATATGATAGAAGTAGATAAGCGAGCGGTTTCAATTAGCTTTCTGGCAGGAAAGTTGTCTACAAACAATCGCCGGCAGACGGCATGCGCGGCAACCCTCTCACGTCAGCGGGATCGGCTGGCGATAATCTACCTGTTTGTTGGACACTCTTCTTTACATCATGTCGGTTTTGTGTCCATAATAGAATCATTATCATACATACTTGAAGGAAGGCCTCAATGAAGCAAGAAGAAGAAAAGGAGTCAGAGCGTTTTGAAAAATCGAATAAGTAAGTATCTTACTCATTTGGCCCCTGCAGCGGTGGCCAAAACGTTTTCTTTTCTTTCTGAAAAACACGACCACTCTGCTTCGCTTCTGGGAGACCGCGCACATACTGAGGCTTTGCTTGTCCAATTGCTCTTTCGCTGGGCGGAAGTTGTGGAAGAGAATGATCCAACAGCAGCAGAACAAGAAATTAACGAAATCGCTTACAAGTGTTTGCTTCAAGGATTGAATCTTGCGACGCTGGTGCAATGCCTGCGGGTGTGCCGGGACAGCATTGTCGAGCAGATGAACAACGACTCTGCCATGCTGGTGCAAAGCGAGGCGGAGCAGCTTGAGCTTTTACGGGGACAATACGCGTTTTTTCTGGCGATGGACCAGTTGATTGCCCAAGTCGTGGGCGTCTACAGCCAGGAGCATCGACCGCCGAGCCAGCAGCCACATACGGGCACGGCTCTGGAGCGGGCGCAGGGGGAACAATTCGCCCTGCTTGCCGAGCAGGAGCTGGTCCAACTGGTGCTGCATTCGAGCGACATAGCCGTTTTGATGATTGATCGCACGCTGAAAATTATCGAGGCCAACCATGCGTTGTGCCATCTGTTTGGCGTCAAACGCGAGCAAATTATCGGACAGAACATTGACGAAGCTTTCTTGCCGCACGAGAGTGAAAGGTTCGTCCAATGGGTCGTCGAACGCGGACAGTCAGGCCATTACATGGCAGAATACCGTGCAAAATGGACGACAGTCAGCACCAGTCCGATTTTTTACATGGGCGAGATGTGGGGAGCAATCGCCGTTTTTCGAAATATTACCGAGAGCAAACGATACGAGGAAGAGCTGAACAAGCGGGAAGCTTTGGCGGCTGTAGGACAACTAGCCGCAGGGATGGCGCATGAAATCCGCAATCCGCTTACTTCGATCAAAGGCTTCATCCAGTTGTTGCGCGAGCAGGGAGAGGCGGGGCGCAGCGAGTCCTACTTTTCCGTCATTTTGACGGAGATCGAACGCATCGACGGATTGTTGAACGACGTGCTGGTTTTGGCCCGGTACAGGGATGACAAAATCGTTTCCGAACGTTTTCTCGTGCTGGACGAGCTTTTTGGGGTCATTCGTTTACTGGAGCCAGAAGCCAATCGCAGGGGGATCAAGCTGGAGCTCGACATCACCCCTGGCGAATGGTACGTGTTCGGCTACCGTTCCCGCATCAAGCAGGCGATCCTGAACATCATGAAAAATGCGTTTGAAGCGCTGCTGACCCAAGGCAGCGTGGTGCGCGTCACCGTCTGCGCCTCCATCAGCCAGGTCGTCATCGTCGTCGAGGACAACGGGCCGGGACTGAGTACCGCTTGTCTGGACAATTTGTTCGTGCCGTTTTTTACGACCAAGCAGGAGGGGACAGGACTTGGCTTGTCCACGACCCAGCGCATCATTGCAGATCACGGCGGCGAAATTTTTGCCGACAACTCGCCGCGACTGAATGGAGCGCGCTTTGAAATCCGCCTGCCTCTTTCCGTATCGGAAAACACATAGAAGCTGTTTCCTTATCCAAAAAGACGGAGCAAACCATCCGTCTTTTTTTGTTGCCTTCCTCCGAAAAATGCGGCGTCTGTCCAATCCGGATTTCACGCCAAAAGGCGCAGTTCTGTGCGGGTTAATCTGTTTGAAGTAGGCATGAAGTCCTTTTAGCTCAAAAGGTTGCAAGTCTTTCGAATCAATCTCTATGTAAGATGTTGTCAAACTGTGTCGTTTGGTGGAATAATTTACAAAAAGGCTGAACGGAGTTGAACGTAGAGTGATCCGGATGTTGCATAAAAACGAAAAGAGGTGGAGCTACTGGGAAGCGTGGTATGACGAAAAAGACCGTCTGTACACGGTCCATTACGGTCAGGTAGGCGAGATCGGCGACCACTATGCGATCGTGGCTGAGCAAATCGAAGGAAAGCCGACTCATGTGCTGCAAAACTGGGCGGAAGAAATGAAGGAAAAAGGCTATGCGGAACTGGCAAAAGAAGACTGGCAGAAGCTGGTGGTGAGCTTTCCGCACCTGTCGGAAGCAGATGTGGAGATGAGGTATGCTATCGAGGCGTTGCTCGATGAATGTCTCGGCCGGACCGGAAACGGGCATAGTGACGGAGGAGACGACAGCCGGGACGAGCTTGCCGTCATTTGCTGCGTGATCGACATGGAAAAAGCAATTGCCGCCGTCCAGGAAGCCATGTCTGCCGCCCGCCTGCACGACGGGCTGGTGATATGGCGCTTGCAGGACGACGGCACGCGTGTCTCGCTCTATCCTTCTGCCTGCTGAAACGAAAATGTTTCGTCTTACTTCACGATTTTGAGTCGAAGGGCTTTGGCGACTGCCTGGGTGCGGTCCTCGACGCCCATTTTTTGCAAAATGCGGTGCACGTGTGTTTTTACCGTGCCTTCCGAAATAAACAAATTTTGCGCGATCTGATCGTTTCGATACCCGTAGGCGATCTGTTGCAGGACGTCAAGCTCGCGGTCTGTCAGCTCATCGAGCAGGGCTGAAGGAGCAGAGGTGTGTTCGGAAACGCTGCGCTGAACTTGCAGGGCTTCCGCCAGCGCCTTGGCTGCTGTCGCGGTATGAAAAAGAGCTTCCCCCTGGGAGGCTCTGCGTATCAGGTCGAGCATCTCCTGCGAGTCGGCGTCCTTCAGCATGTAGCCGACAGCGCCTGCGCGGATTCCTTCCACGACGTAATTGTGGTTGTCAAAGGTGGTGAGAATCAATACTTTGACGGCCGGATGCATGTTCATGATCTCCCGTGTCGCTTCAATCCCCGACTTTTTCGGCATTTGCACGTCCATCAACACTACGTCTGGCACGATTTTTCCTACCAGCTCCACAGCTTCTTCCCCGTCAGAGGCTTCTCCGACGACCTCCATATCTTGCTGCATTTGTATCACGTAGCCCAACCCTTGGCGAATCATGTTTTGGTCGTCTACCAGGACCACACGAATTTTTTTGGCTTGGTCTGTCATGTTCGTATGCTCCCTTCTTTTTCCAGATGTTCCAGCGGCAATCTTACATCGAGTTTGAATCCATGCGGTTCTTTTGCCGAATAGGACAGGCTGCCGTTCAACTGCTTGATGCGCTCGGCAATCCCTGTCAGTCCAAACCCAGGCTTGATTTGATCCTGGGGAGTGATGTCACCGTCGTCCTGTATCGAGAAGTAGAGGGAGCCTTCCCGCTGCTCGATCATGACCTGAATTTCTTTTGCATTGGAGTGGCGCAGCGTATTTGTAATCGCTTCCTGTAAAATCCGGTAAAACGTGATCGTCAGCTCCTGGGACAGCGGGATATCCAGCTCGGATGAGATGAGCTCCATCTTGATCCCTGTATGCTTTTGCGCCTGCGACAGCAAAGCGCGCAGCGGAGTGAGTCCCAGCGATGTTTTGTCCATGGCGAGCGTATGCACGGAGGTGCGGATTTCTTCCAGGCTTTGCTTCGCTACGCCGAGCATGTTGCGCACGGCTTCCTGCGCGTGCTCCGGTCCGTCCTGCAGCATGTACTTCAGCGCGTGAAGCTGGACAATCAGCGAGGTAAGACTGTGACCCAGCGCGTCGTGAATGTCGCGGGCAATCCGCGTCCGTTCCTCCAGAACCGCTACCTGCAACGAGTGCAAGGCCGCTTCCTGAAGCTGGGAATGCGCTTCCTGCAGCTCGGTATGGGCTTGTTGCAGCTCCTCCAAATGGGCTTGGTTCGTTTTGTACGCCTCGCTTTGAATCCGGTATCCCCGCGCCCCGATATAGCAGCCGATGTACGTCAGGATAAACGGAATGATATGCGGAAATTGGAGGATGCCGTAAAAATACAAAAACAACGTGGTGCACGCGCCAAAAAAACTCGCGTAAGCCAGCGCACGCCGTCCTTCGATGTAAAAGCCGATAAAGACGGCGAGCGGGAGCATCATTCCGAAGCCTTCTCCTCCGGCGAACACGCTTTTTAAGAGCGCCATGGTGCCGAGCATAACCGTAGCTAGTTCAAATTGGTACGGCTTCCAGTTCCTTTTTGAAATCCAGAATACCACAATGTAACAAAAGAATAGTACAATCGTAAGAGAAAACTGTAAGGGAGTCTCGCGCATGAACGAATCTGGCAGCAAGGCCAGCACGATCAAAATGGAGAACCAGATGATTAGCAAACGTTTTTGAATCGCTTTTATACTCAGTTTCAGCAAAAAGATATCCTTCTTTCTCTGGCCGGATGCTCGTTTACTTTCATTCTAGCACGGGGTGTCGTCTATCTCCAGATAGACCCCTCGCTGACGGGAAATCAACCTGCTGATAGACTTCACTACTCATGACTATAGGTAGAATAAATCTTGGCTAATAAAAGATGTAGATGGGTCATGTGGGATAGTGAGGGAGGCTTTCATGAAAGAACTGATTCAGTTGGCTAAGCTCCTGAAAGAAGCGAGTGCCTTGTTTGCGTCCATTTCCAAAAAGGAACTGGACAGCACTGATCTGAACTGGCAGCAGGTGCTGATTTTGGAACAGCTCAGCAACGGTTCAAAAACGATGGGGGAAATTTGCAAGGCTGTCGATCTTCCGTACAGTACCACGTCAGGATTAATCAACAGGCTGGAGCAGGAAAATCTGGTGCGTCGTTTTCGAGACCAAACCGACCGCCGAATCGTGTGGGTTTCCTTAACGGAGCGCGTGTCTGAACAACGGGAATTGAAGCCGGAAGATCCTCACGCGATCTCATCTCTTCATGCGCTGCAACAATTGTTCTCCCAAAAGAAAGAAATAACAGGCTAATTGTCGCTTCCGGCAAATGGCAATGCCGAAAGTGTCACGATTAGCCATGTCAAGTTTTCCAGAAGAGGTGAGTGGATTTGAATCTGTCTGAACTCTCGATTAAACGTCCGGTCACGATGATTATGCTGACCGTGGCCATGCTGATTTTCGGTTTCGTCTCCCTGCCTCGCTTGGCGATTGACTTGATGCCGGAGCTGAATTTTCCGGTTGCCGTGGTCGTCACGTCTGTGGACGGGGGCTCACCCAGTGAGGTAGAAAAACTGGTGACAAAACCGATCGAAAATGCGCTAGGTACGGTTTCCAACCTGGACAGCATTTCATCCGTGTCTATTGAAGGGGCCTCGCAGGTCATCCTCATGTTTAACTGGGGAACGGATCTCGATCAGGCCACTCTCGATATGCGAGAGAAAGTCGATCAGGTGAGGAGCATGCTCCCTGATTCCGCGCATGCGCCGCGGGTATTGCGCATCGATCCGAACAGCCAGCCGATCATCCAGTTTGCCGTCACAGGCGAGCAGGATGTCAACAAGCTGAAAAAGCTCGCGGAAGACATGATCCAGTCGCGACTGGAGCGTATTGACGGCGTCGCGGCTGCTTCCATCAGCGGCGGTCAGGACCGAATCGTCGACGTCATCGTCGATCCGGCCAAGCTCTCCGCGTACGGACTGTCCCTGGAGCAAATCCAGCAGGCGCTCGCAAGCGGCAACCTGTCTGGCTCCGCCGGTTCCGTCCGTGAAGGGGACAGCAAGATGAACATCCGCGTCCAGGGTGAATTTGCCAACGTGGAGGAAATCGCGCTGACGCCGATTTCGGTAGGGGCCAACTCCATTCGCCTGAGCGATATTGCCGAAGTCAGAGATACGCTCGAAGACATTACGCAGCTCAGCTACGTAAATGGCAAACCGAGCCTCGGTATCTCCATTACGAAAGCTTCCGGCGGAAACACCATCGAGGTGGCCGACGAAGTAAAAGCAGAGCTGGAGAAAATCAAGGCGGATTTGCCGGAGCACGTGCAAATCACTACGACGCTTGACACTTCGACCTACATCAAAGATTCGATCTACACAACAGCGGAGCACGCGCTGCTCGGTGGACTGGTCGGGATCATCCTGCTGTTCTTCTTCCTGGGCAGCCTACAGTCGATGCTGATCGCGATTATCGTGTTGCCTGTATCCATCGTCGCGACCTTCCTGTTGATGTACATGTCAGGACAGACGATCAACCTGATCTCGCTTTCCGGTTTGACGCTGGGGCTGGGGTCATTGATCGACTTTGCGGTCGTTATGCTGGAGAACATCTTCCGCCAGCGGGAGCAAGGAAAAGGCATGATGCAAGCCGCGCTCGACGGCTCCAAAGAGGTTGGAACGGCCGTTATGGCCTCCGCCTTGGCGCAAATTTGCGTATTCTTGCCGATTGCCCTGACGGAAGGGATTGCTTCCGAGCTGTTCGGACCGCTGGCTTTGACAGTCGTGTACTCGCATATTGCGGCACTCGTCTTCTCGATTTTGCTGGTGCCGATGCTCAGCTCGCGCATTTTGAAGAAAGTACCGAATCATGCGAATCACGAAAATTATCGTGGCATCAACCCGGTTACTTGGTTTAACATCGGGTTTGGCAAAGTGGAAAAAGGCTACCAAAAGCTGCTGGCATGGGCTTTGGGCCACAGAAAAACAGTCATGTTTTCTTCTGTCGTCATGATGGTCGGCTCGCTTGCCCTGACGCCGCTGATCGGGGCGGAGTTCATCCCGAGCATGGACCAGGGACAAATTTCTGTATCGGTTAAGATGCCAAACGGAACCGTTTTGGCTGAGACGGAAAAAGTCGCCAAGCAAGTAGAAGAGATTGTGAATCAAGTGCCGGAAAAAGACATTGTGGCGACGTCGATCGGCAGCAACGGTTCGCCGATTGCAAGCACGCTGTCCTCCAACCAGGCAACGATCACGCTGCTGCTCGTCGACGTGACAGAGCGCAAACGTTCCTCAAGCGACATCGCCATAGACTTGCAGCAGAAGCTGAAAAATATTCCGGGGCCGGAAATCAAGGTGAGCGCAGCAGAAGGCATGTCCATGGGCTCGCCAATCGAGCTGAATGTGCGCGGCGACGATTTGGCCGTCCTCAAAGACATCAGTGCGATCATCAAGGGCGAGGTCGAAAAAGTACCTGGCACGAGCAACGTTACAACTAGCCTGGAAGCGTCCAGACAGGAATTTGAAGTCAAGGTCGACGCGGAAAAAGCGAGCTTGTACGGCTTGTCGACAGGACAGATTCTCTCCAGCGTCCGGACGGCCTTCCAGGGGCAAACGGTCACGAAGTATCGTACAGGCGATGACGAGATTGACATTAACCTGAAGCTGCCTGAAAATTATCAAGAAGACATCAACTACTTGAACAACCTGCGGATTGCTGCGCCAGGCGGGGCACAAATCGCGCTGTCCTCGGTGGCTACCATCAGCAAAGTGGACGTGCCGCTCACGATCAACCGCTCCAACCTGACGCGCGAAGTGAAGGTTACGAGTGATCTGGCCGGGCGTGACCTGAATTCCGTCACACAGGAGATTACGGCGAAACTGAACAACCTGAATCTCCCGGACGGTTACAAAGTCGAGTTCGGCGGACAAAGCCAGGACATGGCCGAGTCGTTCGGCAGCCTCGCGCTCGCGATTCTGCTCTCCGTTGTGCTTTTGTACATGGTGATGGCGGCGCAGTTCGAGTCGTTTTACAGCCCGTTCATCATCATGTTCTCGGTTCCGCCGACGGTTACAGGGGTTCTCCTGGGACTTTTGGTTACCGGAACGACGATCAGCGTATCCGTATTGATCGGGTACATTCTCCTGATCGGTCTGGTCGTGAACAACGCGATCGTGCTGATCGACTACGTGAACCAGTTGCGGGCAAAAGGCTGGGAGCTGCGCGAAGCGATTCTCCATGCCGGACCAATCCGTCTGCGTCCGATTCTGATGACGACGCTGACGACGATCCTCGCGATTGGACCGCTGGCTTTTTCCGGCGGATCGGGTACAGAGACACAGGCACCAATGGCTATCACCGTTATTTTCGGTCTGAGCTTTGCGACACTCATTACCCTTGTTTTGGTTCCGGTCGTCACTTCGTGGTTTGACGATATCGGCAAAAAGCGTCGTGAAAGACGCATGAAACGGAAAGAAAAGAAACAAAAGAAAACCGTTCCCGCTTTGGAATCGTAAGAAGCGTTTGTGGGATGAGGAGGGACATTCATGAAACTTAGCATAAAACCCGTCATACTGGCCGTATTGGCCGTAAGCCTCGTGGCAGGTTGTTCCAGCCCGCAAGCGGAAACACCGCAGGCAGAAACGGTGGAAGCGGCAACACCTGTCCAGGTCGAAACAGTCGCCACAGGCTCCGTCACGACAGAGTCGGGTCTGACGGCGAAGCTGGCGCCGAGTGAAGAAGTACAGCTCACTCCGAAAATGGGCGGCAAGATCACTTCGCTGCCCGTGCAGCTCGGACAGTATGTGACAAAAGGCCAGGTGCTGTTTAAACTGGATGAAAAAGATTTGCAAAACAGCGTCAAACAGGCGGAAGCCGCATACGAGCTGGCCCAGGCGAGCTTGAATCAGGCTGGAAGCAGCTCGGATCAGGGACTCGTTCAAGCGCGCAACGGACTGAAGCAGGCGGAAGTCGCTTTGGCTGACGCGAAGCTGAACCAGCAGCGGATGAACCAGTTGTATACGCAGGGAGCGATCTCCGCCCAGCAAATGGAGCAGGCGAACATGCAGTTGACCAACGCGCAAACTGCTTATGACAACGCGCAGCAAAACTTGCAGGTCGCCCAGCAAAAAGCGAACGTGCAAGTGTCGGCGGCTTCGGCGAAACAGGCTGCGGTCAGCTTGCAAAACGCCCGTGAGCAACTGGCGAACGCGACCGTTACTTCGCCAATCAACGGCTTTGTCTCCAGCGTAAACGGAGCGGTCGGCCAAATGGCAGGGCAGCAGCCAGTCGTGGTAGTAGTCAACACCAACCCGCTGCTCGTAAAAGCGAACCTGTCCGAAGCGGACATCACGAAAGTCAAAGTCGGCACCGTCGTGAAAGTGAACGTGCAATCGACTGGAAAAACGATTGATGCCAAAGTAACGGCAGTCAGCCCTGTGATGGATTCCGCGCTCAAAGCGTATCCGATCGAAATTACGATCCCGAACCCATCCAATGAGCTGAAGTCCGACATGGTCGTCAATGTGACGTTCCCATCCGACGGAGCGAGCGGCGCGAAAGCTCTCGTCATCTCGCGCAAAGCAGTCTTTGACCGCGACGGCAAGCAATACGTGTTCAGGCTTGAGGGCGACATTGCGAAGCAGGTAGAAGTCACTACGGGAAAATCGTCCAGCGACAAGATCGAAGTCACAAGCGGCCTTGCAGAAGGCGACAAAATTGTCGTAACCGGAATCACGATGCTGCAGGATGGCAGCAAGGTTAGCATTCAGCAGTAAAACAGGAGATGGAAGGAAGAGGCGGAGCGATTGTCCGCCTCTTTTTTCTATGAATATGGAAAAAATCTTCGCCCAAGCCGCTGCCGCTGGGAAAAAGGGCGGAGGAATCGGTGCGTGTAGCCCATAACGGTGATAATGGTAACGTAATTGTCACGGATTTAAGACAAAGTGCCGGTTTCGCTTTTGAAGGGGAGAAAGATTCGTTACAATAAGGAATATAGTGGAGGAAACAACCATTCGGAGGTACATATGACTGGGAATCTTACGGTGTTTTTGGCGTTTGCGGCGGGGTTTCTCTCGTTTATTTCGCCTTGCTGTCTGCCGCTTTATCCGTCTTTTTTGTCCTACATCACCGGAGTGACAGTGGATGAAGTGAAAAAAGGGAAAGCCGTCTTCCAAAAGCAGGCCCTTTTACATACGCTTTTTTTCATCATCGGCTTTTCCATTATTTTTATTGCCCTGGGGCTGTCTACCTCGTGGATTGGCAATCTGTTCGTCAACCAAAAGGACCTGATCCGGCAGCTTGGCGGGATTTTGCTCATCATTATCGGCCTTGTCATGCTGCAAGTGTTTAAAATGGACTGGATGATGCGGTCGTTCAAGATCGATTTAAAATCGCGCCCTTTGGGGTATACTGGGTCCATACTGGTGGGAATGACCTATGCTGCTGGATGGACGCCTTGTGTCGGACCGATTCTCTCCGGCATTATCGTGCTCGGAGTCACCGATCCGTCTCGGGCCTTGACGTACACGTTGGCCTATACACTCGGGTTTGCCATTCCGTTCTTCGTCATGACGTTTTTCATCAGTAAAGTGAGCGCGATCGTCAAGTATTCGGATCAATTCATGAAAGTCGGCGGCGGCGTGATGATTTTGTTCGGCGTGCTGTTGTACACGGACAAACTGACAGACATTACGCGCGTGCTCATTCAATTGTTCGGAGGCTTTACAGGATTTTAAGATCAGTCATGCAGAGGTGACGAAATGAAAAAGCTGTTGCTGGCGGTGCTGGTGATTGCGGGAGCAGGAATCGCGGTATGGGAGAAGCCGGAGTCATCAGCGTCAGTCGTAGCAGATGTTCAGAAACCGGAAGTAGGCTACATGGCGCCTCACTTTACCCTGACTGGCCTGGACAATCAGACGTACAAGGTCGAGGGAAAAAGGAACAAGCCGTTGCTGCTCAACTTTTGGGCATCCTGGTGCGGGCCATGCCGGATGGAAGCGCCGGATTTGCAGAAAATCTATGAGAAGTACGGCGGACAGATTGACATGTACGGGGTGAACGTGACGAGCAGCGACAACCCCGAAGCCGCGCAAGCTTTTGTGCAAACTTACAAGTTAACCTTTCCCATCCCGATGGACGTAAGCGGCTCGGTGTCCAACCGTTATCTCGTACAGGCTTTCCCCACGACTTACTTGATCGACGCACAGGGCATTATTCGCAAAAAAATCATCGGAATGATTGACGCAAGCACGCTGGAGCTGGAGCTTCGGCAGCTTCAGAACGAGAAAAAGTAGCGAACGAAACATCCGAACCGCTGGCGCACGCTGCCCGGCGGTTTTCTTTTGCCGTCAAAGCGAGCGTTGGCCCATTTTGCCGACAGCGATCCCGTTTTGTATGTTTGCCTAAAGAACAGGGTTGTTCTCCCTCATAGACTGGAGTGAACCAGGGCAAAGGGAGGGGATCGGATGGCCAAGGGCAAAAAGGTAAAGAAAAGAAACAGTCGGCAGCACCCCAATCAACTGAATTTGAAAATCGTGACCTCCAGCACATGCCTGGCATGCAAGCAGCAATGCGCGCGCGGCTTGGCGTATTTGGAGCGCATGTCCCAGCCTGGTGCGATTGGAAACGGGGTTCCCTGTATTCTTACCAAACCAAAGGCGTAAGTGAAAACAGGTACCCGATCGTCAGGAGATAATCCCTGCCAGAAGGCTTAAAGCAGGGGATTATCTCTTTTTGATTGGGGCAGCCCTCTCTGGCAGCTTCGGACGCCATGTATTATACTGAAAAGACCGCATTTCGCAACCGAAAGGAGCTGTTTTCATGCGTCCCTTGCAAATCTCGCCGGAAACCGCAGTGAAGCTTGCCGAAGCCTTGAATGTTCCATTGGAGCGGCTGATGCACATGCCGCAGCACATTCTTTTGCAAAAAATGATGGAGCTGGCCAAGCAGGAGCAGGAAGCGGACAAGCAAGCGCCTGGCAAATCCGAGTAAGCTAGACAAGCCAGCGTCGCGTTTGTCGACCGCACACAGCCGCATCTCCGGGCAGGAAAAACGGCGAGCCGCTTTTCGCAGAAAAAGGACTTTTGCTCCTGCTGTGGAAAAGATACTAGAACAAGTCCACATACATACATGGGAGGCAAGCACATGGCTGCAAATGTCGCACATAAGTTTCGCACGGGACTGACGCCAAAAGCGTTCGTCGAAGGCATGACCAAAAATCAGGAGGCTTTCCAAAGCTGGTCGGAAGCGTTTGCTTGGGCAGATGAGCAGGAGCGGGCGTTTTTTGCCTCGCTGCAACATCGGGATGACCTCAGATGCCTGATTCTCGCCGCAGAATGGTGCGGGGACGTGGTACGAAACTTGCCCGTCGTTCTCCACGCGCTGAAAGAAACGGACATGCCTGTCGAAATCATGGTCATGGAAGACCACCTCGACCTGATGGATGAGTTTTTGACCATGGGCGGCCGCGCGATCCCGGTCGTTATTTTCGCAGATACAGGCGGACATGTCCTGGCCAAATGGGGCCCGCGCCCAAGCCACGTCCAGGCAGTCATGACCGCATTCAAGCAGCAAAATCCCGACCGCAACGCGCCGGACTACGAAGAAAAAATCAAAGTAGCGCGCGCGGAAATGCTCAAGCAGTACGGCGAAGGAACCGGCTACCAGCAAGTCATCGTCAAGGAATTGAAAGAGCTGCTTTCCGCGATTTAGGGAAAGGCAGAAGCGAAAAGGACGAATACAGGGCGGAGTCGCGGCTCCGTCCATTTTCATGCAGAAAGGCGGAGAAAGTGCATGCACTACTATGGAAACGAAACGATCATGTCGCTGGAGCAAGTTTTGCGCTTGCAGCCCTCTGAAGTGCAAATTTTGGAGTGGGTGCGCACGTACGAGTTTTTGGAAAATCGCTTCGGCATCGACGAGTCTGTGCCGTATTTTTTGGAGATCAAATGCGAGGCAGGGCAAGTGCTCATCCGCAAAAACCGCATCCTCGAATTTCCCGACTACGCCTGTGAGGAGCAACGTCATTTTCCGGAGGTGGAGCAGGCTCTCGCCGTTTTTCAGCAGTGGGCGCAGGAAATTTTGCAGCAAACGGAAATTCATTGAGTAAAATTTATTGAAGGATCAACTTGTTCATGGTAGATTTAAAAGCGTCGTCTCTGATAGATACAAGTGAAAATCAGCAGGCGCACGCTAAGCTGGGGAGATAGTGAAGTGGCTAAACACGGCAGACTGTAAATCTGCTCCCTCCGGGTTCGGCGGTTCGAATCCGTCTCTCCCCACCATTGATTTTTTAGCGAAAATGTGCTAGTATTAAACTACAGCTTGTTTACATGCCGGTGTGGTGGAATGGCAGACACGCTTGACTCAAAATCAAGTTCTCGCGAGGGAGTGGAGGTTCGAGTCCTCTCACCGGCACCATAATCTAGGAGAATGTTCTTTAGGATTAATAACCTAAAGAATTTTTTTGTTTTTTAAAGCTGTAAACATTCGCTCATTGCATGGGCTGAAGTGATTTTCGTACTGACATCCAAATGGGCATAAATATTTGCTGTTGTTGAGAAATCGCTATGCCCCAACCATGCTTGTATTTCTTTCATGCTAACTCCATTGGCCAGAAGTAGGCTGGCGCAGCTATGCCTCAAATCGTGATAGCGAATTCGTCGCAAATTATGCCTTGAGAGTACGATGGGAAAGAGTTGCATAATATATCCTGGCTTAATTCGATGCCCTAGCTTGTCCAGATAAATGTAATCGAGGTAATCGGTGCAGTAAGAATCTTTATATAGGTATCTGTCTTGTTCTTGTTGTTTCTTTATCCGTAATAGAAGTTCTTCAAATGCTGCAACCAGCGGCAAGGAACGATGACTTGATTTATTTTTGGTACGGTCTTTCTCTACGATAATAAGTTTCCCTTCAACAGACGTTTCGATCACAGTATGTTGAATGGTTATGGTTTTATTCTTGAAGTCAATCGCATCCCACTTTAACCCGACTACTTCACTTCGACGTAAGCCATAAAATGCAGCGAGCAATACGGCTAATTCAATTGGATCGCCTTTGACCGCGTCGAATAACCTGTTCATCTCTTCTTTGTCATAAAAACTGCCGACAAATTTATTTTTTTCGGGCGTTCTACTTTATCCGCGGGATTCGATGGAATCATATCCGTTTTAAACGCATATTGAAGCGCTTTTCGGATGTTAGCGTGGTAGTGAATACGATGTTTCATCATTTCCAGCCACTGAAGCATAAAATCAGAAAACAATGGGTTTTCTTGATCTACTTGTTGGGGAACTTCAAAATTTTTACGAGCTTCAATAAGCAATGCTTCGGCTTTCTTCTTATTGCCTTTCACAGACAAACCCGTGGAAATCCACTTATTTTTCCTCTTTCCGCATTCGTCTTTATAATTTAAGACGATGTAGAAATAACCTTTCTTCTCCTGTAGGTGGCCTGCTACCAAATCATGTCCCTCCTTGACATAGCAGCCCCAATCTCCTACCATTGACGATAATCGGCAATTCAATACACTAAAGCGTTGGAAGCTACCCGAAAACGCACTCATGCTCGTGGGACACATCGTCGGGGCAGACATGAGCAACGCCTGCTCCATACGATCCCTGACAAGCTGAAGCCCGAAGAGCTTCAGGAACTGAAGATTTGGTTAGCAGAAGATCCACATCTGGAACGACTCTACTTTGCGCTTCAAGACATAAGAACCGTGTATGCCGTTGAAACCCAAGAGGCAGGGGAGGAAGCGCTTCAGAAATGGATTGTCGACCATCTCTATTCTCCGACTCCTGCGGTTCGTTCCATTGCCAAAACGATTGTCCAGTGGCAAGAGCCCATTCAGCATTATTTTTCCTTTCGGGTAACGAATGCCAAGATTGAAGGGACACACAACAAAGTGAAGGTAATCAAACGAAGAGCCTACGGCTACCGCAATCTAGAGAGATTCAAGATTCGCATTAGACTGGAGTGTAAACCGGCTACATAACTACGAAAAACTGCGATAGAGGGAGATCAAGCACGTTTTACGGTGAAGAGCTCTTGAAACAGGTGCGCAACTTTATTATGGTTATTCCGTCTTCTTCCTTCTTTCAATTTCCATTCTTTGTATCACCTGAAGTAATCGTTGTTCTTCTTTGGGATCCGCTTCAATAAAGTCAATTCCATAAATTATTTCATTCATCAGTTCCTCTTTTCGTATAATCTTTCCTTTAAAAGTAAACTCCTCATCATCAAGCACAAAATAGAGTTGCAAAAAAATCTGTTTTCTGACAGGCAAATCAAATTCACAGCTCAATTTTATACCTGTACGGCCGATGTTCTTTATCTTCCCTTCTCCTTTTCTTTGCATCAAAGGTTCCAATAATTTATCACCAAAATCGATAAACTCAAATATGCATACCTGATCCAGAAGATTTATTCGGAAAGCCCTTCTTCTTTCCGTATCTCTCAATTTGTGAACGCTCACCAAAATGTTGACCACTTTGCTCATCATAAAGTTACCCACCTGACAGTTTGAGCACACGTCATCATTTTCACACCTAATTGCAAATGTTTTTACTGAGCCAAGGATCGTCAAGGGCTTGCGTAGCAAGGGGTTTACCCTTTATCCTTGACGATCCTTGGTGCAGGAAATAAAATGCTACTTTGTGTGAAAAAAAGCATCGTAGGTGGTCAACTCGAAGATGAGCGTTTGCTCCAAAAATGGTCAACTTTTTGATTAGCATTCACATCAATTTGGCTTTTAGGTCAGTCAGTGACTCTTTTAATAGATAGATTTGGTCATCCTTTCTTCTTAATTGCCTCATATAGATCCAGTGTATTAGCAAAAGTATCAGAATAATCAAAAACACAGTCAGGATACTTCCCCATATCACCTTTTCCATATCACACACTTACCCCTTCTTTTAGTGAATCTCGCTGATCGGCAAGGGTTCTCCTAATAAGTATCCTTGCCCTAAATGAACTCCCAATAACTTAGCCATTGCTAAATTGGTTGGCTCTTCAATCCCTTCCAATATCAATTTCATGTTTTTTTGCTGGCAAAGCTTCAAGAGCATCTGAATCTCGTTTTGTTTTTTAATTGAAGCGGAAAGTTTCACGGCATAATATCGATCCAATTTCACAAAGTCTGGCTCAAGTTCAATGACAGTCTGCAACGATGACTCCCCTTTACCGAAATCATCAATTGCAATGGCATACCCCTTATCCTTCAAAAGATGTACCACTTTTAGCCAGAGCATGATGAACGGAGCAAATATCCAAGTCATACAATCTGTTTTTTTCAATTGCCAAACGAAAAAACAATTCGGGATTTTTGAAAAACTTGCAACGTAACAAAGCTTCATACCCGAATACTTTCCAATTTTCCATTACATACAGCGGTTGGAAAACATGTTGAAACATTTTCTTTCGTATGATGTCCTCTAAAAGATTTCCATTTTCGTCTGACGTGGTAAAAACTCCCAATCTTTTCACTTGAATCACCAGTTATAAAAGAGGATAGCGCTAAAGGCATGGGTATTTAAACCCATTATACGACTTTATTCGCCTTTTTTCGACGTTTTTTGCAAAAAAATAATACTTATAGTATATCATCGTTTTATTTTTTATATCTATTGTCTCTTGGGGGAGCCTAAGACTAAAGATACAGTTACCTAAGAGGTGGTAGAATGAGTGACTTGCCAAAGCTTATTGGGGAAAGGATTCGAAAATACCGCAAAGCAAAGGGATTGAGCCAAGAGGAATTAGCCCACTTAGCCAATCTCCACACTACATATATTGGGCAATTGGAACGTGGAGAAAAAAACGCCACTTTGGGGAGTGTAGAAAAGGTGGCAAACGCCCTGGGGATTCCGTTAGAAAATCTTTTTCGGTCAATCCACTCTAATCCAGATTCTCAAGAGTATACATTGTCCCGAATCGTCACCCGCTTGCAAACAAGGAGCATTGAGGATCAAAAAATCTTCCTCAAGTTACTAGATCTATTGCTGGACTGGAAAGATCTGTGAAAAACAGTCGTTTAGCAAGTATTCTTGAAATGTCAAAAAAAGGCGGAACCACATTCTCCGACCCTCTATTTCATATTGCGTATTCAACATCATTAAGTTTTGCTTGTATCTCGTCCACTGTGGTTACTGCCCCCTCCACTTCAAACTAAGTTTGAGCAAATTTACAATAATCGGAGACTAAACGGGATCCCCATGCCCTAATATTCTGTCAATTTGTACCGCCTGTTATTTCGGACAGTCTCCGCCGATTCCAGCAAACGAAATAAGTAAGAGGAAACGTTTTGCTTCCCGTTCGATCGCGTTTTCCGGATGAAGCCGGCTCATCGCGTACTCGTCGATTGTCAAGCTTTGCTGCGGCGCTGGCCGAGCGAAGATGAGCTGGAGCAATTCAAAGGGCAGATCGCTTTCCAGCAGTTGCTGTGCTCCCTGTTCGAGCAAACGCGAACGGTAGAAGAAGAGGACTCGGCGGCTGCAATCGAGCGTTCGATTGAGTATTTGCACGAGCATTACGCCGAAGAGCTGACCGTGCAGCAATTGGCGAGGCAAGCGAATCTCAGCGTTCGTCAGTTTACCCGTTTGTTCAAAAGGGCGACGGGAAAAAGCCCGATCGGTTACTTGACCGCCTACCGCATCAACCGCTCGAAGGAAGAACTGCTTAGCGGCGGCGAGCTGTTGCATACGATTTCGCGCAACAGCGGATTCAAAGACACCCATTATTTCAATCGGCGGTTCAAACAAATCGTCGGCCTTCCCCCGAAACAATATGCGCGCTTTCGGGGCTACGATACGAAAATCGTCACGCTGCACTATGTGGGCCTACGACGCGATTACGCTGGAATGGCAACTGGAGATGGTTGACCGTCTCTTATTCGATTTACCAATGACTGGGGTGGGTCCATCATGAGCAATGGCAAGAAGCAGTTGAAGCTGTCTACTTCGCTCATTACGCCGGGTTCTTCCGGCGGGGGCTGGCGGGATCAGGCGGCACAGCCGGAACGAATCCTGGACTTTGCCTTTTATCGTGAGCTGGCGCGAACGGCAGAGGAAGGCAAGCTCGACTATATTTTTCAACCGGATAAATATACGGTATCAGCGAACAGCCCCGAGGAACTGCGCCGGGGGATAAACATTTGGCCCGAGCCGTTGACGTTGCTGTCTGCCCTTGCAGGTGCGACTTCGCATATCGGCTTGTCTGCGACGGTGTCGACGACCTACCATGAGCCGTTCCATGTCGCGCGCATGCTGGCGACGCTCGACCATCTGAGCGGCGGCCGCGCTTCCTGGAACGTCGTCACCTCGATTGGCGATCTGGACGCGCACAACTTTCGCAACGATCACCGCCCGCGACACGAGCAGCGGCACGCGCATTCCGAGGAATTTCTCGATGTGGTAAAAGCACTGTGGGACAGTTGGGAGGACGATGCGATCAAGATAGACCGGGAAGCGGGCGATTTCGCCGATCCTGGCAAAATTCATGCGTTGCATCACGAAGGGACGTGGTTTTCCGTGCGCGGTCCGCTGAACGTGGCAAGGCCGATTCAAGGGCATCCTGTCATTGTCCAGGCGGGGCGGTCCGATACGTTCAAGGAACGGTCGGCCCAGGGGGCAGACGTCGTGTTCACCGCTTTACGCACCTTGCCGGAAGCGCAATCGTTTTATTTCGACCTGAAACGGCGCTTGGCCAAATACGGCCGGCCTGAGTCTGATCTGCTGCTGATGCCGCCGCAATCGCTGGACGATCTCGTTCATTACGTGATCCCCGAACTGCAAAACCGCGGCATTTTTCGCACGGAATACAGCGGTAATACGCTGCGTGAACATCTCGGCTTGCCGCGCCCGTCCAATCGCTTCGTCGTCCGCTGACGGGAAAAAACGAGGGTGACGCCTTTTCCAAACCGGAGAGCCATCCAAAAGTGCCATTGGCGATGGAAAAGAGCGAGAAAATCGTCAGTTTTTCGAAACCGGGGAGCAAAAAAGGGTGCTCATCGGGGGCTGGGGGCTTTTCGCCAGTTTTCGCCGTTCTTTTAAATGCGTGCGTTATGCGTTACGGTATGCGCCTGAGAAAGAGTGCAAACGGAAAAGCCTGTCAGCTCCAAGGGGATGAGGCCCCAAGAGCTGGCAGGCTGTTTTTGCTTGCAAATGTTCGGCTGTTCGGCAACGGCTTGAGACTGCGCGCTGATGTTTGGCTACTTTTTTCTCCCTTTTGGCCATCTGAACGGCGGAACGTATTTGACCATCGTCTCAAACATTACGCCCCACTGCTCCTCGCTTAAAGACTCCACCCGCAAATCCGCTGTTCCCTTCAGGTTTCGCTTTAAATGCGTGATTTGCGGAGGGGTAAAAATGCCCCGAACAGCGTCGTCGATCGCTGCCTTTGGCGCTTTCAGGATGTGTTCGGCAAGTCGGTGGAAAAGGACGTGATGTTTCAGCGGGACAAGCGGCTTTGCTTTTCGCGTAATGGAAAGAATGGCCGAATCCACCTTCGGAGGGGGAGCGAAACATTCCCTCGGCACGGTTTTTACGTAACAAATGTCAAACCACATTCTCCAGGCGGCCACATACGCATCTTTGACCGCTTTGGCTGTAAATCTTTTGGCGGCTCCTTTTTCCATAACGAGAACGCCTCTCTGAAAGCCGCTCGCCGGGTGGTTTAACAGCATTTTCATGATCGGAGTCGTGATGGAATAGGGGATGTTGGACACGACAACAAAGTTTTCTTTGGGAAGCTGCAGCTTTACGATATCTTGCTGAATGATCGTCACATTCCCGTTGTGCGCTGTTTTTAGCTTCAAAGTTTCGATCAGGCGGCCCTCTCCAATTGGAAATCACGGGCACTCTGCCTGTGATGGAGAGCAAACGGAAGAAGACCTCCGCGTACGCCAATTTACGCGTAAGTGGCCATAGCGAAACAAGATCCCCTGTGCCATACGAAAAGAAAAGGGGAAATGTGCATAACAAAAGAAAGGCAGTATGATCTACCTTTCTACACCTTGCCGTATATTTCATGCAAAATGAAGATTATTAAAAGAAGGCAGACTAATCCCGTTTACCCTGCTCACACAAGCAGAGCCTTTGAATATACAATTACTTATTCAAAGTCAGGGAACGTAGTCTCATATAATCCATCTTTTAATAATCCTCTTTCGAAATTTTTTACATACATTTACAATGTAGCATCATCTTTGCAGGGGAGTCAACACCATTTGCGTGTTTGACCCAAGAAATGGCCTCGCATGAGCTTTTAACCAGGGGGTTAAACCGCTTTTTGGGCTTGTGGTGCATGTCTATGCGGAAGAAGGAAAAGAAAAAACCTTGCATCAGCAAGGCTTTCAAAAGCTTTTGTATGGAGCGGGTGATGGGAATCGAACCCACGCCGCTAGCTTGGGAAGCTAGAGTTCTACCATTGAACTACACCCGCAAAACGTCGAGACTGGCTTGTCCTGTTTGTTACACACAGTGAAAATGTTTCATTCCTCTGTTATTTATTATAGCAGCAGCATCCTCCAAGTCAAGGAAAAGATATCCATAAAGGTTTGCTTGGGGCAAAAAAAGACGGAAAATGTTACGCCAGCCTGTTCGTCGGGCTGTTGTCGATGGGGGATGCAGGTCTGACAGGCAACGATGCGTTCCGTGTTGTCTCGGATATCCAGCATAGCTTCTATTATCAACGGCTCTGTTAAAACGGCGGTGTTGAGTTGATAGGCAAGCAAAACGAAACCCCACAGACGAATGGTGGGGTGTATGTCGTTTAAAAGCTTGTCAAAAGCTTGCGAGCGATATCCGTTCGCTTTCTCATCATGGCCCGTACGCGAAAAATTACGATAATGCTTTTATCATGTTGTACCACTTCTCTCCGGCATGTTCAGAACTGGAGAGCCCCTTGTTGACATAACCATGCTTTTCGTAATAGCCAATTAAGTTTTCTTTGCAGGTAAGGGTGATCGTTTCACGATGTTTCTGTCTTGCTTCTTGTTCCAGGTGCATCAGCAGCTTTGCTGCGATGCCGTGCTTTTGAAACTGCGGGTGGACCGCCAGTCCCAGGATGCTTTGATGCCCGCCGGTTGCCGGGTTTTTCTTTATATGCGTAAACAAATCGTCGGTTATGTAGGCGGTTTCGATGACGGGGCCGTTAATTAACCCTACAATTTCCCCGTTTTCTTCGGCAACATAAAAGCTATCTGGAATCATCTGAATCCGCTTTGCAAACGCCGCTTTCGTTGCCGCCTCTTCTTCCGAAAAACAGAGCTGTTCAATGACGACAAGCTGCGGCAAATCTTCCATCTGGACATTTCGAATGTGGAACACGAATACCACCCTTTGCATTTTGGTAGGAAGCAGGCTACTGGTAGAGAGATTTCTCCCTGCCAAAAGCCGACGAAAGACTCACTTTTCCAACGAATAAAAACAGTCATTCACCAGCTTTCCGGCAATTTCCGTATTCTCCGGCACGATTTTATCCAGCTTCATCCCGGCCTTTTCCAAAACGCGCCTGGAAGCGGCGTGCTCTTCCGAACAAACGGCCGTAAACACTTTGAATCCATACGTACTGGCAGCGAAGTCGAAGACGAGCTGGAGCGCTTCGGTAGCATAGCCTTTGCCTTTGTGCGCTTCTACGATGATGAAGCCTGCTTCCGCCGTGAGCGGCTCGCGCCTGCGGGTGCAGAGGCTCATCAGACCGACGTCGCTGCTGGTCGCCGCCTCGCGGATGATCCAGGTGAGCCAATGCGTCGAATCGAGGCTCCACGGAGCGAGCTCTTTTTCGAAGTTGCGGCGAATTTCTTCTTCGCTCATCGCTGCCCCGATGTGTTGCATGAGCGCCGGGTTGGAGTAAATGGAGCGGATCAGCTCCCAATCGGTTGGGGCCAGTTTGCTCAAGGTGAGGTGCGCACTGAAAAGTTGCTCGTTCATCGGATTCTCCTTTGGGGGCGGTAGAGTAGTCGACAAAGCTGCCGGCGATACGGACGCAGCTTTGTTGAATGGCTCGCAAGCTGCTCAAGGACAGGAACAGGGATGGTCTTTCGGGGAACGCCGGACACATCCAGCCAGACATCGAGCGAAGCTTCTTCCCAGGCGGCGCGGAGATATTGTGCTGGCTTGCACGAAGTTGGACAAATTGGTCAGCAAATTCGCTCGCAGAATGGATTTCTTCCATTGATTGCGTTCGGATGCGGGGACAGCAATGACAGATAAACGCTTCGCTATTGTTCTTTTCGAAAAAGACTTTTTATCGCTTCAACGCCAATCGCGAGTCCGAAGAAGGCCAGGAAGAGAACGCCTACTACGTTGAGAATGGCGAGGAGAGCCTCGACAAAGTCAATCCGATGCCTCGGTTCAAACAGGAGAAACAGGACGCCTGTCAACAATCCCGCCCCTAAATAAGCCAGTCTTTTCATAAAAAAGCCTCCTCTCTGCCTTACGATATATAGGGTATCATTTTCCAAGAGGGAATGGAATAAAAAGGGAGATTTTTTGGCCTTTGGCAGTCCGAAGGGAACGAGCGACGCACTGCTTGCGTATTTGGGAGATAGTGGTAATATTAAAAAGGAATTCTGTCTTCTGGAAAAATATTCAGCCTGGCAATGGGGCTGCATCAAGAGAGAGAAAGGGGGCTGGAACTGTGCTGGATTTTGGCGCTGTCGCTTTGGAATGGAACACAATGCTGGTCCAATTGATCGTTTTCCTCCCGGTGCTGCTGTTTTACGCGTTTGTCATTTATGCGATAGGGAAAACGCTCAGTTTCATGAAAACAAAAATACAGCTTGACCGCGAGCGCAATCAAAAGCTCGATGAACTGCTTGAGAGCCAAAGACGTACGCAAAAGTAAACGGCTGGGATATCAAGGAAAGCAACATGGAGAAAAGCAAGCGATTGATACCCGCTTAGAAAAGGCGTCCCTCGCCATGGGCAACAGCAGGTGCGCCAGCAAGATCGAAAAAACGCCGCTTTTTGCCTCTTCCGATAGACACGGCCAGGCCAAATGACAGAATCGTTGCAAGCTAATGAAACCTGGGAAGAGGATGGCGTTTCGATGCAAAACGTAGACTTTACAGAAGCTGCACCAATATTTGAACGATCTTTCCGCAAGTGTCCGGCAAGCAGGCGACGTAACAGGCCATTCCTTGTCGGAGGTGACGAGGCAGCTCGCTTCGCTGCAGGAGCAAATCCAGACCACGAATTACTTGCTGACGGGCTTATTGATGCTGCACGTCGCTTTCCTCGTTGTTTTGATCTGGAAAAAGAGCAAGTAACGAGGCAAAAAGCCGCGCGTTTCGGTTCTATGCGCCGATTCCGGGGGCGATTTGCAACTGGGAGACGAGCGCCGTGCAGCGAATAAGAGCGAAGACGAAAAAGCAAGTGATAAAAGAGCGGGCAAAACACTACTGCCGAAAATGAAAGCAAGTCCATGAAAGCAAAAAAGAGCAGAGGGAGCCTGCTCTTTTTTTACTAGCCAAGAAGAGAGAAACAGTCGCATCGACAGGAAGGCAACGAAGGCTGCACCAAAGCCCCAAAAGATGGACGAAGCTACATTCCGCACACGGAGGGGCAAGCATTCGTTCCTGCCCTGCGGAAGCGCGCCTACAAAAAGCGAACGAGCGCCTGCACGAACTTTTCCAAATAAAGCTGATCGACTTCGTCAAATCGGTTTTTTCGCGGGCTGTCGATGTCGAGCACGCCGAGAAGCTGGCCGTCTTTTATGATCGGCACGACGATTTCCGATTCGGATGCGGCGTCGCAGGCGATATGGCCGGGGAACAAGTGCACATCTTCCACGCGAACA
Source organism: Brevibacillus agri (assembly GCF_004117055.1). Lineage (NCBI taxonomy): Bacteria > Bacillati > Bacillota > Bacilli > Caryophanales > Paenibacillaceae > Brevibacillus > Brevibacillus agri. The sequence goes on from NZ_CP026363.1 coordinate 2,883,703, forward strand.
GTTTCCCGCTTCTCCGCCGCGGTGCCGCATACGCCTTTGCCAAACGGAATGCGCACGCACGCAGGCAGCCCCTGGAACGGTCCAAGCACCAGCTCATTCCCATCATTGAGGTAAAAGCCGACCCAGTTTACTTCCTCGAAAAATTGGTTCAGCAAAGCGGCGGCGTTTGCCAGATTGGCGACCTGGTTGGATTCGCCTGCAAGCAGCGCTTCTAGCTGTTTGATGACCAGTTCGTAGTTTTCTTCTTTTTTTCCTTGAAACTTTTCGAGTTTGAACATGAAAGCTACCTCCCACCCGCTGAGCATCTGTTGATCTACTCCGCCATTATAAACCATCCGGGTGAGAAATGGCTCCGGCAAATTCGCCGAGAGTATGCGGCTGGCCCCAAGTTTTGCTAGAAGCTGGTAGAGAGCTCTAGTACAATGAAGGGAGATATACCGAATTTTCTCGTGGGCAAGGCATGGATAGGAGGCAAAAGACAGCATGGAAAAAGCGACATTTGCCGGAGGGTGCTTCTGGTGCATGGTTACTCCGTTTGAAGAGTTGCCAGGGATCGGAGGCATCGTCTCGGGTTATACAGGGGGCTCGGTCGAGAACCCGACCTACGAACAGGTCAAAACGGGGCAGACCGGGCACTGGGAAGCGGTTCAAATTACGTTCGACCCGGAGCTGTTCCCTTATGAGAGACTGCTCGAGCTGTATTGGCAGCAAATTGTTCCGACAGATCCTGACGGGCAGTTTCATGATCGCGGCAGCCAGTATCGCACAGCCATTTTTACGCACAATGAAAAACAGCACGAACTGGCAGTCCAGTCCAAAAAAGCGCTGGAGGCGAGCGGCCGCTTCTCGAAGCCGATTGTCACGGAAATTTTGCCTGCTGCTCCGTTTTATCCGGCAGAAGAATACCACCAGGGCTACCACAAGAAAAATCCGAAGCATTACAAGGAAGACCGCGAGAAATCCGGGCGCGACGCGTACATTCAGGAGCATTGGAAGGAAACGACATAAGCGCGGCAGCAAAAACAGCACAGTAGCAGAGCCGAACAGGCTGCTGGCAGTCCCCGTCTTTTGGCAAAAGGCGGGTTTTTTTGTTCGCTCATCCAAACGACTCTTAGCGAACGCTTCGGCCAAGCCAGGTGTGTGATCTGGAGCGCCGTTCGTACGTGCTGCTGCCGACCGCCCGATACAGCTCTGTCTCCTTCGTCGTGCAAGCTTTTTCGAACGGCACCGTTTAGAGTACAAACAGGCCGCTAAACCACGGCAACGCAAAATAGACGAGCGCACACACGAGTAGAAACAACATCGTTTTTAACAGCATGCCTGCCAAAAAGCTGTCAGTGGGCAGGCTGCGCTCGATCAGCCTTTCGAATGCGAGAAAAAGCGTGATAGCCAGACAAGCGAGCAGGCCAAAGCCGATGAACGGTCCCATCTAGCAGACACCTCCCGGAAATTTCAACAGCGCCTTCCTTCTCTTTACGTCTAGTGTCCATGCCGGTGGATTTCGGCTTCAACCCCGGAAAAGTCCCAAAAGATCGAGAAGATGAGCAACCCGATAGCCAGGACATACAGCCATCTGATTCGGTAAGACGGTGACGCGACAATCAATACCCAGGCGATGAAAAGCAGCCAAAGGATTCCGTTGCTTATAATATCGTCGAACATAGGCGAAGATCCCTCCCCATGGACAATACGGTTTTGGGGATTTTTGGTTACAGGAGAGGGGGAGAAGCGACGCGCCATGGCAAGCGGAGTGTCAGCGAAAATCTTTCCACGTAAAATCAATGCTCAGGTGGCCGATGTACCTCTCTTTGATTGCGACCTTTCCTTTGGTGGCCAGCTCCGGCTTGCGAAAGCAGACGAGGTCTTCGTGATAGCCGAACATGCGGCATATCTCCGGACGAAACGAATGAATGCCGCACTGATCTTTGTTCATGTCATAAAAAATACAGGTTCCGCTAAAGCGGGGCTGCTGCTCCAAGTTTTCGCGCAGCTTTTTCGGCATGGCCTTCAGCTTCTTATGTATGTGCTTGCGCTCTTTTTCCGTGATCGGCACAGGACCGCAGCATAAGCCTTTGCAGTCTTGGCATGGCAGTGTATTCACAAAAGCACAACCTTTCTATCTGTTCTTTGCTGTTTGTTGTGTAAAGAATAGTATGAAAGGTTTATTTTGAATTGTAAATAAAAATAATTCCATCTTATCACAAAATGAAATTTTTGTCAATGTGCAATTTGTTTTAAAAGTTGCCATTTGCGGCGAGAAAAAAGGGCGGCCAGCACGGAGTCGGCGAACAGCGACAAGGCGAAAATTACAAAAGCAGCCTTTGACCAGATAGAAAACGGGATGACGTATGACGAAGTGAAAAACATCATCGGCGGAGAAGGTGAGCTGCTCTCCGAAGCGGGCAATAAAGGAGAGCAATTTCATGCCGTGGTCTACATGTACGAAGGGGAAGCGGCAGGCAGCAACGCCAGCTTTACCTTTCTGGATGGCAAGCTGCAAGTCAAAGGCCAATATGGGCTGAAATAAACCAAACCCGTCTTTGCAGCAAGCGCAAACGACGGGTTTTTCTTCCCAGGATGTTCTGTACGGCTCGTTAACGCGGATCTTCCGTTACCAGCGCGATGGCAAAGCCGTCGTAGCCTTTGCTGCCGACCGTTTGAATTGCGGTCGCGCTAACCGTCGGCTTGTTTGCGACCAGATCGGCGAATTGCCGGACGCCGACAATGTTCGGATCGCTGGTGGCTTCGTCGACGACGGCACCTTTGCGCACCACGTTATCGGTAATGATGACGCTGCCTTTTCGCGAGAACTTCAGCGCCCAGCGGAAGTAGTCCGGATTGTTTTTCTTGTCGGCGTCGATGAAGATGAGGTCAAACGGTCCCTGTTTTTCATCCGCGAGCGCAGAAAGGCTGTCCAAGGCGTCTCCAAGCCTGATCTCGACCACCGATTCCAGCCCGGCACGGGCGATGTTGGCTTTGGCCACCTCGGCATGCTTCGGTGCCGCTTCCAGCGTGATGAGCCGACCGTCGGCAGGTAAGGCGCGGGCTAGCCAAATCGTACTGTAGCCGCCCAGTGTCCCGATCTCCAAAATCGTCCGGGCTCCCTGGATTCGTGCCAGCAGATGGAGAAATTTTCCCTGATTGGGCGCGACGTCGATAGGCGGGAGGCCAGCGGAAGCGTTGTTTTCCAGCACGGCTTCCAGGATCGGATCGGCTGAAACGAATTTTTGCGTAAAATACTCGTCTACGGCTGTCCATTGTTCGCGATTCATGGTTTCCCTCCTTTTTATGACAAGGCTACGAAAAGAGCATATGGCAAAAACAGCATATCATAAAAGCTGCATCGTCGAAATATTGGAAATGCAAAGGCGATTTCAGCGCAAGAAATTGAGGAAGCCAACGACGATGAGAAAGCCCAGAAACGCTATGATTCCGTAAACCAAATACGTTGGCAGCCTGTCAAAGCCTCCCGTCGCTGCTTCAGCTTCGTGCTCTCGCGCGCCAATGGACGAAGCATTCCCCCCGGAAGGATTCGCGGCGCCCGACTCGTGACCTGGACGAACGGATGGCTGCTTGGGAGTCGACAAAACGATCCCGACGATCAAGAGAAAAAGGCTTGCCGCCAGAAAAAAGGTCACAAAGCCGTTGGTGAACAGGGAGGGAAGCTCCGGCTGCGTGGGAAACTGCCCGGTGGCAGAGGCGGCTTGCATTTGCCCGATCCAGATGTAGTAGGCGAGCATTCTTTCAAGCGTGTAGAGCAACCCGCTGGCTAGAAACAAAATCGTGCTGAGCGTATAGGCATGCTTTGCGGTCAATGGATTTGCACTCACTTTCTGTCAACGACAATTATTGGAGGTACGTCATGTAGATGGCTGCGAAAAAGCATGTGGCTGCACTAAAGGAGAGCAGCGCGGTAGCCATCCTGGAAAGCGGGTGGTTGTGCTTGCTTGGAAACCAGCTAGATTGCTGCAGCCGATTGCGGTAGTAAACGAGCAGGAGGAGAAACAAGGCGGCGTGCGCCAAAAAAATGCCTTCCCCCGGCGCTTGTTCGGGAAAAAACAAGGTGACCACCGGGCCTGTCACCACCAAAAAAATGGCCATGCAAATCAGTATGCGAATGATTTCCAAAAAAAATCGAAACAAAATGAGCATCGTTATCACCATGTACATTGTAACATAATTGGATATTTTGAGGAATAATGGTATTTGTTATGGAGCCTTACGGAAAAATAGAGGAAACAATTGCGTCCGTTACCATTATTTTCGCATGGTATTATCGTCCAATTCTAGCGATAATAGAAAAGTAATCCAAGCTAGCTAGTATAATCCAACTTGGGGATTCGATGCGTTCGACTGAATTTATGCAGATAGGTCGACGCTATTTTTTTGTTCCATACATAGGTATAATTACCTAAAATTGATCGTTGTTTAGGGGAAGATCGTACTTTATGATTAGATCATTCACGTATGACATATGCGTACTACCCCGTACGCCCCGGCCGGAAGTTGCGGCTGGGATTTTTTTTGCCGTCCGGCATCCAATGATCTCCTATCGCGTTTTGACGCGCTTTTGGTATATTCTATACGAGGACTCACAATGTTCTTGGGGTCCGCGGTGGCTCAAAAATGCAGAGGAGCCACCGCTTTTTTTATACAGATTCTTATCCAGTATGAGGGCAACTAAAGCCTTGCCAATGTCTTGGCGCAGCCAAGTTTTTTGCTGCGACGAAAGCCTTACTTGCAACAAAAGCGAGCCATACATATTCAGGTCTTTTGTACCATACTTTCGGCTGTACGTTGGCGAGAACTTGCCATGGAAGGATCGCGCATTCATACATGCTCCATTTCCGGTCATCCTAAAGAAAGGGAAAATTGATCTGGAGGTGTTTCGCATGCGAACGATCCTTGCTGTTTTGGCGCTTGTCTTGGCGATTACGGGCTGCACGGGCAAGAACAACGCGCAAACCCAGCAGAAAAACGACGCGGAGCCGTTGTGCACTCCGGCGCCCGTGCGCCATACCGAATGGGAGGAGCAGGCAAAGGCGATTGCAGGCAGGGTGGATGGCATTGACGAAGTGGCAGCCGTCCACATCGACAAAGACCTGAACCTGGCGATCAAGGTGAGCAATTTCAACCGCTTTCGGCTGGAGTCGATTGAAAAAGAAGTCTCTGGCAAGCTGAAGGAGGCTTTTCCGGATTCAAAAATCCACGTGACCTCTGACAAGAAGCTGTTTATGGATTTGCAAGCGATGAGCGGCGCTCCGTGGCCAACGGATGTCAAGGAAGCGTGCCAGAAAAAGAAAGCGAGCAAAAAGCTGGAAAAGAAAATGAAAGGGTAATAGCGGTCTAGCGCCTCGGCTTGCCAAAAAGGTGGCCGAGGCTTTTTGCGGTCGGTGAACAAGCAGGCGAGGCGAACGGTTGCCGATGAACAACGCATCGAGGGCAAAAGAAAAACTCCCGGGATGGGAGTTGGATTCGTTTAATAGCAATCGCCATGAACACGGTCACGGTCATGATCGCGGTCACGATGCAAGTCGACGCCGCGCAGCTCGTCTTTCGCTTTCTCAACCAGCACTTGATAATCCCTTACCACTTCGGTCAGGGCAGAAACGGATTCTTTGTAATCCGGCTCATTACAAATCCCATCAATGGCCCGATGGAGGTGGTACATTTTATCTTCGGTTTTGCGGATAAATTCTACCCAATCCATTCCGTTCATAAAAATACCTCCTTTCCTTGCCTTAGGCTTTACCCGATGACAGAGAAGTATGCAACGATTTGTCTGGCAGCCTGCGCAAGAGCGGATAAAATCATTTTTTTCGACACTTTGTCTTACCATGTTTATCTCTTTACTATGGAAATAAACTTGCCTAGTGCGTAATATAAGAGGATGGGATTTTTCGTTGAGCCGTGAGAGAAGATCCGTGGAGCGTTTTCGGAAGCGAATGAGGTGGAGAGTGTGGATGTTTTAGCAAGAGTAAACAAGTCATTGGAAAAAATAATGCCGGTATTGACCCCGAGCAGTGTGGCGATTGGCGTGTTGGCCGGGACTCATCTTCAGCCCTATGCCTTTTTGTCGCCGTGGGTGTTTGCCTTTATGACCTTTGCCGGGAGTTTGGGAGCGGGGTTCAAGGAATTTGCCAAAGTATTGACACGGCCGCTGCCGCTCGTCGTCAATTTGCTGATTTTGCATGCGCTGATGCCGTTTATCGCCTGGGGAGTGGCTCATCTGCTCTACCCGGACGACATGCATGTCGTCACAGGCTTTTTGTTGGCCGCACTTATACCGACCGGGATCTCCAGCTTTCTCTGGTCGTCGATTTACATGGGCAATATTGCCCTGACGCTTTCGATTATTTTGCTAGATACGATGATTTCGCCGCTTGTCGTTCCGTTTGGCATGTACGTTTTGCTCGGGGCAAAGGTGGAGATGGACACGTGGGACATGATGCAGGGGCTGTTTTACATGATTGTGCTGCCGTCGCTTGCCGGGATGCTGCTGCATCATTTTTCGCAGGGGAGGGTCAAAAAGACGTTGGCTCCCAAGCTCGCTCCGTTTTCCAAGCTGGGCATGGGTGTCGTCGTTGCCATCAACAGCTCGATGGTCGCAAGCTATTTCCACGCCTTTGATGCCAGGCTGCTGGGAATGGCGCTGGTCGTGCTTTTCCTCGCGATTTTGGGCTACCTGCTCGGGTGGTGGATCTCCCGGCTCTTTGGCTGGGAGCGCGATGTGATCGTGACCTTGACCTTTAACAGCGGGATGCGCAACATCAGTGCCGGAGCGGTCATGGCGATTACGTATTTCCCGGCGACAGTCGCGCTGCCTGTCGTGCTCGGGATGCTGTTCCAGCAGACGCTCGCTTCCACCTTTGGCAAGTTTTTGGACGTCGTGGAGAAAACACCGAAAAAAATCACCCAGGAAGCCGCGCAGTAGAAAGCAGGGAAATCCTGCTTTTTTTTATTGCTTGTTCGCATGTTGTTCGTATATAATACATACAAACGTACGTTCGAGGTGAGGCTTTTGCTGGAGACAATAGTTGTGCCCGTCCACAATGTGATGAAGCGGGTTCCGGTGCTGACAACTGTACATCTTCGTGTCTACAAAATGCTGGAGAACGGAATAGAGATCAACACAATCGCGGCGGATCGCCAGATGAGGCGCGCCGTCAACGATTTGTGCAGGTTAGGGTGGGTGAAAGCAAGTGGGGATCGGAACTAGCTATGCGGGACGGCAAGCTTCCCGGCAGCGCACTACTCCGCCGGGGGTCACGAAGCAGGAGCGCGAATCGTTTTTGTATTTGCTTCGCGACTCGGGCATGGAGGATTACGCGGTGACGGTAAGCTGGTGGGTTTCGTTGGACGGCGAGTGCGGCAACACGCAAAGCATGTGGGGCGTGGTCAAGTGGGTCGATCCGAAAGCGCGCAAAGTCCAGTTGGTCAACGAAACGAGAAGCGAATGGATTGAGCTGGAGCAGATCGTGAATGTGCGCGGCTGAGCTTGGAGTTTTAGCGGCAGGCACAAAAGAAGGAGGGCGACTATGCCCTCCTTTTTCGTTTGGATGAGGAAGTAAAAAGATATTATGTAAGAAAACCTAACACGAAATCAAGAAAATTGCCAAAAAGCGTTGACAATCGACCGTGATATGTTAGTATATATTACATAGCATGCATTCTCTCCACTTCCTATCTTCGACCCAGAAATGGGTCCTTTTTTTTGCCCGGATAGCTTGCCTATTGCGGATAAGGCTTGCCCTCGCCCTTGAACAGCTTGCTCACCATCTGGTACAGACGGCCCGGCATGTTCGGGAACACGAACGAATACTGATCGGCTCCCTCCTTTAGCAAAGCGACAGGGGCTTCGATCGTGTAAGGAATTTTCATCAAGTCGAGCATTTTTTTGTACTCATCCACCATGGCGTGATCGACTGTATAGTAAAACGATTTGGAAGGGTTCATTTGTGCACGCTCCTTTTCCATATTGTAGCATAGGAAGGCGTTTGTTTGAACGAGACATAATATTTATTATGTTAACTAAATGACCGTATGAACGACAAAAAACACTCTGCTGTCAGGCAAACAGAGTGTTTTTACGCGTGCGCATGCAAGGGACGGGACCGCCTAGCTGCTGAAAAAACTTCTGCTGGAGTGCTTCCGCTTGTAGTGGGAGCTGCCGTAATGGGAGTGCCCATGCCCGTGCCGATGTCCGTGGCTGGAACCGTATCCTTTGCGATACTTGTAGTCGCTGCTGCTGTATTTCCGGTATTTGTGGGAAGAAGTCGAGTGATTACCCAGTAAATTTTTCAATAGCTTTTTTAACATCTCCATCACTCCCAGTCGTCGTGTAGGATCGGTTTATATTCGTATTTACGAATATGCTTGGCAATCGTTTCAGTTCCCTGCGAATTTTTCGGGAAAAACAGGTCCGATCCGGTCAATCCGGTTCGTCCAGATACCGTCCGTAAACGTAGCAGGCACCCGGTCGAGGTCAGCAGGCGTATCGAAGCCTGCGGAAAAATCGCCGCTTCCGGCTACAAGGATGGCGCGCGTATTTACTGCTTCCATTCTCGCCATGAAACGGTTCGGCCAACCCCACAGCCATGGCGCGATTTGATCGGGAATGTGGAGCTGGGTGTGGGCGCAGGCGTCGGGAACGTAACCGGACCAGCCCGCCGCTATGTACGGGATCAGACAGCTTTTCATCGTATCCATCGAGATGACGCGCAGCTCCGGGATTTGGCTCTTCACGGCGGCGATCGGCTCGTCGCCTCCGTAGACTGTCAGCTTTTCCAGCCGTTCTTTTGGCAGAGCCTGCAAGGCGTCCGCGAGCGCCTGTCCTTCGTTTGGATCATTGCTCTTGATATGGATGAGCAGAGACTCGTCGGGGAACGCTTTGAGCACATCGGTTAACGACGGCATCAGCCCGATGCCTTTTCCGCGAAACGGATAGGTGCGTCCTCCGTCTGCCGTATAGTTGTAGCCGATATCGAGCTTCTGCAGGTCGGCCAGGGTAAAATCTCTGGTGACGCCGTCGCCGTTCGTGCGACAGCCGAGCGTCCAGTCGTGGAACACGGCAAATTGCCCGTCTTTCGTCCAGTGGACGTCAAATTCCACGACGTCGGCACCTGCTGCGAAGGCGGCTTTCATGGACGGCAGCGTGTTTTCCAGATACGGATGCTCCGGCGGGTAAATTCGTTCGGCTGTACACGTCTCGTTCGTCAGCCCTTCCATGTGAAAGGTCTGCGTCATTCCGCGGTGGGCGAGCAAAAAGGGAGAGCCGGCAGGCGGAGCAGCCAGGTAGGAGCTGTTGACGAAAAAGACGTAGGCGACAAACAAAAGCGGGATCCAGACCACTTTTTTGCGGTACCATTGCTTGCGCGGTCTGTTATCGGAAGTGGACATGACTTGTAATCCTCCAGCGTCGTGACTTTTTGTGCGTTCATTCTATCAAAATGCGGACGCAAGCGGAAATCCTTTTTCGCCGGAGAGAGCAGGGGTTGGCATGGAGGAAAAAGACTGGCAAAATAGATGAATAATTGAAACCAGAATGGACAGAGCAGGGGGATTCCATGAAAATAGCGCTACACCAGATCGCCTATCAGATCGGGATGCACCCGGCAGAGATGGCGAAGCTGGTCTACGAAGGAGAAGTCACGGGCGAAGTGCCTGACCGCAACCCGCAAGCGAAGGATGCGTGGGTAGATTTGCATTCGTTGAAAAACTTCATTGAATGGAAGTTCGATCAGGGCGCCTTCGACCAGATGTTTTTCGATAAAGCCATGCGCCATCTCAACAAGGCGATGGGGAAAAAATAAAGCGGTGCGACAAGGGAGAGAACACAACATGCAGCCATCGATCATTTATTGTATGTGCCCAAAAGCTTATTGGGAGAAATGGGCGGACAAAGACCATTACCTGCCTCGCGACTACGAGCAGGAAGGGTTCATTCACGCCACAAAAGGCGAGGAGCTGCTCGGCAAGGTAGCAGACCGGGTGTACGGCGCGTTCGATGAGGAGTTGTACGTGCTCGTCGTGGACGAGACAAAATCGCCTTCGCCCGTGAAGTACGAGCAGGCCAAGGACGGGCTTTTGTATCCGCACATTTACGGCCCGCTCCATCGCGAGGCGATAGTAGACGTGAGGCGCATGCTGAAAACAGACGGGCACTGGCACATCGGTCCGTCCATCCGCTAATGCCCTATCCGTTCCAGTTGAACTGCGCGAGCAAATCCAGCACCTCGCGACGCTTGGCTGGCGGCAACTTGTCGAGCCTGCGCAGCAAGAGGGCGATTCGTTTGCGCTGCTCGCTTTCGCCGGAAGACTCGGCGCGCTTGCTCACCCATTGGCGTTTGAGCCGGACAGGGTCTGTCTCCGCTATGATCCGCAGCAGCTTTCGTTCCAGAAAATCCAGAGAAGCCATGTGAAAAACCTTCTTTTTCGCAAAGTCCGTTCTCTCTATCCTATCATACATAATTGTTCCGCGAACGAAGCACAATGGTACAGGTAGTGAATCATACTGGCAAAGTGAGGAGTGTTTTTCATGGCAAAACCGGACGATCGTTCTGACAACGCAGCCAAGCTGCAAGAAATGCTGCAAAACACGGAAGAGAGCATTCGCGAGTCGGAAGATTACCTGGCGGCACACGCGGGCGAGATTTCCGAAGAGGAATGAGCGAACATCGAGGCGAAAAACCAGCGCCGTGCAGAGAGCATCGAAGGGTTCCGCTCCGAGATTAAAGACGAAGTTTCCCAAAGTGAATAACGTGCTCATCAACGCCTGTCGCTGTCCATTGCGGCAGGCGTTTTTCACATTAGGCCGACAAAAGTGCAACAAAACATGAATTGTTGGACGAAACATGGTAATCTGTAGATGGACAAATTAAATCAAGAGGAGAAAGACTATGAAACGACCAGAAGATACACGCGTCGTTGTCGGCATGTCCGGCGGGGTCGACTCCTCCGTGACGGCTTACCTGCTCAAGCAACAGGGATATGACGTCATCGGCATCTTCATGAAAAACTGGGATGATACCGATGAATTCGGCCACTGCACGGCGGAAGAAGACTTCCAGGATGTCCGGCGCGTCTGTGAACAAATTGGCATTCCATACTACACCGTGAATTTTGAAAAAGAATACATGGACAAGGTGTTCCAGTATTTTTTGGATGAATATAAACGCGGGCGCACACCGAATCCTGATGTGATGTGCAACCGTGAAATCAAGTTCGGCGAGCTGCTCGCCAAGGTCATGGACCTGGGAGCCGATTACATCGCCACCGGCCATTACGCGCAGGTGAAGTTCATCGACGGAGAGTACAAGCTGATCCGCGGCGCGGACAACAACAAAGACCAGACGTACTTCCTCAATGTGCTCGGCCAGGAGCAGTTGTCAAAAACGATGTTCCCGATCGGGCATTTGCCGAAGCCCGAGGTGCGCAAAATTGCCGAAGAAGCCGGGCTTTACACCGCGAAAAAGAAGGACAGCACAGGGATTTGCTTCATTGGCGAACGCAACTTCCGCGAGTTTTTGCAAAACTACTTGCCAGCCAAGCCCGGCAATATCGAAACGGTAGACGGAGACGTGATCGGGCAGCATGACGGCCTGATGTACTACACGCTCGGCCAGCGCCAAGGCCTGGGGATTGGCGGCGGGCACGGCAAGACCGGCCAGCCGTGGTTTGTGGTGGACAAAGACCTGGAGCGCAACGTCTTGATCGTCGGCGAAGGCTCCAACCATCCCCGCCTGTATTCGAGTAGCTTGCTGGCGACAGACGTAAGCTGGGTGAGCGCGAACAAGCCGACCGAATCGTTTGCGTGCACCGCGAAATTCCGCTATCGCCAGCCGGACCAGCAAGTGACGGTGCACATCCGCGAGGGCAACACCGTAGAAGTCGTTTTCGCCGAGCCGCAAAAAGCGGTTACTCCTGGCCAAGCCGTCGTCTTTTACGATGGGGAAGTGTGCCTGGGCGGAGGTACGATTGACAAGGTGCGTTTGATCGACAAAGAGAATTGAATAACGGGGGAAGCGCTTGGTGGATGCTACGAAAAAGTCAAAAGTGATTATTGTTTCGTTTTTGGCGGGAGCGCTTTTGCTGGGAATACTCGCTTACGTGGGGATGTCGGCCACGAGCAACGAGCACATGACCGTGATCGAGAGCGTCATCAAGGAAAAGGGTGGCGTGATTGAAGCGGGTGGTGTGACAGTGGTTCCTCCCGAGGAGAGTCCCTTCCCGAAAAGCGGAAAGGGCAACACCATCTATCGCATCGTGTACACGAAAGATGGGCAAAGCCTGACAGCCTGGTATCGCTCCGATAACCATTCCTCGATTATCAAGGAACCGGAAGAGTGGATTCTTCCGCATTAAGGATTAACCTGACTGGGAGAGTGAGGGGATTACATGACCCAATATGCTGGACTTCGTGAATTGGCCCAATTGATTCGCAGACTGGAGCCGCAGCTCGCAGGGGCGTCCCTGAGCATTTTGGCCCATGAAAATAAAGAAGAGATCGCTTCGCTTCTGGTGGATGGACTTGGCAGCGGCGTTTCGGTTCAAAACAGCTCCGGCGAGTACGCCAACCATCTGGCGAATTTGCGCGTGGGAGCGAACAAATACACGTTTGCCCAGGACTGGCGCGAAGTGTACATCAGCGAGATCAACTACTGCGCCTGTCGGATCCCTCCGGGCGCTCACGGTCTGTTGGTGCACCATACCGACTATCCGGGCGTCATTTACGACGTGTCCCGCAAGCTGGCTGACCACGAGATCAATATTTCCAAGATGAATGTGTCGCGTGAGCAAAAGGGGAAAAACGCCCTGTTGATTTGCGTCACCGACGAAGAGATTACGCCAACTGTCGTAGCTGCCATCGAGGAGCTGCCGCAGATCAACAAGGTGTTGTCTCTGCAATAGGCGAAAAGAGCAGTAGTGCATGCATGGCCGCTCATCGTTTTCGTATGGGCGGTTTTTTGCGTGTGCCGACTGCCTTGTTTGCTTGCTTGTGTGCATGGAGCGAGGCAAAGAAAAAACTGCCCTGACTAGCGGGCAGTTGGCTTGGAAGCAAAGCGAATGGCGTGACTGATGAGGACGTGCAGGACAGACGTGTGGTTTTCGTCCGGAAATTGGCGGAACGACGCTTCGATCTGCCCGTTGCCCATGGCGGACAACCGTTCAGCCATCGCCTGCGCCTTGACGTTGACGTGGAAGCGGCCGTCGTTTTCCAGCTCCCCGATGGCGAGCAGCGCTCTGACCCGCAAGTCGTCTGTGAGCAGGGACGGCAGGCGGCGCTCCTCTTCCAGCAGGACGCTTTCGTTCCAGTGGATCGACGGGCTGCCGGCGATGTAGCATTGGTACGCGTGTGGCCGGGTCAGCAAGGCATGCAGCACGAGCAAGCCGCCGAGCGAATGTCCGAAAATCGTTTGCCGCGTGCGGTCGACGGGCAAGTCCTTTTCGATCGCGGGCTTCACCGTGTCTTCGATGAAGCTGAGGAAGCCTTCTGCCCCGCCCATTTCCGGCCATTCGCCGCCGCGCGGATGAGCGGGCAGCTCGGATGCGGGAACGACATGGGTGAAGTCGTAGTAGCGCGATGGGTGGAACGGCGCTTCTGTCGGGTAGCCGATGCCGACGACGATGGCCGGATCGACGCCCGTTCTTTCCGGAACCCGGCATTGCAGGCGAATCGCTTCGGTCATGGTGCCAAACACCGAGTTGGCATCCAGCAAGTAAATGACCGGGAAGCCGGACGGCGGCAAAGCCACGTCGGGGATGCTGACGAAGATGTGGAACGTGCGGTCGTTGTATGTCATTTTTCTCGTTTGCGAACGCGGAATGGCTACTGCTTCATAAACCGTGCTTTCCATCAGGGGTCACTCTCCAATCGGCCGGTGGCGTTACCTTTTTTGTGCATGAAACCTATTATATGGACGCAAACCAGAGATTGGCAATAGAGAAATGAGAGAGATTATCAGTCGCCAAAATAGAGCATGCCGAGCTTGACTCCTACGATATATTGAGGTAAAGTAAGTTTTACCAACTACATATTGATGCGGACAGGTGTTTGCCACGCTATATTTGGTAGACTTAATAGGGAAGTCGGTGAAATTCCGACGCGGTCCCGCCACTGTGATGAGAGAGTTCCATTTGGTTTTTGCGCCACTGATTCAGCCGATCGGGAAGGCACGAATGGAGCGATGACCCCGAGCCAGGAGACCTGCCTGACCGTCAGCACTGTGTAACCTACGGGAGATAGGGAAGTGTTCGAGCGCTCCATTCGTTTTTCGGCGGATGGATACGATGGGGATCATCATGCGCATTCGACATTTTGGCGTCGGATGCGCTTTTACTTTGGCTAAAAAAGTATAGAACAGCAGTAAAGGATGAGGGACATGTTAATCGCTTTTGATTCGAAAACAGGAAACGTGAGACGATTCGTCAGCAAGCTCGATCTGCCGCACGTGGAGATTGATCCGGAGATGGTGATCGACGAGCCGTTCATTCTGGTCACGTACACGACAGGCTTTGGCCAGGTGCCGGAGAAGGTGGACCGTTTTCTGAAGCGGAATCATGTCTATTTGCGCGGCGTGTCAGCCAGCGGCAACCGCAACTGGGGAGCCAGCTTTGCCAAAAGCGCAGACACGATCGCCAGCCAATATGGCGTTCCGGTCATTTCCAAATTCGAACTGTCCGGTACCGGCCGTGACGTGGAACAATTTACGAGTGGGGTGGCAGCAATTGCGACACATTGAATTGAACAACCAACTGATGCAGCGAGGAAGCGACGGATTTTACCAACTGGAAAAGGACAGAGAGGCAGTCGCGGTCTTCATGGAAGAAGTACAGGCGAAGACGATGACCTTCAACAGCGTGAAAGAGCGCATGGACTATTTGATCGAAAATGACTTTTATGAAAATGTGTATGAAAGCTACACGGTTGAACAGGTCGATGAAGTGTTCCGCCTGGCGCATGACGCTGGTTTTCAATTCGCTTCGTACATGGCTATCTCCAAGTTTTACAAAGACTACGCCCTGAAAACAGACGACAAATCGATGTATCTGGAGCAGTACCCGGATCGGGTGGCGATTGTGGCGCTCTCGCTCGGGCGCGGAGACTTCGAACTGGCGAAGCGGCTGACCGTGTCGATGATGGACCAGCGACTCCAGCCGGCGACGCCGACGTTCCTCAATGCGGGGAAAAGCCGCCGCGGCGAAATGGTCTCCTGCTTCCTGCTGGAAATGGACGACTCCTTGAACTCGATCAACTACGTTCTCGGCACTTGCATGCAGCTTTCGAAAATCGGCGGCGGCGTGGCCGTCAACCTGTCCAAGCTGCGCGGGCGCGGAGAGCCGATCAAAGGCGTCGAGGGCGCAGCCAAGGGCGTCATGCCTGTACTCAAGCTGCTGGAGGACGCGTTTTCCTACGCCGATCAGATGGGGCAGCGCAAAGGCTCCGGGGCAGCCTACTACAACATCTTCGGCTGGGATATCAACGAGTTTCTCGATTGCAAAAAGATCAATGCCGATGAAAAGTCGCGGATCAAGACGCTGTCGATCGGCCTGATCGTGCCGAATGTGTTTTACAAGCTGGCAGAGGAAAACAAGCCGTTGACAGTGTTCGCTCCTTACTCCGTCTACAAGGAGTACGGCGCCCATCTGGATGATCTGGATCTCGACGAGATGTACGACGAGCTGGTGGCAAACGAGCGCGTCAAGAAAAAGGTAGTCATGAGCGCCCGCGAAATGCTCACCAAGATCGCGATGATCCAGATGGAGTCGGGCTACCCGTACATCATGAACAAGACGAACGCGAACAAAAATCACGCGCTGAAGGACATCGGCTCCGTGAAAATGTCCAACCTGTGCACGGAAATTTTCCAGCTCCAGGAGACGTCCACGATTACCAACTACGGCGAGCCGGACATCATCCGCCGCGACATTAGCTGCAATCTCGCTTCCTTGAACATCGTCAACGTGATGGAGCACAAAAAAGTGCGCGAATCCGTGCGCGAGGGCATCGAGGCGATCACCGCCGTGAGCGATGTGACCCGCGTGGAAAATGCGCCAGGCGTGCAAAAGGCCAACCGCGAGCTGCATTCCGTCGGGCTGGGTGCGATGAACCTGAACGGCTACCTGGCGAAAAACAAGATCGCCTACGAGAGCGAGGAAGCAAAAGACTTCGCCCGCACGTTCTTCATGATGATGAACTTCTACTCGCTGGAAATGAGCATGGAGATCGCCATGGCCAAAGGGGAAACCTTCATGGGCTTCGAGCAGTCGGAGTACGCCAAAGGCACGTATTTTGACAAATACCTCGCAAACGACTACCGTCCGCGCACGGAAAAAGGCAAGCAACTGTTCGCAGGCATGCACATTCCGACGCCGGAGGATTGGGCCGCGCTCAAGCAAAAGGTGCAGAAGAACGGACTGTATCACGCGTACCGTCTGGCGATTGCGCCGACGCAGAGCATTTCCTACATTCAGAATGCGACGTCGAGCGTGATGCCGGTTGTCGAGCACATCGAAACGAGAACGTACGCGAACTCGACGACCTACTACCCGATGCCGTATTTGTCGCAGGAAAACTATTTTTACTACAAATCTGCCTATGTGATCGACCAGTTCAAAGTGATCGATCTGATCGCCGAAATCCAGGAGCATGTGGACCAAGGCATTTCCACCGTGCTGCACGTCAACAGCAACATCTCGACCAGAGAGCTGGCGCGCTACTATATTTACGCCGCGAAAAAAGGCTTGAAGTCGCTCTACTACACGCGCACCAAGCATTTGACGGTAGAAGAGTGCATTAGCTGCGCCGTTTAAGCCGTTTACTGTGAGGAACCATCCGGCATGGAACAAAGTTTTTTCAGAGAAGAGGAACGCCCTAATGAAAGCTGTCAATTGGAACAGGCCAGACGACGATTTTACGATGACGTTTTGGAACCAGAACATCATGCAGTTCTGGACCGATGACGAGATTCCGCTCTCGGATGACAAAATGTCCTGGATGGAGCTCAGCGCTTCGGAACGGGACACGTACAAAAAAGTGCTCGGCGGACTGACTTTGCTCGACACCGTGCAAGGCGGCGTCGGGATGCCGAAAATCATGGAGCATGTGGACGGGCTGCAGCGCAAAGCCGTCCTGGCTTTCATGGGCATGATGGAGCAAATCCACGCCAAATCGTACAGCAGCATTTTCACGACGCTCGCGGCCACGGAGGAAATTGACGAAATTTTTGCCTGGGTGGAGCAGAGTCCGCATCTGCAAAAGAAAGCGGCGCTGATCGCAAAGCGCTACCAGGAGATCGAGACGCCAAAAGATTTGTACATGGCGATGGTCGCCTCCGTCTTTTTGGAAAGCTACCTGTTTTACAGCGGCTTTTTCTACCCGCTCTTTTTGGCCGGGCAGGGCAAGATGACGAGCAGCGGCGAAATCATCGACCTGATCGTCCGGGACGAGAGCATTCACGGCCTGTACGTCGGCGTGCTCGCGCAGGAAGTGTACCAGCGGCTCAGCGTCGTGGAGCAGGCGACGGTCAAAGAGGAGCTGTACGCGCTATTGCACGAGCTGCACCAAAACGAAGAGGAGTACACTGTCTCCTTGTACACAGAGATTGGCCTGGCGGACGAGGTGTTGGCCTACGTGCGATACAACGCGAACAAAGCGTTGATGAATCTGGGGCTGGAGCCGTTTTTCCCCGAGGAGGAAGTCAACCCGATCGTCTTGAACGGGATTCGCACGCACACGAAGCAGCATGATTTCTTCTCGAAAAAAGGCAATGGCTACGTCCGCACGCTCAACGTCGAGCCGCTGACGGATGACGATTTTCGCTTTGAGTAAAAAAGTTAAACGATCGTTTAAAAGGGTTGCTGTCTACAGACGGCAGCCTTTTTGTCGTGCCCGTTACGCGAAAAGGGGCGAGCGGCGCGCATGCACAGGCGCGCGCGAAGTAGCGGATGAGTTGCCCACATTCCTTCCTGTGAGATTTTCTCGATCAAGAATCTTTTATAGAAAGGAATAAAAGAATTCTTCATTTTAAAATACCTTTTCATTCATATTTATGTTATAAATAAATGATGTGTCGGCTCTTTTGATTGCCATCCGGTCGAGCCGAGTTGGGCTTAGGCTGGAACAGCAAAGCGGCAGTGACGAGAGTCGCAGAATCATCGTGTCATGCGTCTGGAGGACTGATTTATCTGACAATGAATCCAGTGTTATCCAGTTTGGCTGGAGGCTGGACGAGCCGCTAGACTTCGTGAATTTTTTCACTAATCTGAGGGTTCCTTACAAGGCCCTTCGTTCTTACTCACAGGAGGTTTTTGTCATGCTTCAAAAAGTTTCATATTCGTTTATCGTCATCATCGGATTTATGCTGTTTGCGCTGTTTTTCGGAGCAGGCAACCTGATTTTTCCACCGATGCTGGGACAGATGGCGGGAACGAACGTCTGGGAAGCCAACGCCGGTTTTCTCGTGACAGGGGTTGGCTTGCCACTTTTGGCAATTACAGCGTTGGTGTATTCAGGTAAAGACGATTTGCGTTCGCTCGCAAGCCGTGTGCACCCGCTGTTCGGTCTTGTTTTCACGATTTTGCTCTATTTGGCGATCGGGCCGTTTTTTGCGATTCCGCGCTCCGGGAATGTTTCGTTTGAGATCGGGATCAAGCCGTTCTTGTCCGAGCAGGCCGGGCCTTTGCCGTTGATTGTGTTTACCGTCTTGTTCTTCACGCTCGCTTGCCTGTTGTCGCTCAATCCAGGAAAAATTATCAATGTAGTCGGAAAAGTCTTGACACCGATGAAGCTGACGTTTATCGGCATCATCGTCCTGACGGCGATTGTGTATCCGATTGGCGAGCTGCAAGCGCCAGTGGGCGATTACCAGTCCAAGGCGTTTTTCAAAGGATTCCAGGACGGCTATTTGACGCTGGACGCGCTCGGGGCGTTTGTATTCGGCATCATCATCGTCAATGCGATCAAGGAAAAAGGGGTTACGTCGAAAAAGCAAATTTTGCTGACGTGCGCCAAAGCAACGCTGATTGCGGGTGCGCTCCTGGCGTTTTTCTACTCGGTGCTTGCCTACATGGGCGCTTCCAGCGTGGAAAAGCTCGGCCATTTGGAAAACGGGGCGCAAATTTTGGCCAAAGTGTCGAATTATTACTTCGGTTCTTACGGCGGCCTGCTGCTCGGCCTGATGATTACTGCGGCGTGCCTGACGACCAGCGTCGGATTGATTACGGCGTGCTCGTCGTATTTCCACGCGATGTTTCCGCGCATTTCGTATAAAAAGTTTGCCGTCATTTTGGCTGTGTTCAGTACGCTCGTCGCCAATATCGGGTTGACTGCGCTCATCAAGGTGTCTGTTCCGATTTTGACGACGATGTACCCAATCGCCATCTCGCTGATCTTTTTGACGTTTTTGCATCAAGGGTTTGGCGGTCGGCCAGAGGTGTATCAAGGCAGCTTGTTCGGTACGTTTCTCGTCAGCCTGTTTGACGGGCTGAATGCTGCCGGGGTCGAGCTTGCGGCGATCAACGACGTCTTTTCCCGCTACTTGCCGATGTACACGATCGGCCTGGGCTGGCTGCTGCCTGCATTGATCGGGGGCGTTGGCGGCTACCTCGTTTATTTGATGCGCAAACCATCGCTGCGCGCGCGTGAGCTTCGCCTGACCAAGCAATAGGACAGGCATTATGAGGAAGCAGCCTGAACGTTGACATCAGTTTGCAAAGTGGAAATAGTTTAGCATGACAAAAACTGGTTTACGTGTTACTGTATGAAGAAAGGTGTGTCCCGCCCATTTTTGGGGCACATGCACTCATACCGACAATTTCATATGAGTGGAGACAGGTTCCTTGGCGATGAATATCGGCGCAAGGATGAAAAGGGAAGTCGGTGAGAATCCGACACGGTCCCGCCACTGTATGAGGGGAGTTTGCACAACTTTTGGCCACTGGTCGAGCTGACTGGGAAGGCGTTGTGCAGATCATGATCCTCAAGTCAGGAGACCTGCCTGTTTCGACAACACTGCTTAACCTACGGGAGATAGGGAGGTGTTAGGATGCTGTGATCTCAGTGTTTATTTGGCATTTCTAACGTTCTTTCTGATCGTTGGAGATGCCTTTTTTATTGGGCGAAATCGAAAAAATGATCGCAAAGGATGGAGAGGAAGCAAATGAAAAGCAGCAACTTGGGATATCCGCGGATCGGCAAAGATCGCGAGTGGAAAAAGGCACTGGAAGCTTTTTGGGCGGGGAAACTCGACGAGACGACATTCCTTGCGCAAATGGAGCAAATTCGCAAGCAGCACCTGGTCAAACAACAAAAAAAGGGGATCGACTGGATTCCGGTCAACGACTTTACTTTCTACGACCACATGCTCGACATGGCGGTCATGTTCGGCCTGATTCCGAAGCGGTTCGCGTATGCGGGCGGTCCGGTGCCGCTGGCTACGTATTTTGCGATGGCGCGCGGCAACAAAGACGCGGTCGCCAGCGAAATGACCAAGTGGTTCAACACGAACTACCACTATATCGTCCCCGAGTTCGGCGAGCGCACGCCTGTCTTGACGGAAAACAGGCCGCTGCAAGCGTACCTGGAGGCGAGAGATCAGCTAGGGATCGCCGGCAAGCCTGTCATCGTCGGGCCGTACACGTTTGTCAAGCTGTCCAAAGGGTATGCCAAAGACGAATTTGAACGCGTCGTCGATCAGATCGTGCCGCTGTACGTGGACGTCCTTCGCGAGTTGGAACTGCACGGCGTCGAGTGGGTGCAGATCGACGAGCCTGCGTTTGTCCTCGATCTTACCGGGCAAGACAAAGTGCTCATTCGTCGCGTGTACGAGCAGTTCAGCCAGGCGCTGCCGCACCTGAAGCTGATGGTGCAGACGTACTTTGAAGCGGTGGACTGGTACGAGGAGCTGATTGAACTGCCTGTCCACGGTTTGGGCCTTGATTTTGTTCACGGGAAAACAGCGAACCTGGCCAACTTGACGACGCACGGTTTTCCGCAAGACAAAGTGCTCGGCGCCGGGGTCATCGACGGACGCAACATTTGGCGCTCGGCCCTGGAGGAAAAGTGGGAGTTGGTCAAAACGTTGTGCACCGTAGTAGCCCCAGAGCGGGTATGGGTTCAGCCGTCGAGCAGCCTGCTGCACGTTCCGGTTACCGTCGAAGACGAAACCGATTTGCCGGAAGAAGTGCGCGTCGCATTGGCGTTTGCCGATGAGAAATTGGCTGAAGTGCGCTTATTAGTCCAAGGTTTCCAATATGGAAAGTATGTTATCTCGAAGGAAATCGCCCAGAACGAGAAAGACTTGCAGCGCTTGGCCCAATCTCCGGCACGGAACCGCCAGGAAGTGCAGGAGGCGAGAAAAGCGCTGGCGTCGACAGCGGCGAAGCGGGCAGTGCCGTTCCACGAGCGTCGCGAGATTCAGCAGGCGACGTGGAAGCTTCCGCTGCTGCCAACGACGACGATCGGCAGCTTCCCGCAGACGACAGAAGTTCGCCAGGCCAGACAGCAGTTCAAAAAAGGAAACTGGACCGTCGAACAGTACGATGCGTTCATTCAGGAGCAAATCCGCGAGTGGATCGCCATTCAGGAACAGATCGGCCTGGATGTGCTGGTGCACGGCGAGTTCGAGCGGACAGACATGGTGGAATATTTCGGAGAAAAGCTCGACGGCTTCGTTTTCACGAAAAACGGCTGGGTGCAGTCGTACGGCTCCCGTTGCGTCAAACCGCCGGTCATTTACGGCGACGTGCAGTTCGTCTCCCCGATGACGGTCAAGGAGAGCGTATATGCCAAGTCGTTGACGGATAAACCAGTGAAAGGGATGCTGACAGGTCCTTCCACGATTTTAAACTGGTCGTTCGTGCGCGACGACGTCTCCCGTCAGGAAGTGTGCGAGCAGATCGCGCTGGCGCTGCGCAAAGAGGTGGAGGCGCTGGAAGCGGCGGGCATTCGCATGATTCAGGTGGATGAGCCGGCATTGCGGGAAGGCTTGCCGCTCAAGCAGGCAGACAGAGCCGCGTATCTGGACTGGGCGGTCAAGTCGTTCCGGGTCGCTACCTCGACAGTCGAGCCTGGCACGCAAATTCATACGCACATGTGCTATTGCGAATTCCACGATTTCATCGACGCCATCAGCGAGCTGGATGCCGATGTGATCTCGATCGAAACTTCCCGCAGCCACGGCGAGCTCGTCTCGGTGTTCGGGACGTGCACGTACGACAAAGGGATCGGCCTCGGCGTCTACGACATCCACAGCCCGCGCGTTCCGGCTGTGGCCGAGATCGAGGAAATGGTGTCCCGCGGCGTGCAAGTCCTGCCGCCAGGGCAATTCTGGATCAACCCGGATTGCGGGCTGAAGACGCGGGGCCGAGAGGAAACAATCGCGTCTCTGAAAAACATGGTAGCGGCGACACACGCAGTACGAAACCGCCTGGCACAAAAAGCATAAGCATGAGCGAGAGGAGCAGTACAGATGGCAACAGAAGCCCAGATCGCAACAGAAGCACGGCCTGTCGGGCAGTCGAGAACTTTTTTGACAGACCTCGTCTTCCCGCCGGATACGAACCATCACAATACGATCTTCGGCGGCAAAGTAATGGCGTACGTCGACAAGATCGCCTGCATCGCGGCGATGCGCCATTGCCGCAAGCCGGTAGTCACCGCGTCCAGCGATTCGTTCGATTTCCTCGCGCCGATCAAGACAGGGGAAGCGATCAACCTGGAAGCGTACGTCACCTGGACGCACAACACGTCGATGGAAGTGTTCGTGAAGGTGGAGTCGGAAAATCTGTTGACAGGCGAAAAACGCATGACCGCGAGAGCGTACTTGACGATGATCGCCCTCGACGAGCAAGGCAAGCCGACGCTGGTGCCCGCCGTCATCCCGGAAACCGAGGAGGAGCGCCTCCAGCACGAAAAGGCGAAGCATCGCTACGCGCTGAGGAAGCAGCGGAAGGCGGAGTTGTAGTCACCGTTGCAAGAAACAGCATACAGCAACAAAAGCAATGCCAAAAGCCCTCACCGACAGGTTGAGGGCTTTTGCTGTGAGCGGCACGCAGGCACTAAGGGATCAAGGGCAAACACACAATGCGGCACGGGGAAAGCCGCAACGTCAAAACAACTGTTGCCGCACCAACGGCCGCAGCTCCTCTGTAAACTGCTCGACTAGCTCGGGCCGTCCGTGAAACTGTGCAGGCGTATTTTGAAACAGTACGGCTTCCCACTGCTCGCCCTGCTTTTTCGCTACGAGCGTCTGGTGCGCATGGAGCGCTGGATCAAGCTCGTCTTTTCCGGGAGGGATCATGCCGACCATGGCGCGAACCATCCCCACTTCCTCGCTGAGCAGGCATGCGGACTTGATTTTGTACACAAAGGGGGGAGTCAGATGGTGGGAAAAAACGTCGTGCAGGTGCGTAAAAATGGCGGCTCGTCCGATCAGATGGCTGCCGTCAAAGCCGATAAGCTCGCCGTCTGCCGCGAACGGAGCGGACATGCCGGATGCACTGTGTTCGTTCCAGCCGCGAATGACTTGCCGGTAGAGGGTGCGAATCGCATCTTCGTGTGTGGCTGTGCCCATCCTGGCGTACCTCCTTGGGTGGCTGTTTGAACCATAGTGTATCATACGAACCCGAAACGATGTCAAAGGCTTGTGAGCACGCACCGAACGCTACTTTCAGGATCGCGCCGCGCGTGTGCATGGTCTGCTGTGGCTGCCGTGCGCTTCGCTGCGAGTGTGTTTCCATCCGGATGGAGTTCCGGTCGTACAGCGATGGCAGGCAGCAAACTGAAGGATAAACTACATTTTTCAATATGTATTGAAGTGAATTAATGCAAAAGATATACTATTCTCAAAACTTGCACCAAACGAAACGCAAAGGAGTCTTTTCGGTATGGATCAGGATCAGCACCAGCACGTAAAAGAACGCATTCGCAAGCAATACGGCCATTTGACCGCCAGCCAAAAGATCATTTCCAAAATCGCCCTCGAAAAGCCGAGCCTGCTAGCTATCCATACGGCCAAAAAAATCGCGGAGCTGACGAATACGAGTGAGGCGACCGTCATTCGTTTTTGCTACGCGCTGGGCTATTCCGGCTACACAGAGTTGCAGGAGGAGATCAAAAAGTCGCTGTTGATCGGCGACCAGAGAAAGGGGCCGATCCAGAAATACCGCGACACCGAAGCTGCGCTCACCCGCGACAATTACGCGCACCAGGTCATCGAAACCGACATCGCCTACCTCCAGCAAAGCTTGCAGCAGATCGACTACGGCTTGCTGCATCAGGCTGTGCAAAGCATTATGGCGGCGCACCGGATCGTCGTCGTAGGGTTTCGCTGGTGCCACATCCCGGCGAAGTGGCTGTTTTCCGCCTTGAACGCGATCAAGGGCAACACCCACCTGTACACGGGCGCGGTCGACAACGCCGACTACTTTTTGACCGAACGCGAGCAGGAGTGGCTCGTCATTGCGCTTTCTTTTCCGCGCCATCCGAGCGAGACGGTCGCCATGGTGCATTCCGCCAAGGCATTGGGGGCAAAAGTGCTCGCGATTACCGAGGGCGAGCTGTCGCCGATCAGCCAGGCTGCCGATCTGCTGCTGAAAATCACGACGCCGCAGCCTGTTGCGACCAGCGGCATGCCTACGCTGTTTTCGGTGCTGAATGTCCTCGTCAAAGGGGTGATGGTCCACGATGCTGCGCGTGTGCAACAACGGCTGCAGCACTACGATGAGATCAGCTCGAAGCTCTACTCCTTCGTCGGAGAAGAGGAAGAAGACTTTTCGATCTATTAAAATCCAACGCTTATCAAAAAAGTAAGGGAGGATGCAGCCATGTCTTTGCCCGTTTGGTTCGCCGCTACAGGCGACAGCTTTCTCACATGCGACTTGCCTTATCGCGATCACGCTTTTCAGGAAGTAGCCCGTTTGCTGCATCGTGCCGATGTGCGCATCGCCAATCTGGAGTCGACCGTGCACGACAACGAAGGCTATCCGAGCGCGCAAAGCGGCGGCACCTGGGCGATGTCGCCGCCAGCTTCGTTGCAGGTATTGAAGGACTATGGCTTTAACATGATCGGCTGGGCGAACAATCACACGCTCGACTATTTGTACGGCGGGCTGGAAGCGACGGAGCGCCACCTGAATGAATACGGCTTCGTCCATGCCGGCGCTGGCAAAAATCTCGCGGAGGCGTCCGCTCCCCGCTATCTCGAATGCGAGTCGGCGAGAGTGGCCTTGATCGCGGCGACATCGACGTTCCATCCGTGGTGGGCGGCGGGCGAACAGCGTCCAGACAGCATCGGCCGCCCCGGAATCAATCCGCTGCGCTACGTCATGACGCATTATTTGCAGCCGGAAAAGCTCGCCAGGCTGCAAGAGATTGCCGCTGTGACAGACATCAACGCCTTCAACAAGCTATTGATCGAGGAAGGCTTCATGAACGATCCGGGCAAAGACGTTTTTTTGTTCGGAAACGCCCGCTTTATGGCGGGAGAAGAGGAGGGGACGACGACTCAGCCGCATCCGCGCGATCGGGCCCGGATCGTGCAGCGGATCGGGGAGGCGAAGCGGCGCGCCGACTACGTCGTGGTCAGCATTCACGCGCATGAGATGAAAGGCGATGCCAAAGAGGTGCCCGCAGACTTTTTGCCTGTTTTCGCCAAAGCGTGTATCGACGCCGGGGCGCATGCCGTGGTTGGGCACGGTCCGCATCTGCTGCGCGGCATCGAAATTTACAAAAACAGGCCGATCTTTTACAGCCTGGGCGATTTCGTCTTCCAGACCGAGTTAGTGACGACGCAGCCGGCCGATTTTTACGAACATTACGGGCTGGACCATACGCACAACGTCGCAGACGCGCTGGAGGCGATGAGCGCGAACTACACGCGCGGCTTGTGCGTGCACAAAGAGGTGTGGCAGTCGGTCATTCCGCTGTGGAGTATGCAAAATGGCGAGCTGGTCGAGCTGGAGCTGCACCCGATTGAGCTTGGCTTCGAGCAGCCTGTCTATCGGATGGGCTGGCCGAGACTGAGCGCGAACCCGGAGATTTTGCTCGGACTGCGGGCGCTTTGCGAACCGTACGGCACGGTTATCGAAATGGACAACGGCATCGGGAGGGTGCGGCTGCAAAAAGGCTGAGCTGGCTGCGCCGAATCTGCTTTCCATCCCATACTTGAATGGAGTGATTCACATGATGGCGAGAATCACCATGGTCATGCTGTTCGTGCTGTACATGATTAACTATGCGGACAAAACGATTGCGGGCTATTCTGCGGTACCGATTATGGCAGAGTTTTCCCTGTCGCAAAAAGAGTGGGGGCTGGTCGGAAGCAGCTTCTTCTGGTTTTTCTCGATCGCCGGAATCCTGGGGGCGGCGCTCTCGGACCGGATCGGGACGAAAAAGATGCTCGCCATCATGGCTTTGTCCTGGACGGTCATCCAGTTTGGCGCTTATGCGATCGCCGGATTGCCGATGCTCGTGGTCGCGAGGGTGCTGCTTGGCATCGGCGAAGGCCCGTTTTGGGCGACGGTGGTCAGCCACCTGAACAAATGGTTTCCCGAAGAAAAGCGCGGGCTCGTCTATTCGACCGTCAACTTCGGCGCTTTTGTGGGCGCTGTGGCCTCGGCTCCGCTGCTGGTTTCGCTCATTGACAGCAACGGCTGGCGGTTTGCCTGGGCGTTCATGGGCGCTCTCAGCCTGATTTGGCTTTTGATCTGGCTGTGGGTCGGCAAGGACAGACTGCCGATCAGCGTCGAGGCGGCAAAGCCTGCGGCAGCTTTGCCCAAAGCCAGGTGGACGGACATCTCCGGCGTCCTGCTCTCGGCGACGTTTTTGCTCTGCTTTCTCATTTATTTCGCGCAAATTTGGGGCACGACGTTTGCCTCTGTATGGGAGCCTGTCTACCTGGTGCAAGTCATCCATTTAACGAATCAGCAAATGGCCTACTCGATTGCCGGGATGGGGCTTTTGGCAGGGCTGATGACCATCCTGATTTCCTGGACAGGGGATCGCCTCTATAAAAAGCATCGCAGCTACCGAAAATCGTACGTGCTGGTAGGGGGAGTCTCGATCATTTTGGGTGGCGTGTGCTTTTATGCGGTCACCTTCGTCCAGTCGACGCCGCTTGTGCTAATCGCGCTCTGCCTGGGAAAAGGGTTTGCTTTTTCCGTGGGCACGGCCGCCTCTGTCATCGTCAGCAGCATGCTGCCAGAACGCACGGGCTTGCTTGTAGGCGTGCTGTCCAGTCTCGTCACGCTGGCCGGGATAATTTCTCCGCTCGTCACGGGCTCGATTGTGCAGGCAGCAGGGAATGTCGGCGTCGGCTTCAGCCATGCGATGATCGTGAATGCGCTCTTGTTTGTCGGCTGCGGCGTCCTCTTTCTGCTCTTTGCCAAACGGGAAGAAAAAAAGACGCCGTTGCTCGCAGAAATCCCTACGGTTTCCTAAAAGAAATGCTTTATCCGGCTCGTTTCAGGTGTTAAAATTTTCTGAAAAGGGGGTAGATGTGATGTATCATTTGAATGAAAACTTGCGGCAAAGCGCACAAAATTTCCCGGACCATCCCGCCTACATATTTTCGGGGGAGACGACCACGTACCGAGAATTGAACCAGCAGGTGGATGAGCTGGCCTCCGGCTTGGCCAAGCTCGGGATCGGAAAAGGAGACGCTGTTGCGCTCATCATGGACAATCGGCCACAGTTTGTAAGCGCTTACTACGCGATTTTGCGGACAGGTGCTGCCGTCGTCCCGATGAATCCGATCTACACGCCGCGGGAGATCAGCTTTATCCTCGCCAACAGCCAGGCTAAAGCCGTGATCGCCCTCGCCGCGCTCGAACCTGTCCTTACCCCCTTGAAGGAACAACTGGAGCATGTGACACATCTCATCTACACGGAGGCGACAGGCGACGAGCTGACGCTGGAGCAGGTCGCACAAGCGGGGGACGGCAGCTTTGTCGAGCCAGAGCGACACGAAGACGATCTCGCTGTGATTTTGTACACGTCCGGCACGACCGGGCAGCCGAAGGGCGCGATGCTCTCTCACCGCAACATGGCTTCCAATGCAGAAGCGATGGGGATTTTGTTCGAGCTGCTCCCCGAAGATCGGGTGGTAGCGGTGCTGCCGATGTTCCACGTCTTTTGCATGACGGTTTGCCTCAACGGTCCGATTCGCTACGGCGCATCCATTATCATCATTCCACGCTTCCATCCGGTAGAAGTGGTCAATACGATCCGCGAGCAAAAAGCGACCTGCTTTGCGGGCGTGCCGACGATGTACAACTACATGCTCCAACTGCCGAATGCGACGAAGGAAGATTTCGCTTCCGTCCGTCTCTGCTGCTCGGGCGGCGCATCCATGCCAGTCGAGCTCTTGCACAAGTTCGAAGCCAAGTACGAAGTAATGATCTTAGAAGGCTACGGGCTGTCCGAGGCGGCTCCGGCCACTGCCTTCAACCCGTTGCGCGGGACGAGAAAGCCTGGCTCGGTCGGAGTGAACATCCCCCATGTCGTGAACAAGGTCGTCGATCCGGAGGGCAACGAGCTGCCGCGCGGCGAAGTCGGCGAGCTGGTGGTGCAAGGCCCGAATGTCATGCTCGGTTATTTGGGACTGCCGGAAGATACGGCCGCTACGCTTCGAAATGGCTGGCTGTACACGGGCGATATGGCGCGGATGGACGAGGAAGGGTATGTGTACATCGTAGACCGCAAAAAAGACATGATTCTCGTCGACGGCTACAACGTCTACCCGCGCGAGGTGGAGGAAGTGCTCTACCAGCACCCGGCGATTATCGAGGCGGCGGTGATCGGCGTGCCGGACGAAGTGCACGGCGAAGCAGTCAAAGCTTTTGTCGCGCTCAAAGAAGTAGCGGTGTCCCAGGAAGACATCGTCGCGTTTTGCCAGGACAAATTGGCGAAGTACAAAGTGCCGCGCCTGGTCGAAATCGTACCGGAGCTGCCGAAAAACAGCACGGGCAAAATTTTGCGCCGCAGCTTGCGCAAGTAATCTGCGCTTGGACGTGTGCGACATAGTTAGCTGATTGTGATTGACAGAAGGAGAAGAGCCAGACCCGCGCGGGATCTGGCTCTTTTTTGCCCAGAGCGGATTCTTATACGGAATAACGGGAGGGCACCTTTCATCAAGGGTATTTCGTTTACGTGATCGTCGTAAGCTGGACTGACTGGCTTTGGGCAAACAGTCGAGGCGCGCGGCGGCAAAATTCAGGCGGAAATGGGCGGCGCAACACCGGCGTCGATCCGTACATGCTGGCATCGGTCATTCAAAAATTTTGTACGGTACTTACCAAAACGCGACCTTTTGCGCCGACCACATGCCCAAAAGACTTGCAGCTCTATGCAGCAGCAGCCCACGAACAGCACGTGCCCGTACTCGTCGGAGACACGGTATCGCAGATGTACGAAGTAGCAAAGGCACAGGACAAAGGAAGCTGGAATTCGTCCGCGGTCTGCACGACGACAGAGAAGCAGGTTGGGTGAGTATTGGGCGGTAGGGTTTTCTACATTTGCAAAAAGTCGATGCTTCCTGTAGAGGAGCATCGGCATTTTTTGTCGCTTGCTTGCAGATAGCTGTATTTTTTTGTGAATGCGGGAAAAAGAGGATTGCTTACTCCACCGCATCATCGGTCGATAACGGATAGCTGCTCTCATAAGAAAAGGGCTTCTGCTTCACTTGGTGACCGTTAGCATGGCAAACACCGCGTTACAGTTTGAATTCTTAGTAAATAGTTTGAACGAAATTGGGGAAGATAGATTGAAGATCGTGTTAATGTATTGGATCGTATTACACAATGTCTAATTACAAGGTTATTCCTGATGCACATTAAAAATGGTCGGAATCGACAAAACATTATAGACGATTCTGAGTGCAAATGTTGATACGAAATGGTATAATGTGTAATAAAATACATAAGGAGGTAATTTGGTGTTTAAGAAACTAATCTCATTATTTTTTTGCATTATCGCTCATCTTAGTACAAGCAACATTTGTCGCACAAGCAAAGAGCAACGAAGTGACAGAAGAAGTTGTAGATCAAGTAGCAAAAGAATATTTGAAGAGATTGAAGACTACTGTAGAGTTTGAAGACAAAACCAATGTGATTCCATTTTATGACCTTGATGATAACGAGTTAGGTTACTATTATCAGTTTGAGAATGGGGAAGAGAGCTTCTTTATGTTACTATCATCCAATACTGACTACTCACCGCTTTTCTCAGCCGGAAGTGGCGAACCTGATATTAAGATCATAGACGATGATGGTAAATATTATTACGCTGGTAATGTGACTCTCTATAAAGCTGAAAGTGATACAAATGTTGTAGATAGAATTAATGATGCATTGAAAAAAGCTCTTTGATGCAGAAAAGCGTAAGCAAAAGTAATCAGTTAGATAAAAGAGAATTGCGCATTAAGAAAAACTCAAAATCAATAGATAAATGGGAGTTGTTTATCTCTGATAGTAAAACCACATCTCGTAAAGATACATCAGCTGTTTCAACCGCAGCAGTAAAAGAGGATTATATCAAAGGTGTTGAAATAATGAATCAATGGGGGAGCGGTGTGGACTATCCAGCTAGTTCTTGTGGGCCGACTACCCTCGCAACAATAGCTGAATACTGGAGATCTGAAGAAAGCAAAAGTAAAATACGCGGACTTGATTATTACTCGGAAGCGGATATGATTAACCACATGTGGGATACACATGGAGGGACAGTTTTAGGGATGACTACTGGTAAACTAAGAGATGCTATAAAAATTCACACTAATGAACATGGAGGTAAGTATTCTGTTAAAACAAATAGTTTCAATAATTTCACTACCTATAAATCGGAAATTAGAGCAGATAGACCTCTAGCAATTAAATTCGATGATTGGTTTGTGTTTGACGATAGTTGGGGGGATGAATATGTTTATGATTACCATTGGACAACAGGAGTAGGATATATTGAAGGTGATGGCGATGAAATAATGTATATCCATGATAGTGTAGGCGGTGTTGCTTATATCGATTATGTAACTCATGAGGATATTGTTACTATGGTATCAATAGATATTAATTAGTTAATAGTACGTCTAGGGTAAGTAAGAGACTTACTCTAGACGTAAGGAGATATCGAATATGCTGAAACGAATTATAAAAATCGTTGGGGTTCTTTTGATCCTAGCAGTTCTTGTTAGTGGATGCTCTGAATTCTTCGGAACGATCAATGGTAGAATAGCAGCAAACAAACATGCTATTGAGTACATAAGCAAGAAATACAATGTTCCTATCGAACAACTTGGAGCAGATATACCTTCTTATAGATATGGACAGCGATTGTATGTTACAGGTATCAATGATAAACAAGAACAAAAAAAGTATACTGTATATGTCAGAATGTGGGGAGAGGGTGAAGTTATGAATATTTATGAGGAATGATAAATGGACCTCTGTCAATAGATTAAATACACTAAACCGAGAGAATTACGTAAGTGAATCAGAGTTTATGTTCGTATTGGTTTGGAGAGATACCCGATTAATGAGTGGAGAAGCATGTGATGTATCGACTTTCCCAAATTTACTTGACACGAAGGTAAGACCAATATTGGACTTTCATCAATC
Organism: Brevibacillus agri; assembly: GCF_004117055.1. NCBI lineage: Bacteria > Bacillati > Bacillota > Bacilli > Caryophanales > Paenibacillaceae > Brevibacillus > Brevibacillus agri. The sequence continues at coordinate 2,915,314 of NZ_CP026363.1, forward strand.
CTCTTTACACGGAGTTAAGACGAAGGATAACTTTGTGTAAAGAGGTTATTTTTCTATGCGTAAAAGTATGACAACGCCTTAAAGATAACTGCCGTGTTGCAAATCATGCATGAAGGAATGAAAGTCTCCCCTGTTGCGAAAGCTTCAGGCCTTCCTCCTACGACGCGTAGCCGATGGGAGTATGAATATCAAACACACGGTGATGAAGCCTTTGCAGGTAACGGGAAACGTATCAATTGAGATAGTTGGCTGTGCGTTCATTTCCGTTCTTTTCCTTTTCCCTCCGCCCATTGACAAGGCATTCCCGACATGCCTAGCATAAAGAATCAAGAAAAAGGAAGGGAAGGCGCCAGATGCAAGAAATCGACACCACCACGCTCAACCGCCTTTGCCAACAAAACAAGCCCTTCGCCTTGTTCATCTACACTCCCATGTGCGGCACCTGCAAGCTGGCGGAGCGGATGCTGCACGTCACCAGGGAAGCGCTCCCGGAGCCGCTTCCGTTGTACCAGCTCAACATCAACACGGCCGCAGCCCTTGCAGAGCGGCTGCAAATCACGAGCGTCCCGGCCCTGTTCCTGTTTCGCGGGGAACAGGTCACAGGCAGGCATTATGCGCTGCGCTCCGTCGGTTATTTGTACGACGTGCTGAAAACACTCGTCTAGACAAACACCTATCTCCTTCGTCCTGAATAAAAGAAAGAGAGACATATTGCGAAGGGGGAGGCGCATGCAAATCCATGTCGTGGAAGAAGGACAGACGCTGTCCGGAATAGCAGCAGCGTATGGGACGACGGCTGAGGAGATCGCGGAGGCAAACGAGCTACCCGATCCGGGCAGGCTCGTCGCGGGACAGGCGATGGTGATTCCGATTGTCGGGAGCTACTACTGGGTCAGGCAGGGAGACACCTTGTACACGATCGGGCAGCGCTACCAGATCAGCGCAGCCGAGCTGGCCCGCGTCAATAACATATCGCAGTACCGCCCGTTGCAAATCGGGCAACGCTTGTACATCCCGCCCCGTCCGCGTCGGGCGGCGGATTTCAACGCGTATGCGGAGCCGCGCAGGACGGTGTCGGCAGCACTGGAAGCGGACGTGCGCACGGCGGCACCGCATTTGACGTACCTGGCGCCGTTCAGCTTTCGGATCAGGCGGGACGGGACGCTGGCCCGGCCGCCATTGAACGATTTTCCTGCCATTGCAAAAGAAAACCAGGTCGTGCTGATGCTCGTCGTCACCAACCTGGAAAGCGACCAGTTCAGCACCGAGCTGGGCGGGCTTATCCTGAACGACCAGGAGCTGCAAAACAAGGTGCTCGACAACATTTTTCAAACGGCGAGAGAGCTTGGGATGGGGGACATCCATTTCGATATGGAGGCGCTCCCGGCTGCGGATCGCGAGGCGTACATCCGCTTTTTGCGCAGGGCTCGCGACCGGGCGCACGCTCAGGGGATGATGATTTCCGTCGCTTTGGCACCGAAGACGAGCGCCGAGCAGCAAGGCAGATGGTACAGCGCCCACGATTACCGGGCGATTGGCGAAATTGCCGACTTTGTCGTCATCATGACGTATGAGTGGGGCTACAGCGGGGGGCCGCCGATGGCCGTGTCACCGATCGGGCCTGTGCGTCGCGTCCTCCAATACGCGCTGACCGAAATGCCGGCCGAAAAAATTTTGATGGGTCAAAACTTGTACGGCTACGACTGGACGCTGCCTTATGAGCAGGGGACGACGGCGAGAGCGTTGAGTCCGCAAGCGGCGATTGCCTTGGCAGCGCGGGAAAACGCCGTGATTCGCTACGATTACCGGGCGCAGGCGCCGTTTTTCCACTATACGGCAGACGACGGCAGGCGGCATGAAGTATGGTTTGAGGACGCCCGCTCGATTCAAGCCAAGTTCGATCTGGTGAAGCAACTGGGCATACGCGGAGTCAGCTACTGGAAGCTCGGTTTGCCGTTTCCGCAAAACTGGCTGTTGATCGAAAGCAACTTCCGCGTCCGCAAACGGGCGTAGCGAGAAGGCGTGCAATCCACTTTCGGCTTGTACGCCTTTTTCGTTTTCCGGCTGGTACTTTTTTCGCCGTGTGCCTGTCAGCCAGTCAGGAGGGCGCACGCTCCTTTTGTCTGCTGGCGCAGTTCCCGGCAATGGACGACGACTCGTTGCAGAACAGATAGCGGTTCGTCGCCAGAGGCGGGTACAAAACAGCCAGGCTGTCCGACAAAACGAGCCCCTCGCTGTTTCGCGCGTGCTTTTTCAGCAACGCCGGGCCGCTGCAAGTGTTGGCCCGGTCACGTTTTCGATTGGCAGCAATCGTGGTATGATGGAAAAAGAATACGTAGAAAAGGAGAGAAAGTATGGGAGAATGCAAGCTGGATCACAGCAAAGAGGATGTGCAAAAGAAGTTGGCCGAGCAAGCGCCGTTTTTGTCCGAAGAGCGGGTAGGACAGTTCCAGCGCATGCTGGAAGGAGAGCTTAGCCAGGAGCGTTTGAACGAGCTGTTTCACCTGTTGAAAAAATACGATCTGGCAAGCCCGGAAGAGCGCCTCGTGCGCGAACAGCAGATGGATCGGCTGTTTGGCTAAAAAAGCCGTCACCGGATCGGCTTGCGGCCCATGAAGCCCTCGCGCAACCCGTGGTAGTGGGTGATGGATTCCTCGCCCTCGCGCCAGCACAGGAGCACTTCTTCGCCGTCGATGATCGCGGGAAAGTCGAACAGGCCGATGTCGATGTCCTTCACCTGGATGCCTTTGCCGATCAGTTGGGTGACGTGCATCTTCGCTTCCAGTTCGAGAAACTCAAGCTGGCATTCCACCGAAAAGAGCGCCTCTTCGTCAACGGGCTGCTGCTTTTTGATTTGCTCGCGCTTTTGATACATTTCGTAGAAAGAGCGCTTCGATTTTTGCAAAAACGAGAGTTCTTCACGTACATAGGGCAACAAGTCGTTCGCTTCCTGAAGCGTAAAGATTTTTTTGTTCACGGATCATCCCTCCACGATCTCTATTTTATTAGTATAATATCACCCTTGGCGGGAGAAAATGGCCGGAATGGAAAAAGCGCAAATGGCTTTCCGCTCCGGCGGCAAGGAGCAAAGATGGAAGACAGAATCTATTATCAAGATGCGTATGCGACAACGTTTTCGGCGCGCGTACTGCGGCAGGGCACGGAAGAGGATGGAACGCCGTACGCTGTGCTGAGCCAGACGGCGTTTTACCCGACGGGAGGCGGACAGCCCGGGGATGTGGGCACGCTCAGAGAATGTCGGGTCATCGACGTGGAAGAAGTAGCGGGCGAGGTGCGTCATCGGCTGGAAGCTCCGCTGCCGGAGGACTGCGCGGAAGTGGTCGGGCAGATCGATTGGGACCGCCGCTTCGATCACATGCAGCAGCATGCCGGACAGCACATTTTGTCCGCCGCGTTTCTGGAAGTCGCGCGGGCGGAGACGGTCGCGTTTCATTTGGGAAAAGAACGCGTGACGATCGACGTGCGCCTGGATGAGCTGACAGCGGATTTGTGGGAAGCAGTCGAGCAGCGGGCCAACCAGGTCGTGCTGGAAAACCATCCGATCATCGCCCGGTTTGTCGACGACGAGGAGCTGGCTACGTTGCCGCTGAAAAAACAGCCGACGGTCACGGAAAATGTCCGCGTCGTCATCATCCCCGAGTACGACTACAATCCGTGCGGCGGCACACATCCTGCGCGCACGGGCGAAGTGGGCATGATTAAAATTCTCGGCTGGGAGCGCCATCGCGGAAACATCCGGCTGGAGTTCATCTGCGGCTTGCGGGCTTTGCGGGATTACACGCGCAAGCAGGCGGCTGTGCGCGAGCTGGCGAAGCGGTTTGCGACCAGCGAGGCGGAGCTGATCGCGCAGGCAGAGCGCGTACTGGCCGAACGGGACAGCTTGAAAGCAAGGCTCGCCGACGCCGAAAAGCAACTGCTGGAAGGCGAAGTCCGAAAGCAGCTTGGCGTGGCAGAGCAAGTGGGAACTGTGCGTGTCATCGCGCAAGTTTTCCCGGACAAAACGATCCAGCAACTGCAGCAGTACGCCCAGCTCGCAGTCGCGGAGGCGCCGGACGTCGTATGCTTGCTGGCCGCAGCGACTGACGAGAAGACCCAGCTTGTGTTTGCGCGGGGGCAGGACGTGAACGTCGCCGTCAACCAGCTTATCAAGGAGACGCTGCCGTTGATTGCCGGAAAAGGCGGCGGCAATCCGGCGATGGCGCAGGGCGGCGGTCAACCAGCGCCTGCTGCGGACGAAGTGTTGGCGCACGCCCGCAAGCTGCTTGCCCAGTCGCTGGCCTGACGGACTAGCTGTGGGCAAGGCCGTTCACGCCTGGCCCCTACCATGATGGATGATGCGAGGAGGAAACGACGATGTTTTGGAACCCCGGCGATAAAGTTCGCGTGACGCAGCGGACAGGAGAATATATCGCGGAAGTGCTGGAAATTCACGATACGAAGCTGTTGGTCAAGGTGCTGGCGGTGACGAAATACCCGCAGCAGGGCGACCTGCATACGTCCTACGAGGTGGATGTGCCGCTGTTCCACCAGCGCCCAGCGCTCTCCTACCAGGAAAAATTCATGACCCCGGCCGCATCCGTCATCCGCTACAACGGCGAAGTGCCGGACTACAAGGAGTCCGTGCGCAAAGCGATGGAGCGGGAAATGGAGAAGCTGAAAAAAATGGCGGCCTGGTCCGAGCGCTGCCTGGTTGAACTGGAAGCGATGTACAAGGAAACCTTTACAAACACGAAATAGAATGGTACTGTAATACTCGAACGTACGACAATTTCATAGGTTTACTACCAAACGGGGGCCGAGCATCGTCGGCTGAGATTGTAACGAGCGTGTTACTGACCGTTGAACCTGACCTGGGTCATGCCAGCGGAGGAAGAGGTATATGAATCGATTTCACGGTGCGGCAGTTGCGGCGTATTTGCCGGAATGCTGCTACCAGATGATGAGATCAACTCAACCATCCCACGGCGGATGGTTTTTTTCTTCCATCTGTCCGATGGGATACATATACGGCTTCCACCGTTTGACTGGGGTGACTTCCGGCAAGCGAGGGAGGCCGTTTTTTCGTCCCTCGACAGGTGCCATCAAGAAGGAGGAATACAATGGTTGTTGTGCTGAACGGAAAAACAGCAGAGCTGTCGGCTGAGATCAACACAGTCCGCGCCTTGCTCGCTTCGTATTCCCTGCAAGAGAAGATTGTCGTCGTGGAGCGCAACGGAAAGATCATCGACCGCTCCCAGTATGAACAAACGCCGATTGCAGACGGAGACCGCATCGAAATCGTTCATTTTGTCGGAGGAGGATGACCAGCATGGATACATGGAAAATTGGCCCTTACGAGTTTCGCTCCCGCCTCTTGCTCGGGACCGGAAAATTCGCAGATTTGGAAACGCAAGGAAAAGCAGTCGAGGTGTCGGAAGCAGAAATTTTGACGTTTGCGATTCGCCGGCTCAATTTGGAAAATCCGCAAGAGCCGAACTTTTTGGAACAGCTCGACCTGAAAAAATTCACCCTGCTGCCGAACACAGCGGGAGCCTATACGGCAGAGGAAGCGGTGCGTATCGCCCGTCTGGCGAAAGCATCCGGCTTGTGCGATATGATTAAGGTGGAGGTCATCGGCGACCCGAAAACGCTGCTGCCTGACCCGATCGGCACGCTGGAAGCGTCGAAAATACTGGTCGAAGAAGGCTTCATCGTGCTGACCTACACCAACGACGATCCGATTCTCGCCAAGCGTTTGCAGGAAGTGGGCGTGCATGCCGTCATGCCGGGCGCGTCCCCGATTGGCTCCGGACAAGGCATCGTGAACGAAAACAACCTCCGCTTCATCATCGAGGACGCGAAAGTACCGATTATTGTGGATGCAGGCATCGGTTCGCCAGCCGATTGCGCGAAAGCGATGGAGCTGGGCGCTGACGGCGTGCTGCTGAATACGGCAGTCGCGCTCGCGGACAATCCGGTGCTGATGGCCGAAGCGATGAAGCTCGGCGTGGAAGCGGGGCGCAAAGGCTTCCTCGCGGGACGGATTGCGAAAAAGCGCTACGCGTCGGCGAGCAGTCCGACCGAAGGGATGATTGAGTAGCGTGAACCGACTGACAGAAGCGGTAGAATCGATTGCCAGGCGCAAAGAAGAGTTGTTTGCCCTCCTGGCAGAGCTCGTTTCCCATCCGACTGTAAGTCCGCCAGCGCGAAACAGCGACGCGGCGCAAACGGTACTCGCCCATCGGCTCGCGGCCATCGGCTTTGAGGTCGACCGCTGGACCGTCTACCCCGGCGACGACAACGTCGTCGGCCGACTGCCGGGCAGCGCTTCTGCCCAGGCGAACAGCTTGATTATCAACGGGCACATCGACGTTGCGGAAGTGGGCGACGATGCGAGTTGGACGTATCCGCCGTTTTCCTTGACGCGTGGCACAGACGGACGGCTGTACGGACGCGGTGTAGCAGACATGAAAGGTGGACTGGCTGCGAGCCTGTTCGCCATCCAGATGCTGCGCGAGCACGGCGTCGAGCTGGCAGGCGATTTGCTGTTCCAATCGGTAATCGGCGAGGAAGCGGGCGAAGCCGGGACGCTGGTCGCGCTCGAACGCGGCTACCAGGCGGACTACGCCATCGTCGTCGACACGAGCAACCTGCACATGCAAGGGCAGGGCGGCGTGATTACCGGCTGGATCACGATTGAGAGTCCGACGACCTTGCACGACGGGATGCGGGCGAGAACGATCCATGCCGGAGGCGGCGTGCGCGGCGCGTCTGCGATTGAAAAAATGGCGAAAATCATTACGGCGCTGCAGGAGCTGGAACGCGACTGGGCTGTGATGAAGGCGTACCCCGGCTTTGCGGCTGGCAGCAATACGATCAACCCTGCCGTGATCGAGGGAGGACGCCATGCTGCGTTTATTGCGGATCGCTGCGCGCTCTGGATTACGGTTCACTTTTATCCGAACGAATCATACGAACAGATCATTCGCGAGATCGAGGACCATGTCGGACGCGCAGCGGCGGCCGATTTGTGGCTGCGCGACCATCCTCCTGTGTTTCGCTGGGGCGGTCGCTCCATGATCGAGGAGCGCGGAGAAATTTTCCCGTCCCTGGAGCTGGACACGGAGCATCCGGCTTTGGCGCAGTTGCAAGCCGCCTATGAGAGCGAGCTGGGCGAGGCCCCTGTGGTGGACATGTCTCCTACCGTCACAGATGCGGGCTGGTTCGCGCACGCAGGCATTCCCGCCGTACTGTTCGGCCCGGGCGAGCTGAAGCACGCCCATGCCGTCGATGAGTCGATTGATCCTGACCAGCTTGTCCGGTTTGCCCAGATTATGGCCCGTTTTATCGCGAACTGGTGCAACACGCCAAAGGAAGCGAAGGAGTGAAAAAAAGCATGGCAACCTTTACAGACCGTTTGTTACGCAGCGTCGCCCCGATCTGGGAGCGCGTTCACCAGCATCCATTTGTAACCGGCCTTGGTGACGGCACGTTGCCTGTAGAGTCGTTCAAATTTTACATGAAGCAAGACTACATCTACCTGATCGATTACGCCAAAATGTTCGCGCTCGCCAGCGTGAAGGCCTACGATCTGGAGACGAGCGCCCGGTTCGCCGCCCTGCAGGAATCGACGCTCAACATGGAGATGGAGCTGCACCGCCAGTATGCGGCGCGCTTCGGCATTTCCCGCGAGGAGCTGGAAGCGACCGAGCCGTCCTTTGTCATGCTGGGCTACACCAGCTACATGCTGCGAGTCGCGCACCAAGGCTCGCTGGCAGAGCTGGTCAGCGCGCTTTTACCGTGCACGTGGAGCTACTGGGAGATCGGCAAGCGGCTGGCGCAGGTAGAAGGGGCGCTGGACCACGAGCTGTACGGCGAGTGGGTGCGGATGTACAGCTCGGACGAGTTCGGACAGCTTGCGATCTGGCTGATCGACATCATGAACGAGCTGGCAGACGGGAAAAACGAGCAGGAGCTGGCGAGACTGGAAGAGTATTTCGTCAACACCTCCAAAATGGAGTACATGTTCTGGGATATGGCCTATAGAGAGGAAATGTGGCCGTGCGCGATCAACTAGCTTTCTCCAACGTCCGCTTTTCCTACACAGGCACGCCGATTCTCGAAGACTTTGATCTGCGAGTGAAAAAAGGCGAGTTCGTCAGCATGATCGGGCCAAGCGGGATCGGAAAAAGCACGTTGTTTCAGCTTATCGCGGGACTTTTGCAGCCCGAACAGGGAGAAATCCGGCTGGGCGAGGAACGGATGGAACAGCGGCTGGGGCAGGTAGGCTACATGCCCCAGCGCGATCTGCTCATGCCGTGGCGCACGATTGTGGAAAATGCCGCCTTGCCGCTGGAGATCAAAGGCGTGCCGAAAAAGGAAGCGCATGTGCGCGTCCGGCAAGAGCTGCCCCGGTACGGACTGCACGAGTGGGCAGACGCCTATCCTGCCCAGCTTTCCGGCGGCATGCGGCAGCGCGTCTCTTTTTTGCGGGCGCTCTTGTCCGGGACAGACCTGATGCTGCTCGACGAGCCGTTCAGCGCGCTCGATGGCATTACGCGGCTCGACATGCAGGAATGGCTGATGGAAAAATGGCAAGAGACAGGCAGTACGATGCTGATGATTACGCACGACATCGACGAGGCGATCTTGCTTGCTGACCGCGTGATCGTCCTGCTGGGCAAGCCGATTCGCCAGCCTGTGGAGCTGCACGTGTCGATTCCGCGGCCGCGAGCAGTGGGCAGCCGGAATCAGCCCGGCTTTCTGGCCTTGCGCGAACAAATCTGGGCCTTGCTGCGCACAGAGCAGTCCAGGTTGCAATCGCTGGGGAGGGAAGCGTGATGGGCAGAGGGATCTGGTTCGGCATTTCCATCGCGCTGTTTTTCGTCGCCTGGGAGGCTGTTTGCCGCCTGCTGGCTGTGCCGCCGTTCATCTTGCCGCCGCCGAGCGCAGTCGTGCTGGCGCTGTGGGAGCTGCGCGGCTCGCTTCTCGGGCTGCATTTGTGGGCGACCTTGAAGGAAGTGCTGCTCGGCCTGTCTGTCTCGATCGTGTTTGGCGTTTTGCTCGCTTTTGCGATGAATATGAGCCGAGTCGTCGAGCGACTGGTCTATCCGTATATCGTCATATCCCAAACGATTCCAATTATAGCATTATCCCCTGTTTTTATTTTGTGGTTCGGATACGATTTGTCCGGAAAAATCGCGGTGACGATCCTGTTTACCTTTTTCCCGATTGTCGTCAATACGTATGACGGACTGCGCTCTACCGACAAAGAAATGCTGCAGCTATTGAAAACGATGGGCGCTACCCGCTGGCAAATGTTCGCGAAGCTGCAACTGCCGTCGAGCTTGCCGCATTTTTTCAGCGGCTTGAAGGTGGCTGCGACATACAGTGTCGCGGGTGCAACGATCGGGGAATGGCTCGGCGCGAGCGAGGGACTTGGCTACTTCGGCAGACGGGCATCGGGCAATTTTCAGGCGCCTGCGCTGTTTGCCTCGGTCCTGCTGCTCTCCGTCCTCGGCATGCTGCTTTTCTGGCTCGTCGGGCGGATCGAGCGCCATCTGTCCCCGCACACAAAAGCGAAACACCCAACATCCAAGTAAGAAAAGTAGGGAGATCAAACTATGAAACCGATGAGTAATAAATGGACAAAAGTCATCCTGGCCCTGACGCTGGCTACCGGACTTGCTGCGTGCGGCAATCAGTCTGGCGCTGGCACGACCGCGCCGCAGACACCAGCTCCGGCTGAAAAAGCGGCGGAGCCTGCCGAGCTGACGATCGCGCTCGACTGGTATCCGAATGCGGTGCACTCTTTCCTGTACGCCGCAGAGGAGCAAGGCTTTTTCAAGGAAGAAAACCTCAAGGTCAACCTGCAAATGCCATCGGACAGCAACGATCCGCTGAAAATGGCGGCGGCAGGCAAAGTCGACCTGGCTATCAGCTACCAGCCGCAGCTCGTCCAGGCGCGCGCCGAAGGGATTCCGGTCGTGGCTGTCGCGGCACTCGTGCGCCATCCGCTCAACGTCATCATGACGCGCAAAGACGGCGACATCGACAGCCCGCAAAAGCTGGCAGGCAAAAATATCGGCTACCCGTCCATTCCGCTCGACGAATCGATCGTTCGCCAGGTGGTGAAGCATGCGGGCGCAGACGACTCCGGCCTGTCCTTTACCGACATCGGCTTTGACATCGTTCCGGCCTTGACTGCGAAAAAAGTAGACGCGGTAGTAGGCGGCTATATCAACCACGAACAGCTCATTCTGGAGAAAAACGGCATCCCGGTTCACGTCATCAAGCCGTCTGATTCTGGCGTGCCGGATTACTACGAGCTTGTGCTCGCGACCAGCGACGAGACGCTTGGCAAAAAGCAGCAGGCGGTCGAAGGCTTCCTGCGCGCGATTGCCAAAGGCCAAGACTACGTGAAAAACAACAAGGAAAAGGCGCTCGACTTGCTGCTCGCCAAGCAAGCCGCTGAGTTCCCGCTGGAAAAAGACATCGAAACAAAAAGTCTGGACATCCTGATTCCGTTGATGGATGCGGGCGACAAGCCGTTTGGCTCCATGACAGCCGAGTCGTGGCAAACGTTGATCGACTGGATGAAACAAGAGAAGCTGATTACGACCGATGTGAAAGTGGAAGACATCATGCGCGATCTGGTGAAATAAGCACAAGCGCAGAAGCAAATAGCAACCCCCGTTAGCCAAACAGCCCGGAACGATTTCTCGTTTCCGCAGGGCGAGGCTGTCGGGGGGTTTTGCATAAGGGGCAATAGGTGAGTTGACTGGAAGGTTTTTACATGGTATCTTTGAGTTAGTTATTTTGATAAATTTCTAAATATCTAATAAAGATATTCTGAAAGTAGGATCGATCACTATGTCCATGAATCATGCCTTTAAGGCGCTGTCTGATCCCACAAGGCGAAAAATTCTTGATCTGCTGCGGGAAAAAGACAGGACGGCCGGGGAAATTGCCGAGCATTTTCAAATGACAAAACCGAGCATCTCGCATCACCTCAATCTGTTAAAGCAGGCGGAAATGGTTTTCGATGAGCGAAAAGGGCAAAACATTTACTACTCGTTAAATACGACCGTTTTTCAGGACCTGTTGAAATGGTTTATTCAATTCCATTCGAAAGAGGAGTCATGAAATGAAAATATCCCGCTTGACTATTTTGTGTTTCCTTGCCAGCGTCGTGATGGCGGTGATTTGTTATCCCTCCATGCCTGACACCATGGCCGTTCACTGGGGAATAAACGGCGAGCCGGACGGTTTTGCGCCCAAGCTCGTGGGCGTAGCTTTTGTTCCGATCATGATGGTGGTACTATTTCTGGCTTCCCGCTATCGCGAGCAGAGCTACCAAAAGTTTGCGAGCAGCAAGGACGCGATCATGCATACGCTGATGGTTGCGCTCCTCGTCATCCACGGCCTTATCATCGGATATGGTTACGGATATATGGTGAACATGGCGACCGCAGCGACGCTCATTCTCGGGGTTTTGTTCATCACGATGGGCAATTTTATGCCGCGTTTTCGCCATAACTATATGATCGGGATTCGCACGCCGTGGACGCTGGCTAGCGAAGAGGTCTGGAAAAAGACCCACCAACTGGGGTCCCGTGTATTTTTTATCGGCGGGCTGCTCATCGTCCTCACCTCATTTTTGCCAGCACCGCTTCACTTTATCGTGCTGTTGTTTCTGATCGTGGCAACGATTCTTGTCACGATGGGGAGCAGTTACTACTATGCCAAAAGGAGGGAATAAAATGAAGAACTTGAAAATAGCGTTATTTTTGTCGGGGCTGAGTGCGATCGGGTTTGTCGCGGCCACGCCTTACTTGCTAACCATGATAGGGGATGCGGTAGCTATGGTGCCGCTTCCGTTGCCTGCTGTGATCGCCTTGTTCGTCTTGCAGGGCAGCATCACGGCGTTTCTGCTTTCGTGGGCGGGCTTGACTTTGGCGGGCAAGGTCGGGCTGGATGCTCCGATCTTGCGGAAATGGTTGTATAAAACGGGCGGTGCATCGTTTAACCGACAAGGAATCGTGCAGGCGGTCATCTTCGGGCTGCTCGGAACGCTGATGATCTATTTGCTGGAACGGCTGATTTTTCAACCGCTCATGCCGATACTCGCGGAAAAGGCGCAAGAGTTGAATGCGCCGGTCTGGGCAGGCGTCCTGACCGCCATTCAGGGCGGAGTGTACGAGGAAGTCATGGTACGGCTGTTCATGATGACACTCGTGGTCTGGATTTTGAGCAAGCTGTTCGGGCGTCAGTCCTCTCCAAAGCCGTGGATGTACTGGATCGGAATTTTCGGCGCAGCCTTTTTGTTCGGGCTCGGCCATCTTCCGGCAGCGTCCGTCTATTTTGGAGAGATTACTCCGCTCTTGTTTGTCCGGACCATCGCCTTGAACGGGGTGGCAGGCATTTTGTTTGGCTACCTCTACTGGAAGCGCGGGCTGGAGTACGCGATGATTGCCCACGCGATCGGCGATATCCTGCTTCACGGCTTTTTGAGCTAAGGGAAGCAGGTTTGTTTTTGCAACTTACTGGGAAATAACGGAATGTCTCCCGTAAACTTACAAGGTTGCGGTGAGCTAAACTTTAAAAAAATTAGAAAAAATTGGAAGTATCGCTCGATGCCGGATATGCAGCTTCTCGCCCCGCTTATTGCCATTCAATTGCTTCTGATGATTATCGCCTTGATCGACCTCGTTCGCCGCGACCCAGCCAGAGTCGCAGGCGGGAAAAAATGGCCGTGGGCGCTCGGTATCGTCTTTATTAACACCCTGGGTCCCATCGTTATTTCTTCGTAGGCAGAAAAGACTAGCCCAAGACACGAAGAAAGGGTTGACATGGTTTGCGCGTAATCGAATGCGAAAGTCTCACAAAGGAATACAAAGACCATAAAGCGCTGAAGGATGTATCTTTTACCATCGACAGCATCGGCTGCGTCGGTTTTTTCGGCGGAAACGGTGCCGGGAAAACGACGACGATCCGCATCCTCACAGGCTTGGCTGCCCCGACAGCGGGCAAGGTGAAAGTGGTCGGCTACGATGTCGTAACCGAGCGCAACAAGGTCACCAGCGAAGTCGGCTATTGCCCGCAAATTCCCGCCTTTTACAACTACATGACAGCGACTGAGTGGATGCACTGGGTAGGCAAACTGTACGGGCTGGACAAGCGTACGGTGAAAGAGCGAACCAATGAACTGTTGGAGCTGTGCGGAATCAGCGAGGCGCGGAACCGCCCGATCAGCGGCTACAGCGGAGGGATGAAACAGCGTCTGGGAATTGCCCAGGCGCTCATCCACAACCCGAAGCTGCTCGTTTTGGACGAGCCAGTCTCCGCCCTCGACCCGATGGGCAGACACGACGTTTTGCTGTTGATCGAAAAGCTGAAGCGGCACATGACCGTCTTCATGTCGACCCACATTCTCGATGACATCGAGAGAATCGCCGACCACATCATCATCATCAAAGACGGCACCGTGCTTTTGTCGTCCAGCCTGGAAGAGTTGCGGGCCAACCACGTGGAGCCGCTAATCGAGTTCAAGCTCGATCAGGAGGACCTTGATTTGACCGATGTGTTGGACGGGCTTGCGTGGGTCAGGGAGTGGAGCCAGGATGGGGGCACGTACAAGGTGATGGCCAGTGACATGGAAAAAGCCAAGGAAAGCTTGCCGCACATTCTTCTGGAGTCGGGCGGAACGCTTGCGTACTACCGTCTGTCAGCATTGACACTTCAGGATATTTTCCTAAAGGTTGTGAATGGATGACTTCCTACCCAATGATTCGAAAAGAATTTCAGGAACTGATGAAAACGTACAAAATTCTCATCGTTCCGATTGTGTTTATCGCCTTGATGATTACACAGCCGATTACGATGAAGATGCTGCCGGATATTTTGGCCAATTCCACCGGACTGCCGAAGGGAACGGTCATCAATATTCCCACCCCGTCTGCTCCGGAAGTGCTGTCGACGGCGATCAGCAAGTTCAGCTCGCTCGGCACTTTTGTGCTGATTCTCGTCGTCATGGGCACGATTGCCGGGGAAAAAGCGTCAGGGGTTGCCTCCATGGTATTCGTCAAGCCGGTCAGCCGGGCCAAGTACTATCTCGCCAAAGCCATTACCTATTACACGTTGACAATCGGAAGCATGCTGATCGGGATGGGGATAACCGCTTACTACACGGAGCTGCTTTTCGGCAAACTCGATTGGGCGCACGTGTGGCTCGGGACGTTCATGTACATACCGAATCTGTTGCTTGTCGTCACCACGACCCTTTGCGCCTCCAGCTTTTTTGCCAACGCCGTCGGGGCGGGGGGAGCGTCGCTGGTCTTCAATATCGTGGTCTTCACCGTCCCGCAATTTCTCGGCAAATTTTTGGACATGGTCTCCCCGGGCGGATTGCCCAATGCCGCGATGATGATGATTCAGGAAAATTCGACGCTGGCTGAAGCGGCGATCACCGGGTTGCCGGGGCTGGCGGGCGTCTTTGCGCTCAACATCGTGTTTTTCTTCATGGGCTGGTACTTCCTGGAGCGATCTGAAATCTAGGCAGGGGGCGTCGCTGTGGAACACTTTTGGCTAATCTGGACGGTCAGCGTGCTGTGCGCTTTCTGCATCATCCCGGTGCAGTCCAGGACGATTCGCAGGCAAGTGCAGCTACAAGCAGAAGTCCATCCCACTGGCAGAGTCCCGCCAGTCCCAGTCCTGGTTGCGGTGATGATGCTTCAGACCTCTGTATTGCTCGCTCTGGCGACTGCGGCAGGTTTGTGGCTTTTGCCTGCAACCGGACTGCGGCTGTGGGTGGTAGAGCACTCGTCGCAAGGAGTGGCGCTACCTTTTTCGCTCCAGGCTTTTTGGGTTGTCTCCGTCGTCTCGGGGGTTGTGGCAGGGATCGTGGTCAACTTCGTGGACCGCTGCTGGTTTCAGCCGCACATGACCGCGAAAAGGGGACAAGCAGCGATCTCATCACGATTCCTCGGTTTGCTCTCGTCTTTTTACGGTGGGGTTTGCGAGGAAGTGCTCATGCGGCTCGGGGTGATGACCGTTGTCGTGTTTTTCGCCCAGAAGCTCGGGCTTGGCGGCAGTTCCTACTGGCTCGGCATCGCTGTCGCCGCCATCGTGTTCGCTTGCGCCCACCTCCCGGGGAATTACATGACGTATGGAAAAGGCAGCATCGTCACATGCTGGACGCCCGTAATCCCCCTTTTCTATTCTGGAGAGGGGGATTCTGTTGTCGCGCACAGAAAAAAAGCGAGTGTTTTTATAGATTAAACGCAGCTTCAGTGTGTGGCTGCGGTGTCAAAAAACTGCTTGTGTGAAGACAAAGGGGAGTACAACTTTGAAATATTTCACAAAAGATTGGTATGCCCTTTTTCAGAAATGAAAATCGTCGCTGAAAACGTCTTGATCGAGGAACAACCGGCGTAACGAAAAGAAAACCCCCTCCGGGCAGAGGCGGCCAGCCACGGTGGCGTGGCTGGCAGATCCATGTCTGCTTGGAGGGGAGCCTGTTACGAGCGGCGTTTTCTTTTGCTTCCTGAACGTATTTGCTACGTTCCATTTCATCAGCGCTTCGCTTCCTGTCATGTGGGAAACGGGAAGAAAGGGGACGATGCAACGGTGATGCGAGCTGGTGCTTTCACTGCGAGAGCGGTTACGAAATCTGTTTTTCCGAGACGACAGTTTCGCCGTCCTTGCCGAAAGCCGTGATGGAAAACATCTCGCCCTGTTTGACCGGGAGCTGGGCGTACCACAGACGGAAGGGGAACAGCTCGTTGTCGATAATTTCCGCCTGGAGCGCCTTTCCGGTCTTTTCGCTTACGACCATCAGGCTGTCAACTTCCGGGTCGAGAATGACGCCAAACAGCATCGGGAACGGGGAGTCGAACGGGTTTTCTTTTCCATTGGCAATGTATTGCGTGGAAAAGGCAGAATCAGGCAGCGGAACTTCGGAAACAGCGGGGATGGTGTGACTGCCGCCATTTCCCCATTTCCAGCCAAGGATCGTTTTCTTGGCAAATTCGGCGTCAATTATCTGGCTATCCTCGCGAACGAGGAAGAACAATGTGCCTTTATCTGTACTTGCTTCATGAAAAACGGTGCCGATTTCTTCTCGCATGCTTTCGATCGCCTCAAGCGCAGTGGGAGAAGAATCGTCGGTCAGAACATAACTGAAGGTGAAGAGGGTGAGCAAACATAAAAAAAGGGCAATTCGTGTCATAGTGAACTCTCCTGTAAGTGTTTTTCCATGACAGAAAGCTTTTGCTACAGTCTTATTTTACCAACAAATCATCATATAATCCATAGCTTATATGTGTGAATTTGCTGTGAACGGAATTACGGTTTTCTTTTCAGGCAAAACCCCCCTATAATAGAGAGGAATGCTTGTACGAGGGGAAGTTTTCATGAGCGACAAACACGATCAAAAAACGAACAACAAATGGGTCATCCTGGGCTTTGTCGGCTGTGTGCTGGCTTGTGCCGTCTCTATGGTGATTTTCATTTACGTCATGAGAAGCTGACTTGAGGTGCACGCCAAAAAACCGCTCGCCGGACGGGAGCGGTTTTTTGGCGACTTTGCTAACGGCTGCAGGCTTTTCAGCTTTTGCTCGATCTCTTCCAACGACAGTTGATTGAAGTCGGCAAAGCCGACACCTTGCAAGGCGATGGTTTTGCCTTGGTACAGCGGGTACACGCCTTGCCATAGTCCGGTGAGGCTGTGCAGCGACGAACCTTTCACCTTGCGCAAAAACACGAGGTAGTTTCCTTCGCCAAGCGGGCCCGTGTACGTGAGGTTCAGCGAGCTAGAAGTGTCGGGGAGCGGCTCGACGCCTATGCTGAGCACGGTCAGCAAGCGGGGCGATGCGCCCTTGAACACTTTTTTGACGTGCAAGGTTTGGGTGTAATTGACGATTTTGCCCTGGGGGATGCTGCGCCCCGTCGGGTATGATTTATGCGCGCTGTCCATCCAGCCGATGACGATGTAGTCGCTTTGCTGGACAAGCTCTTTGGCGTTTTGGACAGAAGTGATCGGCACATGGAGATGGCCGATGTTCGTTTCGGCGGAAACGGGCAGCATGACGGCGCACAGCAGGATGATGAGGATCAGCAGGCGGTATCGCATGGATAAATATCCCCTCGCTCTTCGTTGTCATGCCGATAGTATGGTCGATAGAGCCAAGGTTCATCCTCTGTTTCCTTTTAGTAGGATAGTAATATTCCGAAAAGTCTAAATAGATGCTATCATTGGGGCGTACTGTGGAATTTGCGTAAAACGTCAAGACTAGGACAAGGAGGGTAACATGAATCAGTTGGTTGTCTTTCGACGCGTCTGTACGTGCTTTCTGCTTTTTGCGCTTGTGTTGCAGCTCGCGGCGTCTCCTGCTTTTGCGAGGGAAGACACCGCCACCAGGGGCGCGCTCGCCGATCACATCGAGAAATACTTGACGGACCTGAAGCGCGACGAGAACAGCGTGGGGCTGTATGCGGGGATTGTCGTCTACGACCTGACGGACAAAACGTATTTGTATCGGCACAACGCCGAGCGCAACTACATTCCCGCCTCGAACATGAAGCTGTTTACCACGGTTGCCGGACTGGATAAGCTCGGGCCGGACTACCAGTGGAAGACGGAGCTTTTCCTGCAAGGAAAGGTCAGTGCGGACGGCGTTTTGCAGGGCGATCTGGTGTTGAAAGGCTACGGCGACCCGACCTTGACGCCAGCGGACTTGCAGCAGATGGCAAGCGTATTGAAGCAGGCCGGGATCAAGCGGATCAACGGCCATTTGCTGCTGGACGAAAGCTACTTCGACGATACGCGCCTTGGCGTCAGTTGGATGTGGGATGATGAGCCGTATGGCTACAGCGCCCAACTGAGCGCTCTTTCTGTGCATAAAAATGTCACGACGTTGACCGTTACACCGGGGAAGGCCGTGAATGCGCCACCGACATTGGCGGTGGAACCGGCTACTACATACGTAAAAGTCATCAACAAGCTGCAGACGGTGGAAGGCAGCGAGTCCAACATCACACTTGAGCGGCCGCGTGGAAAAAACGAGGTTGTGCTGACAGGAACGATTGGGCTTGCCGCCAAACCGTATGAGGAGGATGTCACGCTGGAGGACCCGGCGCTGTTCGTCGGGGATGTCTGGAAAGAGCAACTGCTCGCGCAAGGCATCGGGCTGAATCCGGGCGCAGCCGTGAAAAAGACAGTGGTGCAATCCGGCGTGCCTTTTTCTACCCATCTCTCCAAGCCGCTCGGCGAAGTGATCGTGGAGTTGAACAAGGAGAGCGACAATTTTTACGCCGAAATGCTGCTCAAGACGCTCGGCGCGACGCAAAAAGGGGCGGGCACATTCGCAGCCGGAAGTGAAGCGGTAGCGGACGTCATGAAGCGTGCCGGCATCGACAGCGGCTATCGCCAGGTTGACGGCTCGGGCCTGTCGCGTTTTGACCTGGTTTCAGCCGAGCAGATCGTGCGGCTTTTGGCGTTTGTGCAGCAGCAGAGCTACAGCGTGGAGTTGGAAAAATCGTTGCCAGTCGCGGGCGTCGACGGCACGTTGAAGACCAGAATGCTCGGTACGGCGGCAGCGAAAAACCTCATCGCCAAAACAGGCTCGATGGGCGGCGTCAACAGCCTGTCCGGCTACGTCACGGCGCAAAACGGCCATAAGCTGGCCTTTTCCATCCTGATTAACGGCATTTACAAGTCGAAGTATGCGCGCGACCTGCAAGACTTCGTGGGCACGCTGCTCGCGTCTTATCCGCAGCTCGCCGCCGTGCAAGGGGATCCACCGGAAGCAAACAAAACCTACGCGCTCTCGGCCTTGCTCGATCCGCTGTTCGAGCAGCCGCAGGCAGTCGGCATGACCGCAGGCGTCCTCGTCAAGTCGCTAGACAAAACGGGGGACGCAGCCATTTTGTACGAAAAAGAGGCCGATGCACTGCTCACGCCCGCGTCCAACCTCAAGCTGCTGACGACGGCTGCGGCGCTTTCCCAGCTCGGAGAGGACTACACGTTCAAGACGGAGCTGTACGGGGATGCGCCCGTCGCCAAAAACGGCGTGCAGCGAGGCAATCTGTACGTCAAAGGCTACGGCGATCCATCTCTGCACACCGAAAACGCCCTGAAGGTGCATGAAGGCGTCTCGATTGAAAAAATCGCCGCATGGATCAAAGAGCAAGGAGTCAAAGAGATTCAGGGGAACCTGGTGCTCGACGAAAGCTACTTCGACGCGCAACGGCTCGGTCTGGGCTGGGCCTGGGATGACGAGAGCTACTACTACAACCCGACGCTCGGCGCATTGTCCGTAAACCGCGGCACAGTCATGGTCGAGTACGAGCCTGCCGCAAAAGCCGGAGACGCCGTTTCGTTCAATCTGCTGCCGAAAACGTCCTACGCAGAGGTCATCAACGAAGCGAAAACGGTAGAGCCAGGCCAGGAAAACACGTTTGCCATCGTGCGCGACCGGGGAACGAATACGATTCGCCTGACCGGAAACCTCCCGCTCGACCATCCCGGCGACTACGAGCGCGTGCCTGTGGAGGAGCCTGCGAAATACGTCGGGACGCTGCTCAAGGAAGCGCTGGAGAGCGAGGGCGTCCGCTTCGCTCCGGGCAGCGAGTTGCTCGTTTCGCCTGTGCCTCATACAGCGGTCAAGTGGAACGAATTTGCCTCGCAGCCGTTAAAAGAAATCGTTTCGTACCTGAACAAGAAAAGCGACAACTTTTACGCGGAAATGCTGTTGAAAACGTTAGGCGCCGTGAAAAAAGGCGAAGGCAGCGCGGCAGCAGGCGCACAAGTCGTCCAGGAAGCTGTGCAGGCAATGGGCGGCAAGGCGAATTTTGACATGGTGGACGGCTCCGGGCTGACGCGCTACAACCTCATCTCGGCCCGCCACATCGCCACTGTGCTGGAAGGCATGGCGAAGCAGCCGGCTTTTTCCACTTACGAGGCGTCACTGCCTGTCGCGGGCGTAGACGGTACGTTGAAAAACCGGCTGGTGGAAACGGCCGCCGCCCATAGCCTGCATGCCAAAACCGGGTCGATGACCGGAGTAAACAGCCTGTCCGGCTATCTCACGACGAAAAGCGGCGAGAGGCTGATCGTCTCGATCATCTTCAACGGCTTCGTAGAGGACGAGGACTTTTTCGTCGAGCTGCAGGACCGGATCGTTTCGACTGTCGCCACATACGAATAAACTGTCCGTAAAAGTAGAGAAGCTCCTTTTGCCGCGAAAAGCGCAAGGGGCTTCTCTTTTTCGCGTGCCGCCGTGTCGGCAAGCCGCTCTCTCCGCTACCGGGTCAATGCCTGTGACGGTCGCTGCGGCGCCGACATATTTATATTCAGATGCAGATCGAAAAAACGAAGATCGGGGAGGGAAAGCGAAGGTGAACCCTACACGCTTTCATTGGAAGGGGTTGGAGCAGGTCGCTGCACAGGTCCTTTCTCGCGCGGGCGTCAGGGGAGAAGACGCGCAGCTTGTGGCCCGGTCGCTCGTCCATGCGGATTTGCGCGGAGTCGAATCCCATGGCTTGTCGCGGCTGCCGATCTACGTGCAGCGGATCGAGGCGGGACTGATCGAGCTGACGCAGCCGCCAGCGCTCGTCGTCCGGCAAGGCGCGACCGCCCTCATCGACGGCAAAAATCAGCTCGGCGTTGTCGTCGGAGTAGCGGCGCTGGACGAAGCGAAGCAGCTTGCCCGCCAACACGGCATCGGATTGGCCGGGGTGCGGCATTCCAACCACTTTGGCTCCTGTTCGTACTACGCGGAGCAGGCAGTGGACGAGGGATTGATTTTGCTCGTCTTGTCAAATGCGCCCGCATCCATGGCACCAACCGGAGGGATTGTGCCGTTTTTCGGAACGAATCCGATTGCGATTGGCATTCCGGCTGGCGAGCAGCCGCCTTTTTTGCTCGACATGGCGACGAGTGTGGCTGCGCGCGGCAAAATCGCTCTGGCTGCGAAAAAAGGGAGCGCCATCCCCGAAGACTGGGCGATCGACGCCGACGGCTTGCCCACTCACGATCCGACGAAAGCCTTGCTCGGCTCGCTTTTGCCGATCGGGGGAGCAAAAGGCTACGGACTTGCCATGTTCATTGATATTGTCTGCGGGCTGCTCACGGGCGCGGCGGTCGGCCCCGGCGTGAAAAGCTTGTACGACAACTGGCAAGACCCGCAAGACATCGGACACGTCTTCCTGTGCATCGACGTACAGCGCTTCCTGCCGCTCGATGCATTCAGGCAAAGCATGGACGCATACATTCGCCAAGTCAAAAACGTCCCGACTGCTCCCGGTGTCGCGGAAATTTTGATTCCCGGCGAGATCGAGCAGCGAATCATGACGGCCCGCAAGCAGGACGGCATTCCTTTTCCGCAAACCGTGGTGGAGGAGCTCGCCAAGCTGTGCTCCGCCTATGGAATTGATCTGGCACAGGCAGTCTGTACGGCGTGAGCAATCCTTTTGGCTGTCCATGGTTTCCCGGACATTCTCTCGCACATAGACTGATGTCAGCGGTTTGAAAAGGAGTGAACATCCGATGCAACGCCACATGTGCAAAGGTAAAATCCACCGGGCGACGGTGACGCAGGCCGAGCTGGACTACGTCGGAAGCATTACGATTGACGTGGCCCTGATGAAAGCGGCCGATATCAAGCCCTACGAGATTGTGCAAATTACCAGCCTGCGCAATGCGACGCGCTGGAAAACATACGTTCTGCCGGCAGCAGAAGGAAGCGGGAAAATTTGTCTGAACGGCCCGCCTGCCCACCTGTTTTCCCCAGGCGACATCGTCATTATTTTAAGCATGGGCATGTACGACGAGAGCGAATGCGATCAACTGGTGCCCAAGGTCGTGTTTGTGGATGAACACAATCGCATCACCAAAATCGAAGAGCATCATCTCATTACGAATGGAGAGACATTGCCATAAAAGCGCCAAACGTAGGAAAATGGGGCAAGCATCAGCACATGGTCCAAGATGAGTTGTTGCGGGAGCACCTGCCCAAGACCCGGTTGTTTTCTCCGGAGGCGTTATGGGAGTACGCGGAAAGCTACAAGCGCGTGATGCTCAAGCCGTCCGGCGGCGGAGGCGGAGCAGGGATCATCCAGTTGACCGACCTGGGCGAAGAGCGCTACCTCGTCCATAGCGGCAATGTGCGGCGGACTATCGAAGGCAAGGAAAAAACCGTGCAGTACGTCCGCTCGCTGTTCCGTCCGAAAAAGTATTTGCTGCAGCCGCGCATTCCGCTCGGCCGGATCAACGGCAAGCCTTTTGACGTGCGCGTGATGCTGCAGCGCACTGGCAAAGCTTCGCCTTGGCTCATCACGGGCTGGGTGGCAAAGCTCGCTGGACCAGGCTTCGTCGTCACGAACGTGGCGCGCAGCAGGGGAAAGGTGCTGCCGCTTCGCACCGCGATTCGCCAGTCCAACGTCGCGGCCGGACCGGATTTGCTCAGGGAGATCAGAAGCGTGTCGCTTGCGGTCGGACATTGCTTGGGCAAAGCGTACCCGACCTTGCGGGAAATCGGCTTGGATATGGGTATCGACATTCACGGGAAGCCGTGGATTATCGAAGCGAATTTTCGCCCGTCGCTGTCCTTGTTTCAACAGCTTTTGGACCAGACTTTTTACAGACGCATTTTGGCCATGCGAAAACGATGAGCGGATAACCACCTAGTCGGGTGCAGCCAGAAAAGCGACAGGTGGTTATCCCATCGCTTTTCTGGCGTGGACAAGCCGATTTCCGGGATTGGCTGGCCAGGCCTTGCGCAAGCTGTCGCAATGCACTTGCTATTGCGAAAAAAGGAGAAGCACTGGCGTATTATATCAAAAGTTGATAGAATGCCTCTCATTATGGAGGGAGGTAGTATGTTCGACAATGACAACAATGTCTAAAAAAGAATGGATGCTCATCAGCTTTATGCTCTTCTCCATGTTTTTCGGGGCAGGCAATCTGATTTTTCCGCCTTATCTCGGTCAGGAAGCAGGCTCGCTTGTCTGGTCTTCGCTGCTCGGCTTTGTTTTATCGGCCGTCGGCTTGCCGATTCTCGGCGTGGTGGCGGTGGCAAAAGCTGGCAGCTTCCACAGCCTGGCGAGCCGGGTTCATCCCGTTTTTGCTCTTATTTTTCCGTTTTTGATTTACGTTTCGATTGGGCCTGCGCTCGCGATTCCGCGTGCGGGAAGCCTTGCCTTCGAGATGGGGATGGCTCCGTTTTTGCCTGAACCGCTGGTTGCCTCCAAACTCAGCCTGTTCGTGTACACGGTCGTCTTTTTTCTGATCGTCTTCTGGCTGAGCCTGTCTCCTTCCAAGCTCGTCGATCGCTTTGGAAAGCTGCTGACACCGGCTTTGCTGGCCTTGATCGCGCTGATTTACGTGAAAAGTCTGGTGACGCCGCTCGGAGCGATGGGGACGCCGACAGGGAAGTACGGCACCAATCCGATTGTCCAAGGGTTTCTGGACGGGTATTTGACGATGGATGCGCTGGCCGCACTTGTGTTTGGCATCGTCATCGCCAACACGTTGCGCGCCAAAGGGATTACCGACACGAAGAAGCTGTCGGCGAGCATGATCCGCGCGGGGATCGGGGCAGGGCTATTGCTCACAGTCATCTACGTGATTTTGGGGATCATGGGCGCTTCCGCCGCTTCGCTGGGCAAGGCGGAAAATGGCGCACAGCTTTTGGCGAACATGATGAATCAGTTGTTCGGGTCGAGCGGAACGTTGATTCTCGGCGTGATCTTCACCGTCGCGTGCCTCTGTGTGTCGATTGGCCTTGTGACCTCGTGCAGCCAATATTTTCATGGGCTGTTCGGCGGCTTGCCGTACAAAGGATGGGTGACGGTGCTCAGCGTCTTGAGCATGATCGTGGCGAACATGGGGCTGACGCAAATTTTGACCGTATCCGTACCCGTGCTCGGCGCGATTTATCCGGTTGCGATCGTTCTTATTTTGCTCGCGCTGGTGGAGCGGTTCATTCCGGCGACTTCGCTCGTCTACATCACGACAGTTGGGGTCGTCGCGCTGTTCGGGCTGGCCGATTTGGTCAATGTCTTGTTCCTCGCTCGCGGGTGGGATGGCGTGCTGACGGCTTTGCCGTTTTACAAGGAGGGCGCTGGTTGGCTGCTGCCTGCCTTGATCGCTGTTGCGGTCGGCATGGTTTTGGATATGTGGAAAAGAGCTTTGCGTCCACACGGGAAAACGACTTCCCAACCCGATTAATAGAGGCATGGCTGGCAAAAGAGCTTCGCACAAGCGGGGCTCTTTGTTTTTGCCTGATGCAACACCGTTACTTTTTCCCGGGCTTGCTCGTAGTAAAAGAGTACGGAAAGAGAAGGAGGCTATCATGCGCTTTGACACTCTCATGACGATCGCTGTCGTGCTTGTGCTGACATCCTGTTACTGTTATTTGTGGAAATGGCTGCGTTCCAAAACGTCCGGTTGATCCGGGCGTTTTTCTTTTGCCAACAGGCCGTTTCGTCCAATTCCATGCGGACAGACAGGATAAAAGTGGCATGAATGGGGCAAAATTTCCCTAACTCATTTCACAGCTTGACTCATTCCGGGGGGAAGCGTGACTGTTTGGGAATCAGGGGGTGGGGGTGTGAGCCGGAACGCGCGAAAATGGTGGAGATCGCACAAGCAAAGGGTCCAGCAACAGCAGGCAGTGCCTTCGCATACGCCTTTGCACAGGGAGCTTGCCGAGAACGAGCAGCAACTGCGCGCTCTTTATGCCAATTGCGCCGATGTGGTTTTCCGCTCTTTTCGCATCGGAGGATCGACCCGGGCGCTTGCGATCTACATCCAAGGCTTGACGAACAACGAGGAGCTGGAGCGCACCGTCTTGTCCGTGCTGATGAAGACGAAGCTGCCGAAGGATTCGGCGATCAGCAAGCTGCTGGACAATGTTGTGTCCGTATCGAAAACGCATGAGCTGGCGACCTTCGAGGACTGTCTGGAATCTGTCGCAAACGGCTATCCGATCCTGTTGATCGATCAGCAGCAGCGCGCTCTTTCCTTTGGCCTGGCACGATGGGAAAAAAGGCAAATCGAGGAGCCGATGGCCGAAGGAGTCATCCGCGGTCCGCGCGAAGGCTTCACCGAATCGCTTCAGGTCAATACGGCGCTGCTGCGGCGGCTCATCAAGACGCCGGCATTGAAAATGGAGCAAATGCAGATTGGCGGCTACACGAAGACGCAAGTCGTGCTCGCGTACGTGGACGGGCTTGTGGACGCGGATTTGGTCACGGAAGTACGGGCGAGGCTGAACCGGATCGACATCGACGGCGTGCTGGAGAGCGGGTATATCGAGGAGATGATCGAAGACTATCCCGCTTCGCCCTTCCCGCAAATTTTGACGACGGAGCGCCCGGATGTGACGTGCGGCAACTTGCTGGAGGGCCGGATCGCCATTCTCGTAGACGGCACGCCGTTTGTGATGATTGCGCCGACGACGCTGTTCTCCCTGCTGCAATCGAGCGAGGACTACTACCAACGGTCGATTGCGAGTACTGCGATTCGCTGGCTCCGCTACTTGTTCACGGTGATTTCCTTTTTGCTGCCTTCGCTGTACGTGGCGCTGATTACGTACCACCACGAAATGGTGCCAACCTCTCTGTTAATCAGCATGGCGGCGTCCCGCGAGTCCGTGCCTTTTCCTGCCCTGGTCGAAGCGCTCCTGTTGGAGATTACATTCGAGGCGCTGCGGGAAGCTGGCGTCCGGCTGCCCAAACAGGCAGGTGCCGCTCTCAGTATCGTGGGCGCGCTCGTCATCGGTCAGGCTGCCGTACAGGCGGGGCTGGTTTCCGCTCCGATGGTCATTGTCGTCGCCATTACCGGGATCGCTTCCTTTATGATTCCGCACTACATCGCAGGCATCTCGATTCGGCTGCTGCGCTTTCCCCTGATGTTTCTCGCGGGCACGCTCGGGCTGTTGGGGATTATGCTCGGCATCATCGTCACCGTCATTCATTTGAGTACGATTCGCTCTTTAGGGGTTCCTTATTTGACGCCAGTCGGGCCGATGAAGTTTTCGGAGTGGAAAGACACCATCGTCCGCGCGCCGTGGTGGATGATGAACGAGCGACCGCACCTGACTGGCGATTATCAAAAAATAAGGCAGGGGGCCGACCAGAAGCCAGGTCCGGAAAAAGGGGGAGATCCTGCTTGAAATGGGGCCAGATTGTCACGATGAGCGCCTTTGCCTGTATCCTGTTCGCGTTCGAATGGCCGCGTCTTTCGCGCTTGCCGAGGCGGGACAAGGCGTCCTTCATCACTCTGCTGTTCACAGGCTGGGTTTTGTCGTTGCTGGATTTGCCGAACTTGCCGGGGCCGACTACGCTCATCAATGCGATTTTCAAGCCGCTAGGTCAATTTCTGGAGTAAAAAAGGGTGGGGCGTTTGCTAGAACAGGGAAAAATCTCTTCCGCTCAGATGGGCAAAATGGTCTTTTTAGCCATCGTGGCCTCGGCTGTGACTGTGGTGCCGAGCTACACGGGCAAATACGCGGAAAACGACTTGTGGCTGTCGCCTTTCTTGGCATCGCTAATCGGATTTTTTACGGTGTACATCGCGTTTGCATTGAACAGGCTGTATCCGCAGCAAACGGTGATCCAGTACAGCACAGATATCATCGGCAAAGTCCCGGGAAAAATTTTCGGACTGCTTCTTTTGTTTTTTTACGTTCACATGACGGGCCTGATCGCCAGAGGCTATGCCGAGTTCATCATCGGGAACTTTTTGCCGCAAACGCCGATCAGCGTCGTCATTCTCACGATGATAGCCGTGTGCGCGTATGCCGTAAGGGCAGGGTTAGAGGTGATCGGCAGGACAGCGCAAGGCTTTTTCTTGCTCTTCCTGTTTCCGTTGCTCCTGATGCCGTTTTTGCTCCAGGACATGCACTTCGAGTTTCTGTTCCCGATGTTTGAACGCGGCTTGCTGCCGTCGGTGAAAGGGGCGCTGATTCCCCAAGGCTACTTCAGCGAAGTTTTCCTGATGTCGTTTTTGCTTCCGTATGTGACGAACCGGGACAAAAGCATGCGCGCAGGAATGCTCGTCATCCTCGGGATCGCCTTGCTATTGACCTGTATCAATTTTTTCATCCTGCTCGTCTTCGGGCGGCAGGCGGCGGATTACATGTACCCGGTCATGGTCGCCTTTCGCTACATCAGCATTGCGGACTTCTTTGAAAATCTGGACTCGGTGGTCATGACCGTCTGGATTTTGGGGATGTACGTCAAAATCAGCGTGTTTTACTACGCCACTGTGCTGGGGACGAGCCAGTGGCTGGAGCTATCAGATTATCGCCCGATTGTCATTCCGATCGGGATGCTCATTGCGGCGCTCAGCTTCTGGTCGATGCCGAATCTGAACGAGGCAGGCCGCTTCGACATTGTCGCGTTCCCTTTTTACGGCCCGCTCATGCAGACAATTTGCCCGTTGCTGCTGCTCGGCTTCGCCTATTGGCGCAAAAAAGGCAAGCAGCAAAGCCAAGCCCAAATAGCCGCGGTGTCCGGCAGTGCCCATTCCGAAAAGCAAGAAGGATGAGGAACCATGCTCGAAACGGGAAAAATATCAGCCTTGCAGATGGGGATGATGATGTATCCAGTCCTCGTGTCCACAGCGATGCTTGTCGGACCAAGCATCATGGCACAGCACGCGCAAAACGACTTGTGGCTCACTCCGCTATGGGCTTCGCTTATCGGTTTTTTCAGCGTGTGGATTGCGATCCATCTCAACAAGCGCTTCCCCGGCATGTCGGTCATCGAACATGCGCGGGAAATTACCGGAAAAGTTCCTGCGGCAGTCCTCGGCTTCTTGTACTTGTACTTTTTGCTGCAAGTAAACGGCATCATCGTGCGGGAGTATGCGGATTTTATCGCCTTGTTCCTGCAGGAAACCCCGCTTGGCGTCATCTCGTCCGCCCTGATCTTCGTCTGTTCGCTCGCGGTAAAAGGCGGCATCGAGGTGCTGGGGCGGACGGCGCAAGTGTTTTTCCCGGTGTTCATCCTCCCGCTGCTGCTGATGATCGGCCTTGTTTTTCCCGCTCTGGACCCTGGCAACCTGTTTCCGATTTTGGACAACGGGGTGTTGCCGTCGATGAAAGGAGCGGTCACGCCGCTTGGCTGGTTCACCGAGGTGTTTCTGATTTCCTACCTGCTGCCCTTCCTGTCCAACCGCAGGCAAGGTACGCGGTCGGCCTTTTTCGTAGTGGCCGGCGCCATGCTGACGATGACGATCGCGAATTTGGTCACGCTGTTTTTGATGGGGGACGCGCTCGGCAACATCTTGTTTCCGATTATGGATACGGCCAAGTATGTGAACGTCGCCGATTTTTTTGAGAATATGGAATCGGCCGTCATGGCGATCTGGGTTATCGGCGCTTTCGTCAAAGTCTCGATGTTTTACTACGCGACCGTGCTCGGCACCGCGCAATGGCTGAACCTGACTACTTACCAGCCGCTCATTTTGCCGAGCGGAGTGTTGACGGTGATATTCAGCTTTTGGGGCATTCCGAGCTTCTCCATGCTCGGAGATGTCACCACGTTTGCGATTCCGGCCTTGCTGACGCTGTTCTTTTGCTTCATTCCGGCGGGGCTGCTCGTCTGGGCGATCATGCGCGGGAAGCGCAGCAAGACAGAGGAGGCAGAATCCGGGTGAGGGCGCGAGGGAGCGTGTTAATTTTGTTGGCCTGTTGTGTGTTGCTTGGCGGCTGCTGGGATCGGACGGAGATCAACGACCTTGCGATTATTACTGCGGCTGCTGTGGACAAGGGGGGAGCGGGCGAGATTGTGTTGAGCATCCAGGTGCTTATCCCGCGAGCGGTGGGGGAAGGCGGGCTCGGCGGACCGACCATGAGCGCGGATCGCGAGCTGACGACCGTGCTGAGCGGAAAAGGGATCAATATTGCCGATGCGATGTCCAAGGTTCAGGCCAAGCTTTCCCGCAAAGTTTTTTGGGGGCATTGCAAAATTTACTTGTTTGGAGAAGCGGTTGCCAAAGAAGGGATTGCCGATCATATCGATTTTCTCGTGCGCCATCCGGAGCCGCGCAACCGGGCCTATCTGTACATCTCCAAAGGAAAAGCAATGGAAATTCTCGGGATTAAAACCTTGCTGGAGCGTTCCACGGCGGAAGCGCTGCGGGAATACGCGACTCTGCA
Organism: Brevibacillus agri; assembly: GCF_004117055.1. Classification (NCBI taxonomy): domain Bacteria; kingdom Bacillati; phylum Bacillota; class Bacilli; order Caryophanales; family Paenibacillaceae; genus Brevibacillus; species Brevibacillus agri. Next base: position 2,944,482 of record NZ_CP026363.1, read on the forward strand.
CATCGGCATGTCCGTGACCTTGGTTGATTTTCGAAACATGCTCAATGGAGAAGCCCAGGCTGTGGCCCTTCCCTATATTCAAAAAGGGAGCAAGCTGGACGAGCAGGCGCAAATCCAGGAAAACTCGCTCTTGATGGGAACGGCCATCTTCCGCAACGATAAAATGATTGGCGCGCTGACGACAAAGGCCACAAGAGGCTTGCTCTGGCTGCGAAACGAGATCATCCGCGCATCCGTCAGCGTCAACATTCCGGGGGGACAAGGGCTTATATCGGTCATCCCGCTTCGGGCTACGACGAAGCTGGTTCCGAAGATCGAGAATGGGAAGTGGTCCATCCTGGTCAAAATTGATACGGAGGGCGACGTCGTCGAAAACGGAACGCGGCTGAACATGATGGATCTGAGCAGCATCGCGCTCGTGGAAAAAGCGGTCGAAAACGAAATTCGCTCCCGCGTCAGCCTGGCGTTGTTTTATTTGCAAAAGGAGCTGCACGCGGATGTGACCAACTTTGCCGCCGCTTTTCATCGGAAGTACCCGCAACAATGGGACGAAGTCAAACAAAGCTGGGACGAAATCTACCCGCAGGTCGAGGTGAGCACGAAGATTCACGCTGCGATCCGCCGCCCGGGACTGACCTCGGAATCGGTGGGCTATCCGGCAAGCCAAGAAAAACGGTAGTCGCGCACGTCAAGCGACGGTTGCAAGCAGCAAAAGAGGCTGGAACCAGCATGCTCGCAGGAGGTGGATGAAATGAACGGGAGATGGATGGATTTTTTAATAGGCTCGTTTGTAGGAACGCTCGTTGCAGGCATCCTGTTTGCGCTGCTGGCGTTTTTCACGTTTCGTCCTGCGGTGCAGTGGCTGCTCGGGCGCTTTATGAAGCGATTGATGTCGGACCGCTATCCGGAAAATATTTTCGAGATGGTGTCGGCATTGACCAAGGTCAGTCCGCGCTACGTCGTGGAAAACAGCTTGCGTGCGACGACAGGGCAGGCGATTGAACGGCCATTCGGCAGTCCGCGCAAATTTCTGAACTTCGACGGGCTGATCTTTTCCCCGGCCCAGCTTGCGGTGCTGCCGGCTGACGAGGACGCCGAGGTCGACATGAAAATCACGATCGGACCGAAGGCAAAACGGCCGCTGACCCTCGATATCCCGCTCCTGTCTGGGGCCATGGGCTTTGGCATCGGCATCAGCGAGAGCGTGAAGATTGCGATCGCCAAAGGAACGGCGGCTGTCGGCAGCGTGAGCAATACGGGAGAAGGGCCGCTTTTGCCAGAGGAAAGAAAATACGCCAAGTATCTCATCATTCAATACAATTCCGGCACGTGGTCCAAGGAGCCGGAGACGCTGCGGCAGGCAGACGCCATTGAAATTCACTTCGGGCAAGGCGCGACGGCGGCAGCGGCCAGCTTTATCCCCGGTGAATACATAACGGGCAAGGCAAGCCAACTGATGGGGGTGGAGGGCGAGGAAATGGTCGTCATTCCTTCGCGCCAGCCGGAGGTCAACAGCCCGGAAGACTTGCGCAAGCTGGTCGACAAGCTGCGCGCGATCACAGACGGAGTTCCGATTGGCGTGAAAATATGCGCCAGCGCTGTGTTGGAGCAGGATTTGGAAATTGCCATCCAGGCTGGCGTCGATTTCATCAGCATTGACGGGGGGCAGGCAGGGACGAAGGGCGGCCCGCCGATTTTGGAGGATGACTTCGGCTTGCCGACGATTTACGCCTTGTGCCGGGCCGTCCAGTACTTGAAGGAGAGAGGGGTCAAAGACCGCATCTCGCTTTTGTCAGGTGGCGGCTACACGACCCCTGGCGAGTGTCTGAAGGCGATTGCGCTGGGGGCGGATGGCATTTTTATGGGAACGGCCATGCTGTGGGCGATGACCCACGATCAGGTGACAAAGGCGATCCCTTGGGAGCCGCCGACAGAGCTGACGAATTACCCGGGAAAGCTGAAGGACAAATTCAACGCCGAGCAAGCAAGCAAATACTTGGCGAATTTTTTCCTTTCTTTTGTAGACGAAATGGAAATTGCCATACTCGCCCTGGGAAAAACTTCGTTACGTGATGTGACAGCAGACGACCTCGTAGCGCTTGATGAGTTGACGAGCAAAGTGACGAAAGTACCGCTCGCCTTCCATTCTTCTGCGGAAAGTTGAACAAACATGACGATGGCTGGCGACGTTGGGGAGGGATTCGTATGAACCAGGGAATCATTCCAATCAGGGAAAAGCGACAACAGAAAGGCTGGAGGATGACGCAGACGTGGGAGCATTTGCTGTTTGCGCACTGGGCCGTTTCGCCCGAGGCGATCCGCAGCCTGATTCCGGCAGGCCTGGAACTGGATACGTATGACGGGCACGCCTGGATCAGCGTCATTCCGTTTCTGCTCACCAGAGTCCGTCTCCGCCGCCTGTTTCCAGTCCCGTATGTCACGACCTTTCCCGAGATCAATGTGCGAACATATGTGAGGGCAGGCTCCACACGAGGCGTTTACTTTTTGTCGCTGGATACTTCCCATTTGCTCGTGACGAAAATCGCCGAGTACTGGTATCGGCTGCCCTATTATCATACGAAGATGGATCTTCTGGTTCACGCTGACCGCATTGATTTTCAGTCGGAGCGGTTTTCGGCAGGAGCGGATGCGGCTGCATTTCGCGGCAGCTACTGGCCTGTATCCGAGCCGGCCCTCGCCCGCGCCGGTACGCTGGAGCACTGGCTGACCGAACGCTATACGCTGTTTTGCCAGTGCAAGAAAACAAACGGACTTTATTGTGCCAACGTGTTCCATGAGCCGTGGATGCTGCAGCGGGCCGATGCGCATATCCGCGAAAACTCCATGCTCGCCCCGTTCGCGCTGCCGATCAGCGAGAAGCCTGATCTGCTCGTGTACGCGCGCGGGGTCGAGAGCTTCATCTGGCCGCTAGCGAAACTCTCGCCCTTCGAAGGGGAAAGGAGCCGATGAAGCGGCTTGCTTTCCTTTTTTGCCTGTGCGCAGGTCTGCTTGGCGGGTGCTGGGACCGCGTGGAGATAAACGATGTCGCACTCGTGACCGCTGCCGCCATCGACTGGTCATCGCCAAACGATATCGAACTGTCGATTCAGGTGTTCATCCCGCGCTCGCTCAGCGAGGGAAGCGGAGCAGGGAACGCGATGACGCTCATTCGCACGGCAAAAGGGGTCAATATTGCCGATGCGATGTCCAAAGTGCAGTTGAAAATACCGCGGAAAGTGTTCTGGGGCCATTGCAAGGTGTATATTTACGGGCAAGCGCTCGCCCGGCACGGCTTGAAGGAGTACGTCGACTATTACGCCCGTCACCCCGAGCCGCGCAACCGGGCTTTCGTGTACGTGAGCAGGGGACAAGCCCGCGAAGTTCTGGAGATGCTGCCGCCGCTCGAACGATACTCCGCCGAAGTAGTCCGCAAGCTGTCTGACATGAATGTCGGGCTATCGGTCACTCTGCTAGATTTGCAAAAAATGTTTGCCGCAAGAACAGAGGCGGCCGCCTTGCCGATGATCGACATCATGAAGCCGCCGAAGAAAGGACAGCCGAAGAAGACGAGCCCGTATTTGTCGGGTACGGCTGTCTTTCAAAATGGCAAGATGATCGGTCTTTTGTCTGACCGGACGACGAGAGGGGTACTCTGGCTGAGGAATGAAGTCCCCAACACGACGGTGACGGTCAAGCTCAAACAGGAACACGGATTCGTCTCGTTAAACCCGATTCGCGAGGTGACCAAGCTGACGCCGCGGATCGAAAACGGGAAATGGAAGATGCTCGTGAATATCGACACGGAGGGAGACATCGTGCAAAACGGCACCAGGCTGACCTTGAACAATCCCCAGCAGATCGCGATGGTCGAGGAAGCGCTGCGCGAAGATATCAAAACGAGAGTCCGGCTCGCGCTCAAACAGGTGCAAAAGGAATTAAAGGCAGATATATTGAACTTCGCCCAGCAGTTTCATCGCAACTATCCAAAAGAGTTTGCGGCAGTGCGAGCGGACTGGAATCAGGTGTTTTCCGATATCGAGGTAGACATAAACGTGAAGGCTTTTGTCAGGCGGCCTGGGCTGATCGCCGTTCCTGGCGGCCTCCCGCATTCCGAGGTGCAGCACTAAGAAATGACCGAAAGCCAGGCTGGGCAAACGACCCCTTCTGGATGTGCCAATAAAAAAAGAAAGCAGGCGGATGCCGCGGCGGCATCGGCCTTTTTGTACAGATAAGAATTTAGAAGATTCTCATCCAGTATAAGGGCAACTAAGCTGCGCCAATGAAGTTTGCTAACATGCAGGGTTGCCTGTTGCCGTACGGATCTGTAAGATGAGGATGACACTTGTCCAATAAAACAGGGAGGATCTGGTAGTTTCTATGGGCCGAAAAGAACGAATAGCAGAGCTTGACCTCATTCGCGCCTTTGCCTTTCTCGCGGTCGTCTATCAGCATGTGATCGGCGTCTTTATCAGGGAAAAAGGGTTGAGCGAGCAAGCGGCTATCGTATATGGAATGTTGTTTCATCTGCTAAAATTCGCCGTTCCGGCATTTATTTTTATTACCGGACTGGTCTTGTTTTACAACTATTACGAAAAAGTCAACTACTTTTCTTTCATGCGCAAGCGGGTAACGGAAATTTTGGTGCCGTACGGGATTTGGTCGGCCATCTACCTGGCTGTGCAGACGAAGCCGCTGGGCGAGGGCAGCGCCTTTTTGTGGACAATCGCCAAAAAGCTCGTGACGGGAACTGCGTCCTATCACTTGTGGTTTGTCGTGATGATCTTCCAGTTTTATTTGCTCTATCCGCTGTGGCAAAAGCTGTTTCAATTTTTGCATCGCCTGGTCACGGGCCGCCTCCGCCTTCTTGCGGTCGGAGCGGTTGCCGGGGGCGTGTATGCGGGCTTGATGTGGTTTTCCGCCCGCTATATTCCGGCGCACCCTGGCGAATTTGCCGAGGGCTGGCTGGAAGCGTACTTTATCAAGTACCGCGATCGCAACAGCTTCTACTACTTCTTTTACTTTTTGCTCGGCGGTGTGGCTGCCGTGGCCCTGCCGGCTTTCAGGGACAGTCTGCGCAAGCGCTGGCCGCTGATCGCGGCGGCGTTTTGCCTGCTGTACGCCTGGATTGGCTACGAGCTGTTCCGCGACTCTAACAGCGGCACTATCAATTTGAATGTCGCGACCTCCTTGAAGCCGTCCATGTTTTTGTACACCGTCGCTTCGCTCTTGGGCGTGTACGGCCTGGCGCTCTGGCTCGGGAAAAAGAAAGCGGCTTGGACGCACTGGCTCGGGCTTGTCGGAAAGTATTCGTACGGCGCGTATTTGATGCACGCATTGATCCTCACCTACTTGATGAAGGGGCTGCGCGCGATTGGCCTGTTTCACACCGGGATCATCGGCAGCCTGGTCGTTTTTGCCATCTGTGCGGCCGGCTCGTTTTTGCTGTCGTACGGGTTGGGCAAACTGCCATTTGGCGCCTTGCTCGTGGGCGCAGCCGAGAAAAAACGGGCGAGCGAGCCTGTGCAAAAGCAACTGCAAAACGCCGGGTAGCCGAAAGAGAGAAAACGTTTGGCGGATCGCAGGCAGCAGTTGCAGCCATTAGCCTGAAAAAAGCGCGACATTTTTTCACAGTAAAAGGAATTGGGGCAGGGCGAATGGAAAAGAGTAGGAGCACGAAGGGAGGAAAAGATAACGCTTGCTGTTCGCCTACATTCAGTTGGCCCTATCAATGGCATTGGTAGGCATGAACATTTCCATCGGAAAGGAAATCGTTTCGCACGTCCCTGTCTTTTTGTTTTCCGAGCTGCGCTTTTTGCTCGCGATGGTCATTTTGCTGCCGCTGCTGGCTTTGCGCGGCGAGTGGAAGACATCGTGGAAAAAGGAAGAGGGAAGCGTCCTGTTCTGGCAGTCGTTTTTCGGCGTGTTTCTGTTCAGTATTTGCATGTTGTACGGTGTCCGATGGACTACCGCGACGGCAGCAGGGATCATTACCAGCACCGTCCCGGCCTGCATCGCTCTTTTTTCCTTCTGGCTTTTGAAGGAAAAGCTTCAGGTGAACAATGTCGTGGCGATCATTCTCTCGGTATGCGGCATCGCCCTGATTACGTTTACGGGCGGAGCAGGGGCACAGACGCTGGCGAGCATGCTCGGCAACCTGCTCGTCTTTTTGGCAGTCGTGAGCGAAGCGCTGTTCACCATTTTCGCCAAGCGGCTGTCGGGCAAAATCACGCCGTTTCAAATGACGGCTGCGATCAATGTCATCAGCTTCGCCATGTTTTTGCCGTTTGCCGTCTGGGAGGGCATCCGCTTTGACTGGGGACTGGTTCCCGCCCATATTTGGTGGCTGCTCGTCTACTATGCCGTGACGGCCAGCGTCCTGTCGTTCTTTTTCTGGTACAACGGAGTCGCCAAGGTCGAGGCGTCCAAGGCCGGCTTGTTTACCGGGATGATGCCGATCAGCGCGGCACTCGTCGCCGTGCTGTTTTTAAACGAAGCGTTCACCTGGCTGCATGGCATCGGCATGCTGCTCGTGCTTGCCTCCATTTTCGTCGGCACGCAGCAGACAAGGCAAAAAGGCACAACGCTGGAACGGTAATCGCATCGCCATGAACCTGCCGGGCTGGTCGTCCTCTTTGGAAACAAGAAGCGGCAGCTTGCCCATAGCAAAAAAAGCGCTTTGGCTTCCGGGCCAAAACGCTTTTTTATTACTCCAACCTCTTTATTTAGCCAAGGCTTTTTCCAAATCCTTGACGCCGTTGTAGATCAAATCGAACAAGTCGTCGATGTTGCCTTCCTCGATGCAAGAGAAGGCGATGCGCAGATCGGTTTGGCCGAGGGCGATTGTGCCTACGCCGTATTGATCCAGGAGATGCTGGCGGAGTGTTTCCGCATCGACGGTTTTCAGCTTGAGGCACATGAAGTAGCCGGAGTTGAACGGATAGTAGCTCCACGCGTCGTCGTATTTTCCGCTGTCGAGCAACTGCTTCACGCGGTTGGCGCGGCCTTTCATGATTTCGTACTTCTCCTGCTTCTGCGCCTTGAACTCCGGAGAGGTGAGGGCGTGCAGGACGAACGTTTGCGATGGGTGCGCTCCGCTGGAGATCGTGGCGCGGATGATGCCCAACGTCTTTTGTTCCAGGGCGGCCAAAAGGTCGCTGGAAGGAGCGGCGTATGTGATGAAGCCCACGCGGAAGCCCCACACGTACTCTTCCTTGGTCGCTCCGTCGACTTTTACAGGAAGAATGCGCGGATGCACGTTGTAGAGGCTTGGGAAAAGCGACTCGTGCAGGGAGTCTTCAAAGAACAGGCCAAAGTACGCATCGTCTGTCACCGCTACGATGTTGATGCCAGCTTCTGCGCCTTCCTTGAGAGCTGCGACGATTTGACGGCCTTCCTCTGCGCCGGGCGTATAGCCTGTCGGGTTGTTCGGGAAGTTCAGGACGACAATCGCCTTTCCTTTATCTTTTTGCGCCAGGATCGCATCGCGCAATCCGGTGGCATTAAATTTCATTTCGTCGTTATACAATGGATAGTAGACCATTTCGGCACCACGGCGGATGGAGAAGGTCAGCTCGTAGTTTTCCCAGTTCTTGTCCGGGATAATCACGCTGTCTCCGCTGTCTGCGAACAGGTCGGCCACGATGCTGAGCCCGTGCGTCAGAGCGTTGGTGACGATCGGGTTGCTGAAGGAATAGTTTGCCAGAGCAGGTTGTTCCTCGATCATTTTTTGCCGCCATGCTGCGCGCAACTCAGGCTTTCCGGCAGGAGGAGCGTACTCATACAAATCTTTTGGCTGGAAGGCAGACAGGTTGTCTTGAATCACCTTCAGATGCATAGGTTGTCCGTTTTCCAGCGCGATGCCGATGGTGGCGTTGTATTTTTTCGCTTTTGCTTTCGCTTCAGCCGATTGGCTCAGGATGCCCTCTTTTGGAAAGTAAATCAGCTTGCCGATGTTGGACAGCATGTCAAAAACGTGTGGATTTTCCCGCTGAATCGTGTCATTCAGCTGTGATGCCAGTGAATGCATGGTAGCCTCCCTCTTCCTTTGGAACATCTGTTTATCATCATCAATAAAGATAGCGCATCTACATGCATTTGTCATCTAGCAGGCGGGGATTTTTCAGATTTTTGCACGGATTCCTTTGACAAGGAACGAAAAGCTTTGCTACGGTGTAAGCACATATAGGGGCAGGGGGGATTGTACGATGGCAGAACGGACGATCGTACGACTTGGCGATCCGTTTTTGCGCGAAAGGTCACGACGAATTTCATCCATGACTCCTCATACAGAAATGATCGCGGAAGACATGAAGCAGACGCTTTACGCGAAAAAAGGACGGGCCGGACTGTCGGCCGTACAGATCGGCGTACCGCTGCGGCTGATTGTCATTGACTGCGGCAGCGGCCTGATCGAGCTGATTAACCCCGAAATTGTGGAAATGAGCGGCGTGCAGGTTGGCCCGGAGGCTTGCCTGTCCATCCCCGGCGTCGTCGGAATTGTCAGCCGCTCGCGCTACGTCAAAGTGAAGTCGCAAAACCGCAGGGGCGAGCCGACCGTGCTGGAAGCGGAAGATTTTCTCGCCCGCTGCGTGCAGCATGAAATCGACCATCTCGAAGGCGTTTTGTTCATCGACCACGTCGAAGCTCTGTACTCTGCCAAAACCGGAAAGCCGCTCAGGCAAAAGGAAGCCAACGCCATTTTGGCCTACAGAAGAGAGACGTACCGCAAAGCATAGAAACCGTTTGGCGACAGCAAGGAGAATGACAAATGAAGCGTTGGAACATCGTACTGACAGGATTCGGAACAGTAGGCAAGCAGATTGCGCGGCTTCTTGCGCAGCGCCAGGACAGGTACCGCAAGCTGTACCAGGCAGACGTCCGGCTGGTGGGGGTCGCCAGGTCGGCTTGTGCGCTCTACGATCCTGAAGGGCTTGCAAACGAACAGATTGAGTCGTTGACGCAGTCCAAGCAGCCCGCTCATCCGGCATGGAAGGCAGAAAAGTGGCTGTCGACCGTAGCAGCGGACGTGCTGATCGAGGCAGGCCCGTCTGATGCCCGGACAGGGGGGCCAGGGCTTCGCTACATCCGTCAGGCGCTTGCAGGCGGCATGCACGCGATCGCCGTGTCCAAAGGCGCGCTCGTCGTCGACTACGCCGGCTTGTCTGCCCTGGCGAAAGCAAAAGGCGTGCAGTTAAAAATCAGCGGCGCAACAGCGGCCGCCCTGCCGACGATCGACCTGTTCAGCTACAATCTCGCGGGCTGTGAAATCAAGCATGTGGAAGGCATTTTTACCGGAACGACCAACTTTGTCTTGACAAGCGTCATGGAGGAAGGCGTCACGAGCGAGGAAGCGATTCGCCGGGCGCAGCAAATGGGCATCGCCGAGCCGGACCCGACCTACGACATCGACGGCTGGGATACGGCCTCGAAAATCGCGATTTTGGCCAACGCCGTGTTCGACGCCAGGCTGAAGCTCTCCGATATCCCGCGGGCGAGCGTTCGCGACCTGTCTCCCGCCCAAATCGCCGAGTGGAAACGCGCCGGACGGGTGCCGAAGCTGATCGGCACGATCCGGCCGACAGCAGACGGCGTAGCGGCAGCGGTTGAGCTTGTCGCAGTCGATGCGATGCATCCTTTTGCCCAAGTAAAAGGGACGACGAAAGCGATCCGCGTGGAAACAGACGTCATGGGCGAACTGATGGTCGTGGGCGGGAAGTCGGACCCGGCAGCAGCGGCGGCGGCAGCACTGAAAGACCTGGAACATATCATGAGTAGACACGGCGCTGTCTGACAGCGGCAGCTTCCTTGCGCCGCTTTCCAGCGATCGGCAGGAATGACCCGGTTTGTTTTTCGCGCATACTAGGGACGTACCACGAACAAATAGCGGCGAGGGGGCCATACGGATGAATCAATCGTCTGATGTCAATGCCGAACTGCAGCAAGTTTCTGCCTATCCAACGAAGCAGAAGATGAACCAGAAGGAAGTCGCTCTGTTTGACGAGCAGGAAGGCTGCGGCTGCACCCCCAAAGCGAAAAACGCGGCAAATACGGAGCAAGGATAGCTCCACACGAAAAAAGCCGGGCCTCTTTGGAAAAAGAGTACCCGGCTTTCGTGTACAGGGAAAGACGTTCTTAGCCGATAAATTCCTGAACCCAGTAACCGTTGGTGTAGCCGACACCGATTTTGGTGAAGGCCGGGTTCATGATGTTTTTGCGGTGGCCTTCGCTGTTCATCCACTGCGTCATCACTTCTTGCGGACTGCGTTGACCCATGGCGATGTTCTCGCCTGCGGTCATGTAGGAAATGCCGAATTGCTTCATCATGTCAAACGGAGAACCGTACGTTGGGCTGGTGTGGTCAAAGTAGTTGTTGTTCGACATATCGGCTGCTTTCGCCAGAGCGACTTTGGACAGGGCAGCATCCATCGTTACAGGCGCCAGACCTGCTTTGGCGCGTTCCTGGTTGACCAGATCAGCAACCTGCTTGGCAAAGTCGCCAGCCTGTGCCTGGTTCGCCGGAGCAGCCGGCTTTGTGACGTTCTGTACTGGCTTTGCTGGTGCTTGTGGCGCTTGTTGCACCGGCTTTTGTACGGGCTGCTTTTGTACAGGCGCCTGATTTACTGGCGCGGCAGGCTGTTGTGGCTGTGCGCTAGGTGCAAATGGAAGCTGACCCATATATGGAATCCATTGATACTGGATTTGGTATTGTATGCCAGTTGGTACCGGGCAATTGGCTGCAGCAGATGCAGATGGGGTAAAGCCGGTCAAAGCCAAGCCCAATCCCAGAGTCATCGCGATGGCAGTAGCTCCAAAACGTTTCATATTCAACATCGTCTCCTTTTTTTGGCCTACGAGGTTAGTTGTCGGATTCGGATTGAGGAAACAACCCTACGCTCCTTCGAGCGATTCACCCCTTAGTGGATGCGTGACCCACAAAAAGATCCCCCGCACTTCCATTCGTGAGGAAGCTTCGGCTTATTGGTTTGGCATGACCCAGAATATCAGACTATCCCACCCGAAATAAAGAAGTAATATCTGCCAAACCGCTGGAAACGCTGGCGCTACTGGGCTTATTCGCCCTCGCTCTCCGGCTCGTTCCACGCTGTCAGTCCGCCGAGCAGCGCTTTTGCCTCGTATCCGTGCTCGCGCAGCAGAGCAGCCGCTTTTTGCGCTTTGTTGCCCGACGTACAGACCGTGATGACCTGTGCTTTTCGCGCCACGGATTCTGTTTCTTCATCTAAGGGCTTGTCACGTTCGAGCATGTGCACATAGGGAACGTTTTTGGTTGCGGCCAATTCGCTGGTGAGCGTTCCGTTCCGGAATTTTGCCTCGTCGCGGACGTCAAGGATGAGTACAGGTGTCTGTTTTTCCAGCAACTCGATTACTTCCTGTTTCGTCCAGATGTTTTTTTGCATTCGCAATCCCTCCCGAGCCTATTGTAGCAGTTGCCTTTCTGATAGAGTAGTAGTAAATGGTTGATTTTTACGGTCTGGTTATGGTAAAATGATAATGCTACTTGAATACTTGAGCCTAAATCTTCGAGGTGTATGCTGATGGATAACGTTTTTGAAATCCCGATTCACACTGGCGCGGTCATCGGAGCCGCAAGGATGGAAGAGAGGAAGGGCTTTCGTCGTTTTAGGTTTTCAAAAAGTTTTGGTTTTAACATGGCAGTTCCGTCCTATGACACTTTCATTTTAGCGAAGTAGATCAACTTCACATATCATGAAGGCGTATCGCGATCTCGCTCTGGGGTATTTCTTCATGATATGTGAGCTTTATTTGCTTCGGTAAATATGACTAGCATATTCAAATTGACTTTTGGAGGTTTTCTCATGCAAGCGAACGGAACAGTAAAATGGTTTAACGCAGAAAAAGGTTACGGCTTCATTCAAGTAGAAGGCGGAGACGACGTATTCGTACACTACAGCGCAATCCAAGGCGACGGCTTCAAAACTTTGGAAGAAGGCCAGCGCGTTGAGTTCAACATCGTAACAGGCAACCGCGGTCCTCAAGCTGAGAACGTAGTAAAACTGTAAGTCTCCTTTATAAAAGAAACTGTCCGTCAGCGGGCAGTTTCTTTTTTTCTCGCAAGATCACGGTGTTTGACGAGCATCACCCGGTAAAAGTCGGCGTGCGCCTGGATGTGGCCGAACAGCCCGATGAACGAAGGCGGAACCGGGTCGCCAAACTGAAAGGCCGCGTTCTCGCCCGTCGCTGCGAGCTGCGCCATCAACTTCGGCAAGATTTCGTCTGTACACGCAAAAAGCAAATCGAGCTTCCCGGCGTTTTTTTCTACCAATTGCTGCCACGGCTGTCGTATAATCGAGCATGCTGCTTTTTATCACAGACCGGGAGGAGAGTGAACGAAATGGAAGACTGGCTGGTGTCGCTGCAAAAAACGGTTCCGCTTTTGCAACAGGCGGGGAGCGTGGAGGAAATCAAAAAAGGGCATTCGGCAGACCGGAAATATCGCGTCGAGTTGGCAGCAGGAGGCCCTGCTGTCTTGCGGGTAGCCAGCTACGAGCAAGCCGGGCAAAAAGAGCAGGAGTATGCGCGGTTGCAGGCGTTGCAGCCTCTGCCGATCAAAGCTTCCAGGCCGCTCGATTTTGGCGTGCGAAAAGAATGGGGCATTTGCTACATGCTCGTCTCTTACATCGAAGGAGAGGATGCGCGGGACGCACTGCCGACCTTCACGGACAGCGAGCAACAGCAGGTCGGCTTTTTGGCGGGACGGGATTTGGCCGCCATGCACCAGCTCGCGGCTCCCGCGTCGACATCGCCATGGGCAGAGCGCTGTGTGCAAAAGCATCGCATGTATGCAGCAGCCTACGCTGCCTCTGCTTCCGCGTTCAAAGACGGCGAGCGCATTCTCGCATTCATTGACCGGCACTTGCCCCTGCTGGCTGGGCGGCCGAACTGCTTTTTGCACGACGATTTTCACGTCGGAAACTTGATCGTCCGCGACCGCAGCTACGCAGGCGTGATCGACTTCAACCGCTACGACTGGGGCGACCCGGTGCATGAGTTCGTCAAGCTCGCCTTTTTCAGCAAAGAGGTGAGTGTTCCGTTTTGCAACGGCCAACTGGCGGGCTATTGGAACGGGCAGGAAATTCCCGACTCTTTCTGGACGCTGTACAACGTGTACACGGCGATGGCCATTTTCTCCTCGATCATCTGGACAGAGCGGACTGTCCCCGCGCTGCTGCCGGACATGATGAAGCGGATCCAGACGATTGTCGAGGAGCACGACGCGTTTGAAAGACGCATCCCGTCCTGGTATAGCTGAATCGAAAAAGAAAAAAGAACTATGGAATTAGAGCCATAGTTCTTTTTACAGGGAAAGCGAGAATTACAGGCAGCCATCGACTTCTATGGTGAGCAGTTGGCTAGGCAGAACAGACAGGCCGTTGACTTGACCGCCGCCGATAGAAGTACGGCCATACGTGGTCAGAAGGACATTTTCACGGTTGCCGTTGCGGCCGACAGTCAGGCGCACTTCGTAGTGGTTCGTTGCAACGACAGTCGCGTTCAGCGCAACCCGTGTGTTTGCGGCGAGCGTTTGTGTGACGTCGAGCAGTGAACCTACCGGATTGGTTTGTGTGACCGCTGTGCCCCAGTTCAGCACTTGCACACGCACCTCCACTGGCTCGTCATTGAGGTTGACCAAGTCGATGTGAGCGGTAAGAGCCGTGTTCAGGTTGTTTTGCAGAATGCCAGTCGTGTAAACAGTTGTTCTCCTTGGTCTTCCACCCCCTCGGTCGCTGGTGCTTTCAAACTCCATTTCAGACATCCCAGATCACTCCATTTCTTGTTGTTTAACTAATGGGACAATACTACAATATTAAGTCTTGTCTCCTTTTGTAACGGCGAACGTAAGGGGACAAGTAACCATTTCTGATAGAAAGCGGTGGAATGGATGAGCGAAGCTTCCATATTTAAACAGCTAGACTATACGGCGCGGTTTGAATGGGGATATGAAGGGGTAGAACAGTTGGCGCCCCAGTCAGACATCGTCGTCATGATAGATGTGCTGTCGTTTTGCACCTGTGTGGATGTCGTGTGCGGGCGCGGTGGGATCGTCTATCCGTACCGCATGCGAGACGAGACGGCAGCGCTTTACGCGCGGGAAAAAGGAGCACTGCTCGCCGGGAAACGCGGAGAGCCAGTGTCGCTCTCTCCGGCGTGTCTCGCGACGATTCCAGCCGGGAGCAAACTCGTCCTGCCTTCCCCCAACGGTTCGACCTGCACTGTGCTGGCGCAGCAAAGCGGAGCCGTGGTCGTCGCAGGCTGCTTGCGAAATGCAGCGGCGGTAGCTCGCTTCATCAACGCGCACAAAGGAACCGTGAGCGTGATCGCCTGCGGAGAAAGATGGCCCAACGGCGCCCTGCGTCCTGCCATCGAAGACATGCTGGCCGCAGGCGCGATCCTCGACGGATTAAGCGGCTACCAGCTCTCCTGCGAAGCGCAAATGGCGGTCGCCGCATTCCGGGCGGCCAACGAGCAGCTTGCTGCCGTCCTCGCGGAAAGCGGCTCTGGACGCGAGCTTGCCGCAAAAGGATATCCGCAGGATGTTCAGATCGCAGCCGAATGGAACCGCAGCCAGACCGTTCCGCTACTGGGAAAAGACGGCGGGTACGTTGCCGCTTCTTCTGCTCTCGGTTCAGCGCCGGGCTTTTTCGCATAAAGACTCCCTTTTTCGGAAACCATTTCTCATGATCGAGTGAGAAACTGGACAGGGAGGATGAACATGGAAGAATCGAAGAACAGCACACAGGGCAGGTCAACCGAGGAAGAGCTGCTGACCAATCGGCAGGGCCATCCGATCACAGACAACCAAAATATGCGCACAGTAGGCAATCGCGGTCCTACCGTTCTGGAAAACTATGATTTTCTGGAAAAAATTACGCATTTCGACCGTGAGCGAATACCGGAGCGGGTCGTGCACGGGCGTGGCGCAGGCGCACACGGATACTTCGAGGCGTACGGAACGGTCGGGGATGAGCCGGTTGCGAAGTACACGAGAGCGAAGCTGTTTGCGGAGCGCGGCAAAAAAACGCCTGTGTTCGTCCGTTTTTCGACCGTCATTCACGGCACGCACTCGCCTGAGACTTTGCGCGATCCGCGCGGCTTTGCCGTGAAGTTTTACACGGAGGACGGGAACTGGGATCTGGTAGGGAACAATCTGAAAGTCTTCTTCATTCGCGATGCGATGAAGTTTCCTGATCTCGTCCACGCGTTCAAGCCAGACCCGGTGACGAACATTCAGGACGTCGAACGCATTTTTGACTTCATTTCCAATACGCCTGAAGCGATGCACATGATTACGTTTCTGTTCTCCCCGTGGGGCATCCCGGCGAACTACCGGCAGATGCAAGGATCCGGCGTCAATACGTACAAATGGGTGAATCAAAAGGGCGAAGCGGTGCTGGTCAAGTACCATTGGCAGCCGCTTGCGCAAGGGATCAAAAACTTGACGCAAAAAGAAGCCGAGGAAATTCAGGGGAAAAACTTCAATCACGCGACACAGGACCTGTACGAAGCGATCGAACGGGGAGACTATCCGGAATGGGAGCTGTGCGTGCAAATCATGAGCGATGACGAGCATCCCGAGCTTGATTTTGATCCGCTTGATCCGACGAAGCTGTGGCCGGAGGAGCAATTTCCGTTTTTGCCTGTTGGAAAAATGGTGTTGAACAAAAATCCGGAAAACTACTTTGCCGAAGTAGAACAGGTCGCGTTTGGCACAGGCGTGCTCGTCGACGGCCTGGACTTCTCGGACGACAAGCTGCTGCAAGGCAGAACGTTTTCCTATTCCGACACGCAGCGCTATCGGGTGGGAGCCAACTATTTGCAGTTGCCGATCAACGCGCCGAAAAAGCACGTCGCCACCAACCAGGAAGGCGGGCAGATGCTGTACCGCGTCGACCGCAAGCAGCCGCACATCAACTACGAGCCGTCCACGATCGGCGGTTTGCACGAGGCCAAACAGTCCGCTCCCGACCATCAACCAGAGGTCGCGGGCAAGATCGTCCGGCAAAAAATCGACCGCACCAACGATTTCAAACAGGCTGGCGAACGGTACCGGCTCATGGAAGACTGGGAAAAAGACGACCTGATCGCCAATTTGACCGATGCTCTCCTGTCCTGTGACCGGCGCATCCAGGAGAAGATGCTCGATTACTTTTTCCAGTGCGACGAAGAGTACGGCTCCCGGGTGAAGCAAGGAATCGAGCAAGGTCGCCGGAACCGGGACAACGGCCACGGCGGACCGATGGGAGCGACCAATCCCGGCGCTGGCGTGCGTCAGGCCGAACAGGATGGACATCCGGCGGAGCCGTATTGATCGCTTGAATAAAGGCCATCAGAGCCAGAAAACAGCGCCTGACCCCTTTGCGTGTGCCGATTGGCTGCAAAGGGGTTGGCTTTTTCCCTCTCCTGCCGTACCCTTTTGCGCGAGGAAGCAAAAAGGCTGCTTGCACAGTCGCCCTTTTTCCGTTATTCGAACGGTTCCGCTTTCAAGCTCATTCTCGTAGCCTTTCGCATGATGGTGGAAGTGCCACAGGAAAATATAGGATTAGACTAAAGTTATTGAACCTGTGCGGTTTTTGAATAGTAAAATCAGCAGTCGCTATAAAAAAGTGGTAGATTGACCGCGTAAAAGAAACAGCGGCGGACTAGGACTCAAAAATAAAGGCTGAGACTGCCGCTGTTTTTTGAGCGAGCGGTTTTCGGTTGTTCAATGGCAAGGTTGAACGAAAAAAGCAATGGTTCTTTCCAGCGCTGCGCGGCAATCTGTTAGCAGAATCGTAACTTGCGGGAGGCCGTGAAGGCTGCTTCTTTAGTTCTTGCTGCCGTCTACTTTTACTGGTCGCGCAGGTGCGTCGCCAGATTGTCGAGCGTACCAGACCAACCGTCGTACACATACTGATCGCCGGGGTGACCAGCGAATCCGCGCAGGTGGAAGATCATCTCGGTGCGCTCGCCCTGTGCGGTAAGGGTCAGGGTCACGACAGGGGTGCCCTCGACGGGATCATCGGGGGAACCCCAGGTGAAGACGAGCCGTTCGAAAGGAATGACGTCAAGGAACACACCCCCGGTGTGATACTCCTGGCCGGTCTGCTTATTGACCATAGTATAGCGGTAGCGTCCGCCTTCGCGGACGTCGAAGGAGATAGACTCTAGCGGCGTTGAAGGGAGCCAGGCGGCGAGATCGTTCTTCTCGGTCCAGGCGCGCCATACGAGCTCGCGGCGGGCATTCAGGGTGCGGACGATGGTGAACTCCGGTGCAGATGCGGTCATGTTCATTGTTCCTCCTTTTTGGTCATGGACTTGAGGGGAAATTCCAGTGCGTCGAAATGCTTGTTCCAGGCTAAGGATGCTGCTCCTGCCCGTTAGTTGAGCGCCGCCACCTGAGTCTACTCTATGTTATTTTTCAGTCTACAACTTAATTTCCCCAGTCTGATGCTTTATTTTCACAGAACAGGAAGTGCATGGTAGATTCGGCGCACGCCTTGAAATTCTCTCTATTACCTAGCTTTAAAAACCGAACAAATGTTCTGATTCGATTCTATCATAAATGGAAATTTCCCACAATCTGTGCAAGAGAAAACTTTTCAAAAACTTGTGTTGGAAAAAGGTAACTTTTGCCGCCACCGCACGTCTAACCAGTTGATTTTCCTCTAAATCCCAATAGTGGTGGTGGAACGGGCAATGTGGAACGGCAATCACGCAAAAGCATGGCTGTGCAGCAGTTTGGCGTTGGTGCTCGCAGTCTCAGGAAGCGTGCAAGCGCAACAGCTATCTGCGCAAACAGCTCCTGCGCAAAAACAGGCTATTGGCAGTAAAACAGCAGCGGAAAAAGCAAGGCAGGTGCCGATGAAAGCGTGCGGGGAGGACGAGCAAAAAGCCGGGCAAAAGAAGCCTGCTGCAAACTCCCTGGCGTCCCTCGATGAAGCTTCCGCCTCGCCTCTGTCCGGCATCCGGAAAATTGCCACGGGCGTTATTTTCGATGAAGCCGGGTACGGCTGGCGTCCGGGCATTTCCTATGCGATCGACCAGGCAGGTAACGCGTGGCGCTGGGGCGTGCAGGCAGGCCAGTGGCTGGATTTTCCGCAAAAGCTCGCAGGCATCGAGAACGTCAAGGAGGTCACATGGGGCTACGCTCTGACGAATGCGGGTGAGGTATGGCGGCTGGGTGAGCAGGCGCAGCCGGAAAAAATCGCGGGGCTCGATCACATCCGCTCGATCCGCGAGCTAATCGGAAACGAAGAGATACTTGCCCTGTTAAAAGACGACGGGACCGTGTGGACGCTCAAGCAGGGAGAGCGACAGCCGCGGCGATTGGGGTCGTTTGCCAAAGTCAGCGCGCTCTACGGCTCGGCCTTCTCCCTGTTTTTGCAAGAGGAAAGCGGCAAGCTGTTTTATTTGGACGGAAAGCGACAGGAGCTGAAAGCCGAGCTTACCCATGTCGTGGATGTACCTGGAGCGGTGAAGCAAATCGCGCTCGATTATTCGGATCGGGCTATGATCCAGACCGCAAATGACGAGGTTTACCTCTTTAATGCGAAGGAGAAAACGTGGACGCGGGCGCCGCGCGAAGCCGAGGAGGCAGTCAAGATGGCGGTTGGCGGAGACGGGCTGTACCTGTTCAGCAAAAAGGACGGCACGCTCTGGGGCTGGGGCCACAACACGCTGGGGATGCTCGGCGAGCAGTACCCGGATCGGGTCGAGCTGCCTGTCCGGATTGCCGACCTGACCGATATTGTCGATGTGCAGGCAGGCACCGATCACATCCTCGCCTTGCAAAAATCCGGCCACGTCTTTTCCTGGGGAAGCAATATGACAGGCCAGTTGGGCAGAATGCCGCGCCTTTTCACGGAGTGGACCGAGATCGGCGAGCTGAAGGACGTAAGGCAAATCGCAACCGGACTTGGCCAGCCTTATTTTGTGCGCAAGGACGGCACGGTTTGGGGGATCGACGAGCAGCGGCAGCCTTACCAGGTGGCAGGGCCGAAAAATGTCCAGACGATTGACAGCGTGTTGAATGCGGCAGTCACGCTGGATACGGCGGGCCATGTACAGCTTTGGACCGATCAGTTCGGCACGTGCCAGACGTTGGCGCTGCCGGGCACTGTCAAAGATGTGGTCGCTGGGGAAGAACGACTGCTGCTGCGCCTGGCGGATGACGGCCTGTTCGCCGTAGAACTGCGCCATGAGCTGGTCGAGAAAAACGGCGTCTACGTGCCCGCCAACATCACGGTCGGCGAGATGGAAGCTGCGCAGATCGACCCGGCCGTGGCAGCGCGCATTGCCAAGCTGTACGCCAACGCTTACCTGTTTTTCGCCACAACCAAAGAGGGCGAGGTGCTGTACGCCGAGCAAACTGCCAGGCAGCCCTCGTTTCAAAGCGTACCTGGCGTAAAAGGCGTGCGGGAGCTGGCTCCGCAATATTTTGTACGCTACACGGCCGACCCGCTTTCCGTATGGGCTTTATCCGATGCGGGCGCGGTCCGCGAGCTGCAATTTCAACTGGACCGCCACAAAGACGAATGGAACATCGCGCAAGTCAGCGTGGCAGGGGAAGCGGAGGAAGGGATCGCCTTTGCCAGCGGCCGGCTGCGCATCACGAAGGACGGGCAATTGTATGAAAAAGACTGGAGTCCGCTTGTGAAAAAACAGATTCCTCGCCCTGTCCGCCTGGTAGCGTCCACGTACGACTACGCCATCGAGGGACCCGGATCGCACTATCATGTCATCGTCACGGAAGATGACAAAGTAGTCGTCCTCGGCTATAACCCGTTTGAAAAAAGCTCGCTTCAGCCGCAACTGGTCCAGACCAAAGCGAAACCATAACCTAATAGGAAAAAACTCACGCCCGGATTGTGGGGCGTGAGCGTCGCGCGCAGGGGAGATTATTTGCCCCTGTGCTTTTCTTTTGCCTTTTGCACTTTTCGCTGCCATTTTTGCTCCAGGCGTTCGAGCTTTTGCTTGCGCCCGGCCACCTTTTTTTCGGCCTTGCGCGTTTCCCATTCCAGCTTGATCGCTTCCTGGGCATAGGTCGAGGGGCCTTTTGTGCGCAACTCTTTGGCAACTTGACGGGCCAGCCGCTTCGGATTGACTTTGGTCGGAACGGCTTCTTGCACTTCCACGGACGCTTTCCGATTGTCCAGTCCAGGCAACAGCCGATGCAGGACAAAATCGAGCACTTCGCCGTCTTTTGGCTCCGCCATCTATCATAGGGGATGGTGTCTTTGCTGGCAAAATGCCGCAATGCGGGAAAACAGCTATCCATTGTCACGAACGGTCACGGACCGCAGGCAGCGGAGGCTGGCCCTGCATTTTCTGCAAGTAGACGGCCATGATGAAACCGAGGCAGATGGGTACGAAATCCGCATCGCTGCAGCCGATGGTGAGCCTCCAAACGGTCAAGCATAGCTTGTTTGGAATATTGTAACAATCTTGTGCAACCTATGGATAAACATGGGAGGAAAATGTAGAATCATGTCGAATGTGTAGACATAACAACCCGGCATGAGTCCAAAATTTTTGGTTCAGGTAGCAAAGGAGTTTTGTGGAATGGATCATTTTTCTCACCTATTTAAGAGCGATCACCATTCATGCAGCGAGTCGTCGATTGGGCAAAACGATGATTCTCCCCGCATCTCTTTACAGATTTTCCGAACGAGAAAGCCCGCTACGGTGCGATAGCACCCCCTTTAGGGGCGGGATGAGAGTGAGGTCAAATACGGAGTACCACGAATAAATCGAAGGTTTGTGGTACTTCAAGTATTTGAAAATTCCACTCTTTTTTGTTGTTCATATGTTGTAGTATATAAAGAAAACTGATACAATAGGTGTATGAACGAATACAGAAGAACAAGCACAACCCTTTCATTATTAAACTACCATTTTGTGTTCTGCCCTCGGTACAGAAGAAAGATTTTTCTGCAAGCAGATGTAGAACAACGCTTCAAAGAGTTGGTACATGAAGGGTGTGAGGAACTGCAAATTGTGATTGTTGCTCTTGAATGCGACAAAGACCATACGCATATGTTTCTCAACGCACTCCCATCATTAAGCCCTGCGGATATGATGGCAAAAATGAAAGGAGTGACTTCTAAGAAATTGCGTGAAGAGTTTCCACATCTTCGGCATTTGCCGAGTTTGTGGACACGCTCATACTTCGTTTCTACCGCAGGAAATGTATCAAGTGAAACGATAAAGCGATATGTCGAACAACAGAAAACAAGGGGGTGAAAATCATGTCGCAGACCATCACAGTCAAAGTGAAATTGCTTCCAACAAAAGAACAGGCTTCTATTTTGCGTGAAATGAGTCAAACGTACCTCTCCACTATCAATACTCTCGTTTCCGAAATGGTTGCTGAAAAGAAAAGCACAAAGAAGTCGAGTAAGGATATTTCTGCTTCTTTGCCAAGTGCCGTTAAAAATCAAGCTATCAAGGACGCGAAAAGTGTGTTTAAGAAAGCGAAGAAAAGCAAATTCACTACTGTTCCTGTTTTGAAGAAACCTGTCTGCATTTGGAACAATCAAAACTACTCGTTTGATTTCACGCACATTTCCATGCCGATTATGATTGACGGCAAGGTAACTAAAACACCTATCCGTGCTTTGTTAGTTGATAAAGACAACCGTAACTTTGCTTTGCTAAAACACAAATTAGGTACGCTTCGAATCACACAGAAAGCAAATAAATGGATTGCCCAAATTTCTGTCACCATACCTACTATGGAAGGAACAGGAGTAAAAGTCATGGGTGTTGATTTGGGGTTAAAAGTTCCTGCCGTTGCTGTAACAGATGATGAAAAGGTACGTTTCTTTGGGAATGGCAGACAAAATAAGTACATGAAGCGTAAGTTTCGTTCTGAACGCAAAGCATTAGGCAAAAAGAAAAAGGTAAATGCGATTCGTAGTTCAAAAGATAAAGAACAACGTTGGATGAAAGACCAAGACCATAAGGTTAGTCGTGCTATCGTAAATTTTGCAAAAGACAATAAAATTTCTGTCATTCGCTTGGAACAACTGGCGAATATTAGACAGACGGCAAGAACAAGCCGTAAAAACGAAAAGAATCTGCATACTTGGTCATTTTATCGCCTATCTCAGTTCATTGAATATAAAGCGAATTTAGTTGGTATTAGAGTTGAGCATGTGAATCCTGCATACACAAGTCAGACATGCCCTAAATGCTCTGAGAAGAATAAGGCACAAGACCGTAAGTATAAATGCAAATGTGGATTCGAAAAACATCGTGATTTAGTCGGTGCTATGAACATTCGATATGCACCTGTGATTGATGGTAACAGTCAATCAGCCTAAGATGCTATATGCACTGTCTTAGGAGGGGCAATGAGATGTCCTCATCTTGAAGGCTGTTCAAAACAGAAATGGACTGCGAACGCTTAGTCATTCAAGAATCCCACCCGTACACCGCAAGGTGGAAGGCTTGCGGCTTTAGCCGTGGGAGTCTCAAAAGGTAACCCAGAAGTTTTGGCTCAATTGAACATGATTAATTTGACGCAAAAAGACCTGGAGCTGATTGCAGGGCTTCGTCCTGTCGTCGTGGAGCAAATTGAGCAAATCACCGCCTCGTTCTACGAAGCGATCCTGCACGTCGATTCATTAAAAGAGATTATTACGAGCCATACGACGGTCAATCGTCTGCGGCAAACGTTGTCCAGCCATTTGATTGAGATGTTCGACGGCCGTATTGATGAGGCTTTTGTTGAAAAACGGATGCGAATTGCCATGGTGCACCAAAAAATCGGGTTGCCCTCGAAGTGGTGTATGGGCTCGTTTCAAAATCTGCTCAGCACCTTGCTGCGCATCGTCGATAGTTTGCAAGGCACTCACCCGGACTGCTCCGGTCTGGCACAGGCTGTCACCAAGCTGCTCAGCCTCGAACAGCAGTTGGTTTTGGAAGCGTACGAGCATCAGACGCGGATGGAGGAGCAACGGGCGAAAGCGATTATCGAATACCAGGCGCTTCACGACGATTTGACGGGCTTGCCCAACCGGAGGAAGCTGCATGTAACGTTGCAGGAGACGATTGAGATAAGCAGGGAGGACAACTCCCGTTTTGCTGTGCTGGTGCTGGATATTGATCGGTTTAAATTGATTAACGATTCGCTTGGACACACGTACGGAGATCGCTTTTTGCAAGAGGTGAGCGACCGCATTCGCAAAAGCACCGAAGGATTCGACGTCATGATCGCGCGGATGGGGGGAGACGAATTTACGCTGATTTGCAAAAACGTGTCCTCCGACCGGGATTTTTCGGAGCTGTCCGAGCAGGTCGTCAAGGAGATTGAGATTCCGTACCGTCTGCAGAGCAACGACTATTACGTCTCGGCGAGCATCGGCATTGCCATCTATCCCGATCACGGCACAACTGTGGAGGAATTGCTGAAAAATGCCGACACGGCGATGTACGAGGTGAAGAAAAACGGCAAGAACGGCTACCAGTTTTTCACCAACGAGCTGGACAACCAACTGCTGCTGCGCTTTGAGCTGGAAAGCGACTTGCGCAAGGCAGTCAAGGAAAATGAGTTCACGCTGTTCTACCAGCCGCAGGTGCAGGCGCTCAGCAATGAAATCATCGGGGTCGAAGCGCTTGTCCGCTGGAACCACCCGACAAAGGGCATGCTCTCGCCGGGCATTTTTATTCCGTTGGCGGAGGAAACAGGACTCATCTACGACATCGGCACATGGACGCTGAGGGAAGCTTGCCGGCAAATGAAAGAATGGCATGATGCAGGCGGGCCGCTCATTCCCGTCTCCGTCAACTTGTCTTCGCGGCAGTTCCACCAGGCGAACCTGGTCGAATACATTCGCGACATCCTGGAAGAAACGGGGCTGGAAGCGAAATATTTGGAGCTGGAAATTACGGAGAGCATGATGATGGACCCGGATTTGTCCACGGAAATTCTCAACAAGCTGAACGATTTTGGGGTGAAAATCAGTCTCGACGATTTTGGTACCGGATACAGCTCGTTGAGTTACCTCAAGCTGTTGCCCATTCATAAGCTGAAAATTGACCGCTCCTTCATTACCGACATCACGCGAAATGCGAGCGACCAGGCTATCGTGGCGACGATCATCTCGATGGCGAAGCATTTGAACATGGACGTGATCGCGGAAGGAATCGAAACACAAGGCCAACTGGACTTTTTGACGGAAAACGCCTGCAAGGAAATTCAGGGCTATTACTTCAGCCGACCGTTGCCAGCAACTGAAGTAGAGGAAACTTTTTTTGTCCCTTACAGACTGTCCCAGCTCTCCTAAGAGATTGACAGCCGATGCATAGAATGGAATCATTTTGTAATTCCTGCTACAATAAAGAGAGTCCCTTCGGGGGCTATTTTTCTAAGGAGGTTTTTTCGATGAAAAACATGGCGTTCATCAAACTCGTCTATGAAAAACAACTGGGGGGTGACATTTATTATGAACCCTAGTATTTTGCAAGGCACGCGAAAGCATCTGATTAACCAGCTTGTCTTTTTCGATGAGCAATATTCGCTCTTTTTCGATCATTATGTCCGGGATTACGGAAAAGAAAAACAGACGGTTGACGACATGATCCAGCGCTACAAGCAGACGCTGGAACAACTGCTCGCCAAAGACGACAGTGCGCTGTTTGAGTCGCTCAAGTCAGTGACTTTGCTTGGCAGCAGCGTGAAGGTGCTATTTGAAGAGGATGGCTTTGAGGAATCATTCACTGTGGTGTACCCCACAGACATTGATCCAGACAACAACAGAATCTCATTCTTGTCGCCCATCGGCAGACAGTTGCTGCTGGCCGCTCCACACGATTTTGTTGTTCTGGAGAGCCCGGTCGGCAGGCAGCAGGTGCAAGTGCGGGAGATAAGCTTTACATATATGGGCGGTTTTTCAGCTCAGTAGTCATGATGAAGGGAAAAGGCGCTAACGGTTCGGTTAGTGTCTTTTCTTTTTCCAGGCAAAAGGAGGAGAGCAAAATGACAGGATACGACCAGCTCGATGGCGTACACATCCCTTGGCAACGGTTGACGACCGCATACGGGCGAGGAACCGAGCTGCCTGCGCTGATGGCAGCGCGCGCCTACGAGAAAATCGCTCCGCTGATCGAGCATCAGAGCACACTGTGGCAAGTGACTCCCACATTATCCCTTTATGGAATCAGGTTGCCCGCCGCTTTGTAGATGCGGTACCATTCTTCCCGGGTCAAGCTCAGGTCTGCCCCTTTGCACGCGTCCTTGAGCCGTTGCGCATTGGTCGTCCCGAGCACTACTTGAATATTGGCGGGATGGCGGGTAATCCACGCGACAGCGATGGCGGTGTTCGTCACCTCGTACTTTTCCGCGATGCTGTCGATCACCTTGTTCAGCTCCGGGAAATGAATCAGGTCGCCGAGAAACGGGCCGCTGAACATGCCGTGCTGGAAAGGCGACCACGCCTGCATCGTAATGTCGTGCAGACGGCAGTATTCCAGAATGCTACTGTCGCGGTTGAGCGATTGGTCTGTTTTCATGTTCAGGGAGATGCCGGAATCGATCAAGGGTGTGTGCGCGATACTGAACTGGATTTGGTTGACCACGAGCTTTTGCGGTATGTACTTTTGCAAGAGCGCGATTTGCGCGGGGTTCTGGTTGGACACCCCGAAATAGTTGACCTTGCCCTGGTCCTGCAACTGCTGAAAAGCTTCCGCGACTTCCTCTGGCTCCATCAACGGGTCCGGGCGATGGAGGAGCAGAATATCCAGATAGTCCGTTTTCAACCGTTTCAATATGCCGTCGACCGAGGCGAGAATATGCTCTTTGGAAAAGTCGTAGTAATTTTCCTTGGAGCGAATGCCGCATTTGCTCTGCAAAATCATTTTCTCGCGAATCGCCGGGTTCATCTGGATGGCGTCGGCAAAATGCGCCTCGCAGCGGCCTTGTCCGTATATATCCGCATGGTCGAAAAAATTGATCCCTTCTTCGAGCGCTGTACGGATCAAGTTTTCCGCTTCTGCCAGGGAAAGCTGGGTCAGGCGCATATTGCCCATAATCATGTTGGAAGCGTGCAACTCGGTGTTTTTGATCGGATAAACCTTCACGTTCATTCCCCCATCCAATTTTTCGCTCCGTAATACTTTCGGCAATCGCGATCGTTGTCCCTACCGCTATTTGATTCCAAGCCCGCGTTTTTTGCGCACGAGCGTCGAGATATTCACCCCGAGCTTGTCCGCGCATTCCTGCATCGTGCTCGTTTCTTTCAATACGCGCTGGATGTATTCCCGCTCAAACCGTTCGACCGCTTCCTTGAGCGCAAGCGGTTGCTCCATTTTAGCCAGATGCAGCGGGAGCGCGCTATGCTGCGAATTGCGAAT
The DNA here is from genome assembly GCF_004117055.1 of Brevibacillus agri. Classification (NCBI taxonomy): domain Bacteria; kingdom Bacillati; phylum Bacillota; class Bacilli; order Caryophanales; family Paenibacillaceae; genus Brevibacillus; species Brevibacillus agri. Next base: position 2,970,852 of record NZ_CP026363.1, read on the forward strand.
CGAGGCGGGAAGCTGATCGTACGTGATGCGTCCATTTTCGCACATGTGGTAGGAGCGCTCCACGACGTTTTTCAGCTCGCGGACGTTCCCTGGCCAGTCGTAATCGACGAGCGCTTCCAGCGCGTCGGTTTCGAGGCGCATTTCCTGCTGGTATTTCCACTCCAGCTTTTTTAAATAGTAGAAAACGAGAGCGGGAATATCTTCCCGGCGTTCGCGCAAGGGCGGGATGGTCAGCGACAGCACGTTCAGCCGGTAGTACAAGTCCTGGCGAAACTGCTTCTGCTCGACCATCGCTTCCAGGTCGCTGTTGGTCGCCGCGATGATCCGCATGTTCACCTGGCGCGACGTTTTTCCGCCCAGCCGCCTGATTTTGCCGTCCTGCAAAACGTTCAGCAGCTTGACCTGCAACGGAAACGGCAAATCGCCGACTTCGTCGAGGAAGACCGTGCCGCTGTGCGCCAGCTCAAACAGTCCTTCCTTCGCCTGGCTGGCTCCGGTGAACGCGCCTTTTTCGTAGCCGAACAATTCTGACTCCAGCAGATGGTCGGGGATCGCCCCGCAGTTGATTTTGATAAACTCGCCCGAGCGTCCGCTCTGTGCGTGAATGTAGTTCGCCAAAACGTCTTTGCCGACGCCGGACTCGCCAAGCAGCAAAATCGGCGAATCGTTAGCCGCAAAGCGATTCGCCAGCGAGACGATCCGGTGCATCATGCTGCTGCGGTAGATGATCTGGCCGCCCGAGTCGATGTCGTTTTGGATCTGCTCTAGCGCGCGTTGGAACGAAGAATTGATCTGGCGCGTTTCCTCCAGCTCCTGCTGTAGCTTGTTCAGCTCGGTAATATCGCGGACGTTGCCGACGACAAACAGCAGCTCCCCGTTTGGATCGAGCAGCGGCGTCGCGGTATTGATCGCCGTCCGGCCGTTGGCGTAATGGATGACGACGCTATGCGTCTGCTTTGTCGCGATCGCTCTGGCGGCGGAGGAATCCGGAACCATGTGCATTTCTTTTTGTTCAATATAACTGAAGTTGTTCAGGATATCAGCAGGAATCCCGGTAATGCTCAAATAGGCGTCGTTGTACAGGAGCACATAGCCGTTGCGGTCGCAGATCGCCAGACCGTCGTGGGAAGTTTTGAAAATGGTCATAATCAACTGGACGAGCTCGGTATTGTCGCTTCCCTGGAAAAATTTGGTCTGATACATGGTGTTCCTCCTTGGGCATGGCTTGTTGCTTGTTTGCAAAATAATCAGAATTGAGCATCTGTGCGCAAAAATGCATATGCAAAATGAATCATCAAGTACATTCGTTGTAAAGAAACCGCTTTCATTCGCTTGGCACGCAACTTGCTCATACGTTATGGTGAACGATGGAGAAAGCGAGGGATGTTTTCATGTCTTCATTATATCAGGTATTGACTCCTGCGGGAGAGCTGACAGCGGCGATTGACGGGCGACTGGATGAGTCCATGATGATAAACATGTATGAACAGATGGTGCGGGTGCGTTTGTTCGACCGCAAGTCGATCCATTTGCAGCGCCAGGGGCGGATGGGGACGTACGCGCCGTTTGAAGGGCAGGAGGCTTCGCAGGTCGGAAGCGCGCTGGCGCTCAAGCCCGGGGATTGGCTGTTTCCCACTTACCGCGATCACGCAGCGGCGATTGTGCATGGACAGTCGATGGCGCGCGTGTTTTTGTACTGGATGGGCCATATGGAGGGCAGCATCAGCCCGAAAGGCTTGAACATCATGCCGCCATGCGTGCCGATTGCGACACAGATGGTTCACGCGGTTGGCACGGCGTGGGCGAGCAAGCTGCAAAACGAGCAGCACGTCAGCCTGGCCTACTTTGGCGATGGGGCGACGTCGGAGGGCGACTTCCATGAAGCGCTCAACTTTGCCGGGGTGTTCCAGACGCCGACGATTTTTTTCTGTCAAAACAACGGCTATGCGATCAGCGTGCCGTTTTCCCAGCAATCTGCTTCGAAAACGATTGCCCAGCGCGCAGCCGCCTATGACATTCCCGGCGTGCGCATCGACGGCAACGATATTTTCGCCGTCTGGCTGACGATGCAAGAAGCGGTGGAGCGGGCTTTGAACGGGCAAGGGCCAACCTTGATCGAAGCGGTGACATTCCGCTACGGTGCCCACACGACCGCAGACGATCCGAAAAAGTACCGCGATCAGGAAAAACTGGCAAAGGAGTGGAGAAGCGAGCGCGATCCGATCCAGCGGCTGCGCACGTTCCTCGTCCGGCGCGGGCTGTGGAACGACGCCAAGGAAGCGGAGCTGATCGCCCGGGCAAACGAGCAGATTGACGCGGCACTGGCGGAAGCGGAGAGCTATCCGAAATCCCGGCCGGAAGACATGTTCAAGCACGTGTACGCAGAGCCGACCTGGATGGCAGTCGAGCAGGAAGGCGAGCTTGCGAAGCCAGCGAAGAAGGAGGACATCCCGGCATGATTCGCAAACTGACGATGATTCAGGCAATTACGGAAGCCATGGATCAAAAGATGGCAGAAGATTCGCGCGTCATGCTGCTCGGCGAAGACATCGGCGTGAACGGAGGGGTTTTTCGCGCGACCGAAGACTTGATTCACAAATACGGGGCCACTCGCGTCGTCGACACGCCGCTGTCCGAGGCGGGCATGATCGGGGCGGCCATCGGGCTTGCCATGAACGGGCTGATTCCGGTCGTCGAGATTCAGTTTCTGGCCTTTATTTATCCCGGCTTCGAGCAGATCGTGTCCCATGCAGCGCGGATGCGTTACCGGACTCGCGGCCAGTACCATGTGCCGATGGTCATTCGCACGCCATACGGCGCAGGCATTCGCGGGCCGGAGCTGCACTCGGAGAGCGTCGAGACGTTTTTTGCCCACGTGCCAGGGCTGAAGGTAGTGGCGCCGAGCACGCCCTATGACGCAAAAGGCTTGCTGATCGCTGCGATGGAAGACCCGGACCCGGTCATCTTTTTGGAGCCGACCAAGCTGTATCGGGCTTTCAAGGAAGAAGTCCCCGAAGAGATGTACTGCGTGCCGATCGGGAAAGCAAAAGTGGTGCGCGAAGGCACGGATATTTCGATTTTTGCCTGGGGAGCGATGCTGCGCGTAGCCGAGGAAGCGGCGAAGCGGATTGAGCGTGAGCAGGGAGCGAGCTGTGAGGTCGTGGACTTGCGCACGATCTACCCGCTCGACCGCGACGCGATTGTCCAGTCGATCAAAAAGACCGGGCGCGCCGTCGTCGTCCACGAGGCGCACAAGACCGCAGGGATGGGAGCGGAAATCATCTCGATCATTAACGATGAGGCGCTGATTTATTTGAAGGCTCCCGTGAAGCGGATTACGGGCTTTGACGTGCCTGTCCCGCAGTTCAGCATCGAGGACGATTATTTGCCGACGCCCGCGCGCGTCATGAGCGGCATAGTGGAAACGCTTACGTTTTAGCGTAAAGGAGCGAGGAACATGGTGGAGTTCAAACTCCCGGATGTGGGAGAAGGCATGCATGAAGGGGAAATCCTCAAGGTGCTGGTTCGCCCGGGCGAAGCAGTCGTCCAGGACCAGCCTGTCATTGAGGTACAGACGGACAAAGTCAGCGCAGAGCTGTCCGCTCCGGCAACCGGGGTCGTCCAGGAAATTCGCATTGCCGAGGGCGACACGGTCGAGGTGGGAACGGTACTGCTGGTGATCGACACAGGGGCAGCAAGCGGAGAGGGCACGGAAGCGAAGCCGACTGTTACGCCTGTATCTGCACCGGAAAAGCAATCGACCGCTACGGTTCCGGCTCGTCAAGGGGCGAGCCGTTCCTTGGCGACGCCGTACGTGCGGCAGTTGGCGCGAGAAATGAAAATCGACATTGAACAGGTGAGCGGCACGGGGCCAGCCGGACGCGTCACCGAAGAAGATTTGCGCCAGTTTGCCAGCGCCGGGCAAAAGCGCGCGCTGCAAGAAGTATCGGCGACTGCTTTTGCCGCAGCTCCCGTGAACGAGCCGGCGGAGCCTGCGCGTCCAGTGACGCCAGCAGCCGTTAGCAAGACGGCAGAACAGGAAAAGCCCGTGCAAAAGCAAGCGGCCTCCCAGGCGTCGGCCTTGCCCGTGGGCGTGGGCGATCACCTGATCGAACGTCTGCCGCTGAAAGGCATCCGCAAAAAAATCTCCGAGCACATGGTGAAATCCGTGACGGTCATTCCGCACGTCACCTCTGTCGACGAGCTGGAAATGGATCAGCTTCAGGCGCTGCGGGAGCGGCTGAAACCGCATGCCGAGAAAAAGCAGCTCAAGCTGACGTTTTTGCCGTTTTTCATCAAGGCGCTGGTGATCGCGCTGAAGGAATATCCGGTCATGAACGCTTCCATTGACGATGCTACCAACGAAATTTTGCTAAAGCGCTTTTATCATATCGGGATTGCAACCGATACGCCGGACGGGCTGATCGTGCCTGTTATCCGGGACGCAGACCGCAAATCCATTTTTCAACTGGCAGCGGAGATCAAACAACTGGCTGAGCTTGCTCGCCAAGGCAAGCTGACGCTTGAGCAGATTACAGGCGGGACGTTTACGATCAGCAATGTGGGGCCGATCGGCGGCCTGCAAGCGACGCCGATCATCAACCATCCGGAGGTTGCGATTTTGGCCCTGCACAAAATGGAAAAGCGCTGGGTCGTGCGCGAAGAGGAAGGCGTAATTCGGCAAATGATGAACATATCGCTGTCCTTTGACCACCGGCTGATCGACGGAGTGACGGCAGTGCGCTTTACCAACCGGATCAAGGAGCTGCTCGAAGATCCGAATCTATTGTTCGCGGAGATGGTCTAAATGGTAGTTGGGGAAATCGCAATCGAAACAGACGTTGTCGTCATCGGAGGGGGCCCTGGCGGCTATGCGGCGGCCATTCGCCTCGGCCAGTTGGGCCAATCAGTCGTCCTGGTGGAAAAAGAGGTGTTGGGCGGCGTGTGCCTCAACCGGGGCTGCATTCCCTCCAAAGCGTTGATTCATGCCGCAGGCGAGTACCATAAGCTGGCCGGGCTGGGCAAGCTGGGGATCAGGCTGCCGGACGGAAGCGCGGCGTTTCACATGCCGGACTGGCAAGCGTGGAAAGAGTCCGTAGTTGCGCAATTGAGCCAGGGGGTAGAGCAGCTTTGCCAGGCAAACGGAGTGACGGTAGTCAAAGGCTCCGCCACGTTTCTTTCTGCCGACCGGATCGGAGTCGAGACTGGCGGCGATTTTGAGACGTACAAGTTCCGCCAGGCGATCATTGCCACAGGCTCCCGCCCTTTTGCGCCGAAGGCTTTGGCGCCGGACCATGAGCGTATTCTGGATTCCACGGACTTGTTGAACCTGCAGGAACTGCCGAAGTCGCTTGCGATCATTGGCGGCGGCTATATCGGGATGGAGCTGGGCATGGCGCTTGCCAAGCTGGGAACGAGCGTGACGGTCGTAGAGGCAGCACCAGGCATTTTGCCGCAGACGGCTCCCCACTTGACGCAGGAAGTGCGGAAGCAGGCGAAAAAGCTGGGGATAAGCGTGAAGACGGCGACAAAAGTCGAGGAAATCTCGCGTAGCGGTGACCAGGTGACACTTGCCGTCCTCTCTGAGCCGCACGGACGCGAAGAGCTTACGGTGGACAAAGCATTGGTGACGATTGGCCGGGTGCCGAACACGGGGGATATCGGGTTGGGGCAAGCCGGAGTCGTGATCGATGAAAAAGGCTACATTCCCGTCAATGCCGAGTGCCGCACCAACCAGCCGCACATTTTTGCCATTGGCGATGTGACGCCCGGGCCTGCACTGGCGCACCGCGCCTCGAAGCAAGGCATCGTGGCCGCCGAAGTCATCGCGGGCTTGCCAAGCAGCGTGGACTCGCCGTATGTCCCTTACGTCATTTTTACCGACCCGCCAATCGCCGGTGTCGGCCTGACGCCAGAAGAAGCAAAGGAGCAGGGCTATCGGGTCAGAACGGCGTCGTTTCCGTATCGGGCGAACGGCAAAGCTTTGGTGATCGACGAGCGTGACGGCTTCGCAGAAGTGGTCGTCGAGGAAGACACGCACCTGCTAGTGGGCATGCACGTAGTCGGCGCGGATGCACCGAACCTCATCGGAGAAGGTGCGCTGGCTCTGGAGCTTGCTGCCAGAGTCGAGGATTTGGCGCTCACCATCCACCCGCACCCGACCTTGAGCGAGGTGTGGCTGGAAGCAGCGGAAGCCGCCCTCGGACACGCCATCCACATCGTCAACAAAAAATGAGCGAAAACCTCCTTGCTCGCGAATGGAACGCGAAAGGGGGTTTTTTCTTGTCTGCCCGAAAGTATATCTTTTCCTGCATGAAACCAAACTAAGTAGGAAACGGCACGTTCGGCTGCAAAAAAGGAGAGGGCACGATGGGAGACTGGGTGACGATTTGGATCGGAGCAAGTATCGGGGCATTTCTGGCGATCGTGTTGCTCGCGACCGTAGCGTTTTGCTTTTCGCGCGGATTCGTGCGCTGGGCGGTCGGCCACTTCGCCAAAATCGTGATGAACGACCGCTATCCGGAAAACATATGGGAAATCGTCTCGGCGCTGACGCGCGTCTCTCCCCAAAAGGTGCTGGAAAACAGCTTGCGCGCTGCGGAGGGCACCGCGATTGACAGGCCGTTCGGCACGCCGCGAAAATTTTTGAATTACGACGGTCTCCTGTTTTCCCCCGCGCAATTGTCGGTGCTTCCTGCGCCTGAAAATGCCGAGGTCGATATGCGCCTCACCATCGGGCCGATGGCCAAAAAACCGTTGACGCTGGAGATTCCGCTGTTGGCTGGCGGGATCGGCTTTGGCGTTGGCGTGACGGATAAAACCAAGATCGCCATTGCCAAAGGGACGGCTGCGGTCGGCACCGTCACGAATACGGGAGAAGGCGGTTTCTTACCCGAAGAAAGAGAAAACGCAAAATATTTGATCTATCAATATCATTCCGCGACATGGACAAAGAGTCCGGAGATTCTCAAGCAAGCCGACGCGATAGAAATCCGGATCGGCCAAGGCGCTACCGCCGGAGCTGCGACTTTTATCCCGCATCGTGATCTTCGTGGCAAGGCCAGCCAAGTCATGCATCTGCCAGACCAGGAGTACATCGTCATCCCTTCCCGGCATAAAGAGGTGCAGAAGCCAGACGATCTTCGCAAGCTCGTCGACCAGCTCCGCGAGTTGACAGAGGGTGTGCCGATTGGGGTCAAGATGTGTGCCAGCGCGAACATGGAAGCCGATCTGGAAGTGGCGATCATGGCTGGCGTCGATTTTATCAGTATGGACGGGGGCCAAGGCGGCTACAAGGGCAGCGCGCCGATCTTGCAGGACGACTTCGGCTTGCCGACGATCTACGCGGTGTCAAGAGCGGTCCGCTACTTGCAAAAACGCGGCGTCAAGGACAAAATTACGCTGCTGAGCGGAGGTGGGTACTATACGCCAAGCCATTGCCTGAAAGCGCTGGCCCTGGGGGTGGATGGCGTCTATTTGGGCACGGCCATGCTCTGGGGGATGGCGCACGATCAGGTCACGAAGGCCATTCCGTGGGAGCCGCCCACCCAGCTCCTGTTTTATGGCGGGCACTCTCAAAAAGAGTTTGACGAGCAGGAGGCGGCCAAGTATTTGGAGCATTTTTTTTGCGCGTTTGTCGATGAAATGCGGATAGCCACTCTCGCATTGGGCAAGACATCCGTTCGCGAGGTAGGCGTCGACGATTTGATCGCTCTCGACAGCATGACCAGCAAAGTCACAAACATCCCGCTCGCGTACACCCCGCGCATCCCGCACAGTCCGTCATGAAGGCAAAAACAAGACACGATCGGTTAACCCGTACGAGCAAAGCTTCCTTCTGTCGTTTTTGGGGTTGGAAGTGGCAACAGGCGCGGCTTTGTATCTCGTATTCGTGATCTTCCGTAAGCTCGATTCCAGCCCGTATGCGTTAGTCAAGCTGGGGATTATCGGGAGCGCAGTCGGGTTGGTTCTCGATGCGTTCGCGCTGTGGAACCGCGATGTATTTTTTGCAAAGCTTTCCAATGAGCAGTTGCTCGCCTTTACGATCTGGATGGCTTTCGCCTACGGTTTGTATTTGGCGCTCCCGCTGTTCATGGCAAAAGGCGACAAATCATAAGCGATTTCTGACGGATCGTTCACCCCCTATTCAAGAGGTCCGGCAAAAGCCGGAAGCCTGAATAGGGCTTTTTGTTAGCTCGTTATCGTTCAGGCTTTTGCGCAAAGCGATCATGCTATATAATGATAATGATTATCAATTACATTCATTCGCAAAAGGGAGAATCATCCGAGTGTTTTTACATCCGTTAGAATGCGCAAAAGAGACGTTTTTCGTTTTACAGCGAATGGAGCGGCAGCAATACGGTTTGCAGCAGGAGCATCCTCCCGTATGGAAGGATGGGCACCATCTGCTCTACGTCCAGGAAGGAGAGGGGATCTTGCGCGTGGACGGCGACCCGCTCCTGTTAAAGCCGGGAAAAATCGTGCTGCTCGCCCCGGATTGCTGCGTAGAGGTGGAGGGCCGCTCCTGCAAGCCGCTGTCTCTCTACGATTTTTCGTTTACATATACCGTGGCGAGCGACACGCCAGCACAGTCAAAAAAAGCAAAGGCTGTCTTTTCCCCTGGCCATCACGCGCTGTCTGCCCAGGCTGCCGCTCGTTTTGCGCAGTTGCTGGAGCAAATGGAGCAGCTTGCGGAAACAGAGGAGCCGCTCGCCAAGTGGAAGCAGTCGATTTTGTTCCAGGAAATCATGTACCTCGCCGTCTCCGATCCGCTGACAACGGAAGAAACAGGCGGGACGCGGGAAGCGATTGAAAAAGTGCTGCTTTATGTGCAGCAGCATTATCAGGAGGACATTTCTTTAAAGGAAGTCGCACAGATGCACGGCATCAGCGCCTCGAATTTTTCCAGCGTGTTCAAAAAGCATGTCGGACTGAACCCGCTTGACTATGTGACACAACTGCGAATGGCCCAGGCGCAGCGAAAATTGAAGGCGAGCCAACCGATTGAGCTCGTCGCCCGGCAGGTTGGCTTCAAAGACCCGCTCTATTTCAGTCGCATTTTCAAGCGAACAGTCGGCGTCACACCGTCCGCCTATCGAAAACAGAGCCAGACGGACAAGATCGTCACGCTGCTGCCGCATTTGAACGATTACTTGCTGGCGCTTGGGGTCAAGCCGTTTGCGACGCTGCCCTACGGCGGGAATGACCAGGTGGATGGCTACTTGCCTTATCTGGCTCGCGAGTTGAGCGAGACAAAGCTGACGGGAAGCTGGAACAAGCCGGACATGGACGAGCTGGCAGAGGCGAAGCCCGGATTGATTCTCGGCTCGAACTGGTTCCACATCAATCTGGAGTCGGTGAAAAAAATCGCCCCGACCATCCCGATCATTTTGCGGGATGACTGGCAAAGCCTCTTGCTGGAACTGGCTCGTTTTTTCGGCAAAGGAGAAGAAGGGAAGCACTGGATGCGGCGATACGAGCAAAAGGTAAATCAGGCGAAGGCGCTCTTGTCCTTGTCCAAAGCCCGTGACGAGTCCGTCATGATTCTCACCGTGACTTGCAACGAATACCGGGTGTACGGCGGCAGAAGGCAACTCGGCAAGGTGCTGTACGAAGATTTGCGGTTGACACCTCCGGCGGGGATTTCGACCAAAACGCATTACGTCTGTGTGACACTCGAACAAATCCAGGCGATGAATCCCGACCACATTTTTTTGTCGACGAACAATTCCAATCCGAGCAAAGAACAGATCAAGGCCCTCCAGGCGACCAAGGCGTGGTCCGGTTTGCGGGCGGTGCAGAAACATCAGGTGTACGAGGTGGAGAGCTGGCTGAACGGTCACGCTCCGATCAAGCACAGCCTGTCCATCGACGTCGCCATCAGCCATCTGGCCGAGAGCAAGCAATGGGAGGTCTCTGTCATGTAAGCCGCTTCGTCAGCAAGTGGCTTTTTTTCATGGACGGCCGCAAGATTTTGTCCATATAGGAACAAGATTTTGTCAATTGTGCCAGGTCAGCGGCTTACTCTATAATCACTAAAGTGAAAATGATTATCAATAACAACGCGGAGGTTCAGTCATGATATCCTTTCAACCGTTTAAAAAAGTAATTTCCGGGGCGCTCTGCCTGTTTGCGCTGACCGCAGCGGGCTGCGGAACCAGTCCCGCTCAGCAGGGAGCGCAGGCGGGAGTAGCGCCAGCCCCGGCACCTGCCCAGGAGCAGACGATCGAGCACGATATGGGCAAAACGGTCGTCAAAGGGGACCCGCAAAAAATATTGTCGCTTCATCCATGGATCAGTGACTTTTTGCTTTCGCTGGAGATCACACCATCGGCTTCGCCAAGCTCAGGCCCCAACTCCACCGAGTTCACCTGGTATTTGAAAGACGGGCTGAAAGATTCGGTCAACCTGGGCTGGCAAATTCCGAAGCCGAACCTGGAGCTGATCGTGCAGAGCAGCCCGGATTTAATCATCGGCAACCAAAACTTCGGCGAGTTGAACGAGCAACTGTCCAAAATCGCCCCGACGATTTTCATCGAGCCGGTTGAAGATGACCAAGGCGTGCGAAAAATGCGCGAGACGTATTTGCGCCTGGCGAAGATGCTGAAAAAAGAAGAAATCGCCAAGAAAAAGATCGCGGAATACGACGCAGAAGTGGAGAAGTACCGCGCCCAGCTTAAAGCGGCGATGGCCGACCAGACCGTCATGTTCCTGCGCGTCACCGATAAAGAGCTGCGCTACTACAGTCCGAAGCTGTTCGAGGTGCTGTACGACGACCTCGGACTGGCCAAGCCGGCGAATATTCCGGATGCGGCCAAGAGCTTTCAGCCGCTCTCTATTGAAAAGCTGCCAGAGGTCAACCCGGACCATATTTTCCTGCTGCACGAAGGCGGAGACCGCGTGTCGTCCTTGCGGGAAACCGCTGTATGGAAAGGGCTGGACGCTGTGAAAAACAACCGCGTGTACGAAGTAGACTACGATCTGTGGTTCCAAGGTTTCGGCCCGATTGCGAACCGCTTGATTCTGGAAGACGCGACCGAGAAGCTGCTCGGTGCGAAAGCGAATAAATAAGCATTGCGATAGAAAAACGTTCCTCTTGTTCCGGAAGCCGTCAGACACTGCTGTGTTCTGGCGGCTTTTTGCTGTTTATTTTTTGCCTGCAAAAACTTCCTCTCTGTGAAGGCCGCTCCCAGTCTATCCAAATTTTTAGCGCAGGCAAGCGTTGCGCATGTTGATATACTGACTCTTTCGGCCGCCTGACTACCCGCGCCTATCCGGACACCACCGTCGTCTTGTACGAGTACGACCTGCTCGGCCGCCATGATGATGATTGGCAGCGGGGTTGTAAAATCTTGGACAATATCGACTTCTGTTTTCGTTTCCATCTCGCGAATTAACTCATTCACGACTGTTCCACCCGCGGCTCCCACGTTTTTAGGCTTCTCGGCGTGAAAGCGGCCGAAAACAAAGAGCGCGCCTTGCGGTGTTCGGGCGGGTCGCTGTCATGGATGTTCAGGCGTTCTGGAAACGTCCCTTCCTTTGTGCCAGCTCCGACATTGACAAGGGTACGCTCGCGAACACTCGAAAATAAGGCGTAGTCGGTCAGCACCCGTTTCACGTCTTCGTAGCGGAAAACATTCCAAGTGTTCGTGCCCGCGTGGTAGTAAACCGGATGCTGCTCAAGCATTTTCTTATACCACGCTACAGGAAAAAAATGTTCGGATTTCGTTTTAAAATTCGTGATCTCAGACGGTGGATATACCGTATTTTCCATCTATATACCTCCTTTTGAATGATTGGTTTGTAAAATGGCGCATGAAAAGGAAAGGGATGCGGAGAAGGCTCCCCGACAAGCATGGAAGGGAGGTTCCTCCGGCCGCTAATCCTGTAATAGCATGCCCATCCAGCTTTTTCTATTTAAAAGAGGAACGGGAGTCAGGGGCTTGAGATTTTCACGCGCGGTCTGCGGCAAAAAAAGCGCGGACAGAAAGCAATTGGGCTAAATACCAACTTGACCGATATGTTTTATTTAATTTACACTTGTAAGTATCACATACCGATATTCACCCACGCCGATCAGTCCACTGAAGGTTCCCCGTATTTGCCTTGCGCATGCGTGTGGGAGCCGTTTTTATGGAGGAAAAATGCTTTCGCCAGGGGGAATGAACGTGGAATATACTTGTCTGACTTGCCAACAAGTCTTCGCGTCCGAAAAGGGGCTGTGCCCGCATCTGCAACAGTTTTTCACTTCCGCAGAAGGACAAAAAATTTGGCGCATACGGCTTCTCCACCGTTACGCGTATGAATTTTACAGCGATTCGCAAATGCAAGAGCTTGTGCGCGAGCAGCCGCTGATGGTCTCGGAGGTGCTGTGCGTCGAGCAGTTTGATACGAGGACGTACACGGGCCTGAACGCATTGGGGCAGCGCGTCTCTATCCTGGAGTAGACGAAAAAGGAGCGGCTGCGGGTGAACTCATTGTCGGTTCATCCCGGAGCTGCTGCTTCGAGAACGAAGAGGTGCGGCCGCACGGATGGCGGCCTGCTCGCCCGGCGGCATTCTGGCCCGGCCCGCATCGTCTTTTCCCTGATGGCGCTCGGCGTGGCGGCTGCTGCCATGTTGCCCTTTCCCGATCGACGAAAGCGCGATGAGGGAAGCGGTCACGAGTTTGTCATTTCTATAAAAAAGTGGAAAAAGATTGAAATCGACGGACGGATGAATTAAAATTTTGCTAAAGGAAGCACGGACGTAAGCAAAAAAGATGCGATCATGAGCAGCAAGGGACGATGAGCCGCTCGTAAAAGCCCCGTTTGAATCTAATAGCACAACAACCTGAGTGAATCTATTGAAGCTTAGGCACTTTAGAGGAATGAAGGGGTCATACGGCAAAGCGCACTGGAGTGTATCGGCTGACGGATACATGAAGGGGCGAAGCTTTGCCGTTTTTTTGTGTTTTTGCCATCCAAAAGCAAAAGAAAAGACCCGAAAGAGAAAGAGGTTTCCAAGATAATGGAGGAATCGCTAGCCATGGAGCCAATCAACTGCTACCCACTGACTCATCCGCAAAAAAGAATCTGGTCAATCGAGCAAATTTATCCCGACACTCCGTTGCACAACATTGGCGGAACTGTCATCATAAAAGGCCCTGTGCAACTGCCTGCGCTTGAAAAAGCTGTTCATCTGTTTATCGGCAGACATGAAGCGTTGCGACTGCGCGTTTTGAACCGGAAGGGCGAGCCGCAGCAATACGTGAGTCCGTATGAACCTTTCCCATTGGACTGCCTAGATTTCTCAACTGGCACAGAGCCGCAGCACGACTTTGCCAACTGGGTGCAGGCGGAAGCGAGAAAGCCGTTCGTCATCGAAAACGAAAGGCTTTTTTATTTTGCCCTGTTTCGCCTCTCGGACCGCGAGCATGGCTACCTGGCCAAGTTCCATCATCTGATCGCCGATGGATGGTCGATCAACATCATGACCGACGAGATTCGCGAACGGTACGACAAGCTCGTGCGCACAGAGGCAGCAGACGACCAGCCTGCTCCAAGCTACTTGGCGTACATCGAGCACGAGCGGGACTACCTTTCGTCGGATCGCTTCTGCAAAAACCGGACGTTTTGGAAGGAGAAATTCCGCGACTTGCCCGACTCGCATCTGGAAAAAAGCTCAGACACGCTGCCGGGAAACCGCCTCACGTATGAATGGAGCGCCGAGCTGTCCACCCGGGTAAAAGAGTGGGCCAACGCGAACAACTGGTCGTTGAACACCGTTTTTGTCGCGGTGTATTTGCTGTATGTCCACAAGTTCACCGGGCGCGCGGATCTCGTGATTGGCACGCCGGTGCTCAATCGGTCTGGCAAGCAGCAAAAAAGCATGTTTGGCATGTTTACGAGCACGATGCCGTTTCGGTTTTTGGTCGACGATAGCTGCTCGGTTGCGGACATGATCGGACAGGTCAACCGGGAGCTGCGGGATTGCTTTTTCCATCAACGCTATCCGTATGACTTGCTGATCCAGGATGTGGAGCTGAAGAAAAAGGGCCACCACCAACTGTTTGATGTGTGCGTCAATTACTACAACACAGCGCTCGATACAACGTGGGACGGCTACGCGGTCGAGAATGTCGAGTTTTACAGCGGGCAGCAGATTTACTCCATGCAACTGGTCATCAAGGAATGGTCCGATTCCGGTCGCATCAGCATCAGCTTTGACTACAAAACGAACGACTACACAGCGGAGCAAATCCGCGATTTGTTCGCTCGCCTGACTGCCCTGGCCGGGAAAATCGTGGACAAGCCCGACGAGCCGATCAGGCGGTTGACGCTTTTTTTCGCGGATGAGCGGCAAAAACTGGTGGAGGCGTATAACCGAACCGATGCGTTTTATCCGCGCGACCAGACGATCTACCAACTGTTCGAAGCGCAGGCAGCCAAAACGCCGGACAAGCTCGCGGTGCAGCATGGCGAAGCGACTTTGACCTACCGCCAACTGAATGAAAAAGCCAATCAGCTTGCCAGATATTTGCGCGAGCAAGGAGTCGGGCGGGAAACGATTGTAGGCCTTTTGACCACGCATTCGCTGGAAACGGTGGTCGGGCTGCTCGGCATCGGAAAAGCGGGCGGAGCGTTCATGCCCATCGACCCTGACAATCCTGCCGAGCGGATTCGCTACCTGCTGCAAAACTCCGGCACCAGGCTTTTGCTGACGAATGTGGACACAGCGGACGAGTGGGACTTCAACGGACAAGTCATCCGCCTGCCGGACGTCGACTGCACAGCGTATGCATCGTCCAACCTGCAGGCGGAGAGCGAGCCTCAAGACCTGGTCTACCTGATTTATACATCCGGCTCTACCGGAAAGCCCAAAGGCACGATGATCGAGCATCGCGGGCTGGTCAACTATATTTGCTGGGCCAAAAAAATGTATGTCAAGCAGGACGACGAAGTGTTCCCGCTCTATTCGTCGTTGGCGTTCGACTTGACGATTACGTCCGTCTTTACCCCGCTCATTAGCGGCGGAACGATTTTGGTTTACAGCCACACAGAAGACGAGTACGTGCTGTTCCGCATGATGCGCGAGAACAGAGCGACAGTCGTCAAGCTTACGCCTGCGCATTTGTCGTTGCTGCTGGATCGGGACAACCGGAATTGTTCGGTGAAACGATTCATCGTCGGCGGGGAAAATTTGAAGGCCAGCCTCGCCAAAGGTATCTATGACAGCTTCGGCGGCAACATCGAAATTTTCAACGAATACGGGCCGACCGAGACGGTAGTCGGGTGCATGATTCACGCTTATGATCCCGCGACGGACACGCGAGCGGCTGTGCCCATTGGCAAGCCGGCCGACAACGTCCGCATTTACGTACTGGACAGGCACCTGGCTCCTGTCCCGACCTGCGCCGTCGGGGAAGTGTACATTGCCGGCGACGGGGTGGCGAGAGGGTATTTTCACAAGGAAGAGCTGACCCGCGAAAAGTTTATCGACAACCCGTTCGCGCCTGGCGAGCGGATGTACAAGACGGGAGACCTCGGCCGATTTTTGCCGGATGGCAAGCTGGAGTATTTGGGCAGGAGCGACCAGCAAGTCAAGATCAGGGGCTACCGGGTCGAATTGGGAGAAATCGAAAACGGGTTGCTTCAGCACCCGCTCGTAAAAGAGGCGGTTGTCCTCGTGCGGGAAGACAAGCAGCAACCCGCAATGCTGTGTGCGTATTACGTCGCGGCGGGCGAGATCGACATTTTGGACTGGAAGCAGCAGTTGGGGCGGCAGTTGCCGGATTACCTTGTCCCGCAATATTTTGTAGAGGTAAAGGAAATTCCGCTCACAGCAAACGGCAAAGTCGATGCGCGCTCCTTGGCAAAAATCCCTTTGCCGAGTACAGAAAACAGCGAATATGCCGCTTATTCGAGCGAGAAAGAGCAGCAGTTCATCCAGACCGTGGCAGAAGTCCTCGGCGTTCGGCAGATCGGCCGGAAGCACAACTTTTACCATATGGGCGGAGACTCGATCAAAGCAATTCAGATTGCTTCCAAGCTGAGCGCCAAAGGCTACCGGATCAAAGTCAAAGAGATGCTGTCCCACCCTGTCATGGAAGAGATGGCGCTGCTTGTGGAAGCAGTAGAGCCAACCGTTGTCGAGCAGGGGCTGGCTGAGGGCAGCATTTTGCCTACGCCGATTGCAGCGTGGTTTTTTGCCCAAGCATTCCCCAAGCCGCAGCATTATCATCAGACCGTCTTCGTGGAAATCAGTCCGGCGATCACGGCAGACATGCTGGAAAGAGCGCTGTTCAAGCTCGTGGAGCACCACGACAGCTTGCGGATGAACGTCGACGCGCGCGGCGAGCTGTTTTACAACAATGACCACCTGCTGGCCCGCTTCAAACTCGAACAGCGCGACTTGACAGGCGTTGCCCCTGCCGAGCGCTACGGCAGGCTGGAGCAAGCGGCGCACGAGCTGGCGGAGCGCACGGACTTGTCCCGCGACCTTTTGCTGAAAGCGTGCCTGAGTCAGTTGGGGAGCACACGCACTTTGCTGCTGTCTGCCCATCATCTCGCAGTCGATGGCGTGTCCTGGCGCATCATCCTGGAAGATTTGAACGCGCTGCTCAAGCGAAGCTGCCTCGGACAAGACGCCGCGCTTCCTTTGAAGACGCATTCGTATCAAAAATGGGCGGAGGCGTTGGAGCGCTCTGGGCAAAGCGTGGGAGCCAGCTTTCCTTGCTCGATGCCGCGGAGCTTGCGCTGCTCGTCACCGGGTTCAATCAGACGGCAGGGGAATATCCGCAGCAGTTGCTGGTGCATGAGCGTTTTGCAGCGATCGCCGACAAGCACGCGGACGAGCCTGCGGTGACGTTCCAACAGCAAACCATGACGTACCGCGAACTGGATGCGCGGGCCAACCAGCTCGCCCATGCGCTCAAGTCGCATGGCGTCGGACCGGACCAGGTCGTCGCCCTCATTGCCACCCGTTCGTGTGACATGATCGCCGGACTATTGGCGATCGGAAAAGCAGGCGCCGCGTACTTGCCTGTCGATCCGGGCTTGCCAGCCAACCGGATCGCCTACATGCTGGACGACAGCCGTGTCCAGGTCATTTTGACCAATACAACCGTAGAGGCAGCAGGCGAGCGACAGGTTGTTGACATGCGCGATTCCCGCATATCGGCGCAGCCTCAAGCAAGGCTGCCTTTGCAAAACAGCAGCACCGATGTGGCGTACTGCATGTACACCTCGGGCACGACCGGATTTCCCAAAGGAATTTTGATCGAGCACCGCGCCTTGCTGAATTTCCTTTTCGGCATGACGGAAGTGCTGTCTTTTGGCGAAAAAGAAAAGTTTTTGTCGTTGACGACCATTTCTTTCGATATTTTCTGGCTGGAGAGCATCTTGCCGCTGTTGGCGGGGCAGCAGGTGGTCATTGCCGATGAGGACTGCCAGCGAGATGTGCGCATGCTGGCAAGCCTGGTCCGGCGCGAGGAAATTACCGTGCTGCAAACGACGCCGTCGCGCTTGAAGCTGTTGCTCGCGGAGCCGGAGTTGGCCGGGCAGTTGAGCCGCTTGCGCTACTTGCTGATCGGCGGCGAAGCGTTGCCGCAAGCGCTGGCAGACGAAGCCGTGCGACTGTTGCCGGCGGGACGGGTGTACAACCTGTACGGTCCGACCGAAACGACCATTTGGTCCACGCTTCAGCAAGTGACAGACAGCGAGCCTGTCGCCATCGGCAGACCGCTGAAAAATACCCAGGTCTACGTGCTCGATCAGGAGCTGGTGCCGCAGCCTGTCGGCGTCCCTGGCCTGCTGTATATCGGCGGGCACGGCTTGGCCCGCGGGTATTTGCACAAACCGGAGCTGACAAGCGAGAAGTTTATCGACAACCCGTTTCGGCCTGGCGAAAAAATGTACGCGACCGGAGACATGGCGAGGTGGACGCGCGAAGGCTTGCTCGAATATTTGGGACGAACCGATTTTCAGGTGAAAATACGCGGCTACCGGATCGAGCAAAGCGAAATCGAAAACCAGCTCGAGGCCCATCCCGCCATCGAAAAAGCGGTGGTGCATGTCCAGCAGGACGCTTTGCGCGAACCTTTGCTTGTCGCTTACTATACTTCGGCAGATGCCGTACCGAACCAGGAGTTGCGCGATTATTTGCGCAAACAACTGCCGGAATATATGATCCCGCCATTTTTCATGCGGCTTGCGCAAATTCCGCTCACCATCAACGGCAAAATCGACCGGAAGTCGCTGCCTGCCGTAACCGAGGTGGCAGAAGCGCACCAGGAGCTGGTCGGCCCGGGCGACGAGGTGGAAGCGAAGCTGTATGACATTTGGCGCAAAGGATTGCGGCGCGAGTCGATAAGCGTTCGCGGCAAGTTTTTTGAGTTGGGCGGAAACTCGATTCAGGTGATGCAGCTCGTGTATGAAATCAACCGCCATTTTTCATGCGCCATGCCGTTTAAGGACTTTATTGAACTGCAAACGATCGAGGCGATTGCGGGATGGATTCGCGCCGCGATCCAGGAAGAGCGCGAGGCGGACTTGCCAGCGCTGACACCGGAGCCAAGCCGGTTGCATGAACCGTTTCCGTTAACGAATGTGCAAATGGCCTATTATTTGGGCAGAAGCAGCCGCTTCGAGCTGGGCGGAGTCTCGACGCACTCGTATCAGGAGGTTGTCACTACACTCGATATCCCGCGCCTGAACGATTGCTTGAATGTGTTGATTCGCAGGCACCCCGCGCTGCGCACGATTTTTTTGCCGGATGCCCGCCAGCAGATTTTGGCCGAGATCCCCGAGTACGCAATCGAAATTCGCGATTTGCAAGGATGCGAAGCGGAGGAGCAGGCTGCGATCATCGCAAACGAACGGGAGCGGATGTCCCACGCGACGTTCCGTCCGGAGCAATGGCCGCTTTTTGAAATCAAAGCGTTTCGCTTGACGGAGCAGAAAAGTTTATTGGGCATCAGCTTCGATCTGCTCATAATGGATGCGTACAGCATGGAAATTTTAGGGAAAGAGCTGCAAGCGCTTTACGCAGGCAAGACGGACGAGCTGGACGATCTAGCGATTTCCTTCCGGGATTATATGATCGGCTATGAGCGGCTGAAAAACAGCAAGCTGTATGAGCAAGACAAGGAATATTGGCTGGCGAAGCTGCCCGATTTTCCGCTGTCCCCGGAAATTCCGTTGCTGGTGCAGCCGTCCCGCGTCCAAAACCCGTACTTCCAAAGAAAGTCGAAGCGATACGCCAAACAAAGCTGGCCTGCCTTGAAAAAGGCCGCCCAGAAGCGCAATTTGACCCCTTCGGCCGTGTTGTGCGCGGCGTATGCGGAAGTGCTGGCGAACTGGAGCAATCAGCTCGCCTTTAGTCTCAACTTGACCTTGTTCAATCGGCTGCCGCTGCACCCGGATGTGGAAAAGCTCGTCGGCGACTTTACCTCTGTTGTGCTGGTCGAGGTGCGGCTAGGTCCGGCGGATACGTTTTGGCAGAAGGCGGGCAACGTACAGCAAGCGCTGATGGAAGCTTTGGCGCACCGTCATTTTGACGGGATTGATGTGATGCGAGAAATCGGCAAGCAGCGGGAACTGGGCAACAAAGCGTTGATGCCGATCGTATTTACGAGCGCCTTGTTTGAAAACGAAGACGTTGTCCAGCAGCAAGCGGCAGACGACGAGCAGCGCATATCGGAACAGGAGAACGATACAAAAGGGATCACGCAAACTTCGCAAGTTTATTTGGACAATCAGGTGGCGCTGCTCGACGGGAACATCGTCATCAACTGGGACTACATCAGCGAGTTGTTCGACCCTGTCGTGATTGACACGATGTTTGCCCAGTACCTGGCCCGGATTGATACGATTTTGAACGACGAGGCCGAGTTGGAGCTGCCAGCGGTGTCCGCCAGTGACCGAGCCGCGATTGATGCGTACAACGATACGGCCGTGGAGATTCCGAGCAAAACGCTGCACGGGCTGTTTGAGGAAACGGTGGCGCAAACGCCTTTTGCCGTCGCGATTGAGGATGGCGAGCAGCAGATCACGTACCAGGCGCTGAACGAGCGCGCCAATAAAGTCGCCAGCTTCTTGCAGGACTGCGGCGTCGGTCCGAGAGACTTGATTGGCGTCATTGCCAAACGGGAAATAACCACCTTCGTCTATTTGTTAGCGATTTTAAAAAGCGGCGCTGCCTACGTGCCGATTGATCCCGACTATCCGGCGGAGCGCGTCGACTACATCCGCGGGCACAGCCGCTGCAAGCTCGTCATAGCGCCTGACTTTTACGAGCGAAACGGGCTGGAGCGTGCTGCGGAAAAGCGCGAGGCTGTCGCGGTGCAGCCGGAGCAGCTCGCCTACGTGATCTACACCTCGGGAAGCACGGGCAATCCAAAAGGAGTCATGATTCGGCACGAAGCCGCATGCAATACGATTCAGGATATCAATCAAAAGTTTCAGGTTACCGCCCGGGATCGCCTGCTGGGCGTATCGTCGCTCTGCTTCGATTTGTCCGTCTACGACATTTTTGGCGCGTTTGCCGCAGGGGCGACGCTCGTGCTGGTCAAGGACCAAAAGAACATGACCGAGCTTGCCGAGACGATTACAGCGAAAAACATTACGATCTGGAACTCCGTCCCGGCGATTATGGATCGCGTGGTCGCGGAAAAAAACGAGCGGGGCGGCGAGCAGAAAGATGAGCAGCTTCGCCTGGTCATGCTGAGCGGCGACTGGATTCCGCTTACGCTGCCGCATGCGATCCGCGAGCGCTTCCCTGCGGCTGAAGTCATCAGCCTGGGCGGCGCTACCGAGGCGTCGATCTGGTCGATTTACTATCCGATTGAAGAGGTAGGCGCTGATTGGAAAAGCATTTTTTACGGGAAGCCATTAGCCAACCAGCAGTTTTACGTGCTCAACTCGCAGAGAGAGCTTTGCCCGATTGCCGTACCGGGCGAGCTGTACATCGGAGGACGCGGCGTTGCGGACGGCTATTTGCATGACGATGAGAAGACCGCGCGATCCTTTGTCCACCATCCGCAGCTCGGGTACATCTACAGGACTGGGGATTACGGCGTACTGCACCGCCACGGGCAGATGGAATTTTTGGGCAGAAAGGATCAGCAGGTAAAAATTGGTGGATATAGAATTGAATTAGGAGAGATAGAAGCGCGGCTGCTGCAAATCGAGACGGTGCGAAATGCGGTTGTACTGGTGGCGGGCGATACAGACAAGCGGTTGTATGCGTATCTCGTGCCGGAAAACGAACCGCAAGAGCGGGACCGTTTTGTCAGCGAGATCAGGACAAGGCTGGCCAAAGCCTTGCCGGATTACATGATACCGTATCATTTTATCGTCGTGGGGCAACTGCCGCTGACGGCCAACGGAAAAGTAGATGTACAAGCCCTGTTGAAGCAAAAGCCGACTGGCGCGGGTAACGGAACGGCATACGTCGCCCCGCGCAATGAAGCGGAGGCGCGAATCGTCGCTCTGTTCCAGGAGGTTTTGCAGATGGACCATGTGGGCGTGTTCGACAACTTTTTTGAGCTGGGCATTCATTCGCTGCAGATCGGAATGATTCACAGCAGGCTGAAAGACGTGTTTGCCAGGGAAATCCCGATTCTTGCCATGTTTGAGCACGCCAACATCAACGCGCTTGCCGCGTATTTGACAGCGGACAACCACGACCTGCCAGACGAAGGGCAGGAGGAGACGATCAACGCCCGCAACCAGGGAAGAGAACGGATCAAGCAAAGAAACGCCAAAAGAAGGAGGAACTCCGAAAGTGACTAAAGCCGAACTGCTGCAATTTTATACGACGTTTACTCCCAACACCGATCCCGGCGAATACGGCTATCTCTTTTACGAGTTGCCCCAAGGCCTGTCAGAGCTGTGCCGATTAATCAAGTGCCAATTGATCCATCCCACGATGATAAAAAAAGTGAGGCATGCGCTGACCGACTATACGCGAAATGAAGACGAGAAATTTTACACGGTCGCAGACATGCTCGACGCGCTGGTCGAACGCAACGCAGACGGTCTCACCTACGACCGCCTGCCAAGCGAGCGGCTGCTCATTTCTTGCCGCTTCCATTCGTTACTGCTCATTTCCATGCTGCGCTCCCGGGGCATCCCGGTGCGCAGCCGTGTCGGATTCGCCAGCTATTTGTCCGAGAACGGCCAAAAATACATCGATCACTGGATTTGCGAAGTGTGGGAACAAGCCGAAAAACGGTGGATTCGGGTCGACCCCGATTGGGAGCTTGTTGACATTTGCGGCGACGAGTTCCTGATGGCGGGCGATGCATGGCTGATGGCTCGGGACAAAGAAATCAACCCACAGCTTTTCGGGGTGAAAAAATCGTGGGGCATGCACTACATCCGCAACAACCTGTGCTACGACTTAAACGCCGTTCTCGGAAACGAGCTGGGCTACTGGGACTATCCTCCGCTTTGCCAAAAAGAGATGGACGACCTGGACTGGGAAGAACTGCAACTGCTCGATGAGATTGCTCTCTATTTGCAAGACCCCGATGAAAATTACGCACAACTGCAAGCGTTGTTTTCCGAGCATGACTTCCTGCATTTCAAAGGATAGGGCAGTTGTTCGATTAAACTCGAAGCGGTGATACGAAGATGGATAAATTGAAGAAGTACATTTACGAGCTGGTCGCAGACCGGAAGCTATCGGCCAAGGAAGCGACGGCATACATCACGAGCCTGCAAAAAGCAAGCGAAGCAAAAAGCGATGACATCGCGATTATCGGCATCGCCGGACGCTTTCCCAAGGCGAATACGGTACAGCAGTTTTGGGAAAACATTCGCTTTGGCCGAGAATGCCTCGACGACTTTCCTGTCCATCGCAAGGAAGATGGACAGGCGCTGTTTTCCGACCGGAGCTTTGCGCACAAACGCTTCAAAAAAGCGGGCTATTTGGATGAAATCAGCTTCTTTGATCCAGACATGTTTCGCATCTCGCCAAAAGAAGCCTTGTCCATGGAGCCTTATCAGCGAATCATGCTGGAGCTTGCCTATGAGACCATGCTCAATGCCGGCTACGAGACGCGGGAGATCAGCGGCTCCAAGACAGGCGTTTTTATCGGCAAAGACCATGTGACAGGGATCGAGTACCGCCACTACGTCAGCCCGGATATTTTCAGCCTGACCGGCTCGTGGCCGGGAATTTTGGCAAGCCGCATCTCGTACGTCTACAACCTGAAAGGGCCGAGCATCGTCTTCGATACATCGTGCTCGTCCGGGTTGGTAGGCGTTCATTTTGCATGCGAATCGTTGCGCAGAAATGAATGTGAGATGGCATTTGTAGGCGGCATCAGCGGCCTTTTCTATTTTCCTCCCGTTAAAGAAGACGGATCGCTCGATCAGGTCGAATCCGCCGAAGAGAAGATTCGCGCGTTTGACAAGGAAGCGACAGGCACGGTATGGGGCGAGGGTGGCGGAGGGCTGCTCTTGAAGCCGTTGTCCAGGGCGCTTGCGGACAACGACGTGATTTACGCCGTCATCAAAGGCAGCGGGATCAACAACAACGGCCTGTCCAAAGGCATTACCGCCCCCAACGGGGAGGCGCAGGAAGCGCTTTTGAAAAGCGTCTGGAAGCAGGCGCAGATCAACCCGGAAACGATCCGCTACATCGAAGCGCACGGAACAGGCACGGTGCTGGGCGATTCCATCGAATTACAGTCGATCATCAACGCCTTTCAAGCTTTTACGTCCAAAAAGCAGTTTTGCGGGGTCGGCTCGGTCAAGACGAACATCGGGCATCTGGTCGGAGCTTCCGGGATTGTCTCGCTCATCAAGGCAGTGATGATGCTCCGGCATGGGGAAATCCCGCCTTCGCTGCACTTCCAGTCGCCCAGCCCATACATGGACCTGACCAACTCGGCCGTGTTTGTCAACGACGCGCTGACGAAATGGGAGCAGCAGGACCAGCCTGTTCGCATCGGGATTAACTCGTTTGGATTCAGTGGAACGAATTGCCACGTTTTGCTCGAGGAACCGCCCAAGGCCGTCCGGCAAGCCAGCCGCGGACAAGACAGCTACTTGCTTGTCCTGTCGGCGAGAAGCGAGCAAAAACTCCAGGAGCTGGCGAAGCAATACCAGCAGTTTTTACTGGCAAACCGGGACGTCCACCTGGGGGATTTGTGCTTTACCGCCAGCGCGTCGCGCCATCATTATGCGCACCGGGCGACGATTGTGTTCGACAGCTATGAAGATTTGTTAGTGAAGGTAAATGAGCTGAAAACGGCGAACCGCGTATCCGCGTGGACGGCAAACCCGGCGATCCGCTACCAACGGCACGAAGTCGTGCCGGACAGCAAGCAGACAGTCGAGGCGTGGGAAATCAGGGAACGAGCGAAAAAATCGTTAGATAGGCAAGCAAACAAAGCGATCAAGGAATGGATCGGGAAGACATCTGACCAGAGGCTGATCTGGGAGCAGGTCGCGTCGCTGTACATACAAGGAGCAACCATTGACTGGGGGATGCTTTACTGTGGTGGCCGCAAGCTGGCGCTGCCGGGAAATATACTGGAGCGGCAAAAGTTTTGGCCCGCAGGCGCACAGCCCAAAAAAGCAGAGGCAGACTTTCTTTACCAAGTGGCCTGGAAGGAAGAAGCTCTGCCCGCCACGGACAGCGAGCAGCAAACGGCTTGCGATACGGTGCTGCTGATTGTCGATGCGGCAGATACAGCCATCTGGCGGGCGCTTTTTTTGCAAAAACACCAAGCGAGACGCCTGGTGACAGTCGAGCTGGGAGCGCGCTCTGCGCAAGTCGCGCCAGACTATTTCCAGGTTTCGCGCACGCTGGACGATATCGCCGCCTTTTGCGCGCAGCTCGATTTGGCGTCGCTCGCTCAGATTGTGTTCATGCCTCCGGCTCGCGCTGCACTGCCGGAGTCGTTGGCCGCTTTTCGCTCGGCCATGGATCAGACCGCCGGGTCGCTGCTGCTTTTCGCCAAAGCGCTCGCTACGACAGGCAAGCTGGCAAACGAAATCGACGTCGTCCTGCTGACGCAAAACGCTCAGGCGGTACAGCCGGGCGATGCGGCCTGCGATCCTTTTCACCATATGCTGGGCGGACTGGGAAAATCGCTTCGCCAAGAAAACTACGGCTTGTCCGTGCGCCATATCGACATCAGCCCGGACGGCTTCGCGCCTGAGCCGCTTTTCGCCGAGCTAGGGCGGAAAGGGACGGACTACTCCGTAGCGCTGCGCCAAAACCGTCGCTACATGGAAATTATCGAAAGAGCAAAGCAGACGGGCGCGCAGGAGGACGGCTTCGCGGTCGAAGCAGGCGATGTGTTTCTGATAACGGGCGGGCTGGGCCAGTTGGGAACGGAAGTATGCAAGTACTTGAGCCAGAAAAACAAAGTCAAGCTGATCGTGCTCGGCAAGACGATGCTGCCGGACCGGGAGACGTGGCCGGCCGTGCTGCGGGAGCCGTCAGACAAAAGCTTGGCGGATAAAATCAACGCGGTGCTCGCTGTGGAAGCGCTAGGCTCCACGCTTGACTACCACTGTGCAGACATATGCGACGAAGCGCAGTTGCAGCGAACCGTTCAGGCGATCCGCCAGACACACCAGCGATTTGCCGGAGTGATTCATTGCGCGGGCATAGGCGTTGGCGAACTGGAAGATGCGGCGCTCGGCGAAGCGGAGTTTGCGCGCAGACATGCCGTGAAAACAGACGGGAGCTGGCTCTTGTACACGCTTACGCAGGAGATCGACACCGGGTTTTACCTGTTCTTTTCCTCGGCGGTATCCGTCACGGGTGGACGCGGGGCGCTTGGCTATGCCACTGGCAATGCCTTTTTGGACGGCTGGGCAGAAGCGATCAGGCGGCAAGGCAAAAAAGTATTCTCCATCAACTGGGCTACGTGGGAGGAGACGGCCGAGCGGCTTTCGATGCAGGAGGAACGGCACGTTTTCCGCTTTCTGCCTACCCATCAGGCGCTGCAAGCGCTCGACTCGATTCTCCGCCGCCAAATGTTCCGGACAATCGTCGGCCAGTTCAATCAGGCGAACGAACTGCTGGAGCTTGCGCACATCTGGCCGTTCCGCTTGGCAGATGAAGTGAAGAAAGACGTGTTCCGCCAGACGGCAAAGCCGGGGCGTGCAGCCGCCGCACCTGTACCCGTGACGCTCAAGGAGCAGGACGGATTTACCGCGACGCAAAAAGAGCTGGCACAAGTATGGGCAGAGGTGCTCGGACTGTCCTCGATCAGCCTGTTCGACACGTTCCATCAGTTGGGCGGCGATTCGATCCACGCTGCCCAGTTGTACAAGCAGTGGAACGAGAAGTACCCGGGCACGCTTCACGTCGCAGACCTTTACCTGTATCCGACCATTTTTGAAATGGCGAACTACTTGGACGGCAAAAAGGCACCAAAGCCTGCCGCGCTTACCGTCGAGTCGATCCTCGAAGGGTACAAAACGAGCAAATACTCGCAGGAGGAAACCAAGCGGCTGCTGGAACAGTGGACCGCTTTTTCAGCAGGCGAGACTGCGCCGTCCGAACAAAAGGACGAGTACGCGATCATCGGCTACGCCTGCCAATTTCCGCTGGCGGAAAACGCCGAGCAGTTTTGGACCAACCTGACCGCAGGCGTCAATGCGATCCGCCCGTTTCCCGCCTCCCGAAGAAAGGATACCGACCGCTTTTTGAGCGCAACCCAAACCTACTGCCAGGGCGGCTACCTGGAACAGATCGACCGCTTTGACTCCGCGTTCTTCCACATCGCGCCCAAGGAAGCAGAGCTGATGGACCCGGAACAGCGCCTGCTTTTGCAAAACGTGTACGAGGCCCTGGAAACCAGCGGGCTTGGCGGGAAAAGCCTGTTCGGGACGAAAACGGGCGTGTACATCGGCAAAGACACGACCGGGCGCAACGAGTACAACAACATGATTGATATTCAGCACCCGCTGAAGGTCACCTCTGGCTCGACAGGCATACTCGCGAGCCGGATCGCCTATTTCCTCAATCTGAAAGGCCCTTGCCTCGTTGTGGACACAGCGTGTTCCTCGAGTCTCGCAGCACTGTGTCTGGCCGCCCAGGCTTTGCAGGCGGGGCAAATTGATGTGGCGATTGTAGCGGGCGTTTCTCTGGCCTATTTGCCGACGCAGCACAATTCGCTGATTGATTCCGCCGACGAGACGATTCGCCCGTTCGATGCGCAGGCAAACGGCACGATGTGGGGAGAGGGAGTAGGCACGATTGTGCTGAAGCGGCTCGATCAGGCGGTGCGCGACAACCACGCCATTCACGCTGTGGTCAAAGGCTCGGCGATGAATAACAACGGAGCGTCGAACGGAATTACCGCACCGAATGCGGAAGCGCAGGAAAAAGCGCTGGTCGAGGCGTGGCAGGCAGCCAAGATTGATCCCGAAACAATAACGTATCTCGAGGCGCACGCCACCGGAACGAGATTGGGCGATCCGATCGAGCTGAAGGGCATCGCCAATGCTTTTCGCAGATTTACCGATAAAAAGCAATTTTGCGGGGTCGGTACGGTAAAAGCGAACATCGGCCACCTGGTCGGAGCGTCGGGGATGGCTTCGGTCATCAAAATGATTTTGGCCTTCAAGCACGGGCAATTGCCCCCGGTCGCCAACTTCCGGCAGCCGAATCCGTTCATCGAATTTGCCGATTCTCCGGTCTATGTCAACGACAAGCTGCAGAAATGGCGTGCAGCCGAGACGCCGCGCCGATGCGGCATCAGCTCGTTCGGATTCAGCGGGACGAATTGCCATGTGCTGCTGGAAGAACCGCCTGCGTCCACTCCGGCGAAGCGCGAGAGCAGTCCGGGCTGGCAGCTTCTGGCGTTGTCGGCGAAGACGAAAAGCTCCTTGCGCGCGCTACTCAGCCGCTACGCCCGATACCTCAACGAGACGCCGGCGGTCGATGTGCCCGATTTGTGCTATACGGCCAATGCGACTCGCGGCCATTACGAGCACCGCGTAGCGATCCTGTTCCGCGATCAGGCCGAGTTGCGGGAAAAATGCAAATACGCGGACGCGACAGGGCTGGAAAATACGCAGGAGGCTGCCGAGCGCGGGATTTTCTACAAGGCGAGCCGCGTCATCGTGGACGAAAACGATCCGTCTGAAAACGGGATCATGGAGGAAGAAAAAGTCAAGCGGACGGCGCTCGCGGAAAGAACGATCCGGCAATACAAGGAAAACGGAACCGCGTTTGCGCTGGACAGCCTGCAAACCATCGCCGCCATGTACACGGACGGGGCCGATATCGAGTGGCAGCGCCTGTATGCAAAAGAGCAGCACCACATCATCGCATTGCCAGCCTATCCGTACGAATCGGTCCGTCACTGGATCGGGACCGGGCCGCAAAACTCCGAAGGCCCGGCGCAAACAACAGACACATGCTATCGCCTGCATTGGGTGCGCGACGACAAAGCGACAGCACCGTTGCGGCAAGCTGGCGCGAAACCGGGCACGTGGCTGTTTTTGAGCGGAACGGGCTACAGGAGTCATGAGTTGCTCGTGGAGCTACAAGCGCGGGAAGCGGATGTCATCGAAGTTGCTTTCGGCGCTGCTTTTGAAAAAGGCGGCGATCGTCAATACAAGATCGGCTCGGCGGACGATTTTCCGCGCTTGCTGCAAGAGCTGGCGCACCGGGACATTCGCCACATCGTCCACTGCATGGGCATGACGGAGGAGAAGCTCGCATGTGCGGACGACTTTCACGAGTGGGAAAACCGGAGCGTCTACAGCTTCTGCCAGCTTGTGTGCGAGCTGTTGAACCAGTCGTATCACCAGGAGATCAACCTGTATCTTTTGGGCGACCAGGCGTTTTCGGTGACCAGGCGAGAAGCCGCCTTGAACCCGCAGCACGCCGTTTTGTTCGGCCTGGCAAAAGTGGTCGCGCAGGAGTACCCGCAGTTGAAATGCCGCTGCATTGATCTGGACAGCGCTACTGCGCCGTCTACGCTCTGGGCTGAGTGGGAAGCGGGAGAGGAAGACTTCCAGGTGGCGTATCGGGAAAATGTCCGATATGTCGAACGGCTGGAAGCGCAGACGCTGCAAGCGGCAGAGCCGCAGGCCGTCTCCATCCGGGAAAACGGCGTCTACCTGGTTACGGGCGGGCTTGGCGATATCGGGCTGAAAGTTGCTCATTATCTCGGCAAAAAGCAGCCCGTGCACCTGTGCCTGCTCGCCAGAAGCGCCTTTCCTGCGCGCGAGCAATGGGCCGAAATTGTCCGGGAGCAGCCCCATTCCGCACTGGCGGGCCAAATCGGGCAAATCCGCAGCATCGAGGACAGCGGGTCCAGCGTAGAAGTGCATACGGTGGATGTGGCCGATGAGCGCAGGCTGGCCGATGTGTTGCAGACGATCCGCCAGCAATACGGTGCGATCCATGGTGTTTTCCATTGCGCGGGTGTGGCAGGCGAAGGTCTGCTCATCAACAAAGGACGAGCCAAAATCGCGCAAGTGCTCGCTCCAAAGGTCGTCGGCACCTGGCTGTTGGACCGTTACACCGAGCAGGACCGCCTCGACTTTTTTGTCCTGTTTTCCTCGGTAACCAGCTTGCTCGGCGGGCTCGGACAGGCGGATTACACGGCGGCCAACGCCTATTTGGACGCGTTTAGCGACTACAGGCAAGCCAAAGGCCGACAGAGCGTGACGATCAACTGGCCTGCCTGGAACGACACAGGCATGGCGGCGCGATACCGCATCCAGAAAGAGGCTTCGCCGTTTTGCGGCATGCATCCGGACAAGGCGATCGGCATTTTGGATGCGGTGCTGAGACGAAAGCTCGCGCGCGTCATCGTCGGCGAACTGAACGAGGCGCATTTTCAGACCCACCGCTATCCGTTGCCTTTTGCCATCTCGCCGGAAATCAGGAGCATGTTCGCGCGTCCTGTTGCTTGGGAGCCGGAGACAGCGGACGCCACACCGCTTGCGCCGATGCTCACAGGCAGGACCGACCACACGTACAGCGCGGTGGAAACGCGCCTGGCCGCCGTTTGGCAAAAAGTATTGGGGATCCCGGAAGCGAATGTGTACCAGTCTTTTCAGGAGGCAGGCGGAAACTCCATTCTCGCGACCAGTCTCGTCAAAGAAATCGAGCAGCTCTACCCGGGGCGGATCAACATCGCCACGCTGTTCGCCTATCCTTCGATTGCGAAAATGGCGGAATATCTGGAAAACAAGCCGAGTGCCCACGAGACGCCCCGCAAGGCCGGACAGAGCGAGACGGTCCCCTTGCAGGACAAACTGAGCGATTTTCTCAAGGGCAATGTTTCGATGGAAAACATATTGGACTACCTAGACCAGAAAGAGTGGGGAGAAGAAGATGAGTAGCCGAAAAGAGATGAATGACAGCATCCTGCAACTGCTGAAAGCGGGACATCTCAGCCAGGAAATGGCGGTTTCCATTTTGGAAAAGCTGAATCGCCATCCAGAGCGCAAGAGCCGTCAGGACATTGCTGTCATCGGCATGGCCTGCCGCTTCCCCGGAGCGAGCAGCCCCCAGCAGTTTTGGGACAATCTGGTCCAGGGAGTAAACAGCATCGGCTACTTTCCGGAAGAGCGGTTGCGCGATTTGTCCGGCTTCCTGCCAGAGCTGGAAGAGATGCTGGAGAGCGCCCATCACCAGGCTGGCTACCTCGATCAGATTTGCTGCTTCGATCACTCTTTTTTCCAGATCGGACAAAACGAAGCGCTGGCGATGGAGCCGTATCAGCGCCTGTTTCTGGAGACGGCCTACCACGCGCTGGAGGACGCCGGATACGGGGGAGCGAGGCTGAAGCATTCCAACACGGGCGTGTTTGTGGGACTGGAGACGGCTTACCAGTCCCATTATCGCTCGCTCTTGCAAAACGAAGATATTTCTTCGCTGGTCGGCTCGCTCGTGGGGCTGTTGTCCAACCGGATTTCGTATTTTCTGGACTTGCGCGGGCCTGCTTTCGTGCTCAATACGGCGTGCTCATCGGGGCTTGTCGCCTTGCATCAGGCGTGCACGGCCCTGGCGAACAACGAATGTGAAGCAGCGCTGGTCGGCGGCGTGAATCTGATGGTCATTCCGCAGGTGACCGGGAAGCTGCACGATCTGGAGACGTCGGACGGCAGAGTGAAGGCGTTTGACAAACATGCGGACGGAACGATCTGGAGCGAAGGAATCACAGCCGTGATGCTCAAGCCGTTGGCGAAGGCGCGCGAGGATCGCGACCCGATCTACGCGGTTATTAAAGGAAGCGGCGTCAATGCCGACGGCGCTTCCAACGGCTTGACCGCCCCCAATCCGGATGCCGAGACGCAATTGTTTTTGCGCACGTGGGAAAAAGCCAAAATCGATCCGCTGTCCATCTCGTACATCGAAGCGCACGGCACAGGGACGCTGTTGGGCGATTCGATCGAATTGCAGGCGATCAACGACGCCTTTCAAAAATCTGCGTCCCGGCCCCATGTGTGCGGGATCGGCTCGGTCAAGACGAATATCGGCCATACGGTTGCCGCATCGGGTCTGGCGTCGCTCATCAAAGTCGTGCTCGCCCTCCGGCACAAAAAAATTCCCGCTACGCTGCACTACCAGTCTCCGAACCCTTTTCTCGATCCGCGCAACGCTGCGGTCGAAATCGTGACCGAGCTAAGAGACTGGAAAAGAGGGGGCACCCCGCTGCGCGCAGGGGTCAATTCCTTTGGCTTCAGCGGCACCAATTGCCATGTCGTCGTGGAAGAGGCGCCGGAAAGCGACCGCCCGGAAACGGAAACAGAAGCGGAGCCGTTGCCGCCGGTGCATCTTTTGACGCTCTCCGCCAAAAGCAAGTCGTCCTTGGCGGAGTTGCTAAAAGCCTACCATTCCTATTTGCAAACTCACTCATCCATAAATCTGGCGGACTTGTGCTATACGGCAAACACGGGTCGCGGGCAATACGAAAACCGGGTCGCGTTCGTATTCCAGTCGATAGAAGAGTTGCGGCAGCAATTGCGCGTAGCCGATTTGTCCGGAGCAGAAGGGGCGAAAGACAAAGGAATGTACCTCTTTGAGAGTGCCGAATCCAGCCGTGACGGCAGCACTCCCGCCAGCTCTTTTGCTGGCTTGGGCGAGCATGCCGAGACTGACGGTGACGGCTGGCTGACGAAAGCGTCGCTGGAAAAGCTGGCGGAGCAATACGTCGCGGGAATGTCGATCCCGTGGGAGACGGTGTACCGCCAACCGCGGCAAAAGCTGAATTTGCCCGTGTATCCCTTTGAAAAAATCAAAATCTGGCCGACGGCGGACAAAAAAGCGCAAGGCCCTTTGCCAAGCGCATCGGGAACAAGCGGGCATGCGAGCGAAGCGCCAGCCGCACTACCCGCAGCCGAGCAGGCTCTCTATCAGCGCATCCAGTGGGTCCCTGCCGAGCCTTTGTCCACACAAGCACAGAAACGAGCGAAGGTGCTGGTCATCACCGACTCTACCGATTGGGGCTACGAGCTGGCCGACGCCATCGCGACGCACAGCGAGCGCGTCGTGCATGCCCGGCTGACGACTTCCTATCGCCAAGAAAGTGCCACCGAGTATGGGCTTACTTGCTCGCAAGCCGATTTTGAGCGGCTCATTCGCGATACAAGCGAGGCTGCTTTTAGCAAAGTCGTATTCGCGGTCGTAAAGGCGCCCGGATTGGCCAGCGACGATGCCGAGCAGCTTTTGCACGCGCTGTTTTTCTTGACGAAAGCATTGGCGAAAAATCGTCCTGCCCCCAGCGAAATCGTCTTGGTCGGGAAAAACGCCCAGCGGGTTCTGCCGGACGATCACACCGTCCAGCCGGAGTTCGCGGCCTTGTTCGGAATGGGAAAAGTCATTCGCGAAGAGTACAGCGCACTTCCTTGCAAGTGCATCGACTTCGACGATGCCACACCTGTCAGCGACATCGCGGCGGAAGCGTTGGGCAGTAGCGGACATTACCAGATCGCGTATCGTTCTGGACAAAGATACTATCCTGAGCTGGCGCCATTGGATTTGTCTGCGGTCGGCGACAGCGGCCTGCGCTTCAAGGAGCAAGGGGTGTACGTCATTACAGGCGGCACGGGCGGCATCGGCCTTGCGCTTGCGAAGCATATCGCCCAGCACCACCGGGTGAAACTCGTTCTCATCAGCCGCAGCGCATTGCCCGAGCGTGCCCTGTGGGACGAGTTCAGCCAGCACGAGCACGATAAGCAGGGCAGGCTGCTTCACCATCTGCAAAGCTTGGAGAGCAACGGCTCCCGGGTGTTTACATACAGCGCCGACGTAGCCAACCGGGATGAGATCGCCGCGGCTATCCGCGACATCTACCGCATCCACGGAAAAATCGACGGCATCATCCACGCAGCAGGCTTGCCGGGCAGCGGTCTGCTCGTCGACAAGGACGAAGCCGATTTTTCGGCCGCGCTCGCTGCCAAAATCAGAGGGACGCAGCATCTGCACGCGCTGACGCGGGAAAATCCGCCTGAGTTTCTCGTGCTGTTTTCTTCCATCGCGGCGGTGGTCGGCGGGATTTACTTGGGCGATTACGTCGCCGCCAATTGCTACCTGGATGCTTTTTCCGGCGTCGCAAGCGCGCCCACGCGAATCATCGCGATCAACTGGACGACGTGGATGAATACAGGCATGGCGAAAAAGGCAGGAGCGAGCCTCGATGCTGCTTTTCGCTCCCTCTCGCCTCGCCGGGCGGTCAAAGCGTTCGAGCATGTTCTCCGTAAAAACTTGTCCAACGTCGTCATCGGGGAAATCAACACGGACAATGACTTGTTCTGGAACAGCAGCCTGCCGATCGCGCTTGCCGCGGGGATTCGGGCGAAAATCAAGCTGCCGGAGGTCGAGATTCAGGTAGAGCTGACGGGCCGGGCGGATGGCGGCTATACCGAGCTTGAACGGCAGCTTGCGCAAATTTGGGGAAACGTCTTCCGGCTGCCAACGATTGATATACACGATCAGTTTTACGAACTGGGCGGAACCTCGATCATGGGCATCAAGATCGCCAACCGGACTAACGAGCAATGCCAGGTCACCCTGTCGGTGCAGGATGTGTTTACGCAT
Organism: Brevibacillus agri; assembly: GCF_004117055.1. Lineage (NCBI taxonomy): Bacteria > Bacillati > Bacillota > Bacilli > Caryophanales > Paenibacillaceae > Brevibacillus > Brevibacillus agri. The sequence goes on from NZ_CP026363.1 coordinate 3,004,868, forward strand.
TTAACCATCCCGGACTTGGCCGAGTTTGTCTCGCAAAAACAACGGGAGCGAAGCGGGGAAGACGCTCCGCAGCAAAGAGAAGCAGCGCCAGACCAGCGGATCATGCCGCTGTCGCACGCACAGCGACGCATATGGTTTTTGCAAAAGATGACCCCCGAGCTGGTCGCCTACAACTTGCCGTTTATTCGCACGTATGACATGGCCATTGACGTCGCGCTGTTGGAGCAGGCCGTCGCCTATCTCGCAGACAGACACGTGATGCTGCGCACGAGGTTCACTCTGCAAGACGGAAGTCCTGTGCAAGAAGCGCTGCCGAAGTACCGTCCGGAGATCCAGGTGATCGACGCGACGAAGCAGCCAGACCAGGCGCTTTTTGTGGAAAAAAGCATTCATGAGCAGAAAATGCAGCCGTTTGATCTGGAATCGCCTCCGTACCGCATCTATTTGTACCAGCTTGCCAAGGAGCGCTTTTGCCTTTACGTCAATTTTCACCATGTGATTACGGACGGCTGGAGCATCGACATTTTTTACCGCGAGCTGTTTGGCATTTACCAGTCGCTTTTGCAAGAGCAGCCCCCAAGGCTGACCGAGGCGAAGCCCGATTACTTTGATTGGATTGCTGCCCAAAAAGAATGGGAAACGAGCGAAGAGTTTGCCAAGCACGAAAGCTACTGGCTTTCCGAGCTTGCCAAGCCGTTGCCTACGCTGTCGCTGCCGACTGACAAAAAACGGCCGCCCGTCCAGACGTACAACGGTAGCTACCACAAGTTCGAAATCAGCGGAGCGCTTTATGAAACGCTCAAGCGCCACGTCGAGCAGCAGCAGATTACGTACAGCAACGTTTTGCTGAGCGCCTACTTCCTGCTGCTGCACAAGCTGTCGCAGGACGACGAGCTGATCGTCGGTGTACCTACGGCTGGAAGAAACCAAAAGAAATGGGAAGAAGTAGTGGGGATATTCATCAACACTTTGTGCATTCGCCTTTCTTTTCAGGACGTCGCGACGTTTGCCCAGTTGCAGCATGCTGTCCAGCAAAAAGTGTGGGCGGCGATCGACAAAGCGCAATACCCGTTTGACCTGCTGGTGGAAAAGCTTAATCCCGAGCGTGATTTGGCGCGAAATCCCGTCTACAACGTGCTGTTCCAGTTTTTTGACAAGCTGCATCTGGAAAACGACGGGATCAGCCAGTTTGAACTCAGTTGTCTCGCGAAGGAAGGCGATCAGCGGATCGAGATTTCCTTTGAGTACAACTCGGACTTGTTTGCGGACAGCACGATCCGGCAGTTTGCCCGCTTTTTCCTGCACATTCTCGCGCAAGTGACGGAGCGTCCGGAAATGCCGATCAAAGAAGTGGCTTTGCTGACTGGCCCCGAGGCGGACGAACTGCTGCACCGTTTTCAAGGGGCGCACCTGGACTGGCCCGAGCCGCTGCCGCTCCACCAGCAATTTGAAGCCCAGGCGCAAAAAACGCCGCATGCGATCGCGCTGGTCTGCGAAGAGCAGCAGATGACGTATCAGACGTTAAACGAACAGGCCAATCAGCTCGCCTGGCTGCTCATCCGCAAGGGCGTCGGCAAACGCGTGCCCGTCGGCATTTTCGTCGACAGAGGTTTGCAGTCCGTCGTCGGCATCCTCGCTGTGTTGAAAGCGGGTGGCGCCTATGTGCCGCTCGATCCGGGCTATCCCGAGGAGCGAATCGCCTACATTCTCGCTCACAGCGGAGCCAGACTGCTTTTGACCGAAAATCGCCTGCTCGAAAAAGCCGGGCGGATCGGACAACAGCAGCAGGTCGACATCGTCAATCTGAGCGTGTTCCAGGAAGCAGCCGCGACGGAGGCCGCTTTCGAGACAACTGCCAATCCGCCGACGGAAAGCAGCGGCGCTGACTGGATGTATATCATGTACACCTCCGGCTCGACAGGCAAGCCAAAAGGCGTGCCGGTTACCCATGCCAACGTCCACAATTTTGTGGCGTGGAGCATCGCTGACTTCCAGTTGCGATCAGACGATGTATTCATGCTCGTCACGTCCATCAGCTTTGACATCTCGGTCTTTGAAATCTTCGCCGCGCTGCTATGCGGAGGGCAGCTTTGCATCGTGACGCAAGAGCGGCTCCGGGATATGGACGGATTGCTCGCGTACATGGAGACGCAGCAAGTTTCGGTTTGGCATTCCGTCCCGAGCTTGATGGTACAGCTCACTACGTTTTGGAAAGCCAACAAGGAGCGGTACGGTCATTCTCCCGTGCTGCCAGCGCTCAGGCATGTGCTGCTGGGCGGGGAAGCGTGGAGCTTCGCCCTGGCGAAACAGGTGCGGCAGATGCTGCCGTTTGCCGACATTCGCAACATGTACGGACCGACCGAGACGACGATCTGGGTGTCCAGCTACAAGGTGGAGCCAGACGCAGACGCCCCTTATGGAGCTGTACTCATCGGCAAGCCGATTGCCAATAATCAAATCATCATTTTGGCTCCGGACGGCAACGTTTGTCCGCCGGGCGTGATCGGTGAAATCTACGTAGCAGGCCGAAATGTGACCAGCGGCTACTTCCAGGACGAGGAACGGACGAGACAAGCGTTCATCCGGCGAGCCAGCGGCCAGCTTTGCTACAAGACAGGCGATCTCGGTCGATACTTGCCGGATGGCAACATCGAATTTGTCGGCAGAAAAGACCAGTTGGTAAAAGTGCGCGGCTACCGCATCGAGCTTGGCGAGATCGAGCATGCGCTCCGGGATGCCGCGCCGCTTCAGCAGATCGCCGTGACGACGGTAAAAGACGGGGAGACAAGCAAAATCGTTTGCTACTACACAGCAGACAGACCGCTGCCGATGGGCCAATTGAAGGAGTACGCGCGGAAAAAACTGCCGGAGTACATGGTTCCCGCCCAATTTTTCCATGTCGAGCGATTTTGGCTGACTCCGAACGGCAAGATGGACTGGAAGGCAATGGAGCAACATTGCCAGCAGTTGGACGCGGGGCCTCTGTTTTCGGAAGTCCGGGACGACGTCGAGCAAAAGCTCGCGGAAATATGGAGCAGGCTGCTTGGCGCGCCTAGCATCGGGATTCACGACAACTTTTTTGACATCGGCGGAAATTCCTTGCTGATCGTGCAGTTGCAGGAAATGATTCAGACGGAGCTGTTCCATGAGCTGTCGATTGTGGAGCTTTTCCAATATACGACGATCGAAAAGATAGCCGAACAGATCAAAAGAACGGCCGTGAACCGATCCAGCGTGGAAACGGGACAAAAAAGAGCGGAGCTGCGCAAAAAACGAAGAACGATGCGAAGCTAGGGAGCCGTTTGGGGGAAAGGAAAATCGGAATGGAAAATGCACATGCGCCAAGCGAGAAAATCGCGATCATCGGCATGGCGGGAAAATTTCCGCAAGCCGAAAATATTCGTAAGTATTGGAACAACCTGGTGGACGGCGTAGAAGGAATCCGCTTTTTCACAAAAGAGGAGCTGTTGGAGTCGGGCGTAGACCCGGCTCTGCTCGCTCGGCCGGACTACGTCCCCGCTTGCGGTCAACTGGCAGGGATCGAATGGTTCGATGCAGCCTTTTTCCACTATACGCCGCGGGAAGCCGAGATTATGGATCCGCAGCAACGGCTGTTTCTGGAAGCTGCCTGGAATGCCCTCGAAGATGCCGGACAAAGCGTGTCGCAGCTTGAGGGTGCGGTGGGCGTGTTCGCCGGAATCGGCGCGAACAAATATGTGACGCATGTGGTCAGTCGCCCCGACTTGTTGCGCATTTTGGACCATCGCCAAATCGAGGTCGGAAACGACAAAGACTTTTTGACGACGCGGGTTTCCTACAAATTGAATTTGACTGGCCCGAGCTTTTCCGTTCAGACGGCTTGCTCCTCCTCGCTGGTGAGCGTGCATCTGGCGTGCCAGAGCCTGCTGAACGGGGAGTGCGACATGGCTCTGGCAGGAGGCGTGTCCGTCCAGTTTCTCGACAAGCACGGCTATTTGTACAAGCAGGGGGGCATCGAATCGCCGGACGGACATTGCCGCTGCTTCGATGAAAAAGCGGAAGGGACCGTCTTCGGCGACGGCGTGGGCGTCGTTGTGCTCAAAAGGCTGGACGAGGCGCTGCAAGACAAGGATCATATCTACGCGGTCATTAGCGGTTCGGCCATCAACAACGACGGCGCAGGCAAAGTCGGATACACCGCGCCTGGATTCGAGGGCCAGATTCAAGTCATTTCCGAAGCGATGGAAGTGGCCGGAGTGACTCCGCACGAGATCGGGTATGTGGAAGCGCACGGCACGGGGACGAAGCTGGGGGACCGGGTAGAGATTGCCGCCCTCAAGGAAGTGTTCAAGGAGCGCGATCCGGCCGATCCGTGTTACATCGGCTCGGTCAAGGCGAATGTGGGGCATTTGAACACCGCTTCCGGCATCGCGGGCCTGATGAAGACCGTTCTCGCCATCCACCACGAAACGATTCCGCCGCTCTTGCACCTGCAAAAGCCGAATCCGCAGCTCGAATTGGAAAACAGCCCGTTCCGCTTGAATAACACCCCGGTAAGGTGGCAGGCGGATTCGGGAAAAAGAGTGGCAGGCGTCAGCTCTTTTGGCATCGGCGGGACCAATGCGCACGTCATTGTCGAAACGGCTCCAAAGACGCCCGCCCTAGAAGCGGCGAGCGAGTGGAATCTGCTGGCGATTTCGGGGAAAACCAGTGCGGCGAGACAGCGAAACTATGAAAATGTGCTGGCTTATCTCCGCGAGAATCCCGAGGCAAGCTTGTCGCAAGTCGCCTACACGCTGCAAACGGGCCGGGAGCATTTCGATTTTCGCGGGATCGTCCTGTGCCACACGGAAGAGGCGGTTGCCCATCCGGATGCGCTGCGGCTTGTTTGCAGCGAAACGGAGGAAAGCGCGGAAAAGAAAGCGGTCGTCTTTGTCTTTTCCCCGGCGGGAATCGCGTGTGGAAGCACGGCCCGCGACTTGTATCGGCAGTTCCCTTTCTTCCGCGAGCAGATGGACCAATGCTTCCGGTTCGTGGAGCGGGTGCTGCGGCTGGATGCCAAAACATGGCTGGAAAACGATTCGCCCCATGGCCCAATCGCCCAATTCATCCTGGAATACTCGCTGGCGCAGCTATGGCGTCACTGGGGAGTGACACCAAAAGCGCTGGCAGGAGATTGGCTCGGAGAATACGTCAGCGCGTGTCTCGCAGGCGTTTTGGCTTGGGAAGACGCTTTGAAGCTGCTCTGTTTCCGTGGGGACTGTGCTTATGCCATCGCGCTTGGCAAACCGGGCATTCCGTTTTTGTCGAACAGAAGCGGCACGTGGATCACCGAGGAGCAGGCCAGCTCCATGGACTATTGGCGGGAGCTGGTCAGCTTTTCCGGTCAAGGGGTGGATGTGGCTAGCTTGCCTGTGCTCTCCCATGTGCAAAAGCCGGTATTTCTCGAAGTCGGCCCAGGGAAAACGCAGCTTGAACGGCTGGCAGCAAGCGAACGGTTCCGTTCCGCGCCATTGCTGCCGTCCTTGCCCGCCCCCGGAGAAAACGAATCGGCCTGCAAGACGATGCTCGCTTCGTTAGGGCGACTGTGGCTGTACAAGGCGAACATCCGCTGGAAAAACGTCCATGCGCCAGCGCACCCGAGCCGCCTCCCGCTGCCGACCTACGCTTTTGAACGGAAGTATTACTGGATTGAGCGGGCGTTCGCTGCGCCTGCGGAGACGCTTGGCAATGAAAAGCGTCTGCCTCCCTCTACGCTCCTGATAAGACAGGGCGGCGAGTTCATCCAGGACGGCCAGGCCAGCTACACGTTACAAGCGCACCAGATGCGGCAAGTAGAAGAGTTGTTGGCGAGCTTTGCTGCTGATTCTCCCGGAGAAAAGCTCGCACCGCTCGCCAGCGCTTCGGCTTCCGCTCCGGCCACCGAGCAGCAGCCGCGCAATCAGCGTCAGGAGGACATGGCTTCGTGGCTGTGCACAATTTTGGAGGAGTTGCTCGGAAAAAGCCCGATCAGTGTGGCAGACGACTTTTTTGACCTGGGCGGCGATTCCGTGACGGCCATCCAGTTCGCTTCGCGTCTGAAAGAACATCACATTGAGATTGCCTCCGATCTGCTGTTTGATTACCCGACGATGGAGGAGCTGGCGCGGCAGATTCGGCTGGGGAGCGACAGCAAGCCGTCCACGGAAGCATTGGCGGGGGATCACCCGACGATGGAGGAGCAGCAGGCGCGGCAGGTCGGGCGGGAAAGCGACAGCCAATCAACCACAGGAGCATTGGCGGCAGATGACCCGACGCAGGAGCAACAGGCGCGGCAGATCAGCCTGGAAAGCACCAGCCAGCCATCCGCCCCAAGCACGCTGTTCTACAACGTCGACCAGGCCGACCAGGAGATTTTACTGCGTACAGTGGATACACGGGAAGTCGAAAGCGTCTATCCGCTCACCTTCATGCAGTTACTGGTCCTGAACCACAACATTTTGCACGCGCGGCAAGGCACGGTCAGCCTGCTCGCGTTCCCGATTGCAGAGGAGCTTAGGCTTGACCATTTCCGACTGGCCTGGCAGCGGGTTATCGACCGCCATTCCGTGCTGCGGACTGGATTCATCTGGAGAAAAATATCGCATCCGGTTCAATTCGTGAAAAGGCATGTCGACGTTGCCATCGACGTGCTGGACTGGACGAAGCTGTCTGCGGACGAGCAAAAGCAAGCTTTGGCCGAATGGATCGCGCAGGAACGGCAAAAGAGCTTCAAGGTGGACGAAGTTCCGCAAATGCGGTTTCAGCTCATCCAATACGACAAGGCAAGCTACCAGTTTGTCTGGACGTATCAACATTCCTTGTTTGACGGCTGGAGCATGAATCTCATTTTGCAGGAAGTGTGGGCGAACTATCAGCTCGGCGAAGCGCTCATCCGCGAGCCGCAGACGCCCGCGACGCCTTTCCTCGATTATGTCAAGTGGCAAAAAAGGCAGGACGACCAGGAAGCGCGGCAATTTTGGACAGGGGAGCTGGGGCCGTTCCGCTATCGCGAACAGCTTGTGCCGACGACACCGAGCCAGCGCAGCGGCTATGTAAGCGCCGTGAAAAGTGTTGCTCTGGCACAAGACGAGGTCTATACTGTAAGAGAATTTTCCAGAAAGAACCAAATAACGCTAAATACGGTAGTCTTGGGCGCGTGGGGCTTGGCGCAGGCGCGACTGCTCGAACAGCGCGACGTCCTGATCGGGCTGATGACATCGGGACGCGTCCCGGAAATCGGGCAAATGGACAAAATGGTCGGACTGTTTACCAACAGCTTGCCCGTCCGGCTGACCTACAACGACGCGGACCAGGTCAAAGAGTGGTTTGTCGCCTTGCAGAAAAAAATCGTGCGCATTCGCCGCTACGAGCATATTACGTTGCAGCAAATGGCGCAGTGGTCGCAAATTCCGCTCGATTTTTTGCAAACCGTCATCAATACGCGCAGCCTGGTTTATACGCACTTTCCGTTCCAGACGCAAGCTGGCGAGCAAAAGCCGTTTCAGGCAAAGAGCAGCGGGCAGCTTCACCTTCCGCTGCGCCTGTTTGTCAACCCGTCCGAGGACCGCTTCACGCTCCGGGCGGAATACGACAGCAGTCAATTTGCCCACGATGCGGTCGCGCAACTGCTGGAGGAAGTAAAACGTCTGGTAGTGGCCGTCCCGCGAGCTGACGGGATTGCCGATTTGTGGGCAGAGGCAAAAAATCAGATGAAGTAAGGCGCATGCCACGTAGGAGAATGATAAACGCTATGAGAATTGCAATCGTAAACGGACCGAACATGAACCTGCTCGGATTGCGGGAAACCGCGATTTACGGAACCGTCACCTGGAAGCAAATCGAGGACAGGCTGTACAGGCTGGCGGGCGAGCTGCAAGTGGATGTCCTCTTTTTCCAATCCAACCACGAAGGCGAAATCGTCGACTTTTTTCAGCAGCAACTGCACGACCTGGACGGCGTGGTGCTGAATCCGGCGGGATTTTCCAAGACCGGTTACTCGATACTCGACGCGCTGGCCGCAGTCGGCGTTCCCTATATCGAGGTGCACATGTCCAACATTTTTGAACGGGGCGGCTGGCATGCCGAATCAATTTTCTTCGCCAACGCTGTGGGCCACGTGATCGGCTTGAAGGCCAATGTGTACGAGCTTGGCTTGCGAGGGATCGCGCAGTACGTAAAAGAGCAGCGAACATCGATCAGTGGGAAGGAATGGAGAACGGGTGCACATTGAAGTCTACAACGCGAAGCTTCACAATCTGAAAAACATCACCACGACGATTCCGAAGCATCAGTTTATCGTCGTCACGGGAGTTAGCGGCTCGGGGAAATCCAGCTTTATTTTCGACACCTTGCACCACGAGGGGCAGCGGATTTACTTGGAGGCGCTGGGCATCGCGCACGATGTCCTGCACTACGACTCGTTTGACATGATTCAGGGACTCAGCCCGACGATTGCCGTGCAGCAGCGAACTGTCAGCAATCTGAATCCGCGCTCGGTCGTCGGCTCCGTCACCCGCATTTTGAACCTGCTGGCGATCATTTACGCCCAGGAAGGACAGCGGGCAGGCAAGGAGATAGCCTCGCACCAGCCAGACGAATTTGTGCCGGGGCTGTTCATGTTTAACTCCCCGCATGGCTCATGCCCGGCCTGCGGCGGCAGGGGAAGTGTCGTCGAGGTAAACGTCGAGAAAATTTTGCCGTCGGAGCGCGAAACGATTGAACGGTGGCATCAGTTCGCCTACCAGTTCCCGCACGCGAAAAAAGAGGAAAAGGAGTACGTGTACAAGCGCCTCGATAATTTCAGCAAACATTTTCAGGTGAGCGCGGACACGCCTTTTGCCGAGTTGCCGCCGGAAGCGAAGGAAGCGTTTTTGCATTATCGGCCGAAGCGGACGCAGAGCAAAGGCCACCTGATTTTTTACGGAGTCACTGTCGTCATTGAAGAAAAGCTGAAAAAGATCAATCTGCAGCAATTTCCCGATCTGCAGACGACGCGGCCGTGCACGAGATGCCAAGGGTTCCGGCTCGGGCCAAAAGCGCTCTCGATTACGATTGGCGACAAGCATATCGGACAGCTTTGCCAGATGAATGTCAGCGACCTGGCGGCATTTCTCCGCCACTACCAGACAGCGCGGCCGCATACCCCGTTTATTGCCCACTTGCTCGGAGAGATTTTGCGCAAGCTGGATTGCCTCGAAACGGTCGGCTTGTCCTATCTGAACCTGTATCGCGAAATCCCGACGTTGAGCGGAGGGGAGACACAGCGGCTGCACATCATGTCTCACCTGTCGGCAAAGGTCGATTCGATCATCTACATTTTTGACGAGCCGACCGCCGGGCTGCACGAAAAAGAAAAAGAAAAGATCATCGAAAGCTTCCATCGGCTAAAGCAGCAAGGCAACACGGTCATTGTCGTGGAGCACGATGAAAGCGTCATCAAGCACGCCGACTACATCATGGACTTCGGCCCTTTGGCTGGCCAACTCGGCGGCTCTATCGTCTACCAGGGGAGCTACGCCGGCTTTCTCCAGTCGCGCGAATCAATCACGGCCCAGTATTTGCGGAAGAAAAAGCACCCGCCAAAAGAATACGCAAGCGGCGTGGACGCATCCGCTCCCAAGCTGTCGATTTGCAACGCGCGCACGAACAATCTGAAAAACATCGACGTCGATCTTCCTTTGCGTGCCATCGTCGGCATCAGCGGGCTGTCTGGCAGCGGCAAAAGCTCGCTGGTGATCGACACGCTTATCCCTAAGCTTCAAGCAGCGTTGAAAGCAAAAGCGGGCAAGCAAAAGCAGTTGCTGGAGGAAGAAGAGCACGACAGCGATTACGCCCATGCGCACGCCGATGCCCGGCTGGAAGGCGCGGAAAACGTCGATGGCTGCATCGTCGTCACGCAGAAGCTGGCGCGGCGCCATGAAAACTCTTGCGTCGCCACGTTTTTGGGGGTGTGGGACCACATCCGGCAACTTTTTGCCGCGCAGGAGGAGGCCATCGCCCGGCAGTTTACGCGCAGCTCTTTTTCGTTCAACTCGACAGGCTCGTGTCCGGTTTGCAACGGAAACGGGCAGATCAAAAGATGGCTCGGGCAGTTGACGTTCAGCGATCCGTGCCCTTCCTGCCGCGGCAAGCGATTCAAGCAGGAAGTAATGCAGGTTCGCTACAAAGAGCGCACGATCTCCGACATTTTGGAGATGTCGATTTCCGAAGCGCACGCGTTTTTCTCTGACCACGCCAAAATCAGCAAGATGCTCGGCACGATCGAGGAACTCGGCATGGGCTATATTCTCATCGGGCAAAGCCTGACGACGTTGAGCGGGGGAGAAGCCCAGCGGCTGAAACTGGCGCGTGAGCTGGGAAAAAGCAGCAAGGGAAGCTTTCTGTACATTTTGGACGAACCGACTGTCGGCCTCAGTTACTACGACACGGAAAAACTGCTGGTCATTCTCGGCAAGCTGATCGCCAGCGGACATTCCGTCCTGCTCATCGAACACGATCCGTACGTGCTGTCTTACTGCGACTATTTGATCGAGCTTGGGCCAGGCGCGGGGCACAAAGGCGGCGAGGTCATCGCCAAGGGAACGCCGGAAGAGATCAAGCAGTTCGCTTGCTCGATGATCGGTCCGTTTTTGGACTAAACGGCACGCTTGCTTGCAGCCATGCCTGAAAAATCATGATTCGAAACGGAAAAGAGGAGATGCTTGTGGAGAGCGTAACGCTGCCAGTCGTCCAGCCGCCGATTTTCGGCTATCAATTTTTTGCCTTTCCTCTATGTATCGTCTTGCAGGACAAAAGAAGCCTGCCCTGGCTGTACAGCAATTTTATCCAGGTGTGCTTCGACAAGCGCCCTGATCCGCCTGTTCCGTTTACGTTTTACATTCACGACTATACGTTGAACCCATGGCTGCACGTCGAGCATTTGCAAAGGGGCACGATGAACATCGTCCAAAGGAACATCGTCGAGTTTGTCCGCGATTGCCTCCTGGACGGCTACTATGTGTACCTGAATGTCGATGAGTACTACATTCCCGAGCGCGCCGTCTATCAAAAAAGCCATCTCTCCCACGATGTGCTGGTGCACGGCGTCGATCTGCAAAACGAAACGTTTCAATTGCTGGGCTTTACAGACAAGCAGATGCTCGCCACCACGAGCGCGTCTTTTCAAGCGTTTGCGCAGGCGTATGACAGCATCGCCCGGATCGACCACCAGGCCATTTGCAATCGCATCTATTTGTACAAAATCAAGGAAACGGGGGCGTATGCGTTTGATTTGGCATTGGTGCAGGAAACGCTGGAAGAGTATTTGACTTCCGGCAATACGTCCAGCAGATTTCGCATGGTCGCCAACCCGTGGGATCATTGCGCCTACGGTTTGGATACATATCGTTGCCTGCAAGACTATTACGAACGCTTGCTTGCGGGCAAGGCAGGCTTCGACGTGCGCCACGTCCACAGCTTATGGGAGCACAAAAGCTTGATGGTCGCCCGGATCAAATACATGCAGGAGCACACCGACTATCTCGACTCGCCCGACCGGCTTCATGCGGCGTATAGCGAAATCGAGCGCAAAGCGCGGAACGCGCGCAACTTGACGCTCAAGTTTTACATGCAGCAGGAGGAGGCGACGCTGCATAAAATCATGCGCTACCTGGAAGGCGGACGAGATTCGGTCCGCGCTGGCACAACATTCGGGCTTTGGCGAAAAGCGAAGATCGCGTGCTGGTCCACGTGCAGTTGCCAGAAGCCTACCGGAATGATTTTGCCTGGTACGACTTTCATCCGGCCTTGCTCGACACAGGGTTGAATGCCGTGACGATGTTTGTTCTATCAGACCTGTACCTGCCTTTTTCCTTCAAGCGGATGAGCTTTTACAGCAACATGCCTGCTTCTTTTTACAGCTATTTGCAGCAAAGAGAAGCGCGCGGCGACAGCCGGGAGACGGTTTCCTACGATATCAGCCTGATCGACGAGCAAGGGAACGTGTTTGCCGAGGTCGAGAACTACACGTTGAAGCGCGTCTCTCTGGCGATGGTCGCGCACGATTTGTTTTATCAGATTCGCTGGGTAAAAGCTCCGTTGGAACAGCGTGGAGAGGTCGACGCAGGCAGCGTGCTGTTGTTTGGCGGCAGCGACAGCGGAAGTGGAAGCGGAACGGTGCGGGAGCTGATTCAGGAATGGGAAGCGCGCGGCGTCGAGCTGATTCAGGTCGCTTACGGTGACGGCTACCGCAAAGAACGGGAAACGAAGTACGTGGTAGGACACGCGGAAGCGGATTATGAACAGCTTTTCGCCGACTTGCAAGGGCGAGGCATCAGCCGGATTGTCCATGCGTATGCGCTGGATGAACAGCGTGCCGCTCCCAGCCTCGGCCGCTTGCAAGCAACGCAAGCCCGCACCGTCCGCAGCCTGTTTTCGCTGGTGAAATCGCTGGTGCAAGCCAAGTACAGACAGGAGATCGAGCTGGTCATACTGGGCAGAAATGGCTGGGAAGTGACAGGCAGCGAACCAGAGCTGGAGCCGTGCTACACGGCGTTGTTCCAGTTAGGAAAAGGAATCAACGCAGAGTATCCCCATCTGAAATGCCGAAGTATTGATCTCGACGAAGCGACGGACGGCGGCAGCCTTTTCGCGGAAATCTACGGTGCAACCGACGCGTATCAGGTCGCCTACCGCGGTCAGGAGCGGTATGTCGAAGAATTTGCCCGCTGCCCGGTAGAAGAGTCTGAGTCTGTACAGCCGCTGGAGCTGCAAGAGGACGGGCTGTATCTGATTACCGGAGGCACGGGCGGAATCGGGCTGGAAATCGCCAAACATCTTGCCTCCCGCAAAAAAATTCGCCTTGGCTTGCTTAGCCGCAGCACACTTCCGCCGCGCGAAGACTGGGCGGCAATCAAACGGCGCGAAACAGAAGCAGACAGCAAAACGCGCCGCATCATCGACAGTGTGGAAGAAATCGAACGGTCGGGCAGCAGCGTCACCGTCTGCGCGTGCGATATCACCGACGAGCAGCAGTTGGCGGCCACGTTGCAGCAGCTTCGCGAGGCGTGCGGCCCGATCAAAGGGGTCATTCACGCGGCAGGCGTGGCGGGCAGCGGATTCCTATTCACCAAAACATGGGCAGAGTTCGCGCAGGTGACCAAACCAAAAATCGAAGGCAGCTACTTGCTGTACAGCTTGCTGGAGGAACGCCCCGACTTTTTCGTGCTGTTTTCCTCGATCGCAACGGTCGAGGGCAGTCCGGGGCAGGGCGATTATGTGGCGGCGAACGGCTACCTCGACGGCTTTGCCTCTTACTTGCGTCAGCAAGGGATTCGCGCTACGACGATCAACTGGACCGCGTGGGCAGAAACCGGGATGGCGGCCGACTATGGCGTGACAAACGGCAACGCTCTGTTCAAGCCACTGAAAACGGCGCAGGCCGTCCAGGCATTTGCCAGTCTGCCAGACGTTCCGCGCGTAGTCGTGGCAGATGTACGCTTCGAGCAGCTCCACGCCTCGCCGGACAAGCGCTTCCCGTTGCAGCTAGTCGCTGGTCTGCGCGGAAACGTCGCGGAGCGAGCCGCAGCGGCCGCACCTGGTGAAGCTTTCCCTCTCGACGTGCCGATTGACGGCAAACCGCACGACGAGCTGACCGCTACCGAAAAACAACTGGCGCAGGTGTGGGCAAAAACGTTTGGCCTCTCCGAGATCGACCTGCAAAAAAGCTTCTACGAAGTCGGCGGCGACTCGATTATCGCGACGCAAATGGCGAATGTGCTGAACACGCACCTGAACAAGCCGATCACGATTGCGGAAATCTTTGAATTTCCGACCATCCCCGAGCTGGCGACTTATTTGGACGCAAACGTGCTGCCTGCGCAACCCGCAAGGCAGGAAGCGACAGCCGAGCCACATGACGGGCACGATCTGTCCAAGGCGCAATACCGGATCTGGTTTTTGCAAAACTACGATCCGCAGACGACAGCCTATCATTTGCCTGTCGTCAAGCAATTGCAGCTCGCCATTGATCTGGACGTGCTGCAGCAAAGCCTGGACATGCTGACCCGGCGCCACGCCTCGTTGCGCACCGTCGTCCAAACTGTCGCTGGCGTACCGAAGCAGTTCATTTTGCCGGATTGGCAAAACGTCATCCAGTTTCGCGACTACAGCCATGAACCGTCCGGCGCAGAAATGTCGGCCCGACGACTGGAGGAGCAAAATGCGACTCCGTTTGATTTTGCGCAGCCGCTGTTCCGCATGGAGCTGCATCGTCTGGCTGCTAATGAGCATCGCCTTTACGTCAACATGCATCACATCATTTCGGACGGCTGGAGCGTCGGGCTGTTTTTCCGGGAGCTGATGGCGCTGTATGAGCGCATCCGCTCGAAGCAGCCCGTCCAGTTGCCAGCCGTGACGTTGCCCTACAGCGATTGGGTCGAGCAGGAGAAAAAGTGGCTCGCGTCGGAAGAGTTCCGGCACATGGATCGGTACTGGACAAGCGAGCTCATCAAACCGCTGCCAGTGCTGAATTTGCCGACCGATTTTGAGCGGCCGCCCTCTCTCGTCTACGACGGCAGCTACATCAAATTCACGGTGTCCAAAGAAAAAACCGAACAGTTGCGCCTGCTGGCGAGAAATCGCTCCACGACTCTTTACATGACGGTTTTGGCCGTCTATTTTCTTTTCCTGCACAAAATCAGCCAGGAGGAGGACATCATCGTCGGATTTCCGGTGTCCGGCAGGGAGCGGCAAGAGTGGGAAAATGTCATCGGCCTGTTCATGAACATGGTTTGCATCCGCCTCGATTTTCGCGGACTTTCCCGCTATGACGAAGTGTTGGAGGCGGTCAAGCAAAAATGCGTCCGAGCCTATGCCAACGGGCGCTATCCGTTCAACACGCTGGTGGAAAAGCTGAACCCGGAGAGGGACCAGAGCCGGACGCCGATCTTCTCCACGATTTTTCAGCTATACGACAACGTCCCGCAAGATAACGACCGGATCAGTCTCTACGACCTGAGCTGCATTTGCAAAATGGAGCAGGAGCAAATGGAAGTGCGAATGGAGTACAAAACGACGCTGTTTGCCGAGGCGACCATCCGGAAATACGCCGACTATTTTTCGTTTTTGCTCGACCAGGTGATCGACCATCCGGCGCAAATGCTTGGGCGCTATGAGCTGCTGGATGCCGAGCAAAAGGCAGAAGTGCTCGGGCAAAATCCGACGCCTGTTGCGCTGGACGCTCCCGACGAGGTACACCGCCTGTTTGCAGCGCAAGCCAAGAAACAGCCCGCGCAGACCGCCGTCGTTTTCGAGGGAATGCGCTTGACCTACCAGCAACTGGATGAGCGCTCCAACAAGTTGGCCGCCTTCCTGCTGAAAACGAGCGCCGAGGAATCGCAGGAGCCGATCGGCGTCTATTTGCCGCGCGGTATCGAAATGATCGTCGCGCTTTTGGGCATTCTCAAGGCTGGACGCCCGTATGTGCCGTTGGACGTCGATTTTCCGAGCGAACGCATCGCCTACATGATTCAGCACAGCCGGATCAAAACCGTTTTGTCGGAGCAAAGCGTCATTCCGATGCTGGAAACGATCGCTGGAACTCATCTGGAAGCGGTGGTCGATTTATCAGGCGATGTGCTCCTGGCAGAAGCGGTAGGGCATCTTCGCTATTACGGGGACGCGCATATTCGCAACCAGCCCGCCGCACCTGTGACAGCGCCGCCATCCGAGCTGATGTACATCATGTACACTTCCGGCTCGACTGGCACGCCAAAAGGCGTCATGGTGACCCAGCAAAACGCGCTGCACTACCTTTTGTGGAGTCAGCAGCAATTTCAACTGCGACCTGGGCGCAACATGATGCTGGTCACTTCGATCAGCTTTGACATTTCTGTGTTTGAAATTTTTGGCTGCCTGACGAGTGGAGCTACCTTGCATATCATGCCGTCGGAGCGGCTGCGCGACCCTGCTTTGCTGTTTGCCTATCTGGAGGAACATCCGGTCGACGTGTGGCATTCCGTCCCGACTTTAATAAGCCAATTCATCCTTGGCCTTGCTCAGCAGGACGAACAGCGGTTGGCGTGCTTGCGCCAGTTCGAAACCGTCCTCGTTGGCGGCGAAGCGTGGGGCCCTGCCTTAGCCAGCGAGATTGCCCGCTATTTCCCTGCCGCCAAGCTGTACAACTTGTACGGACCGACAGAAGCGACGATCTGGGCTACGTGTTGCGAAGTGAACAGGGAGCTTGCAGGCAAAGCGGTCGTTCCGCTCGGCCGTCCGCTCGGACATAACCAGGTCTACATTTTGGACAAAGACGGAAACTTGTGCGGCCCCGGCGTGCCCGGCGAAATTTGCATTAGCGGCCCTGGCGTCACCCCCGGCTACTTCCGTGACAAAACGAAGACCGAGCAAGTGTATCGCCTGCACCCGTTTACCGATCGGATCGTCTACCATACCGGAGACTTGGGCAAATACGGGACCGATGGACAGCTTGAATATATTTCGCGCAACGACGGCATGGTCAAAGTCAGAGGCTACCGGATCGAAACAGGGGAAATCGAACACAAACTCGCAAGCGTCCCGGGCGTCACGTCAGTTGGCGTCGTCGCGGTCAAGGAAGGCGAATCGAACAAATTGACCTGCTACTATACGTCGACCTGCGACATTGCCGCTTCGGAATTGCAGGAATCGCTGCGCAAAGCGTTGCCTGCTTACATGATCCCGGCCCGGTTTGTGCGCCTGGAGGCGATGCCTGTCACCTCCAACCAAAAACTGGATCGCAAAGCGCTGCAAGCGATGTCGCTCCCGGCTGAATCCACAGAGCAAGGCGAGCTGCAAGCCCCCGGAAGCGAAGTGGAAACGTTCCTGGTTCAGTTGTGGCGCGAGCTGCTCGGTGTGGAACAGGTCGGGACGAGGCAAAACTTTTTCGATCTCGGCGGAAACTCGCACCTGATCGTCCGCATGCAAGCCCGAATCGAAGAGAAATACCCGCAAAAAATCAAAGTGATGGATTTGTTCGAATGCAAAACGATCAGTGCCATGGCCCAGCATATCGAGAGAAGCCAGCCAAACCGAGGACGGTCGGGCGCGAAAGCGGAAGGGCAGCCAAACGACAATGAAATCGGCGACATTTTGCAGCTATTGGACGAATTTAGCGAGGGAGAGGCGTCGGTGGAAGACATCCTGAAAAAATTAGGAGAGTAACGCTTATGGCAAAAAAAGAAGAGATGTACGCCTATATATTGAAGCAGGTCGGCTCCGGGCAGTTGGACAAAAACGTTGCCGCCCGCCTCATTCATTTTTTGCGGCACGATCAGCAAAAGGAGGCGGAAAACGACATTGCCATCGTGGGGATCGCCGCCCGGCTAGGCCAGGCTGACACGGATGCCCGGCTGGAGCAGCTTCTGCATCTCGGCATCGACTCCATCCAGGATATCCCGGCAAACAGACAGGAAAACGCTGCCCTTTTCCTGCCCATGCTTCCCATCGAACGAGCCAAAGCGCAGTTTGACCGAGCCGGATATTTGCCCGAGATCGACCGGTTCGATCCGGGCTTTTTCCACATATCCCCGCGCGAAGCAAGTTTGATGGACCCGAATCAACGCCTGTTTTTGCAATTGGCCTGGGAAGCAATCGAAGAGGCTGGCTATGGAGGAGCGAAGCTTGCTGGCAGCAGAACAGGGGTGTTTATCGGCTACAGCACCGATTTTGGCGAAGTGTACAAAAAAGGCATCCAGCTTCTTGCGCCGGAAGCGATGGGCATTGCGATTCCCGGCAACATCCAGTCCATTATCGCCAGCCGCATTTCTTACCTGCTCGACTTGAAGGGGCCAGCCGTCGCGATGGATACGGCGTGCTCCTCTTCGCTCGTCGCGATTCATTTTGCCTGCCGCCAGCTCATCGAAGGCGCTTGCGACCTCGCTTTGGCCGGAGGAATCAAGCTGCATCTTTTCCCGCTGAAAAGCCATGCGCACGTCAAAATCGGCATTGAGTCCTCGGACGAAAGAACGAAGACGTTCGATGCCAGTTCCGACGGGACCGGAAAAGGCGAGGGGATGGGGGCCGTTTTGCTGAAGCCGTTGAAAAAAGCGCTGGAGGATCGCGACCATATTCATGCGGTGATTAAAGGCAGTGCGATCAACCAGGACGGCAACTCGATTGGCATTACCGCTCCGAACGCGAAAGCGCAGGAGGAAGTCATTTGCCAGGCGTGGGAGCAAGCCGGGATTGATCCCGAGACGATCAGCTATATCGAAGCGCACGGAACCGGAACAAAGCTGGGCGATCCGATTGAAATAGAGGGCATTACGCGAGCTTTTTCGCGCTATACGAGCAAAAAGCAATTTTGCGCCATCGGTTCGTTCAAAACCAACATCGGCCATCTCGATCATGCCGCAGGGATTGCGGGCTTGGTAAAAGTGATCCACGCCATGAAAAGCAAAAAACTGTTTCCTTCGCTGCATTTTCAAAAGCCGAATCCAGCGATTGATTTCAGCTCGTCCGCCGTTTACGTGAACGACCAGTTGCGCGACTGGAGCGCTTCTGGAGGGCTGCGGACGGCGGGGATCAGCTCGTTCGGGTTGAGCGGCACGAATTGTCACATGGTCGTGCAGGAGGCTCCGCCCGCTTTTTGTGAGCGAAAACAAGCAGCTCCCCTTTATTTGCTTCCGCTGTCCGCAAAAGACGAGCAGGTGCTGTCGAGGCTAGTTGCCAAATACGCCGCCTATGTAGCTAGCCATCGGCAAGTTGATCTGGACGATTTGTGCTACACCGCAAGCACCGGGCGCGGCCACTACAGCCATCGGCTGGCGATTGTTTTTACCGATTACGACGATCTGCTCGGCAAGCTGGATGCGCTCCAAAAACGCGGGCTTGCCTCAGATGAGCGTGTGTATTACCAGGTTCACGGAAGCGAGGTGGGCGGCGACACGATAGCAGCCCGGGCTGGCGGCTGGCTGAAAGTGACGGAGGAAGAAAAGCACGCGCGGACGCTACAGGCAAAGCGGGAGCTGCAAAGCATGACCAGCGCCTTGCCGGACAGAGAGCTGCCCTCCTATCTCCGCTTGGGTGAGCTGTACGTCGCAGGCGCCGAAATCGACTGGGAACGGCTGTACGAGGGGCTGGCGTGCAACCGCATCAGCTTGCCTGTCTATCCTTTTCAAAAAGTGCGCTGCTGGCTCAACCAGGAGGACTTCGCGGCCTACAAACAGCAGCCGCTTCCCCGTGCACAAAAGCCGCCGCATCCGCTGCTTACGAGCTTGCCGGAAAGCGCATCCGACCACATAACGTATCGCGTCGGCCTGTCTGCCGCAGACGATTGGGTCGTAAACGAGCATCGCGTGGGCAGTGAATACGTATTGCCCGGCACGGCCTACATCGAACTGCTGCTCGAGGTGGGCAGGCAGCAAGGCGGGCTGACCGTCATCAAGGACCTCGCCTTTTTGCAGCCCTTTTCGTTGCGGGAAGGGGAGAGCCATGCGCTGCACATCACGCTGAAAAAAGCGGGCGACGAAAAACACTTCCGCATCGCGAGCATGGATCAGACAGACGGCTCGTGGCGCAAGCACGCAGAAGGCAAGCTGTGCCGTCCGACAGCGCAGCAAAAACGCGTAGACGTGTCGGCTCTCATGAAGCAACTCCCTGTGGCTGCCCGCGCAGCCGATTTGCAGGCAAGCGGCGCCTATATCACGACCGGAGCGCGCTGGAACAACCTGCAGGAATTGCGCAGCGAAGGCGCGGAATGTCTCGTTGCGATCGAGTTGGCCGAGCCGTATCGCGCAGAAGCTGCTGACTACCACTACCATCCGGCCATGCTGGACAACGCGGCGAACATCGCGATCAGAAGCATTGGCGAGCATCTGTATTTGCCCTTTTACTACCAGTCGATTCGCGTTCACGCGCCAATTCCTGCGGCGATTTACAGCTACGTGAGGCGGCGGGAGCAAACGGAAGGGAGCGAGACGGCGACCTTTGACATCGACATCGTCAATGCTGCTGGCGAGGTGCTTGTGGAAATCGAAGGCTACACGATCAAGCAGGTGCGCACGCAGTGGACGGCAGCAAGCTACTACGAAAAAGACTGGGTCGTGCAGGAAGCGCCGTCCCCCACTCAGGCAAAGGCAAAGGCTGACGAAGCCGTGGTCGTGTTCACCGGGGCAGGCGAGCTGGCCGAGCGGCTTCGCGAGCAGCTTGCCGCTGTCTACGGAGAAATGATCGAGGTCGCCTTCGGAACAGAGACGGGGCAGGTCAAGAATCGCGTCGATTACCAGCGCTTGTGGCCGCAGTGGCAGGCGAAAAAGGTCCGCAAAATCGTGCATCTGATGAGCGTGACAGACAAAACGATTCAATCGGCAAAAGAGCTGGAGGAAGCCGAACAAAGAGGCTTTTACAGCCTGTATTACTTGCTCGACAGCCTGTTTGCCCATCCGCATAGCGACGAGCTGGACATCATCCTCGTCGGGGACTGCGCCAACCGGGTGACAGGCGACGAAGCCGCTCTGCGGCCAGAGCATGGCTGCTTGCTCGGCCTCGGCAAAGTAGCGCGGGAAGAGTTCCCGCATGTGCGCATCCGGTTCCTGGATGTCGACGCCTATACCGACCCGTCTGTAATCGTCGCGGAATTTTCGGTTGCAGATGCGCCGTATCAGGTCGCCTACCGCCATAACAAGCGGTACGTGGAGCGACTGCAACAAGCGACGCTGGCCGCGACAGGTGACACCGCTGCCATCAAAGCGGACGGTGTCTACGTCATTACAGGCGGAACCGGGGGACTCGGCCTGGAAGTCGGCAAGCAGATCAGCCGCCTGCACCCGGCAAAGCTCCACCTCATCAGCCGTCAAGGCTTGCCCGGGCGGGAAAAGTGGCCGGAGATCGAGGCGGCCGGAGCCGATCAGCGACGAATCGAGCAGATTGCGGCGATCCGCGAGATGGAAAAACAAGGCGCGAGCGTACACGTTCACGCCGCAGACATCAGCGAAGAAAGCGAGCTTTCGCAAGTGCTGGAGCACATCCGCGCGAAGTCTGGCGCGATCCGCGGCGTCATTCATTGCGCAGGCGTGGCAGGAGAAGGACTGCTCGTGCGCAAGCCGGAAAGCCGCATCCGCGAAGTGCTGAACGCCAAAGTGAAAGGCACGTGGCTGCTCGACCAGCTTACCGAAGCTGACGACCTCGATTTCTTTGTGCTGTTTTCCAGCATGCACACCGTCACAGGCGGCATCGGGCAGAGCGATTACGTGGCTGCTAACAGCTACCTGGACCTGTACGCCGCGCATATGCGCCAGATGGGCAAAAAGGCGCTGACGATCAACTGGCCGCTGTGGCGTGACGTCGGGATGGGGCAAGCGCACGAAGCCGACAATCGCCACAGCCCATTCGAGAGCCTCGCGCCCAGACAAGGAGCGGCGATCTTCACAGAACTTTTGCACGCGGATCAACCTCAGGTCATCGTCGGCCAGCTCAAGCGCCGCCTCCCGAAAGAAGCGATTGGACACAGTCTGGTGCGCGATTACGCGCTGGGAGAGGGCATCGAGCGGGCTGTCTCGCAGGCGATTGGCGGCGGGAGCCATCCGGCAGAGGTGTCAGGCAAGGAAACGGCCGCGATTATCAAGGAAGCAGAGCATCAGGAGATCACGGCGTGGGACGAGGAAATCGCGCACATCCTGGCAAGTGTGCTGGGGCTGGATGAGATCAGCATTTTTGCCAACTTCGAAGACTTGGGCGGCAATTCGCTGCTCGCGGTCAGACTGCAAAAGGAGCTGGACGCAGCCTATCCCGGCGTGTTTATGATCTCCGATATTTTCTCCTATCCGACGGTTCACGATATGGCGGCTTATTTGGAGCGAAAACGCGCCACCCCGGCAAAGCGGAGCATGACGATCGAACAAATCATGAGCGATTTGGAGCAAGGAAACATTACGGCGGACGAAGCCGATCTGCTCATCA
This sequence comes from Brevibacillus agri, assembly GCF_004117055.1. NCBI lineage: Bacteria > Bacillati > Bacillota > Bacilli > Caryophanales > Paenibacillaceae > Brevibacillus > Brevibacillus agri. The sequence goes on from NZ_CP026363.1 coordinate 3,026,783, forward strand.
GAGAGAGCAGCGAGCCAGTCTAGCATGAGCGTGGAGGTGAGGAGTGTTGGATGCGTTTTCACTCCCCGCAGAGCCTTTTAACGGCACGTGGGTGAATTGTGTCAGCAACAATTTGATCTCGATCCTGATGAATCGCGACAAAAGCTTCGCGTATGCTCCGTGCATGGCGCAAGCCCAGTTTCACCTGCACGTTGTCGAAGCCGATGACGGGCAAGAGGCGGCAGCAGCGCATGAGGAAGGAGTCCTGTTGCTGGACGTTGCCCGGGGGCTGGATTTTTCTTCTGTGCTTGATTTCCAGACCCGCTCTTTGCAAGCAAACGACAGCGTGCATGTGGCCATCAAGGAGCTTTTGCGCAGCGGATACTACGTCTTTGTCGATCTGGACCGCTTTCATTATCCTTCTGGCGTGGACGCAGAAAAGCAGCACCAAATCCACCCTGCTTTTCTGTACGGCTACGATGAACACGCGCGCTCCTATTTGTTGATAGAAGATTGTCTTCAACCGAGCAAAATGGAGCCATACGCGCTGCCTTACGATTGTTTCGAGCGGGCGTTGGCAGCCGCGCAGACTTCTTCTCTGCTCGTCACGCGGATCAAGGCACAGGAAGAAGCAGCGTTTTTTTCCAGGTGCACAAAAGAGCTGATTTGCGCGAATCTCCAGACGCTTCTGCGCGAAGAGCGCAAGCCGTTCAAGACCGATCATGCGGGAAATACGCTACTTTCCACGACGTACGGACTGTCTGCGATCAAGCAATTCGCCGAGAGCCTGGAGCCGAGATTGCTCGGAATGTCCCCTGCGCAGTTTCAGCGCAAGGCCGTGGCGATCAAAAATCCGTATTTTTTTCGCAAATCTACCGTCCATTTGCCGCTGATCTTGCAGAAGCAAAGCTGGGTGAACGAGCGGGAATGCGAGCAGTTGCAGGGCGAGTATAAAACGCTGTGCCAGCAGTGGGAGCTATTCGGGAACGCGCTCATCAAATTTTATTACAAGAGCTATTACAGCAAGGGCAGAGGCTCTACTCCGGCGCACCAGCGCGAAGTCGAGTCGCTGCAAGAACTGCTTGTCGGCCTGTACGAAAAAGAAAAGCAGGCGGCGTCTTTCACGCTTGAGCTTTTGACATGCCCGGTCGCAGGAACATAACCCTTTCTTTCGACCGAAATGAGTCGCAACCAACAGACGAAGAGGATGAATGCTTTGGCTAAACAACGTCAAATGTCCATAGGGATTGTCGGAGCCGGGTGGATCGCCGAACACGCGCATCTCCCGTGCTTTTTGTCGCTGGATAACGTGTCCGTGCGCGCGATATACGATACAGACGAGGCACGGGCGACGCGCCTGGCCAAACAGGCGGGAGCGACGGCGTGCTCCCGTCTGAGCGAGATCGGACAGGTCCCGCTGGATGCTGTCATTTTATGTACGCCCAATCACACCCACTACGAAATAGCCAGGCACTTTTTGGAAAAAGGAATCCACGTGCTGTGCGAAAAGCCGATGACGACCACAGCAAAGGAAGCCGCGTCTTTGCGCCGCCTGGCGGAAGAAACCGGGACCGTTTTGATGATGGGCTTTGTCAACCGGTACCGGGACGATATCCGGGAGCTTCGCTTCAGAATCGCAGCCGGGCAGATTGGCGAAGTGCAAATGTGCGAAGTCACCTGGCGCCGCAAAAGAGGGATTCCCCGACCGGGAAGCTGGTTTACGCAAAAGCAGCTTTCGGGAGGCGGCGTCCTCATTGACTTGGGCAGCCATATGCTCGACCAGTTGCTTTTCCTGACAGGAGCGTCGGAGCCGGTCGCTTGCCTGGGCAGCTTCCATTCCCGTCCGTTTTTCGCCCGGGAGGGATACAGCAATTGGCTGGGCGGCTTTGAATCGGAACAGGTAGAAGTGGAGGACACGGCAGTAGGGATGATTCAGTTTGCAGGCGGCATGCTCGGCAAGGTGCATGTAAGCTGGCAGGACGACGTAGCCGGAGATTTTGTGCAGATTCATCTGAAAGGCGAGCGGGGCAGCTTGACGCTGAATACGCTGTTCGGCTTTAGCGATCAAGGGTTGTACAAGCAGCCCCATTTGCTTTTGACTTACGCGGGTCAAGAGGCCCAGTATTTTCCTTTGCCGCCGAAGCCAGATCCGCTCGTTGCGTTCAAGCGCCAGGCGGACCAGTTCGTCGCGTGTATCCGCGAGAAAAGCCAGCCCGTTCCGTCGGCGCAGGATGGCGAACAAGTAGTTCGACTGATCGAGCTGCTTTATCAATCAGCGCGCAAAGGACTGATGGTCACATGAGCGAGGGACTCGTCGCTGTCGATCTTGGCGGTTCTACCGCTAGAATGGCGCTCTTTGCTCTCGATGGCGCCACGATGCTGGAAACGGCCCGGCTCGAATTGGGGCAGGAAACGGGACCGCTGCAAGCGATTTCGCAAGTCGCCAGCGTCATCGCAGGCTGGGAACAAGGGGCGCAGACGAAAATCCGCGGCGTTGTGACCGGGCTTGCTGCCGTGCACGATGCCGCAGGAACGATTGTCACCTGGCCCAATCGTCCAGCATGGAATGGCTTCGCCTTCCGCGATACTTTTGCCGCGATGGTCGGCAAGCCTGTCGTGCTGTTTGACGATGCCAATCTCGCAGCGCTGGGAGAGTATGCGTTCGGGCTTGATTACCCGGTGCCGCATCTCTTGTACACAGTAGTCGGCACAGGCATTGGCAGCGCCTTCGTCTGGCAGGGCCATGTGTACGCAGGAGCGAGGGGAGCGAGCGGAGAGCTCGGCCATATGATGGTTGACCCGCGGGGAGAAAAATGTCCGTGCGGCGGCTTCGGCTGCTTGCAAATGTACGCGTCTGGCCGGGCGATGGAACGAATCGCGCAAGCCAGCGGGCTGCCCGCTGCAAGGGCGAGTGACGTGTTTCGTTTGGCCTCTGCCGGAAACGCAACAGCACAGGCGATTGTGGACGATGCCATACGGATGCTGGCGATCGGAATTGCCAATGCGGTCCGTCTGTTCGACCCCGACATGGTGGTCGTGGGCGGCGGGATGGCAAGCCGATTTCCGGAACGCTATCGCTTGCTGGAAACGCTCGTTCAGGAGTTTCTCGGGACTTTGCCGCAGCGAAATGTCAGCGTCACGCTTTCCAATCTGGGAGACGATGCGGCGCTTTGGGGCGGGATCGCTTACGGTTTGCAATGGTTTGCCAAAAACAAAGAAACGGAAGGTGTTCGCAAATGAGTAACCTGACAGGAAGATTCCCAAGCTGGCCGATGGCAGATGAGAACCAGGAAAAAGAACTGCTGGAGGCGCTGCGCAGCAATCAATGGTGGCGCATGTCCGGCACGAAAGTCAAAGCGTTTGAACGAGTGTTTGCAAAGATGCACCACGCCAAGCATGCGCTGGCCGTGACGAACGGAACGCACGCAATCGAGCTGGCTTTGCTGAGCCTGGGCGTGAAGCCGGGCGACGAAGTGATCGTTCCGGCTTTTACCTTTATTTCGACAGCGCTGCCCGTCATTAGCCTGGGGGCGATCCCTGTCCCTGTCGACGTCGATCCCGGCACGTTTTGCCTCGATCCGCTCAAAGTGCGGGAAGCGGTGACGGCGCGCACGGTCGGCATGATCCCCGTACATATGGCGGGACACCTGTGCGATATGGATCGGCTCCAGCAAATTGCCGACGAGTTCCACCTGTTTATCATCGAAGACGCGTGCCACGCGCACGGCGGAGAATGGAAAGGAAAACGCGCAGGGAGCATGGGAGACGCCGGGGTGTTCAGCTTCCAGCAGTTTAAATTGATGACGGCAGGAGAAGGCGGCGCGCTCGTCACCAATTCCCAGGACTTGTACGACCAGGCTTTTCTGTACCACAACGTAGGGCGGCCTGTCGGCGACAAAAAATATCAGCACCTGGTCGAAGGCTCCAATTACCGGATTTCGGAATTTCAGGCCGCTGTCCTGCTGCCGCAGACGTCCCGCCTCGCGGAGCTGAACGAGCGACGCGAGCGCAATGCGCAAATTCTCGATGCCGAAATGCAGGCGATTGCAGGGATCGTTCCGCAAACCCGCGAAGCGGCGTGCACGCTCCATACGCACTACATGTACATGTTTTACTACAACCCGGTCCCGTTTGGCGGAATCACGCGCGAGCGGTTCGTGGAAATGCTGAACGAACAAGGCATTCCCGCCTATATTGCCTACACGCAGATTCACGATACGCCGATCTTCAAGCAGTTCGTCGCCAGCCTGGGTGAAGGCTACGCTTTCCCGAACGAGCTACATTGCCCCGTCTCCCGAAAAATTGCCGAAGAAGTCATCTGGATCCACCATCGGGCGCTGCTCGGCGATGCCGAATCGACAAAAGGGATCGCCCGCACCGTCAGGGAGCTGCAAGCAAGCGCAGAAGCGAAGCTGGTATAGCCAGCGTTGACACATTTTCTCCATAGCTGATGTGGAGAAGGACGGGTACCTGGGCGCATTCGCCGGGACCCGTTCCTTTTTATATAAGGGCAACTAAGGCTGCGCCACAGGCTTGGCGCAGCCAAGTTTTCTAATCCAGAAGGGGGAAAAGCAGACGATGAATGGAACCACCCAGACGAAGCCTGACGATGTCGAAGAAAGACTGAAAGCGATTTGGACAGATGTGCTGCAGCGAAGCGACGTGGGCATTCATGACAATTTTTTCGCGATTGGCGGCCACTCGCTAAAAGCGCTGGAGCTGGAAGTCAGAATCGGCGTGGAGTTCGATCTCGAAATCTCGCTGGAAAACATTTTCCAGAACCTCACGATCAGCGAGCTGGCAGAGTATATCCGCCGTTCGCAGGACGACGCGCGCTCTTTTATCAAGCCTGCGCCGGACAGACCTTACTACCCTGTTTCCTGGACGCAAAAAAAGATGTTCTTTGCCTATTTCGACGGGCTAGACAATGCTGTGATCGACCTTCGCAGAGTGCCGCAGGAGATCGAGCCTTACGAACTGGAGAGAGCTTTTTCGTACATAATCAAAAGGCACAAACTGCTGCGTACCACCGTTGGCATCAAAGACGATGCGGTCGTCCAGTTCGTTCACGACGAGGCGGTTGCGGATTCTTTTCGCCTGCATGACTGGGAGGCCCCCGAGGAACAAGCGTTGCAGGAGGAGTTCATTCGCCAATGCGTGGTCGAAATCAGTCAGCCGTACACGCTCGACCAGCTCCCGCTCTTTCGCGTTGGCCTCGTCCGCTTGCCGCAAGAAGGCAGCCTGTTGATCCTGCATTTTCACCATATTATTTTCGACGCCACTTCCCTGCAACTGGTGTATCACGAGCTGGCGTGCATCAGCCAGGGGCGTCTATTGCCCCAGCTCCACTTGCAATACGTCGATTATTGCGTATGGCAAAACGAACTCGAAAAGTCGGAAGCGCATCGGGAAAAGAAAGCTTTTTGGCTGGATCTGTTTGGCGACGAGCTGCCCGTTCTGAATCTGCCGCTTGATCGCCCCCGTAGCCATGGCCTGATTTCCACTTACGGACACAAAAACTTCTTTTTGAGTGAACAGACGGCAAAGGCCATTCAGACCGCCGCCAAACAGTATCAAGTCACGCCCGGCATTTTCCTGACGGCCATCTACGGCCTGCTGCTTGCCAACTATTGCGGGCAAACCGACATCACCATCGGGATGTTATCTTCCCGCCGCTACAGCGGACTCGAAAACAGTATCGGCGTGTTCATCCGCACCGTCCCGATCCGCTTTCAGGCTGCCGCAGAGCAGGCGTTTCCCGACTATTTGCAACAGGTCAAGCACAGCCTCATCCGTTCGCTGGAGCATCAGGAGTACGACATCGACGAGCTGGAGGAGACGATCTGCCGCCAGCATGGCGTGTCGAGGACAGAACATCCACTGTACCGCGTCTCGCTGAACATTCACACCGAGATGGAGTCGGTTACGGAATCAATCATCGGAGGGGAACAGGATACGCTGCAGAGCGGCAATGCGCAAGATATTGCCTGCGGCGTCTATTTTCTCGACTCGGGAGCGATCTGCCTGAACATGGAGTACAACATGGAGCTGTTCGAGCCAGCCACGATTCAGCGAATGGGCGAACACTTCAGCGTTCTGCTGGAAGCGGTTCTCGTGCAGCCAGAGCGCAAGCTGGGAGCGTACAGCTTGCTGACAGAGGCCGAGCGGCAGCAGATTTTGCACTTTTTTAACAAGGAAACGGCTGATTTGCCCGCGGAACAAACGTTGCAGGCGATCTTCGAACAACGCGCCGAACAGTATGCGGACAAGCTCGCGGTCAGTTGCGCCGAGCACGCGCTTACATACCGGGAGTTGAACCAAAAGGCCAACCAACTGGCGCGAGCGCTCGTGGACAGAGGCGTCGGCCCCGGCGTAACCGCAGGCGTCATGCTGGAGCGGTCTGTCGACATGATGGTAGCGCTTTTGGCGGTTTGGAAGGCGGGCGGCGCGTATGTGCCGATCAGTCCGGACGATCCGCCAGAGCGGGTGACGTTTTTGCTTGCGGACAGCCAGGCCAAAGTCGTCCTCGTTGACCGGGACGCGCGAGACAGCAGCCCGCAGGCGAAGTCGCTGTACTTGAACGTAAAGGAGCCAGCCATCTATTCCCGGGATGACGCCAATCTGGCGCCGAGAAGCGGCCCCGCCGATCTGGCCTATATCATGTACACTTCTGGTTCGACCGGCCAGCCAAAAGGCGTCATGATCGAGCATCGTTCCGTCCTCAACCGGATCGCCTGGATGCACAAGCAGTTTCCGATCACAGCCGACGATTGCACGTTGCAAAAAACGCCGTTTACGTTCGATGTTTCCGTCTGGGAGCTGTTCGGATGGTATTTTCACGGCGCGCGCGTCTGCTTCCTTGCTCCCGGCATGGAGCGAGATCCCGAAGCCATTCTCGCTACGATCGCTCGCGAGCGCATCACGCTTTTGCATTTTGTCCCCTCCATGTTGAGCAGCTTTCTTTCCTATGTAGAGCCGCGCATGGAGCAGGAAGCAGCGCGGCTGGTCAGTCTGCGCTTTCTGTTTGCGAGCGGCGAAGCGCTGCTGCCGAGCACCGTCAACAGCTTCAACCGGATGATCCACGCGCGAAACGGCGCACGCCTCATCAATTTGTACGGCCCGACCGAAACCACTGTCGAAGTTTCGTGGTTCGACTGCTCGGAAGACTACGGGGAAAAGCCTGCGCGGACGACGATTCCGATCGGCAAGCCGATCGACAATATTCGCCTGTACGTAGTGGATCAGACAGACTCGCTCCAGCCGATTGGCGTCGCAGGCGAGCTGTTGATTTCCGGGATCGGGGTAGGAAGAGGGTATGTGAACCAGCCCGCGATCACGGCGCAAAAATTTGTCGACGATCCTTGGAGCCCCGGCAGCAAAATGTACCGGAGCGGCGATTTCGTCCGCTGGATGCCGGACGGCAACATCGAGTATCTCGGTCGCATGGACGAACAGGTCAAAATCAGGGGCGTGCGCATTGAATTGGGCGAAATAGAAAACGCGCTGCTCGAACTTCCAGAGGTTGAGGCCGCTGCAGCCGCGATCAAAACGAGCGAGGCAGACGAGAAGCTGCTCTGCCTGTACTACGTGCCCAGAGACAAGGTCGAGCCGGATGAGCTGAAACGCTATCTTGGCAAAAGACTGCCGCGCTTCCTCGTCCCGGATGCGATTATGGCGGTCAAGGAGATTCCGTTGACGGCCAGCGGAAAAGCAAACCGAAAACTGCTGCCCACTCCTGCTGTCGCAGTCGACTTCCGCGCGGATGAACTGCCTGTCAGCGAGCTGGAAAAGAAGCTCGCGGCGATTTGCCAAAAAGTGCTGCATATCGAGCAGCTTGGCGTCCGTACCAACCTGTTTTCCGTCGGGGCCAACTCGCTGAAAATCATTTTGATTGCCGCGCAAATTCGCCGGGAGATGAACATGGACATTCCCGTCAGCGACGTTTACACCAAGCCGACGATCGCGGAAATCGCTGCTTACCTGCAAGCGGAGGCGCTGTCGGCAGCGGCTGGCGACGATCACGACCTCGTTCTCATCAACAAAGGGTCTGCCGAGGCCCCACCCTTGTTTTTGATTCACGATATTAGCGGCAGCATCGACGCCTATTTTGAGCTGGTCCACCACCTTGGCGACCGCTTCACTTGCTACGGCATTCCGGCAGAAAGGAGCGACGGCGAGCGAAGCCGGGAGATCACCATCGAAGCGCTGGCAACGAGCTATCTGGAAAAAATCAAAAAGGTCCAGGGCGAAGGTCCGTACAATATGGCGGGCTGGAGTCTCGGGGGACTGCTCGCTTTTGAGATCACGAGACAGTTGGAAGCCGACGGGGATGAGGTAGAGATGCTCGTCCTGATCGATTCTTCTCCGCCGCTTTTGCACCAGCACCTTCAGCACCCTGACCCGGCGGTTGTCGCCTCCTTCCGCCAGCAGATGGCGCAGATGGTCACGGCGGCAGAGTGGATCGCCCGGTTGGAGCAGGAAACGACGTTGTACGGCTTGTACAAACAGGTGGCGCAGTACATGGAGCACCACCACCTGACGTATGAAGCGCTGGAAGCCGTGCTGCCGAAAGAGATGATGCAGGCGATTCCGGCCTATGCCTACGGCGAGCGCACCGATTTTTACCGCTACGTGCATTTGTTTCTTGATTTGCAACATGCGTATGTTCATTACCAGCCGCCGCGAAAAGTTTTTGCCCAGGCGCACCTGGTCAGAGCGCAGAAATCTGCCATCGCAGAAGACAAGTGGAACGGCTTTTTCTACCGTCCTGTCAGCCGGCATGAAGTGGCGGGAGATCACTACTCGATCTTCAAAGAGCCTGCTGTGCGGGAAATGGCCTCTATCTTTGCAGCGATTGCCCCCGAGCGCGGGTGATGGGAGCCTCTTATTTGAGACAAAAGGAGCGCAAATGATGATCGAGAAGCTTGCTGGTGCTGCCAACAGGAACGGCCATCTACCGGTCGGCGTCGAGCAGTCGGCGTCTGATTGGCAAGTGGATGAATACTGGAAGACTATACTGCAAAACCGTACTCATGCATTAAATTTGCCGCTGGATTTTGTGCGGCCAGCGGTGAAAGGCGGGCAGCGAGACGCCGTCACGTATAAAACTACTTTGGCGTTACAACGGGAGCTTGCGCTTGCTGCCGAAAACGAAGCGGTATCCGTGGAAGTCGTTTTGCTCGCTGCGCTCATGCTGCTGCTCGCGAAATATACGGGCCAGGAGTATGTGGTCGTAGGCTGGACGTCTAATTCTGTGCAACATGCTTGCGGTGGCAGCGAGACAGCTTGCACGACGGTAGTCGCTGGTTGCGTGGAGCAGAGCCGTACATGGCGCGAGTTTTTGGCGGCAATCGAGCAGACGTGCTTGCAGGCGCGCGCCCCGAAGCGGTTTTCGTACGAGCAACTGGTGGACACAATGGATGCGGACCAAGACGCGAGCAGAAATCCGCTCTTTGACGTACGCCTCAAACAGCGCCATACCGAAACAGCGCGGCAAAAGGATGATTTCGCGCTCGGCTTCGACGTGGAGCGTGACGGCATTTCTTTGCGAATCGAGTATGATGCAAACCTCTTTTTCGCAAGCACGATGGAGCGGCTGCTGCGCCACTACTGCCATCTGTTGGAGCAACTGGTCCAAGATACCGACCAGCGACTGGCAGACCTGGACATGCTCGCCGCAGACGGGGACGAGCCTCTCGTTTACGACCGCGGCCACAACCTGACGACGGATTCAGCCGATCCAGTGCGGAGCGCGGCACACCAGCCGCAGCGAAAACAGCAGGCCGAACATCCGGAGAAAAGCGCCGCCGTGCCCGGCGAGCGTCAGGCGAGCATGGTCCCGTTACCTGCTTTGGAAGCAGCGGAAAAGCGTCCGGATTACCCGGCATCGTCGGCGCAAAAACGGTTGTTCATGCTGGATAAACTGCTGGGAAGAAGCACTGCCTACAACGTCCCTGTCATCCGCAACATCAATGGCAGAGTGGACAGCAAGCGGCTGGAAAAAGCGCTACAGGGGCTTGTCGAGCGGCATGAATCGCTGCGGACGGCGTTCCAACTGGAAGTGGAGAGCGGTGCGCTCCGGCAAAAGGTACATTCCGCTGTTCCATTTGCGTTTCCGGTTTACGCGCTGACAGAGGCAGAAGCCGCAGAGATGATTCGCGATTTTGTCAGGCCGTTTCGTCTTGACAAAGCGCCGCTGTTCCGCGCGGCGCTGATCGAACTGACGGACAAAAAAGAGAGCATCCTCATCCTCGACATGCACCATGCGATAACAGACGGCCTGTCTGTCGGGATCATGCTCAAAGAATTGGCAGCGCTGTACGAGAACAGGCAACTGGAGCCTCTTAGCCTTCAATACAAAGACTACGCCGTCTGGGAAAGCCAGCTCATGCACACGCAGGAGTGGAAAAAGCAGGAAGCATACTGGCTGGAACGATTCAAGGAGCCTGTCCACCCGGTGCGATTGCGGTTCAGCCGCCCCCCGGCCTTGACAGCAGAGGCGACATCGCGGACGCTTCATTTTTCCTTGGAAGAAAATACGGCGACAGCGCTGCAAAATCTCGCTCACTCGACAGAGACAACTTTGTTTATGGTCATGCTGGCTGCCTTTACCGTCCTGCTGTCCAGGCTGTCTGGGCAGGACGACATTGTCGTCGGTACGCCCATTTCGGGAAGACACCGCGAAGGGCTGGAAAATATCGTCGGGATGTTTGTCAACACGTTGGCTATTCGCAACCAGCCACGAAGCAGCCAGTCTTTCCTGACGTATTTGCACCAGGTAAAAGAGCGCCTGCTGGACGCATACGAAAATCAGGACTACGCCTTCGACCAGCTTGTGGACAAACTGAACGTCCCGCGCGAGATCAACGGAAATCCGCTGTTCAATGTCATGTTCCAGTTTGCGCAGCACCACGAAGCGGAAACGATCGACGGGCTGAAGCTGCAAGCTGTCGAGTACGACGGCGCACCAGGCAAGTTCGATCTGCATTTCGTCGTCGTGCAGGAAAATCAGCGCGCCCTGCATCTGGAAATGACGTACCGGGAAGCTTATCTCCCGGATGAGACAGCGCGGGAGTTTCTTGCGCATTTTCACGGCCTGGTTCAGCAAATCGTCCGGGATGTGCAGCAGGACGGAAAGGAAGAGATTGCGACGCCCCATCCTTGACAACCGCAGCATATAGACAAAATCCCGCCTTTTGCCTGGGCGGGATTTTTTTCGTTCATTTATGGTGGTTTTCTTGCTGATTACTAACGCGTCAATACCGGGCACCAACAGCGATTCGCCAGCTACCACCGCGCCTAGATGCCACCGCACAGGGGACAAAAAGGTAGCCCCAAGGCGCCGACTTCCTTTATCGCTGCCACCAACCCACCAGCCTAACCACCACGACCATACAAACAAGTCGCTTTTCTCACCTGTTTTTGGCATAATATACCATAGCCAACAACAGCAACAACTCACCCCGAAAAGCAGACGGCCAAAAACTTACGATCAAGCCAAAATGCTCAACCTGGCTGGAAAAAAGCAAACTCGGACAGGAAAGGAACGGAAGAATGAATAGTAACGCGCTGTTTCACGAGTTTCCGGTCTTGAAATCAGACCATTTGATCCTGCGGGAGATTGAAGATTGTCACCTCGAAGAACTGTATGAAATTTACAGCAACGACAACGTCTTTGAGTATTGCGGCATCATTCCCAAGCACAAAAAAGATACCGTCCTGACCATGATCGGGCATTTCAAAAGAGATTACTTGAAAAAGTCGAGAGTAAAATGGGGGATGTTTCCCGCTCAGCAAAGCGAGAGATTGGTCGGCATTATCGAAGCGTTCGAGTTTAACCAGCGTGTAAACATGGCGACAATCGGCTACTTTCTGGCCGAAGCGCACTGGGGAAAAGGCTTTGCCTCCGAGGCGGTCCAAATGGTCGTGCGCTTCTTGATGGAGGAAGTCAACGTGAACAGAATCCAGGCAGAGGTCATGCCGAAAAACGAACCGTCCAAACAAGTATTGCGCAAAAACGGCTTCACCCTGGAAGGAACGCTCAGACAGGCAGCCCTCTGGTCAGGCAAAGGGATTGTCGACCTGGAAATCTACGGCTTGCTGCAGGAAGACTATCAAAATCGGCAAACGAGATAGCGGCATCGCGCAGTCAGGCCACACAAGAACGTTCCAAACCAAAAGGTTTCATCCCCGAAAGCCAAGCGGGGATGAAACCTTTTTTGTTGCCCAGTGCCGATCACTGGCTGAAGCTGAGAAAATACGGAAGCAGCGTGTCCAGCGACACGATTTCCACCTGTTCACAAAACTGGCCGTTTTGCGCACAAGCGGTCAGCGTGTATTCGTCATCCAGAACGTACGTCTTGAAGTGCCATTCCTCCTGGTCATAGACACGCCAACCCTCGACCGTTCCCTCTCTGACAGTAGAGAAGCTGTGCAGCGGAAGCGAAAGCCCTTTGCCGATCGCTTTTATATAGCTTTCCTTGGCGGTCCAGACCGTAAAAAAGCGTGCCTGCCAGCGCTCGCTGTCCCGTTCTGCCTCAATAAACTCGCATTCCTCCTGGGCAAAAAACTGCCGGGCAATTTGCAAGTCAATCGCATGCTTTTTTTCAATATCAATTCCTACGGCACGGTCATCGGTTATGCAGACGACCCAGTCGCCCGAATGGGACAGGTTGTAGTGCAAGCTGTCCAACGGCTCTTGCAAGGAAGGCTTGCCATAGGCATTCGTGCCAAACCTAATGTTTTTCACAGGAACCGCGAACGTCTCCGCCGCAATTTTTCGAATCAACAGGTCGGCGAGCAACCCTCTGACACAATCTTCGCGGCGGTAGAAAGCAGAGAGCCGCAACTGCTTTTCTTCGCCCACAAAAGACAACAGGTGGGGAATGGATTCGTCCGGAAAATCGGTGATGTTAACCGCGTATATTTGCACCATGTTGAACCTCCTATTTCGTCTGTCGACAAGCTTTGCGCAACAAAAGCGCGAGCAGGGCATTGCCTGCTTACACGCTCGGCTCGATCAGCTCAATTCCAAGGTCGATCACCCGCTCATCGCCCATGAGCGAGACGAGCACTTTGACCCGCCGTTTGTGCTTGTCCACCTTTTTCACGATCCCTTCCAGCCCTTTGAGCGGGCCGGACTCTACATATACTTTGGAGTCTTGCGTATAGACCTGGGAAAAATCAATTTGCTCATCGTGATTCAAAAGCTTGAGAATAATCGTCATTTCTTCGTCGGGAATCTTTTTGAAGCAGAGCGCTTCTTCCTTGCTTTCCGTTACGTTCGCGCGGCTTTTGCGCAGAGCAGCCGGTCTGTCGTAGGTGAGGTCGATTTTATTCAAATAGTTCAGCATCCGAATGATTTTGGAATGGCTTTTAATGAAGTAATATTTCGAACAATTCATGTTCGTTTTGACAAAAATGTAGCCGGGAAACAAATCTTTCTCCACGCGCAAAATCTCGCCGTTTTTCTTCTCGGGAACGATTCGTTGCGGTACCATCGAATACAGCGTTTCTTTCTCAAAAGATTTATTCAGCCAATTTTTTACAGAGTGCTCATAACCCGTTTTCACATAGAAAGCATACCAGTTCATCAACTTGCAAGACTCCTTTTCATAACGTTTCTAAGATCATTGGCAGGTGCAACCGCTCAGCAATCCACAACCTCCATAGATTCGTCTCTCTTGGCAGTTCCTGATCCGGGTATAAAAGCTCATCTCCTGTCACCACGATGGGAAACCTTATGTTTCGCATGCCGGAAGCGGATGTTTCGGTCGGCCAGATGGAAGCCGCATCAGCCATGCGCAACTATGCGAGATATAAACGATTGATTACATAATACTGTTTTATTTTCTAAATAATGGTAAATGCTGACAGAAAGACCGTCAAGCCCAACCAAAACAAAAACGTTGGGAGTGGTGACAGTATTCGGATTTCTTTTGTGCAGGCTGGTTGGGGAGCTTTATCTGGCGAACGGCGAACGATAGAGAGCAAAGACGGACGGCTTGGTGGATCGCAAAGCATAGGACCGGCTGCTGCCGGCTTTCCTTGAACCGGGTCCGGGCGGAAGTCAGAATAGTTAAAAACTTTTTTTGCGAAAAATCCAACGCAAGTAAAAAGGAGGAGTAGGGTATTGGTTCGTGACTTCTATCACAAGCTTTCTGGGAGTCTGCGGGCTTGGCAAGACCGTGGCGAATGCAGCCCACAGGAGAGCAGACTCTGCTGATTTTTAGAAGAAAACCCCTGCTTTACCAGTATAAAGCATTATATAAGCTGTGAACATATAAAATATTTAACGTTATGAAAATATTTATCAAAAAAATATCAGTAGAAAAGCTTGCTTCGCGCTCCATGCTTTTGCCGAAGGGGAGAGAAACGGGCATGACCACGAAACATGCTTGCCCATTCGGCTTACACACGCAAGTTGACACAGGCTTGCCAAACAGGACCTCTGTTTACGTAAAGAGGTTGTAAAAAATCTGGTACATTTTTAACAAATTATCCCTATTTTTTAACCCATTTCCAAATTTTCTCTGTTATAATGATTTTCAGCGTCAGCAACCTAGTGCTTTCAGCCTGCCAGCCGCTTTCGTTCGGCGCTTCCAAAAGAGTGAGGGAGAAGGGATGCCAACGGGTTAGACGAATAGGGAGCTTCAGGTGATGGTTTTCAAGTAAAGGAGTTTTCCTTCGCGCCGCGGGCAAAAGCCAGCAAGCCAGCCCGTATCCATCAGCCTTGAGTACCAGCGCCCGTTTTCCGCTGTCGCATCGTGAAAATGTGACTTTTGTATGAAAAGTGCATCCCATAAACAGGAAATTCTCCTGATTGTTAAAATTACCCAAATGAAGGAGAATGAAAAACTGGAATGGGACTGATCCCATCGACTCAAAAGCTGTAAAATAATGACAAACAAGTAACAAAATCCTATTTCTTCGTTACATTCGGCCCTCATAAGAACGATCATCCTGTTATTTCCTGCTATATCCGTCTTTTTTAGCTTCGGCGCCAACTCCACAGCACGTCGAGCTCGCCCTGTCACTCGTTGGCCAGCATTTTGTCGCACTTCATGATAAACACACGCAATTTTCATTATCGGAGGGGACACATGTTAGCAAATCAGGCCCATCTCGTCGAGATCGAGCGGGAGACGAAGCACCAGCCGCAAGTGCCATATGCCCAGGATAAGTCGATCCATCAATTGTTCGAAGAGCAAGCAGAGGCTTTTCCAGACCGGGTTGCCATCGTTTTTGAAAACCGGCAGCTCACCTACCGGGAGCTGAACGGAAAAGCCAATCAACTGGCGAGAGCGTTGCTCGAAAAAGGCGTGCAAACAGACAGCATCGTCGGGGTGATGATGGAGAAAGCGCCGGAAAATATCATCGCGATTTTGGCCGTTCTCAAAGCGGGCGGAGCGTACGTGCCCATCGACATCGAATATCCCCGCGATCGCATTCAGTATATTTTGCAGGACAGCCAAACGAAAATCGTGCTCACGCAAAAAAGCGCAAGCAAGCTCGTGCATGACGTCGGGTACAGCGGGCATATCGTTGTGTTGGAAGAAGAAAAGCTGGACGCTCGCGAAGCTTCCAATCTGCGCCAGCCAAGCAAGCCTACGGATCTCGCCTACGTCATTTACACCTCAGGGACAACGGGCAAACCGAAAGGCACCATGCTGGAGCATAAAGGCATCGCCAATTTGCAATCGTTTTTCCAAAATTCGTTTGGCGTCACCGCGCAAGACCGAATCGGGTTGTTTGCCAGCATGTCGTTCGACGCATCCGTTTGGGAAATGTTCATGGCTTTGCTGTCCGGCGCAAGCCTCTACATCCTTTCCAAGCAGACGATTCATGATTTCGTTACGTTTGAAAACTATTTGAGTGAAAATGAATTGACGATTATCACGCTGCCACCGACTTATTTGACTCATCTCACCCCAGAACGAATCACTTCTCTGCGCATCATGATTACGGCAGGTTCATCTGCCTCCGCCCCCTTGGTAAACAAATGGAAAGACAAACTCAGGTACATAAATGCATACGGCCCAACGGAAACGAGCATTTGCGCGACGACATGGGAAGCGCCTGCCCACGAGTTCCCCGTGCAGTCCGTTCCGATTGGTAAGCCGATTCAAAACACGCACATCTATATCGTAGGCGAAGACTTGCAGCCCCTGCCGATTGGCAGCGAAGGCGAACTGTGCATAGGCGGAGTCGGCCTGGCGAGAGGGTATTGGAACCGCCCTGATTTGACCGCAGAAAAATTCGTAGACAATCCGTTCGTACCGGGAGAAAAGATGTACCGGACCGGGGACCTGGCGAAATGGCTGGCGGATGGAAACATCGAGTTTCTCGGCAGGATCGACCACCAGGTAAAAATCAGAGGTCATCGTATTGAGCTAGGCGAAATCGAGTCTGTCTTGCTCTCGTACGAACCAATTACAGAGGCCGTAGTCATCGCCAGAGAGGATCAACAGGCCGGGCAGTATTTGTGCGCCTATTTTATTTCGCGACAAGAAGTAACTCCTGCACAACTCAGAGAATACGCCGCGCAAAAGCTGCCAGCGTACATGCTGCCTTCCTATTTCGTCAAGCTGGACAAAATGCCGCTGACGCCAAATGACAAGATCGACCGCAAAGCGTTGCCCGAGCCTGATTTTGCAACAAACGCAAACCTTGCCGCCTACCATCCTCCGCGCAACGAGACGGAATCAATCCTCGCATCCATCTGGCAAGATGTGCTGGGGGTAGAAAAGATAGGGATACGCGATAATTTTTACTCGCTCGGCGGCGATTCGATCCAGGCGATCCAGGTCGTCGCGCGCCTGCATTCCTATCAGCGGAAGCTAGAGGCGAAAGACTTGCTGAATTACCCGACGATCGAACAGGTTGCCCTGTTTGTAAAAAATACGACCCGAAAAAGCGATCAGGGCATCATCGTCGGAGACGTACCGCTTACGCCCATTCAAAAATGGTTTTTTGAGAAAAATTTCACGAATATGAGCCATTGGAACCAGTCGTCTATGCTTTATCGCCCGGAAGGATTCGACCGTGACGCGATCCAGAGGGCCATGGACAAAATCATCGAGCACCACGACGCGCTTCGCATGGTGTATCGGCACGAAAACGGGCAGGTCGTTCAGCGCAACCGCGGGTTGGACGGCAAACGATACGATTTCTCCCTGTACGATCTGGGCGCGCACGCGGATGTCGAGCAGGCGATTGCGGAAGAAACGCAGCGTTTGCACAGCAACATGGATTTGCAGGAAGGACCGCTGGTGAAGGTCGCGCTGTTCCAGACGCTACATGGCGATCATTTGTTTTTGGCGATCCATCACCTGGTCGTGGACGGCATTTCCTGGCGCATTTTGTTTGAAGATTTGGCAACCGCCTATGCGCAAGCACTTGCGGGGCAAGCGATCACTTTGCCGGAAAAGACGGATTCTTTTCAAAGCTGGTCAGAGTGGTTGCACGAATACGCGAACGAGGCGGATTTGCTGAGCGAGATTCCGTATTGGGAGAGCGTCGAATCGCAGGCGAGCCATGTCTGGCTGCCCAAAGACTTTGAAGCGGCAGGCTGCAAGCAAAAAAGCGTGCGAAACATGCGAATCCGGCTGCGGGCGGAAGAGACGGAGCAACTGCTGAAGCACGCCAATCAGGCCTACCAGACGGAAATTAACGACTTGTTGCTGGCGGCGCTCGGCCTGGCTTTTGCCGAGTGGAGCAAGCTTGAGCAACTCGCGATTCATCTCGAGGGGCACGGGCGCGAGGACATCATCGAGCAGGCAAACGTGGCGCGAACCGTCGGCTGGTTTACATCGCAATATCCGGTTTTGCTCGACTTGCGGCAAACCGCTCACTTGTCCGACTTCATCAAGCTCACCAAAGAAAATTTGCGAAAAATTCCCCGTAAAGGAATTGGCTACGACATTTTAAAGCATGTGACGCTCCCGGAAAATCGCGGTTCCTTGTCTTTTTCCGTGCAGCCGGAAGTGACGTTCAACTACTTGGGCCAGTTTGATGCGGACATGAAGACAGAGCTGTTTACCCGCTCGCCTTTCAGCGGAGGCAACACGCTTGGCGCAGATGGCAAAAACAATCTCAGTCCTGAATCGGAGGTGTACACCGCTTTGAATATAACCGGATTGATTGAAGGCGGAGAGCTTGTCCTCACTTTCTCCTATAGCGCGGAGCAGTTTCGGGAAGAGTCCATCCATCAATTGAGCCAAGGTTATCAAAAGCAGCTTCAGCGCATCGTCACGCACTGCATCGAGAAAAAAGAAGTAGAGCGGACGCCGAGCGATTTTAGCGTCAAAGGTCTTCAGATGGAGGAAATGGACGATATTTTCGAATTACTGGCCAATACACTGACCTAACCAAGTGATGACAGCGATTATGCGGGGCGGCCGCGCATCTTTATTTTCCTTTTTTATACATGTATGACAAATAAATGAATTTATCGAGGTGCCGTAATGAGTGTATTTAGCAAAGAACACGTCCAGGATATGTACGTTTTGACTCCGATGCAAGAGGGCATGTTGTTCCACGCCTTGCTCGACCAGGAGCAAAACTCGCATCTCGTACAGATGTCCATCTCGTTGCAGGGCGATCTTGACGTCGGGCTGTTTACCGACAGCCTGCGTGCGCTGGTAGAGAGGTACGATGTATTCCGCACGTTATTTCTTTACGAAAAGCTCAAGCAGCCGTTGCAGGTTGTGCTGAAGGAACGCCCCATTCCGATCGAATTCCACGATTTGTCTGCCTGCGACGAGTCCGAGAAGCAGGCCCGCTACACCGCGTACAAAAGAGCCGATCAGGAGAAGACGTTTCATCTGGCAAAAGACCCGTTGCTGAGGGTCGCCATTTTCCAAATGACCCGGCAAGACTACCAGGTCATCTGGAGCTTTCATCACATCTTGATGGACGGCTGGTGCTTCAGCCTTATTTTCGATGACTTGCTCGCCATCTATTTATCGTTGCAAAACAAGACCACACCTACCCTGGAGCCGGTACAGCCGTACAGTCGCTTCATCGGCTGGCTGGAAAAACAGGATAAACAGGCCGCGCTCGCCTATTGGAGCGACTACTTGCAGCAATATGAGCAGAAGACCGCTTTGCCGAAAAAAGAAAAGCTCGCTGACACGGCTTTTCAGCCAAGCCAATACCGCTTTCGTCTGAACCGCGCCTTGAGCAAACAGCTCGGGACAATCGCCAGTCAACATCAGGTGACGGTTTCGACGGTGATTCAAACGATCTGGGGGATTCTCCTGCAAAAGTACAACGCGACCCATGACGTGCTGTTCGGCTCCGTCGTCTCCGGACGCCCGACAGAGATCGTCGGCATCGACAAAATGGTTGGCTTGTTCATCAACACGATCCCGTTTCGCGTGCAGGCGCAGGCGGGCCAGACGTTTTCCGAGCTGCTGCACGAGGTGCACAAAAAGACGTTGCAATCCCGGCCGTACGAGCACGTACCTTTGTACGACATTCAAAACCGGTCGGACTTGAAGCAGGAGCTGATCGACCACCTGCTGGTCATTGAAAACTATCCGCTGGTAGAGGCGTTGCAGCAAAAGGCCCAGGCCCAGCAAATCGGCTTCACCATTACCGACGTCGAAATGTTCGAGCCTACCAATTACGACTTGACCGTCATGGTGTTGCCCAAGGAAGAGATCGCCTTCCGCTTTGACTACAATGCGGCGCTGTTTGCGGAAGAGGTCGTGCAAAAAATGGCCGGGCACCTCCAGCAGATCGCGTCTTGCGTGGCAACCAATCCGGATGTCGAGCTTCGCCGGATTCCGATGCTGACAGAAGCAGAAACGGCTCAGTTGCTGGCTAAACGCACGGAAACGGCGGCTGACTATCCGGCGACCACCATTCACGAGCTGTTCGCGCGGCAGGTGGAAAAAACGCCTGAGCAAGTCGCGGTTGTTTGCGGCGATCAGCACCTGACGTATCGGGAGCTGGATGAAAAGTCCAACCAGCTCGCCCGTTTTTTGCGCAAAAAAGGCATCGGCGCTGACAGCCTTGTCGGCACGATGCTGGATCGCTCGCTGGAAATGATCGTCGGCATCATCGGCGTTTTGAAAGCAGGCGGGGCTTTTGTGCCGATTGACCCGGAGCTGCCTGCGGAACGAATTGCCTACATGCTCACGCATAGCGGCGTGCAATTGGTCGTGACCCAAGATCATTTGCTGGAAAAAGTGACGACTCCGACGGAAAAACTGGACATCCGCGCCTCCGCGATCTGGGAAGAGAGCCGCGACCATGTCGAGTCGATCAACCAGCCGCATGACTTGTTTTACATCATCTATACGTCCGGCACGACGGGCAAACCGAAAGGCGTCATGCTCGAGCATCGGAACATGGCGAACCTGCTGCACTTTACGTTTGCCAAAACCAACATCGCTTTTCAGGAAAAAGTGTTGCAGTACACGACATGCAGTTTTGATGTTTGCTACCAGGAAATTTTCTCCACGCTGTTAGCGGGAGGGCAGCTTTACCTCATTTCAAACGAGCTGAGACGGCATGTGGAAAAACTGTTTGCGTTCATCCAGGAAAAGCAGATCAGCATTTTGTCTTTGCCCGTGTCCTTTTTGAAGTTTATTTTCAACGAACAAGACTACGCGCAAAGCTTCCCGCGTTGTGTCAAACATATCATCACCGCCGGGGAACAGCTCGTCGTCACGCACGAGTTGCAAAAGTACCTGCGCGATCATCGCGTATTTTTGCACAATCACTACGGACCGTCGGAAACGCATGTCGTGACGACATACACGATGGACCCGCGCAAGGAAATACCCGAGCTGCCTCCGATCGGCAAGCCGATCAGCAATACGGGCATTTACATTTTGGATGAAGGGCTGCAGTTGAAGCCGGAGGGGATCGTCGGGGAGCTGTACATTTCCGGCGCAAACGTCGGGAGAGGCTATTTGCACCAGCCGGAGCTGACGGCGGAGAAGTTTCTCGAAAACCCGTACCAGCCAGGCGAACGAATGTATCGAACGGGTGACCTCGCCCGTTGGCTGCCTGATGGACAGCTCGAATTTTTGGGCCGAATCGACCACCAGGTCAAAATCAGAGGGCATCGCATCGAGCTGGGAGAGATCGAATCGCGCCTGCTCAACCATCCGGCCATCAAGGAAGCCGTAGTCATCGACAGAGCAGATGAGACAGGCGGCAAGTTTTTGTGCGCCTATGTCGTCCTGCAAACAGAAATCAGCGACGAAGACATGCGCACCTATTTGGCGCGTGCGCTACCGGACTACATGATCCCGTCCTTTTTCGTGAAGCTTGCGCGGATTCCGGTCACGCCGAACGGAAAAACAGACAGGAGAGCGTTGCCAAAGCCAGAGGGGAGTGCCTTGACGGGCGCGGAATACATCGCCCCGACAACCGAGCTGGAGCAAAAGCTGGTCGCGATCTGGGAGCAAATTCTCGGCGTGTCGCCAATCGGGATTCAGGATCACTTTTTTGCGCTGGGCGGCCATTCGTTAAAAGCGATTCAGCTTATTTCCCGCATCCAGAAGGAATGCAAGGCAGACGTTCCGCTGCGCGTACTGTTTGCGCAACCGACGATTCAAGCGATCGCAGCGTATGTGGAAGGCGGGGAGGAAAGCGCGTATCACGCCATTGCGCAGGCCGAGCCGCAAGCGTACTATCCCGTCTCGTCTGCGCAAAAACGGATGCTCATTTTAAACCAGCTCGACCCGGGCAGCACGGTTTACAACCTGCCTGTCGTGCTGATTCTCGACGGAACACTCGACAGGGAGCGGCTGGAGCGCGCCATTTCCGGACTGGTGTCGCGCCATGAATCGCTGCGCACCTCGTTTCACACGATCAACGGCGAGTCGGTTCAGCGCATTCACGCCGAATGCCCGTTGCCGATTGTTTGCATGAAAGCTACGGAGGAGCAAGTAAACGAAGCCGTTCTCCGGTTCATGCGTCCGTTCGATTTGGAAACGGCTCCGCTCTGCCGGGTGGGGCTGGTGAAGCTCGGCGAGAGCCGTCATGTGTTGATAATCGATCTGCACCACATCATCGCAGACGGGGTGTCCACGCAGCTTCTCCTGCATGACTTTGCCCGTCTGTATCAACACGAAGCTTTGCCCGAGCTGCGCATTCAGTATAAAGACTTCGCCGTTTGGGAAAAAGCGCGGACGCAAACGAGTGATTACCAAAAACAGGAAAATTATTGGCTCCAGCGCTTTGCAGGCGAAATTCCGGTCTTGAACCTGCCGTTGGACTACCCGCGGCCGGCTGTTCAAAGCTTTGCGGGCGAACGTTATTTGTTCCGCGCCGAAAAACAACTGCTGGATCGTTTGCAGCGCGTAGCCAAAGAGACTGGCACGACCTTGTACATGGTGCTTTTGGCCGCTTATCACGTGCTTTTGGCCAAATACTCCGGGCAGGAAGACATGGTGATCGGCACCGTGACGGCCGGCAGAGCGCACCCGGATACAGAGAGCGTCACGGGGATGTTCGTCAATACGCTGGCGATGAGAAATCAGTCCGCGCCCACAAAAACGTTCCGGCAATTTTTGCTGGAAGTAAAAGACAATACGCTCGCGGCTTTTGAGCACGGGGACTATCCGTTCGAAGAGCTCGTCGAAAAGCTGGCGCTCACGCGAAACAGAAGCCGGAACCCGTTGTTCGACACCTTGTTCCTTTTGCAAAACATGGATGCCGGCTTGATCGAGCTGGAAGGGATGACCGTGACTCCTTACGTGCCAGAGGGGAACATGGCCAAGTTCGATTTGTCGCTGGAAGCGAGCGAAAACGCAGCGGGCCTTTCCTTCTGCTTCGAATTTTGCACCAAGCTGTTCAAGCGCGAGACGATCGAGCGCATGTCGCTGCATTACTTGCAAATTTTGCAGGCCGCAAGCGAAAACACGGAGCAAAAGCTGGCGCAAGTCGAAATGCTGACCGCGCACGAGAAGCAGGAACTGCTGGTTCATTTCAACGACACGGCTACGCTGTCTCCAGCCGAAAGCACGCTTTCGCAGTTGTTTGAAGAACAGGCGCACAAAACGCCGGAGCAGACCGCCATCGTTTTCGGCGACAAGCGGCTGACGTACCGCGAACTGAACGAGCGGGCCAACCAGCTCGCGCACACTTTGCGGAAAAAAGGCGTGCAGGCTGAGCAAAGCGTAGGAATCATGGCGCAACGATCTTTGGAAATGGCAATCGGAATCATCGCCATTCTCAAAGCGGGCGGAGCGTATGTGCCGATCGACCCGGACTATCCGCACGAGCGGATTGCTTACATGCTGGAAGATTGCGAAGCCCGGTTGATCCTGACGCAAAAGGGGCTGGACGAAAAGCTTGCGGCAGACGTGGAACGCCTGTATTTGGATGAGGAAAAGAGCTATGCGCCCTCTGCGGAAAACTTGGAACCGATGCATACGGCGGGCGACCTCGCTTACATCATCTACACATCCGGTACGACAGGCAAGCCAAAAGGCGTCATGGTCGAGCATCGGGGAATCGTCAACAGCGTGACGTGGAACCGAGACGAGTTTGCCCTATCTGTCCGGGACAGAGGGACGCTGTCGCTTTCCTTCGCCTTTGATGCCTTTGCCCTAACCTTTTTTACATTGATAATATCCGGCTCCACCGTCGTCCTGATGCCCGATCATGAGGCGAAAGATCCGATTGCGCTGCGAAACCTGATTGCCGCCTGGGAATGCAGCTACGTGGTGTTTGTGCCCAGCATGTTCCAGGCGATATTGGAGTGCAGCACTCCGGCGGACATCCGCTCGATCCAGGCGGTCATGCTCGGGGGCGAAAAGCTGTCGCCGAAGCTGGTTCACCTGTGCAAAGAGATGCATCCGCAAATGCTTGTCGTCAATGCATACGGACCGACGGAAAGCAGCGTCATCGCCACCTACTTGCGCAATACGCTGCCGGATAAGCCAATCACCATCGGGCGTCCGGTTGCCAACACGAGCATCTACATCGTGGACCAACAGCATCAACTGTTGCCTGTCGGGGTGGTCGGAGAAATTTGCATCGGCGGCCGCGGCTTGGCGCGGGGCTATTGGAAAAAGCCGGAGCTTACAGCGGAGAAGTTTGTTGCGAATCCGGCTGTTCCGGGAGAGCGCATGTACAAGACTGGCGATCTCGGACGATGGCTTGCGGACGGAACGATTGATTTCACTGGACGCGTCGATGAGCAGATCAAAGTGAGAGGATACCGGATTGAGGTCGGAGAGATCGAAGCGGTTCTGCTCGCTTATGAACTGACGAATGAAGCCATCGTCGTCGCCTGCCAGGACGATCGCGGCGATTCCTATCTGGCGGCGTATGTCACGGGAAAAGCGGCGATAGAGGAAGCCGAGTTGCGCGCGCATCTCTCCAGGGCGCTTCCGGCCTACATGGTGCCAGCCTATCTCATCCAGTTGGATGCTTTTCCGCTCACGCCAAACGGCAAAGTAGACCGCAAAGCATTGCCCAAGCCGGAAGGAAAGCCAGCGACAAGCGCCGCGTATGTCGCACCTGCTACGGAAGTGGAGGCGAAGCTGGCCGCGATCTGGGAGAACGTGCTCGGCATTTCCGGCGTCGGGGTTTTGGACCACTTTTTTGAGCTGGGCGGCCATTCTTTGAAAGCGATGAGCGTGGTGGCGCAGGTGCATCGGGAGTTTCAAACGGATCTGTTGCTGAAGCAGTTTTTTGCAGCGCCGACTATCCGCGACTTGTCCCGTTTGATCGAAACCGGCGAACACGCAGGCGCAGCCGCGATTCAGCCAGCGGAGCCGCAAGCTTTCTATCCGGCGTCCTCTGCCCAGCGGCGAATGTACCTGCTGCACCAGCTCGAAGGCGCCGGAATCAGCTACAATACGCCGGGCATCATCATGCTGGAAGGCAAGCTGGATCGTGCGCAACTGGCGAAGGCGCTGCAAGCGTTGGTCGATCGCCACGACATTTGGCGAACGTCATTCGAGATGGCCGGAGACGAGCTGGTGCAGAAAATTCACGACCGCGTGACCGTGGACTTGACGTACCAGACCGCAGAGGAACAGCAGATTGACGAGCTTTTCCACGCATTCGTCCGTCCTTTCGATCTGGCTGTGCCGCCGCTTTTGCGCATGAGTCTGGTGAAGCTCGCGGATGAGCGCCATCTTCTTTTGTACGACATGCATCATATCGCGGCGGATGCGGCATCGGTCACGATCATGTTCGATGAACTGGCCGAATTGTACCAGGGAAAACATTTGCCGGAGTTGCGCATTCAGTACAAAGATTTTGCGGTCTGGCAAAAAGCGCTCGATCAGTCGGATGCCTTTAGGCAGCATGAGGCGTACTGGCTGCACGCGTTCGCCGGAACCATCACCCCTGTCGATGTACCGACAGATTTTCCGCGCCCGGCCGTGAAAAGCTTTGCCGGAGGGCAAATCACCCTGTCCATGGACCAGCCGTTGCTGGATGCATTGCGCGAACTGGCTGCGAAAACGAACACGACGCTGTTCATGGTTTTGCTCGCCGCCTACAACGTGCTGCTCGCAAAATACGCCGGGCAGGACGACATTATCGTAGGCACGCCGATTTCCGGCAGATCGCGCGCCGAGCTTGCGCCAGTCGTCGGCATGTTCGTCAATACGCTGGCGATCCGCAACAGGCCGACAGCAGACAAGACCTTCGGGCAGTTTTTGCAGGAAGTCAAACAAAATGCTCTCGATGCTTACGACCACCAGGATTACCCGTTGGAAAGCCTTGTGGAAAAGCTCGGTATTCCGCGCGACCCGGGGCGCAATCCGCTGTTTGACACCATGTTCATTTTGCAAAGCGAGGAACTGCACGAAAAAACGCTGGATCGCCTGGTCTATCGCCCTTATGAATCCGGCAGCGCGCTCGCCATCGCGAAATTCGACTTGTCTTTCCATCTGACAGAGCGAAAAGCCGATCTGCTGTTGCGACTGGAATACAGCACCAAGCTGTTCAAACGAGAGACGGTAGAGCGCATGTCCCGGCACTTCCTGCAAATTTTGCGAGCGGTCACGGCCCGTCCAAAGAGCAAGCTGCAAGAGATCGAGATGCTGACCGAAGCAGAAAAGCAAATGTTGCTGCAAGCGTTCAATGATACGGAGAGGGAGTACCGGGCAGATCAAACCATCCACCAGCTCTTTGAAGAATGGGCGGCCAAAATGCCCGAGCAAACGGCGCTCGTGTTCGAAGAGAAGCGAATGTCGTACCGGGAGTTGAACGAACGGGCGAACCAGCTCGCAGCCGTTTTGCGCGCAAAAGGAGTGGGGCCGTCGCACATCGTCGCCTTGCTGGTAGAGCGCTCCGCCGAGATGGTCATCGCCACGCTTGCCGCGTTAAAAGCGGGCGGCGCCTTTTTACCCGTCGATCCTGATTATCCAGAAGAGCGCATCCGTTACATGCTAAAGGACAGTCAGGCAAAACTCGTGGTGACGCATGCGCACTTGCTCCACAAGGTGAACAGCGAGGCCGAGATTGTCAATTTGGACGATCCCAACCATTTTGCGTCACAGAAAGACAATCTGCCTTGCACAACCAAGCCGTCTGACCTGGCTTATATCATCTACACGTCCGGTACGACGGGCAAGCCAAAAGGCGTCATGCTGGAGCACAAAGGGGTAGCGAATCTGCAAGCGGTATTTGCCAACCAGCTTGGCGTTACACCGCAAGACCGGGCGGGGCATTTTGCCAGCATCTCGTTCGACGCCTCGGTGTGGGAAATGTTTATCCCTTTGCTGTCGGGAGCGACCTTGTACGTCTTGTCCCGCGACATCATTAACGATTTTCGGCAGTTTGCCGCATACGTTCGCCACAACGCGATCACCATTCTCACCTTGCCGCCGACGTATGCCGTGTACCTGGAACCGGAGCAGTTGCCGTCGCTACGCATCCTGATTACAGCCGGATCGGCTTCCTCTGCCGCGCTGGTGGAGAAGTGGAAAGAAAAGGTGACCTACATCAACGCATACGGCCCAACCGAAAGCACCATTTGCGCGACGCTCTGGATCGCCGACCCGGATGAACCCGTCGAGACGATCACCATTGGCAAGCCGATTCCAAACACGAAGCTGTACATTGTGGATGACCAGTTGCGTCTGAAAGCGCCCGGCCAGATCGGGGAATTGTGCATCGGCGGCTTGTCGCTGGCCAGAGGCTATTGGAATCGTCCCGAGCTGACTGCCGAGAAGTTCGTCGACAATCCGTTTGCACCGGGAGAGAAAATGTACCGCACAGGCGACCTGGCACGATGGCTCCCGGACGGAAACGTCGAGTACGTGGGCCGAATGGATCACCAGGTGAAGATTCGTGGGCATCGGGTAGAGCTGGGCGAAGTGGAAAGCGTGCTGCTGCGGTATGAAACGGTCAAAGAGGCAGCCGCCATCACCCATGAGGACGACCGCGGCCAAGCTTATTTGTGCGCCTACTACGTGGCGGAAGGAGAAGCCACGCCCGCGCAGCTTCGGGACTATATGGAAAAAGAGCTGCCTCCTTACATGGTTCCCGCCTTCTTCATCCAACTGGAGAAGATGCCGCTGACCCCCAATGACAAAATTGACCGGAAAGCACTGCCGAAGCCAAGCCAGGAAGCGAATCGCGCCGAGGAATACGCGGCACCGCAAAGCGAGCTGGAGCAATTGCTGGCTTCCATCTGGGCAGATGTCTTGGGCATCAGGCAGGTCGGAATGAAAGACAACTTTTTTGAACTGGGCGGCGATTCCATCAAAGCGATCCAGGTGTCCACTCGCCTCAATGCGTCAGGCTGGACGCTTGCGATGAAAGAGCTGTTCCAATACCCGACGATCGAAGAAGTCGCAGCCCACGTCGCCCCGAACAGCAGAGAGAGCGAGCAGGGCGTCGTAGAAGGCGAGATTGGCTTGACGCCGATCCAGAAATGGTTCTTCGAGCGCAATTTCACGGATCGCCACCATTGGAATCAGGCTGTCATGCTGTTCCGCGCGGACGGCTTTGACGCAGGACTGGTTTGCCAGGCGTTCCATAAAATCGTCGAGCATCACGACGCGCTGCGCATGATTTACAAGCAGGAAGCCGGAACGATCAGGCAAATCAACCGCGGATTGACTGATGAGCGCTTCCGCTTTCATTTCTATGATCTGCAGGAGCAGGCCAATTGCGCGGCCCGCATCCTGGAACTGTCCGATCAGATCCAAAGCAGTATAGATCTGGAACAAGGACCGCTCGTCCATCTCGCGCTTTTCTCGACAAACGCAGGAGATCATTTGCTGATTGCGATTCACCATCTCGTCGTCGATGGCGTCTCCTGGCGCATTTTGTTTGAAGATTTTTCATCGGCCTACGCGCAGGCTCTCCATCAGCAGGAGATCGTCTTGCCGAAAAAGACGGATTCGTTCAAAGACTGGGCGGCCCAATTGCAAGCGTACGCGGACAGTGACGAGCTGTTGCGGGAAGCGGCGTATTGGCACAACCTGGAGAGCACGGCCACGGCTGCCGCGCTGCCAACTGACTTCGCCGCCGCAGATCGCAAGCAAAAACATACGCGCACGCTCTCGTTTGAGCTGACAGCGACCCAGACGGAAAACATGCTGCGCCACGTTCATCACGCCTATCACACGGAGATGAATGACCTGCTCTTGACAGCGTTGGGCTTGGCTATCAAAGACTGGGCGAAGACGAACTGCGTGCTCATCAATCTGGAAGGCCATGGCCGCGAAGACATCCAGAACGAGATGAACGTCACGCGAACAGTCGGTTGGTTCACTTCGCAATACCCGGTCGTGCTCGACATGGAAAAGGCCGATGACTTGTCGTACCAGATCAAGCACATCAAAGAAAGCTTGCGCCGGGTTCCGAAAAAAGGAATTGGCTACGAAATTTTGCGCACGATGACGACACGCGAGGTACAGCCGCCACTGTCGTTTGCGCTGCGGCCGGAAATCAGCTTTAACTATCTCGGCCAATTCGAGTCGGACGGGAAGGCTGGCGGATACACATTCTCGCCGCTCGGAACAGGTCAGCTATTCAGCCCGGAATCGGAAAGAGTGTTCCTATTGGACATTTCCGGCTTGATTGAAGATGGAAAGCTGCGGATCACCGTGGGCTACAGCAGCCTCCAGTACAAGGAAGAGACGATTGCCAGCCTGGCAGACGGCTATCGGAATCACTTGCTCGGCATCATGGAGCATTGCATGGCAAAAGAGGAAGGCGAGTACACCCCGAGCGACCTGGGGGACGACGATCTTTCCATGGAGGAGTTGGAGAACATCCTGGAACTGATTTGACCAGGCGACGCTGGAAATGAAATGCCTCCCGTCAAAGCGGGGCAAGCTGCGCTTTGACGGGAGGCCCCCCTCCTTCGAACCGATAAATTACAGAGTTGAGGTGCAAAATGAAAAAGCAGGAAAACATCGCAAAAATATACCCGTTAACCCCGTTGCAAGAGGGGATGTTGTTTCACGCGGTCAAAGACACGGGCAGCAGCGCCTACTGCCTGCAAATGTCGGCGACGATCGAAGGTGATTTTCACCTGCCTCTTTTTGAACAGAGCTTGAACAAGCTCGTGGAAAACTACGAAGTATTGCGCACGGTGTTTGTGTACCAAAACTTGCAGCGGCCCCGCCAGGTTGTGTTGAAAGAGAGAAAGGTTGCCGTTGCTTTCGAAAACATCGCGCATTTGCCAACGTTTGAGCAGAACGAGTACATAACGGCGTACAAAAATCAGCACCATACGTTTGACCTGACAAAAGACAGCCTGATGAAAGCCGCCATTTTTCAGACAGGCGAGAACAAGTACCAGTTTGTCTGGGCGTTCCACCACATTATCGTGGACGGTTGGACATTGGGCGTCCTGCTTCAGAAGCTGCTGGCGTACTACGCAGCCCTGCGCAACGGCGAGCCGATTCCGCGGGAAGCGACGAAGCCGTACAGCGAATATATCAAATGGCTGGATAAGCAAAACAAGGAAGCGGCGCTCACCTATTGGCAAAACTATTTGGCAGGCTACGACCATCAGGCCGATTTTCCGAAAAAGAAGCACAGCGCGGAAGCTGGCCGCTACGAACACGTCGAGTCGATGTTTGCGATCGCTCCCGAACAGACGCAGCAACTGATGCAGATCGCCAATCAAAACCAGGCGACGATGAGCAGCGTATTCCAGGCACTCTGGGGCATTTTGGCGAGCAAGTACAAAAATGCGGACGATGTCGTTTTCGGCTCGGTCGTCTCCGGCCGTCCGCCGCAAATTCCGGGAATTGAGAGCATGGTGGGCCTGTTCATCAACACGATTCCTACCCGCGTCCAGACGAACAGGCAACAATCGTTCAGCGAGCTGCTCCAAACGGTGCAAAAGCAAGCGTTGGCTTCGGCAGCCTACGATTTCGCGCCGCTGTACGAAATTCAGAGCACGACCGTACTGAAACAAGCGTTGATCGATCATTTGGTCACGTTTGAAAACTACCCGGACCATTCGATGAAACATTTGGAAGATTCGTTAGGGTTCCAGCTCACCGTGGAAAGCGGGGAAGAGCAGACCTCCTACGATTTGAACGTAGTGGTAGCCCTCGCTCCGTCAAACGAGCTGTACGTGAAGCTAAGCTACAATGCCGCCGTCTACGAGCCGTCTTTTGTCAACCGAATCGAGGGGCATTTGAGAACGGTCATCGAGCAGGTGATTCGCAATCCGCACGTGCGGCTGCACGAGATCGGCATCATCACCGAGGAAGAAAAACAGCAACTGCTCGTCGCCTACAACGACACGGCTGCTGACTACCCGCGGGACAAGACGATTTTTGCATTGATCGCAGAGCAGGCGACCCGGACCCCGACGAAAATCGCGGCTGTATGCGGCGATGACAGCCTGACCTATCAGGAGCTGATGGAGCGCTCGGCCCAGCTTGCCAAAGCTTTGCGCGACAGAGGCATTGGCAGGGGCAGCATCGTTTCGATTATGGCGGAGCATTCGCTGGAGCTGATCGTAGCAATCATGGCGGTCCTGCAATCAGGTGGCGCTTACTTGCCGATTGATCCCGAATATCCGCTCGATCGCATCCAGTATTTGCTCGACGACAGCCAGACGACGATTCTTTTCACCCAGTCGCATCTGCAGCCAAACATCCAGTTTGCAGGCAGCATTCTTTATCTGGACGATCCTTCCTTGTATGCGGGCGACAGCACACCATTCGCAGCCGAGAGCAAGCCCGACGATTTGGCTTACATGATCTACACCTCCGGCTCTACAGGCAACCCAAAAGGGGCGATGATTACCCATCAAGGCTTGGTCAACTACATTTGGTGGGCCAACAAAGTGTACGTTCAAGGGGAAGCCGTGGACTTTCCGCTGTACTCATCCATTTCGTTTGACTTGACTGTCACGTCGATCTTCACGCCGCTTCTATCAGGCAACACGATCTATGTGTACAGAGGGGCAGACAAGGTACAGCTCATTTTGGACATCATCCGCGACAACAAAGTGGGGATCATCAAGCTGACGCCGACGCACCTGAAGCTGATTGAAGACGTAGACGGCAAGGCGAGCAGCATCAGACGGTTCATCGTCGGCGGCGAGAACTTGCCGACAAAGCTGGCGAAGCAAATTTACGACCACTTCGGCCAGGACGTGCAAATTTTCAATGAATACGGACCGACCGAGACGGTTGTCGGCTGCATGATTTATTTGTACGACCCGCAAAAAACGACCCAGGAATCGGTCCCGATCGGGGTTCCGGCAGACAACGTCCAGCTTTATTTGCTCGATGCTTCCATGCAACCCGTGCCCGTCGGCTCGCTGGGCGAAATGTACATATCCGGAGACGGCGTAGCCAAAGGGTATTTCAACAGACCGGAGCTGACCGAGGAAAAATTTATCGACAACCCGTTCCGCCCGGGAACGAAAATGTACCGCACAGGCGACCTGGCAAAATGGCTGCCCGACGGAAACATGGAATACGCAGGAAGAATCGACCACCAGGTAAAAATTCGCGGACACCGGATCGAGATGGGCGAAATCGAAACGCGTCTGACGCAGCACGAGTCGGTCAAGGAAGCGGTCGTGATCGCGGACAAGGACGAGAGCGGCCAAAATGTGCTGTACGCCTATTTCGTTTCCGAGCAAGAGCTGACCGTAGCGGAGTTGAGAACGTTTTTGGGCAGTACGCTTCCTTCTTACATGATTCCTTCCTTCTTTATTCGCTTGGCGGAAATTCCGTTGACAGCGAATGGAAAAGTTGAGCGAAAGAAATTGCCGAAGCCAGACGGCGCAGTCGTTACAGGAACCGCGTATGTCGCTGCGCAAAATGACATCGAGGCAAAGCTGGCGGAAATTTGGCAGCAGGTGCTGGGCATGAGCCAGGTAGGGATTCACGACGATTTCTTTGACCTGGGCGGGCACTCGTTGAAGGCGATGACGGTCATCTCCCAGGTCGCGAAGGCGCTGGAAGTCGATTTGCCTATCAAAGCTCTGTTCGAACACCCGACCATAGCGGAGCTGGCCCGCTTCCTGTCGCAGTCGGAGAAAAGCAAGCACACTGCGATTCAGCCTGTGGAAGCGCAAGAGTTTTATCCGGTTTCTTCCGCGCAAAAAAGAATGTACATCCTCCAGCAGTTCGAAGGAAGCGGCATCAGCTATAACATTTCGGGCGCCATCCTGTTGGAAGGAAAGCTGGATTACGCCCGGTTTGCCAGCGCGATCCAACAACTGGCAGAGCGCCACGAAGCCTTGCGCACCTCGTTTCACCGCATCGAGCCTGTGCAAAAAGTGCATGCAAAGGTAGAAGTGCCACTGTTCATGCTGGAGTCGACCGAGGACAAGGCGGAGAACATCATGCGCGAGTTTGTCCGGCCGTTCGATCTCGGGGTCGCTCCGCTCGTGCGAACAGGCTTGGTCAAGCTGGGGACAGACCGCCACTTGTTCCTGCTCGACATGCATCATATCATTTCCGACGGCGTATCTTCGCAAATATGGCTGCGCGAGTTTGCCGAGCTGTACAAGGGAGCAGAGTTGCCGCCCCTTGCGCTCCAATACAAAGATTTCGCCGCCTGGCAAAACGAGTGGTTCCAGACAGACGCGTACAAGCAGCAGGAGCAGCATTGGCTGAACGCGTTTGCCGATGAAATCCCGCTCCTGAACTTGCCGACGGACTATCCGCGCCCGAGCCTGCAAAGCTTTGAAGGCGACCTCGTCCTGTTTGCCGCCGGAAAAGAGCGGCTGGAGCGGCTGCAACAAGTAGCGGCAGAGACAGGGACCACTCTGTACATGGTTTTGCTCGCCGCGTACAATGTGCTGCTGTCCAAGTACACGGGCCAGGAAGACATCATTGTCGGCACCCCTGTCGCTGGCCGTTCCCATGTGGACGTGGAACAGATCATGGGAATTTTCGTGAATACGTTGGCAATGCGCAACCAGCCGGCCAGCAGCAAAACGTTTGCGCAATTTTTGCAAGAAGTGAAGCGAAATGCGCTTGCGGCCTATGACCATCAAGATTATCCGTTTGAAGAGCTGGTGGAAAAGCTGGCGATCCAGCGGGATATTAGCCGCAATCCGCTGTTTGACACGATGTTTTCTTTGGAAAGCGCGAGCCAGAAGACGCTTGCCATCGACCGACTGACCGTGTCGCCGTATGAGTTGTTCAACAAAATTTCCAAGTTTGATCTCGTGTTGAATGCCAGTGAATCGCCAGCAGACATTCAGTTCCAGCTCACATTCGCCACCAGGCTGTTCAAGAAAGAAACGGTGCAAAGAATGGCCGAGCATTACCTGGAAATTTTGCGCGCGATCAGCGAGCGGCCGACAGTCAAACTGGCGGACATCGACATGATGACGGAAGCAGAAAAACGTGCCCTCCTGCTGAACGTGAACGATACGTTTGTGGAGCGCACTACCGCTATGGCCTTGCATCAATTCGTGGAGGAGCAGGCGGCACGCACGCCGGATGAAGTGGCTGTCGCGTATGAAGGGCACGCCTTAACCTACCGCGAGCTGAACGCCCGGGCGAATCAACTGGCTCGCTTGCTGCGCAGTCAGGGAACCCGTCCGGGTACATTGATCGGTATTATGGTAGACCGCTCGCCGGGGATGGTCGTCGGGATGCTGGCCGTGCTCAAAGCTGGCGGCGCGTACACGCCAATCGACCCGAGCTATCCGGCAGAACGAATCCGCTACATGCTCCGCGACAGCGAGGCGCCGATCTTGCTGACGCAGCGCCATTTGCAGGAGACGGTGGCGTATGCAGGGGCGATCATCGACGTAGACGAAGAAGCGATTTACACAGGAGACGACACGAATCTGGACAACGTCGCTGGCCAAGACGACCTGGCCTATGTGATCTACACGTCAGGATCGACGGGAAAGCCGAAGGGAGTCATGATCTCGCACCAGGCGATCTGCAATCACATGCTGTGGATGAGAGAGACGTTCCCGTTGACGACGGAGGATGCCGTCCTGCAAAAAACGCCGTTCAGCTTCGACGCTTCTGTATGGGAATTTTACTTGCCGCTGATGACGGGAGCGCGGCTCGTCCTGGCGAAGCCGGACGGGCATCGCGACATCGCGTACATGACTCGCCTGATTTGCGAACAAAACATTACGACTTTGCAGATGGTCCCGTCCTTGCTCGATCTAGTCATGACCGACCCGGGTTGGAGCGCATGCACGAGCTTGCAACGGGTGTTCTGCGGCGGCGAAGCGTTGACACCTGCTCTCGTCTCGCGTTTTTACGAGACGCAACAAGCCCGGTTGATTAACTTGTACGGCCCTACAGAAGCCACGATTGACGCGACCTACTGGCTTTGCCCGCGCCAGCAGGAATACAGCGTCATTCCGATCGGCAAACCGATTGACAACGTCCGCCTGTACGTCGTCAATGCGAGCAACCAGCTTCAGCCTGTAGGCGTTGCCGGGGAGCTGTGCATTGCCGGAGACGGTTTGGCCCGCGGCTATTGGCAGCGCGAGGAGCTGACGCAAGCAAGCTTTGTCGACAACCCGTTCGAGCCGGGCGGCAGGATGTATCGCACTGGCGACATGGTCCGCTATTTGCCAGACGGCGAGATCGAGTATGTGGGCCGCATCGATCATCAAGTAAAAATCAGAGGCCACCGCATCGAGCTGGGGGAAATCGAAGCCAAGCTTTTGCAGCATGAAGCGGTCAAAGCAGCCGTTGTCATCGCCCGCCAGGATGGCAACGGGCAAAACAGCCTGTCCGCATATGTCGTGGCAAAGCAGGACATTCAAACAGCGGAGCTGAGAACGTACCTGTCTGCCGCATTGCCAGCCTACATGGTTCCGTCCGCGTTTGTTTTCTTGGAGCAGTTGCCGCTGTCGGCGAATGGCAAAGTGGATCGCCAAGCATTGCCGCAGCCGGAGGACGCAGCGGCAGCGGATTCGATGTATGTAGCGCCACGCAACGAACTCGAAGCGAAGCTCGCACAAATGTGGGAAAGTGTGCTTGGCGTGGAGCGGATCGGGGTTCACGATCATTTCTTTGAGCTGGGCGGCCATTCCTTGAAGGCGATGAACGTCATTGCTTTGATTCAGCGCACCTTCCAGGCGGAAGTACCGTTGAAAGCGTTGTTTGAATCGCCGACGATCGCCAGCTTTGCCC
This sequence comes from Brevibacillus agri, assembly GCF_004117055.1. Classification (NCBI taxonomy): domain Bacteria; kingdom Bacillati; phylum Bacillota; class Bacilli; order Caryophanales; family Paenibacillaceae; genus Brevibacillus; species Brevibacillus agri. Next base: position 3,062,305 of record NZ_CP026363.1, read on the forward strand.
CCATCGTCGCTGCCGCCAGCAAAGGCGCGAACACCGCGATCCAGCCTGTCGAAAAACAGGAGTATTACCCCGTGTCCGCCGCACAGAAGAGAATGTACATTCTCCAGCAAATGGAAGGGGCAGGCATCAGCTACAACATGCCTGGTTTCCTGTACCTCGACGGCAAGCTGGATACAGAGCGGCTGCAGCAAGCGCTCAACCGTCTGGTGCAGCGCCACGAATCTTTGCGCACCTCGTTCCACTCCGTGCAAGGCGAGACTGTTCAGCGCGTGCACGAGGATGTCGAGCTTGCGATCTCGTTTGGCGAAGCGACGGAGGCAGAGATCCGGCAAATAGCCGAGCGGTTTATCCAGCCGTTCGATCTGGGAACAGCCCCGCTTTGGCGTGCCGGACTCATCAAGCTGGCGCCGGAACGCCACCTGTTCATGCTCGATTTGCACCACATCGTCGCAGATGGCGTCTCCATCGGGCTGCTCATCCAGGAATTTGCCCGGCTTTATCGCGGCGAAGAGCTGCCTGAACTGCGCATTCAGTACAAAGATTTTGCCAAGTGGCAGAATGACTGGTTCCAGACCGATGAGTTTGCCGCGCAGGAAGCTTACTGGATCGACCGTTTTGCGGAGGACATCCCTGTTCTGAACCTGCCGACGGACTACCCGCGGCCCTCGGTCAAAAGCTTTGCGGGAGATCGCTTCGTCTTTGGCTCCGGCACCGCTTTGCAAAAAGAACTGCACCAGCTTGCGCACAAGACAGGGACGACGCTCTACATGGTGTTGCTTGCGGCGTACAATGTGCTGTTGTCCAAGTACTCCGGGCAAGAGGACATCGTCGTCGGCGCTCCTACTGCCGGCAGGTCGCATGCAGAGACAAAATCCATCGTCGGGATGTTTGTCAACACACTCGCCTTGCGCAACGAGCCAGCCGGGGACAAAGCCTTCCACAGCTTTTTGGCCGAAGTGAAAGCCAACACGCTAAAAGCGTTTGAGCATCAGGACTATCCGCTCGACGAGCTTGTCGACAAGTTGAACATTCAGCGGGATTTGAGCCGCAATCCGTTGTTCGACACCGTCTTTATTTTGCAAAACATGGAGCAAAAGCCGTTTGCAATGGAGCGACTGACCGTGACGCCATATGCGACAGAGGTGAAGCAGGCCAAGTTTGACCTGTCGCTCGAGGCGTACGAGGAAAACGCGGAGATCGTCTTTAGCCTGGACTACTGCACCAAGCTGTTTTCGCGCGAGACGATGAAAAACGTAGCGGCGCATTTCCTGCAAATCTTGCGGGTCGTCGCCGCGAACCCCGAGGTGCTGCTGTCCGAGATCGCCATGCTGACCGCAGAGGAAAAGCAACGCTTGCTGGTCGACTTCAACGACACGCACAAGGATTTTCCGCAAGACAAAACGCTTTCGGCGCTGTTCGAAGAGCAAGCAGAAAAAACGCCGCAGGCGACAGCCGTTGAGATCGGCGAGCAGCAGTTGTCCTATCGGGAGTTAAACGAGCGGGCCAACCAGCTTGCCGCCACGTTACGCGAGCGGGGCGTAAAGCCTGACCAAACCGTAGGGATTATGGTCAACCGCTCTGTGGAGATGGCTGTCGGCATCCTCGCTATTTTGAAAGCAGGCGGAGCCTATGTGCCGATCGACCCGGAATATCCGGAGGAACGCATCGCCTACATGCTCGCGGATTGCGAAGCCCGGCTGGTGCTTGCGCAAAAGCATCTGGGACCGAAGCTCGGATCCGGGGTGAGCGCGGAATGCCTGTACGTGGACGACGAGAGCGCCTATTCGGCGCAGCGCGCGAATTTGCAGCCGATCCATACCGCTTCCGACCTGGCTTACATCATCTATACATCAGGTACGACCGGGAAGCCAAAAGGGGTCATGGTCGAGCATCGCGGCATTGTCAACAGCGTGTTATGGAAAAAAGCGGAATACAAGCTGACCGTTGGCGACAGAAGCTTGCTGTCTCTGTCGTTTGCCTTCGATGCCTTCGTGCTGTCGTTCTTTGCGCCTGTTCTGTCCGGAGCAACCGTCGTACTGGCGCAAGAGGAAGAAGCCAAAGACCCTGTCGCGCTGAAAAAGCGCATTGCCGCTTCGCGCTGCACCCTGATGACAGGGGTGCCGAGCTTGTTCCAGGCTATTTTGGAATGCAGTACGTCGGCGGATCTCCGTCCGCTGCAAACCGTCACGCTCGGGGGAGAAAAAATCACGGCTCCGCTCGTTGAAAAGAGCAAGCAGTTGAATCCCGATCTCGTTATCGTCAACGAGTACGGTCCGACGGAAAGCAGTGTCGTCGCTACCTCGCTGCGCATAGTCGATACGGATGCCGCGATCACGATCGGTCGGCCGATCGCCAACACCAGCCTGTACATCGTCGACAAATTCCACCAGCTACAGCCCATCGGTGTGATCGGGGAAATTTGCATCGGCGGCCTCGGCTTGGCGCGGGGCTATTGGAACAAGCCGACGCTCACGGACGAGAAGTTCGTTCCGCATCCGTTTGCGGCAGGCGAGCGCATGTACAAGACGGGTGATCTCGGCAAATGGCTCCCGGACGGCACGATTGAATTTGTCGGTCGCATCGACGAACAGGTCAAAGTAAGAGGCTACCGGATTGAAATCGGCGAGATCGAGTCGGTTCTGCTCGCGGTAGAAAAGCTGACAGCCGCTGTTGTGGTCGTCCACGAAGATCAGCTCGGTCAGCCGTCTCTGGCTGCGTATTTTACTGCCACAGAAAAGCTCGAGGTCGCCAAGCTGTGGTCGCTTCTGGCGCAAAGACTGCCGTCGTACATGATTCCCGCCTATTTTGTGCAGCTCGATCAGCTTCCGCTTACGCCAAACGGCAAAATCGACAAGAAAGCGTTGCCGAAGCCGGAGGGCAAGCCCGTAACCGGAGCGGAATACGCAGCGCCAACGAATGCTGTGGAACGAAAGCTGGCCGAGATTTGGGAGCGCGTGCTGGGGATGAGCGGCATCGGCATTCTCGACAACTTTTTCCAGCTCGGCGGCCATTCCTTGAAAGCGATGGCTGTCGCTGCACAGGTGCATCGCGAGTATCAGGTTGAGCTTCCGCTGAAAGTGCTCTTTGCGCAGCCTACGATCAAGGAGTTGGCCCAGTATGTCGCGACGAGCGGAAAAGAGGCGTATGTGCCGATCCAGCCTGCCCCGTTGCAGGAGTATTATCCCGTTTCGTCCGCGCAAAAGAGGATGTACGTCCTGCGCCAGTTTGCGGACACGGGCACGGTCTATAACATGCCGAGCGCATTGTACATCGAAGGCGATCTGGACGTCGAGCGGTTTGCGGCTGCCATTGACAGGCTGGTCGAGCGGCACGAGTCGCTTCGCACCTCTTTTCACACCGTAAATGGCGAGCCTGTCCAGCGCGTACACGAACATGTCGAGCTGCATGTGCAGTACGGCGAATTGACGGAAGAGCAAGTGGCGCCAACTGTCGCATCGTTTGTGCAACCGTTTGACCTGGTGAAAGCGCCGCTATGGCGGGTCGGACTTTTCAAGCTGGAGGCAAAACGGCATCTGTTCCTGATGGATATGCATCACATCATCTCGGACGGCGTCTCGGCCGGGATCATCGTGGAGGAGTTCTCGAAGCTGTATCGAGGCGAAGCGTTGCCGGCGCTCTCTGTGCATTACAAAGATTTCGCCCTCTGGCAGTCGGAGCTGTTCCAAACCGACGTGTACAGGAAGCACGAGGACTACTGGCTCCACGCGTTTTCCGGCGACATCCCGGTGCTCGATTTGCCAGCCGACTTTTCCCGTCCATTGGCCCAAAGCTTTGAGGGGGATTGCGTTTCGTTCCAGGCAGACAAACCACTGATGGACGCATTATCCAAGCTCGCCCAGGAGAACCAGTCCACGTTGTTCATGGTGTTGCTGGCCGCTTACAACGTGCTGCTGGCCAAGTACAGCGGACAAGAAGACATCGTCGTCGGAACGCCGATTGCGGGCAGATCGCACGCCGACGTCGAGAACGTTTTGGGGATGTTTGTCAATACGCTCGCGTTGCGAAACTACCCGGCCAAAGCGAAACAATTCCAGGCATTTCTGGAAGAGGTCAAACAAAATACGCTGCAAGCGTATGCGCATCAAGACTATCCGTTCGAAGCGCTGGTCGAAAAGCTGGACATCCGGCGCGATCCGAGCCGCAATCCGCTGTTTGACACCATGTTTATTTTGCAAAACCTGGACCAAAAAGCGTACGAGCTGGATGGGCTGAAACTGGAAGCATACCCTGCCGAGGCAGGCAACGCGAAATTCGATCTCACGCTGGAAGCGCACGAGGACGAGGCAGGCATTCATTTTGCGCTCGTCTACTCGACAAAACTGTTCCGCCGGGAATCCATCGAAAGAATCGCGGGGCATTTCCTGCAAGTGCTGCGCGAAGTCGTTGCCGATCAAACCGTTGCCTTGCAGGAGATCAGCCTGCTTGACGAGGAAGAGCGGCAGCTTGTCACGGTCGATTTTAACAACACGTTTGCCGACTATCCGCGCGATTGCACGATTCAGGAGCTGTTCGAGCAGCAGGCGGCAAAAACGCCCGAGCATGCTGCCGTCGTGATGGACGGAAAAAGGCTGACGTATCGGGAGCTGAACGAAAAAGCAAACCAGATCGCCCATGTCCTGCGTCGACACGGCGTCGAAAAAGATGGCATCGTCGGTCTGCTCGCCGATCGTTCGCCGGAGATGATTGCAGGCATCTTGGGGATTCTCAAAGCGGGCGGCGCCTATTTGGGCCTGGACCCGGAACATCCGTCAGAACGCCTTTCCTACATGCTCGAAGATGGCGGCGTGAAGGTAGTCCTTGTGCAGAGACACTTGTTGCCGCTCGTAAGCGAAGGTTTAATTCCGATCGTGTTGGAAGCGGCGAGTCTAGATCAGGAGGACTCCGGCAATCCGGCGATTGTCAACGGAGCGCGGGACCTGGCTTACGTGATGTACACCTCAGGCTCGACAGGCAAGCCAAAAGGCGTCATGGTCGAACACCGCAACGTCACCCGACTGGTCATGCATACGAATTACGTGCAAGTCCGCGAAACCGACCGGATGGTGCAAACGGGCGCGATTGGCTTCGACGCCATGACGTTTGAGATTTTCGGCGCTTTGCTGCACGGGGCGAGCCTCTATGTGGTGCGCAAGGACGTCCTTTTGGATGCCGAGAAGCTGGGCAGCTTCCTGCGGGCGAACCAGATTACGACCATGTGGCTGACATCGCCGCTCTTTAACCAGCTCTCGCAAGAAAACCCGGCGATGTTTGACAGCTTGCGCGCCTTGATCGTCGGCGGCGAAGCGCTGTCGCCTGCACACATCAACCGGGTAAAAAGCGCCCTTCCTGCTCTGGAAATCTGGAACGGGTATGGCCCGACCGAAAACACGACCTTCTCGACGTGCTATTTGATCGAGAAGCATTTTGCCGAGCAGATTCCGATTGGCAAGCCAATTGCAAACTCCACCGCGTACATCGTCGACGGCAACAATCAGCCGCAGCCGATTGGCGTGCCGGGCGAATTGTGCGTCGGCGGCGACGGGGTCGCACGAGGCTATTTGAACAAGCCGGACTTAACCGCGGAGAAGTTTGTCCCTAATCCGTTTGCGCCTGGCGAAACGATGTACCGCACGGGAGATTTGGCGAGGTGGCTGGCAGACGGGACGATTGAGTATTTGGGCCGGATCGACCAGCAAGTCAAAATTCGCGGATACCGGATTGAGCTTGGGGAGATCGAGGCGGTACTGTCCCAGCAGGACAACGTAAAAGAAGCAGTCGTGGCCGTGATCGAGGAAGGGAACGGGCAAAAAGCGCTCTGCGCCTACTTCGTTCCGGAACAGGCAGTCGACGCCACCGAGCTGAGAGACGCGCTGTCCAAACAATTGCCTGGCTACATGGTTCCTGCCTACTATGTGCAAATGGAAAAGCTGCCGTTGACCGCAAATGGAAAGGTCGATCGCCGGGCACTGCCGCAGCCATCTGGCGAACGGACGGCAGGAAGCGCCTTTGTCGCTCCGCAAACGGAAACCGAAGCGAAGCTGGCGCAGATTTGGCAGACGGTTTTGGGGCTTCCAGCCATCGGTATTCACGACAACTTTTTTGAAATCGGCGGTCATTCCTTGAAGGCGATGAACGTCATCACGCAAGTCCATAAAACATTCCAGGTAGAGCTGCCGCTACAAGCGCTGTTTGCCTCTCCGACGATCCATGAGTTGGCGGCCTATATTGCCGAGAGTGCCTTCGAGCAGTTCGAAACGATCCCGCCGACAGAGCCAGCCGCGTATTATCCGGTGTCGTTTGCGCAAAATCGAATGTACATCCTGCATCAGTTCGAAGGAAGCGGGATCAGCTACAACGTGCCGAACGTGCTGGTGCTGGAAGGCAAGCTGGATTACGACCGCTTTGCCGCTGCCATCCAGAGCCTGGTCAAGCGGCATGAAGCTTTGCGCACTTCGTTTCATTCGGTAAACGGGGAGCCGCTGCAACGAGTCCATGCCGAGGTCGAGCTGCCAATCCGCATGATCGAGGCGACAGACGAGCAGGCAGAAGCGCTCGTGCAAGAGTTGATCCAGCCATTTGATCTTGCGACTGCCCCGTTGTTCAGGGTGAACCTGATAAAGCTTGGCGCAGAGCGGCACTTGTTCTTCATGGATATGCACCACATTATTTCCGATGGCGTATCGCTTGCGGTCATCGTCGAGGAAATCGCCAGTTTATACGAAGGAAAGCAGCTTTCTGACCTGCGCATCCAGTACAAAGATTTTGCCGTGTGGCAAACGAAGCTGGCCCAGTCTGAACGCTTCCAAAAGCAGGAGGAATTTTGGACCCGGACGTTTGCCGACGAGATTCCGTTATTAAATCTGCCTGCTGACTACCCAAGACCTTCCGTGCAGAGCTTTGACGGCGACACGGTAGCGCTTGGCACGGGACAACACCTGCTGGAACAACTGCGTCAGCTCGCTAGCGATACCGGTACGACTTTGTTCATGGTGCTCCTGGCTTCGTACCATGTGCTGCTCTCCAAGTACGCAGGCCAGGAAGAGATCGTCATCGGCACACCGATTGCAGGCCGCTCGCACGCAGATGTAGAGCGCATCGTCGGGATGTTTGTCAACACGCTCGCCTTAAAAAATACGGCGGCAGGCAGCCTGAGCTTCCGCGCGTTTTTGGCGGACGTGAAGCAAAATGCGCTCCATGCCTTCGAGCATCAAGACTATCCGTTCGAGCACCTGGTCGAGAAGCTGCAAGTGCGGCGCGATCTGAGCCGAAACCCGCTGTTTGACACGATGTTCAGCCTCGGGCTTGCCGACGCAGCCGCAGGGCAAGTAGCGGGACTGAAGCTGTCGCCGTACCCGGTGAACGGCCATATCGCCAAATTCGACCTTTCGCTGGATGCGATGGAAAAACGAGATGAGCTGCTGGTCCAATTCAGCTATTGCACGAAGTTGTTTGCCAAAGAAACGATCGATCGGCTGGCGGCCCATTTCGTCCAGCTTTTGCAGACGATCACCGCCGATCCCGACATCAGGCTGGCCGAGATCAGCGTGCTGTCCCAGGCGGAGACGAAGCGCATGCTGGAGGGCTTCCTCGCAACGAAGAGAGCTTATCCAACGGACAAAACGTTCCCGATGCTGTTCGAGGAGCAAGCGGAAAAAACACCGTACCAGATTGCGGTCGTGTGCGAAAACGAACAACTGACCTATCGCGAGTTGAATGCAAAAGCAAACCGGCTCGCCCGCGTCCTGCGGCGAAAAGGCGTCAAGCCGGAGAGCACCGTCGGCATCCTCGTAGACCGCTCGCCCTACATGGTCATCGGCATGCTGGCCGTTTTGAAAGCAGGCGGGGCATTCGTCCCGATTGATCCGGACTATCCGCTGGAGCGCCAAGCGTTCATGCTCGAAGACAGCGAGGCGAAGCTGCTGCTCACTTTGCAAAAAATGAACAGCCAAGTTGCCTTCCCTTATGAAACCATTTATCTGGATACAGAGAGAGTGGACCAGGAGGAAGCAGACAATCTGGAGCACGTTGCGCGTCCAGAGCACGCAGCATACATCATTTACACTTCCGGTACGACAGGCAAGCCAAAAGGGGTCGTCATCGAGCATCGCAGCTATGCCAATGTCGCATTTGCCTGGAAGGACGAGTATCACCTGGACAGCTTCCCGGTACGGTTGCTGCAAATGGCGAGCTTCGCCTTTGACGTCTCGACGGGCGATTTTGCCCGGGCACTGCTGACAGGCGGGCAGCTCGTCATCTGCCCGAACGAGGTCAAGATGGACCCTGCTTCGCTGTACGAGATTATCAGGCGCCACGAAATCACCATTTTCGAAGCGACACCCGCCCTGATTATGCCGTTGATGCACTACATTTACGAAAACAAGCTGGACATCAGCCAGATGAAGCTGTTGATTCTCGGAGCGGACAGTTGTCCGGCAGAAGACTTCAAAACGTTGCTTGCGCGCTTCGGCCACACGATGCGCATTATCAACAGCTACGGCGTGACAGAGGCGTGCATCGACACCAGCTACTACGAAGAAACAGACGTCACCGCCATCCGCTCGGGAACGGTGCCGATCGGCAAACCGCTTCCGAACATGACGATGTACGTAGTCGATGCGCATTTGAATTTGCAGCCTGTCGGGGTCGTGGGCGAATTGTGCATCGGCGGAGCGGGCGTGGCGCGCGGCTACTTGAACAGGCCGGAGTTGACGCAAGAAAAGTTCGTGCCGAACCCGTTTGCCCCAGGTGAACGACTGTACCGCACAGGTGATCTCGCGAAGTGGCGCGCAGACGGCCATGTCGAGTTCCTCGGACGCAATGACCACCAGGTAAAAATCAGGGGCGTCCGCATCGAGCTGGGCGAAATCGAGACACAACTGCGCAAGCTGGACGGAATCGCGGAAGCAGTCGTGGTCGCAAGAGAAGACCACAGGCAGGAAAAGGAATTATGCGCATACGTCGTGACGGACCATGCGCTTGACGCCGCAGAGTTACGGGCGAATTTGCTGAAGGAGCTGCCGCAAGCGATGATTCCATCGTATTTCGTAACCTTGGACGCGCTGCCGCTGACTGCCAATGGCAAAGTAGACAGACGCTCCTTGCCAGCGCCGGATGTCACCATGCTGCGAACGACCGAATACGTCGCGCCGCGCTCTGTATGGGAAGACCGACTGGCCCGCGTATGGGAGCAGGTGCTAAACGTTCCGCAAGTGGGCGTGCAAGACGACTTTTTCGCGCTCGGCGGCCACTCCCTGCGTGCCATGCGGGTGATAGCGAGCATGCACAACGAATACCAGGTCGATATTCCGCTCCGCATCTTGTTCGAGAAACCGACGATTCAGGAATTGGCGGCGTTCATCGAAGAGACTGCCAAAGGGAACGTTTTCTCGATCGAGCCAGCGCAACAGCAAGCGTACTACCCGGTTTCTTCGGCGCAAAAGCGCATGTACATTCTCGATCAATTTGAAGGAGTCGGCATCAGCTACAACATGCCGTCGACCATGCTGATCGAAGGCAAGCTGGACCGAACACGGGTGGAAGCGGCGTTCCAGCGCCTGATTGCGCGCCATGACAGCTTGCGCACTTCGTTTGCCGTCGTCAACGGAGAGCCTGTGCAACACATTCACGCGGACGTTCCTTTTGCGCTTGCCTATTCGGAAGTTACAGAAGACGAAGCGCGCAAACTCGTTTCTTCCCTCGTGCAGCCGTTCGATCTCGGGGTCGCACCGCTCATGCGCGTCTCGCTTTTGAAAATCGGCGAGGATCGTCACGTGCTACTCACCGATATGCATCACAGCATTTCCGATGGCGTGTCCTCCGGCATTTTGCTGGCCGAGTGGGTGCGGTTGTATCAGGGTGACGTTTTGCCGGAGCTGCGCATCCAGTACAAAGACTTCTCCGTGTGGCAGCAGGCGTTTTTCCAATCGGCTGCCTTCGAGAAGCAGGAAGCGTACTGGCTCCAGACGTTTGCCGATGAGATTCCCGTGCTGAACATGCCGACGGATTTCGCCCGCCCCGGCACCCAGAGCTTTGCCGGGGATCAGTACACGCTTCAAACGGGCAAACCGCTCGCGGAAGGCTTGAACCAACTGGCGCAAGCGACGGGAACGACCTTGTACATGGTTTTGCTCGCCGCGTACAACGTGCTGCTCTCCAAGTATGCGGGGCAGGAGGACATCGTCGTCGGCACGCCGATTACAGGCAGATCCCATGCCGATCTGGAACCGATCGTCGGCATGTTCGTGAACACGTTGGCGATGCGAAACAAGCCGCAGCGCGAAAAAACGTTCAGCGAATTTTTGCAGGAAGTCAAACAAAATGCGCTGGATGCGTACGGCCACCAGGATTACCCGTTTGAAGAGCTGGTGGAAAAGCTCGCGATTTCGCGCGACTTGAGCCGAAATCCGCTGTTTGACACCGTGTTTACGTTCCAAAACAGCACAGAAGAGGTCGTGGCGCTGCCTGCATGCACGCTTACGCCGTTCATGACCGAAGAAACAGGCAAGCACGCGAAGTTCGACCTGACGCTGATCGCCACGGAGGAGAAAGAAGAAATTACGATTGGCGTAGAGTACAGCACAAGCTTGTTCACGCGCGAAACGATCGAACGGCTAAGTCGCCACTTCCTGGCGATTGCCGCGAGCATCGTGCACAATCCGCACATCCGCCTGGGCGATATCGACATGCTCTCGCTTGAAGAAAAACAGCAGATTTTGGCCGGGTTCAACGACACAGCCGTCAACTATGACCTGGACAAAACGCTGCACCAGCTATTCGAAGAGCAGGTCGAGAAGACACCGGATCAGGCCGCGCTTCTCTTTAACGGGCAAACGCTGACCTACCGCGAGCTGAACGAGCGAGCAAACAGACTGGCAAGGGTACTGCGCGCAAAAGGAATCGGGCCGGACCGGCTTGTGGCGATCATGGCGGAGCGTTCACCGGAAATGGTGATCGGCATTCTCGGCATTTTGAAGGCAGGCGGCGCCTACGTGCCGATCGACCCCGGCTATCCGCAGGAACGCATCCAGTACTTGCTAGCAGACAGCCAAGCAGCCTTGCTGCTCAGCCAAGCCCATCTGCTGCCGCTGTTGGCCCGCGTGTCCAACGAGCTGCCGGAGTGCCTTGAGCTGAACGCTGAACAGGATGCCGGGCTTGGCGGAACCAATCTGCCGCCCGTCAACCAGCCGACTGATCTTGCCTATGTCATTTACACGTCCGGTACGACTGGCAAGCCGAAGGGCGTGATGATCCCGCATCGGGGAATCGTCAATTGCTTGCAGTGGAGAAGGGATGAATACGGCTTCGGGCCGCGCGACAGAGCCTTGCAAGTATTCTCTTTTGCCTTCGACGGCTTTGTCGCCAGCTTGTTCGCTCCGCTTCTCGGTGGAGCAACGTGCGTGCTGCCGCGAGAGGAAGAAGCCAAAGACCCGGTCGCGTTGAAAAAGCTGATCGGCGCAACGGAAGTCACCCACTACTACGGCGTGCCGAGTCTGTTCCAGGCGATTCTCGATTGCTCGGCGGCAACCGACTTCCCGCGCCTGCGCTGCGTCACGCTGGGCGGCGAGAAGCTGCCTGTACAGCTTGTGCAAAAAACAAAAGAAAAGCACCCGGCAATCGAAATCAACAATGAATACGGGCCGACCGAAAACAGCGTCGTGACCACCATCTCCCGTTCGATTGAAGCGGGGCAAGCGATCACGATTGGCCGACCGCTTGCGAACGTACACGTCTACATCGTGGACGACGGGCATCACCTGCAGCCGGTTGGCGTGGTCGGCGAGCTATGCATCGGCGGAGCCGGGCTTGCCCGCGGCTATTGGAACAAGCCGGAGCTGACCGCAGAGAAGTTTGTCGAAAATCCGTTTTGCCCGGGCGAGCGCATGTACAAAACAGGCGACCTGGTGAAATGGCGGCCAGACGGCACGATTGAATACATCGGCCGTGCAGACGAACAGGTCAAGGTGCGAGGGTATCGCATCGAAATCGGGGAGATCGAGAGTGCCGTCCTCGCTTACCAAGGCATCGATCAAGCAGTCGTCGTCGCCCGTGACGATGACGCCGCTTATGGCCCATACCTTTGCGCCTATGTCGTCGCCGCAGCAGAAGTGTCCGTATCCGGCTTGCGAAGCCATCTGGCCAAAGAGCTGCCTGCTTACATGGTGCCGAGCTATTTCGTCCAACTGGAGCAACTGCCGCACTCCGCAAACGGAAAAGTAGATCGCAAAGCATTGCCGAAACCGCAACAGTCGGATGCGACTACACGCGAGTACGTGGCGCCGAAAAATGCGACCGAACAGCAACTGGCATCCATTTGGCAAGAAGTATTGGGCGTAGAGCCAATCGGCATCACGGACGATTTCTTTGAACTGGGCGGCCATTCCTTAAAAGCTACGCTGTTGATTGCCAAAGTGTATGCGTACATGCAGATCGAGCTGCCGCTGAACCTCATCTTCCAACATCCGACGGTAGAAAAGGTAGCCGATTTCATCACGCACAAACGCTTTGAAACGCGGTACGGCAAAGCCATTTTGCTGAATGAGCAAACGGGCAGAAACGTCTTCTGCTTCACGCCAATCGGGGCCCAGAGCGTGTATTACCAGAAGCTTGCCGCAGAAACTCACGGTGTCTCCCTGTACAGCTTTGATTTCATCCAGGAAGACGACCGGATGGAGCAGTATATCGAGGCGATCACCGCGATTGATCCAGACGGGCCGTACACGCTCATGGGCTATTCCTCCGGAGGCAATCTGGCCTTTGAGCTTGCAAAAGAACTGGAGAAACGCGGCCATGTCGTAACCGATCTCATCCTGTTCGACTCGTACTGGAAAGACAAGGCGATCGAGCGGACTGTCGCGGAAACGGAAAACGACATTGCCCAGTTGTTCGCTGAGATCGGCGAAAACACCGAGATGTTCAACATGACCGAAGAAGATTTCCAACTGTACGCGGCCAACGAGTTTGTGAAGCAAAGCTTCGTCCGCAAAACGGTCAGCTATGTCATGTTCCATAACGAACTGGTGAACACCGGAATGACGAATGCCGCGATCCACCTCATCCAATCGGAGCTGGAGGCGGACGAGGACGCTCCGGTGGCAGCCGAATGGAACGAAGCTGCCTGGGCAAAAGCGACGAAACGGCTGATGACGTACAACGGGTACGGCATCCACGCGCATATGTTGGCAGGCCGCTACGTGTCGCAAAATGCCGCGATCTTCCAAAACATCCTGCAGGAACTGTTCATCCTGAAATAAGACGGCAACCGAGTGAGGATTCCCCTTGGGAGAAAGCTTTTCCGGGGGGAATCCATCCCTAACATCTTTGGAGAGGAGCCGCACATGATTTTTCCCAAGCAAGATCCCCACGCAAGGAGCACCTCCGCGTTTGGCTGGGCATTGTCGTTTGTCAAGCCTTACCGGATCTGGGTTGTGATCTGCATCGTTGCTTCGGTGCTCGTGGCGGTGGCAGACATTTGGATGGGCATCCTGATTCAAAGCATGGTCGAACATACAAACGACTTTGACAAGCTGGTCAGCATCGCCCTCATCATTTTTTGTCTCACCATCGTCGGTTTTCTCGCAAAATATTTCATTACGTACGCAGCAGCCCGATTCAGCGCAAGAGCCATGCGGGATTTGAAAAACAAAATCGCTGCTCATCTCGAAAAAGTCCCCATGTCCACGATGGATCAATACCATTCAGGCGATCTCGTCTCTCGCCTGACAAGCGATGCGCAACTCTTGCAAAGTTTTTTGCAGCAACATTTTTTCCAACTGTTTTACTTGCCGGTCGTGTTTGCCGGGGCACTGGCCCTGCTGCTGTCGATCCATTGGAAGCTGATTCTTTTCAGCGTCGCGATCCTGCCTGTTGCAATCGCGGTCACAGGGCGGATGAGCAGACCACTGCAAAAGTACGCCGAGCGGATGCAGGAGCATTTGGGGCAAACCAACGCCATTGCCCAGGACACGTTGTCCGGGATTCACATGGTGAAAGCTTTTCAACTGGAAGACGTGATGTACCGCAAATACGCAGCGGGGATGAAACAAGTGCTGCACAACGGGATACAGGCGGAAAAAAAGCGAGCTTTTATGACCGCCCCCGGCATTTTGCTGTTTTCGGCCCCGATCCTGTTTTTTGTCGCCTACGGCGGTTACTTGATCCAGACAGGGGAATTGAGCCTCGGCAGCCTGGTCATTTTCAGCTATTTGCTTCACTTTATTATCGAGCCGCTGTCTCTTGCCCCCGTGCTGTTTGCCCAAGTCCAGGAAACGTCCGGAGCAGCCAAGCGTCTGCAAGAAATTTTTTTGCAGCCTGTGGAGCCAGACGATCAGCCAGCCATTCGCATCAATCCACAAGCGGTTCCGGTCGAGTTCGAGAGCGTCACGTTTGCCTATGACACGACGAACATCGTGGAGGACGTCAGCTTTGCGCTCCCCCGCAACAAAACGGTTGCGCTGGTCGGCTCCAGCGGCAGCGGAAAGAGCACCATTCTGAAATTGCTGTGCGGGTTTTACCAACTCGAAGCGGGCAACGGGTGCGTGAAAATGTTCGGGCATTCCTTGCACGACTGGAATACGGCACAGATGCGCAGCTATTTGTCCCTCGTCTCGCAGGACACGACGCTTTTTCCGGTGTCGATTGCGGAAAACATCTCGTACGGCCGGATTCATGCGACGCGAGACGAGATCATTGCTGCGGCCAAAGCAGCCAATGCGCATGATTTCATCATGGAGCTTCCCCACGGTTATGAAACAAAAGTGGGGGAACGCGGCTCTCGCCTGTCTGGCGGACAAAAACAGCGTATCGCTATTGCCCGGGCGATTTTAAAGGATGCGCCAATTTTGTTGCTGGATGAGCCGACGTCCGCTCTCGATACCGAGTCGGAGGCGCTCGTCCAGGAAGCGCTGGAAAATGTGATGCGCGATCGGACGGTGCTGGTCATTGCCCATCGCCTCTCCACGATCAAAGACGCGGATGAAGTGCTCGTCCTCGAACATGGCCGAATCGTCGAAAGAGGCACGCACTACGAATTGCTTGCCCAAGGCGGCGTGTACACCCGCTTGTATCAAAAACAGTTTGCCACAGAGGAGCAACGAGCGCTGGCAGCGGAGGGGATATAGGAATGTTCATCCAAAAGTTGGGGCAGGAGCTTCTTCAACTGCTGTCGTTGATGAAAGCCAAAAAGCGCGCGTATTTTTTGGGGCTTTTGGGCGATGGAATCGGGCAAGCCTCGGTTTTGGTCGCGTTGCCATTTGTGTTTAAGGACTTGACCGATTTTGCGCATACAAAAGACCCGGCCCTGCTCACCAGAGCGATTGTCACCATCGCCGCGATGTTTTTGTTGTTCAGTCTCCTGTCGCCCTTTTTTAGCTACATCTATCGGCGCTGCGTTCGCGAGCTGATTGCCGACATCCGGCTGCTTGTCTTTCAGCGTTTGAGCCGATTGCCGTTTGCCTATTATGAACAGCACCATTCGGGCGATACGATGTCGCGGCTGGGCAACGATGTCCAACTGATGGAGCGGGCGTACGGAGAGCAATTGAAAACGCTGTGCATCATTTTGTTGTCACTGATCGGGTCTATCATCGGGATGTTTGCCCTGGATGGAAAAATCGCTACGGTGCTTTTGCTCGTAAGCACGTTGACCTTGTACGTGAATGCGCAGTTTGCCAAGTCCGTGCGGCGCATCGGCGACCAGTTGCAGCAGCAGTTGGGGATCGGAACCGAACGGCTGAGCGATTTTTTGGCAGGCTTGCCCGTCGTCAAAATGTTTCATTTACATAACGTCGTGACTGCCCGCTATACGAAAGCCAATGAAGAAGTGGCTTCGTCGGCCATCAAGCAAGGGCATAAGCACGCGCTGCTGGAAGGGACCAACTTTTTCATCCAGTTTGTCAGCTTCGGCGGAATGCTTGTGGTTGGCATCATGCTGGTCGCCAAACAAATGATCGGACTCGGCGTACTGGTCGCCATGATTCAGCAGCAAATGCTTGTGACACTGGCCTTTTTGCAGCTCGGTCATGTCATCACTACGTTGCAAGGCTCGCTCGCGGGCGCTTCGCGGATCGTCGGGTTTCTCCAGGAGCCGCTCGAACCGGACCAGTACCCGCTCCGTTTCGCCCACGCCGATGATAGCGACAGCATGCTGAAAATGGAGCAGGTCGTCTTCGGATACACCGCCGACACAAAAGTGCTCGATGGAGTATCGCTGCACATCGGACGCGGCCAAATGGCTGCGCTCGTCGGGACGAGCGGCGGCGGCAAAAGTACGGTCATGAAGCTTTTGCTAGGCTATTACCCGCCTGCAGCCGGCTCGCTTTTTCTGATGGGAAAACCGCTCGGACAATACTCGATTGCCGAACTGAGAAGCCTGGTTGCCTACGTGCCGCAGGACGCCTTTTTGTTCGAAGGGACGATTGCAGAAAACATCCGCTACGGTTGCCAGGACGCCACGGAAGAAGATGTCGTGAGAGCGTGCAAAGCGGCCTACGCTCACGATTTCATCCTGGAGCTGCCGGACGGATATCAGACGAGAACGGGCGAGCGGGGTGCGAAGCTGTCGGGGGGACAGCGTCAGCGCATCGCGATTGCCAGAGCGATCCTGAAAAATGCGCCGATTTTGTTGCTCGATGAAGCAACCTCTGCGCTGGATGCGGAATCGGAGTATTGGGTGCAGCAAGCATTGGCGGCTCTCATGCAGGAAAAAACGGTTCTGGTCATCGCGCATCGCCTGTCGACCGTCGAGCATGCGGACATCATTTACGTGCTGCACGAAGGAAAAGTCGTGGAACAGGGGCGGCATGCGGAGTTGCTCGCTCAAAACGGTTTGTACGCCAGCATGTATGAAGTCCAGCAGCGAAAAGACCTACCTGCGCGCGAATGGTCACAGAGCAGCGCCGGCCTCGCATAGCCGTGTTTGGCAACGGGCTACGCTTTTAGGAATCAGGAAAGATGGGGGAAAGAGATGAAGCTGTTTTGCTTTCCGTACGCAGGCGGACTTCCTGGCATCTATTACAGTTGGAAGTCGAGACTTCCGCCCACGTTTTTGGAAATCGACCCGTTTGAGGTGCGCCCGCACCCTCCCCAGCAAAAGCAGGATACGTTCTTGCCAACCTGCTTTTACGAGCTGCTGGAGGACGTGTGCGAACGGATCACGCCCGCGCTTCACGAGACACGGTTTGCCTTTTTCGGCCACAGTATGGGCGGTCTCGTCGCTTTTGAGCTGACGCGAAAGCTGATGCAAAAGGGAGCGCCGTTGCCCGAGCACTTGTTTTTGTCCGCCTCGCGTGTACCGCATGCGTATCACAAGCTCGTAAAGACGTACAACCTGCCGCACGCCGAGTTCGTCGAAGCGTTGCGCAAGCTCGGCGGCACACAAGAAGACGTCTTGGAAAATCCGGAGCTGCTGGAGCTGTTTTTGCCGATCTTGCGGGCCGATTTTCAAGCGGTGCAGACGTATGAAATGAATCCCGCCCTTCCACGCCAAGTGCCTGTGAACATGACGGTGCTGTATGGTACGGAGGATTCGATTGAACCCGAAGATATTTGGGCGTGGCGCGACTACTGCGAGCGAGCGTGTCGCTTTTACCCGGTGTCTGGCGGTCATTTCTTCCTGCACCAGCAAACCGGCCCGATCCTCGAAATCATTCAACATGCGCGGAACGAAGAAACCATGGTGCCAATCCATCCCTCTTTCTAGCAAAGCGGGGTGGCACAATATAAATCCTATCTGAAAAGGTTGGTGTTACGATGAAAACGCAAAAAGCTTTGTCCCGCATGCTGGCAGCCGTTACGTTAACGACGGTACTGGTCTGCCCCACTGTCGCAAGCGCAGCGGCTCCTGCTCCGATGCTGCATGACGACAACCCGAACGGCCATTTTGGGGACTGGTACACGGGTGCAATTCCTCCCAACGTCTCCAATGACAAACCCGTGATTCTCTTTGTGCAAGGCTTGCACTCTACCTACAAAACATGGTACACGGAAGACGGATTTTACGATGCGGCCTATAACGCCGGGTATCGTACCGCTTTTGTCCAGTTGAAGGACGCAGATGGCACTGGCGGAAACATGTGGACAAACGGTGCGAAGCTCGCCGAAGTAATCAAAAAAGTGGCAAATTATTACGGCGTTTCGAAAATCAATGTCATTGCGCATTCCAAAGGCGGCATTGACACACAGACCGCGCTCGTCCACTACGGGGCACATCCGTACGTAAACGTGGTCCATCAGTTGTCTACCCCGAACAAAGGGTCAGAACTGGCGGACCTGGCATACAGCAACTGGGCAGGGTGGCTCGCGGATATTCTCGGCAAAAAAGACGATGCCGTGTACTCCTTGCAAACGTCATACATGGCGAATTTCCGTTCCCAGACCGACAACCGTAGCGAAAACGGTTACACGACCACTTACATGTCTGCCGGAACAGGCGACGATGGCTTGTTTAGCGCCACGTGGTTTGCCCATGCCGTTCTTCCCGGCGAAGACGATGGCGCTGTTTCCGTAGATTCGGCTCTCGGCTTGCCTTACGGGATCAAGAGCTTTACGAAAAACATTTCCCACGGGCAAATCGCGAAAGCTTCGCACACGTGGAACCTGGTCGAGCCGAAACTGAAAAAAGCATCCGCTGCGCTTCGCGAACAGCCGAACAAAGTAAGCAAAACCAAAACGAAAGCTTCTGCCGCAGAAGAAAGCTCCTTCATTTTGCGCGGCGGCGAAGTGGAGGACAAGGTATCTGAAACGTTTTTCCTGGAGAGCGGCATTGACAAGCTGAACCTCGACACGATGACTGCCTCGAAAGATACGAAGGTGACATTGATTAGCCCGTCTGGCCAGGAGTATGAGGCAGATTTGAGCAAAAAGAACAACGCAGAGGACGAACCTCCGATTTTCAGCGATGCCGTTCATCATTTCATTGAAGTCGACGAGCCAGAAGCGGGGGAATGGACGCTTGAGGTAGAGGGCGAAGACGATGCGTTCTTCATGGTCGCTTCGATTGAAGGCGGCGAGCGGGCCAAGGTAAAAGCAAGCAAAAAAGTATTCCAGCAGGGCGACAAAGCGAAAATTTCCGTCGAGCTGGGCAACAACGAAATTGATCCGTCCTTGCTGCAAAAAGCAAATGTGACGCGCTCGCTCAACGGCAAAAAGGCGAGTGTGCTCGACCAGGTGAAGTTTGCCATCAAGGGCGAAGAGCTGACTGGCAATTTTACGGTCCCAACCAAGCCGGGCGTGTACAATCTGTCTTTTGACGTAACGGGCATCAATGAAGACGGCGAGCCATTTACCCGTTCGATCAACTACAATTTTGCGGTAACCGATGACGATGGTGAGTTAGAGAAATAAGCTGCGGCAAACGATGGACGACCCTTTTTACAGGGTCGTTTTTTTCTGTGTCGGCCTTCTCTTCCCGGGGAGAAAAAGCATGTCCGGCTCGACTATGGATGCACGAGGAATGGTACAATGGGAAGATGAGTCAGAAACTACCAGTAGCGGGAGGGTGTTACGCATGAGCGAACCGAATCAGGAGTATATCGTCATCTCGGGTGCGCGGGAAAACAATCTCAAAAACGTATCGTTGCGCATTCCCAAACGGAAGATTACGATTTTCACCGGGGTATCCGGGTCCGGCAAATCTTCCATCGTGTTCGATACGATTGCCGCAGAATCGACGCGCTTGCTGAATGAGAACTTCAGCATGTTCGTGCGCAATTTCCTGCCGCGCTATCCGCAGCCGGATGCAGACGCAATCGAAAACTTGAGTATGGCTGTCATCGTCGACCAGAAGCGGCTGGGCGGCGGTTCGCATTCCACGATGGGCACGATTACCGATATTTCTCCCATTCTCCGCCTGCTTTTTTCGCGGGTGGGGCAGCCGTATGTCGGACAAGCGCACATGTTTTCGTTTAACGATCCGCAAGGGATGTGCCCGGAGTGCAACGGGATCGGCCGCAAATTGGGCGTCGATATGAGCAAGGCGATCGACATGTCCAAGTCGCTGAACGAAGGGGCGATCATGCTGCCGGACTATAAAGTAGATAGCTGGGATTGGACGTTGGTCGTGCAGTCAGGCTCGTTTGACCCGGACAAAAAGCTGCGCGATTACTCGGCGGAGGAACTTGAGCAACTGCTGTACGGCAAAGCGAGGAAAGTGAAGCTGGACTTCGCCGGAAAGGCGACGAACATTACCGTGGAAGGCGTCATCGAGAAGTTCACCAACAAGTACATCAAGCAGGACGTGAAAACGAAGTCCGAACGCACCCAAAAAGCGGTCGCCCCGTACATTATCGAAGGGCCATGCCCTAGTTGCCGCGGCGCAAGGCTCAGCCAGGCCGCGCTTAGTTGCAAAATCAACGGGCGCAACATCGCGGACATGTCTGCCATGGAGGTCGGCCAGCTCATCCGCGTCATCCGGGAAATTGACGACGCCACCGCCGCCCCGATCGTCAAGTCGCTGACAGAGCGGCTGCAGCATCTGGTCGATATCGGGCTGGACTACTTGACGCTGGACCGGGAGACCGATACGCTGTCCGGCGGCGAGTCGCAGCGCGTCAAGATGGTCAAGCATTTGAGCGGCAGTCTGGTGGATGTCACTTACATTTTCGATGAGCCGAGCGTTGGCTTGCACCCGCGCGATGTCCATCGGTTAAACGGCTTGCTGCAAAAGCTGCGCGACAAAGGCAATACCGTCATCGTCGTCGAGCATGACCCGGATGTCATCAAGGTAGCCGACCATATCGTCGACGTCGGGCCTCACGCGGGCAGCCGCGGCGGCAACATCATGTACGAAGGCAGCTTCCAGGGTCTGCTGGAGTCAGGCACCCTGACAGGCACGCACATGAAGCGGCCGCTGCAGTTGAAGCAAGATTGCAGGCAGCCGTCCGGCAATCTTTCCATTAAAGAAGCTACTTTGCACAATTTGCAAAACGTGAGTGTGGACATTCCCACAGGCGTGCTGACAGTCGTGACGGGTGTCGCCGGCTCAGGCAAAAGCACGCTCATTAACGAAGTATTCCTCCGCCAGCATCCGGACGCCATCGTCATCGACCAGTCGGCAGTAGGCGTGTCGACGCGCTCGAATCCCGCCACCTACACAGGAATTATGGACGATGTGCGCAAGGCGTTTGCTTCCGCGAACAAGGTCAATCAAAGCTTGTTCAGCTTCAACTCCAAAGGCGCTTGCGAGAACTGCCAGGGGCTCGGGGTCGTGTACACAGACCTGGCCTTCCTTGAGAGCGTGAAGCTGCCGTGCGAAGTATGCGGCGGCAAGCGGTTCAAGGAAGAGGTGCTCGACTACAAGCTGAACGGCAAGTCTATCGCAGATGTACTGGAAATGACAGTGGAGCAGGCGTTGGACTTTTTCGAGCTAAAAGAAGTCGTCCGCAAGCTGCAGGCGCTAAGCGATGTGGGGCTGAACTACATTACGCTCGGCCAGCCGCTCAGCACGCTCTCGGGCGGGGAATGCCAGCGCATCAAGCTGGCCAGCGAGCTGCATAAAAAGGGCAGCATTTACGTCATGGACGAGCCGACGACAGGACTGCACATGTCAGATATCGGCCACCTTTTGGAGATCATGAACCGCCTCGTGGATGCGGGCAATACCGTGATCGTCATCGAGCACAACCTCGAAGTCATCAGCCAGGCGGACTGGATCATCGACATGGGGCCGGACGGTGGGAGCAAAGGCGGCCAGGTTGTGTTTGAGGGCACACCGTCGCAGATCGTCCATGCGGAGCAGTCGATCACGGGGAAGTATTTGCGGTAAGGCGGAGATGAGGGAGCTTTCATCCATCGTAAAAAAACTAGCTCAGATAGCCACAGGTTTCTAATGTTTTGTCAAACAGTCATGAAAAGGAGAGCTTATATCATGCCAGACAAGCAAAAGACAATCCCGGACAACACGGCGGTGCGAGTCGCATTGTGGCGGGCATTGCACGTCCGGCTCGACTCCGCACCACATGTGCTTGCAGACGAAGTTGGCCTGCAACTGGCGAACCCGGACGCCGATTGGCGCCAGCGCCCCGATATGGACCCGCAGTTCTCGCGCAGCTTCCGGGCGTCTATCGTAGCTCGTGCCCGCTTCGTGGAGGATCTCGTCAGCGAACAAGCCGATCAGGGCGTCACGCAATACGTTATTCTCGGTGCAGGTCTGGACACTTTTGCCCAGCGTCGCCCGGAGATCGCCGCGAACATCCGCGTCTTCGAAATTGACCAGCCCGAGACACAGGCATGGAAGCGGCAGCGCCTGCTGGACCTCGGCTTTGGCATCCCGGAGTGGCTGCGGTTCGTCCCGGTCGACTTCGAGGCAGACCAGTCCTGGCTGGAGCAGCTAAAGGCTGCCAGCTTCGACGCGAGCCGCCCGGCAGTGGTCGCCTCGACTGGCGTTACCCAGTACCTCACAAAAGACGCCATTGCCGCCACTTTGCGCCAGGTAGCGACGCTCGCACCTGGCTCCACGCTGGCGATGACGTTCCTTTTGCCGATGGAGGCCACAGCTCCCGAGGTCCGTTCCGGATTTGCCACATCCGCAAAGGGCGCGCGTGCAAGCGGAACCCCGTTCATCAGCTTTTTCACGCCGCCGGAAATGCTAGCTTTGGCCCGCGCGGCCGGGTTCCGGGAAGTTCAGCACGTGTCTGCAAGCGAGCTTGACCAGCGGTATTTTAGCGGTCGAGCAGATGGGCTGCGGTTGCCTAGTGGAGAGGAGTTTCTTCTAGCGAGTACTTAGGTTAGGCTGTTGGGAAAATGTGCGAGTCGGCTGCACCGTGCAGGGAGATACATCTGCACTTTTTCCTTTGCCAAAAGCAAGGTGTAGGATAAATACCTATGCCTTGCTTTTTGATTTCACCTTTTTGGCTCGAAGGAAAAGCATGCGCTTGCCGCAATGCGATATTTGTCCCGCGATAGCAGGAGCGCACAAAGGGCTAAAGATGTTGCGCGGCGACGTTTTGTTCCGCCTCTGGAAACAACTGCACATCGAGCGGGTCATGTTATAATTACTCTTGGCCACCGATTTTTTCTGGCAACGTGCATGCAAGGGCTATCTCCAAATGACCAGTTCGTTCAATGTAATCAAATTGGCGAACGGGCGCATGTGCAAATGTTTGCTCAAACCAACCAATTATCCATTCATTTGTAATTAGTTCTATATCTACAATCAGAAGTTTGGTATTCCGCAAAAAAGTGTGCCTCTTCCTTACTTTGTTTCATCATACCGGAATCTACTGACTATTGTCATAATTGTCAAATAGGAGGATTGTATTCCGTTTTCCACGAGCAGTCAAGCTTTTTGGGGGAAATTTTTACGCCGATCTTTTCCGTTTTTGCAGTTGTCGAGGCGGCAAGACAAGAGATCACGAGGGCCAAGGTTTCGGGTGTTTATCAAACCGTCATTTTCAGCGCTATCCGCTTAAACTCCTGAGCGGAAAGGCAATCCGGCAAAAGCGACGCCAAACCGAGGGAGCCGAACAGGGGAGAGAGGAGCATCAAACAACCAGGTGGAGGGGTCCGTTGCGAGGATTAGAGTTACTAACCATCAGCCAAGAGCAAGGGGGGGCAATTCGGGAAGTCGAATTTTATTTGAAGCTGGGGGCAAAATGCCAACCCGTGGTGAGGGACACGAACATCAAACAAAAATGATTAGATTTTGATTCAATGATGAGCGAAACTCATTTCGTTTTCCTTTCAGTTCATAAAACAGCCATTTCATGAACTGAAAGGAAAACTTGAAACTTTGACTGTGGAGGGCTACTACTTGGTTCTTCTGACGTCGACAAAAAGCATTACTGACAACTGTTTATCGTTACTGACAATTTCTCATAACTTACAACACGCTATTAACATGCAATCCCATTGCGAATCTGGATATAGCATCAAACTATGCAAAATCTATGGACGGAACCATAAATTTAAGCCATACGCAGTTATTGGAGCTGCTGCTGCATACTTAACACACTTAAATCGTACATAATCAGCACACATCATCCAGCGTAACCACACCCATGCATTTCTTGCTTTTTTTATAAGTTTACATAATATATATTATCGGACTCAAAATAAAATGGAGAAAGCAGCAGTTAGATGCGCTAACCTATTGCCTGTTTGCGTTACAAGAGCTACACAACTTGGATTGGCTACTAGCCGACGAACTTAGAGTTCCTGCATAGATGAGTCTTAAACCACCAGACACCACACGAATTATTTGCAACGTCCAAACGTCCAGTTCATCTAATACGATTAATACGATGCGTTTCCACGAATCGACCTTATAAGCACAGATGCAAATCAACAGCGACACATAACAAGCGATCGCCAACTGCGCATTTGCGCATTGCGGATTAAGCAACGTAATCAGCAGCAAACAGCAAACTTCGCAAACTCAACATTAACTTCAATGAACAAACCTCAATATCCGTTATCATCCGTTAGCCGTTAGCAACCTGCATACATCAGTTAACATACGCTCAGACGAAATTTTCATTTGACAAAAATGACAAAAAGCATGTTCTGACAATAAGCCACATCAGCAACCTTCCACCAAACTCGACCATTCCCTTCAGATACTCGCACTCGGGTCCCACATTCGGCGCGCGGTATTTTCGCTGCCTGAAAACGGTCAGTAGACCACATGCAATGCGAAAAAGCTCCAGTAAAAACTCACTATAAAGTAACTTTTTTAAGTATTATATAAAATTGTATTTACATTTATTGGAAATTAATTTATAGTATAATCGAGATCACTATGCCTAAAAATTCAAATTCACCCACCTGGAGGTCCCGACATGACAAAAGGCAAAATAAAATCGACGGCAACCGCCACCCGTTCCCAAAAACGCTCCTACGAAGACACCTTGAACAACCTGGCCCACTACCTGAAAAAAGAAGCCAAGAAAAAGTAAACATAAAAGAGTGCCCAAAAATAGCGGCACTCTGTTTTGACGTATATGAACTATGAACATTCCTTCCCCTTCGCCCTATCCTTCGCTTCCCTTCTCCAGATCAGAAGATATAAAGATAAGACTCCAAGAGGACTCCCACCTTACTCCCCTTCTTGCCCTTCCATCCAATCCACCAAATAAAAATCCGTCAACAGCCGAACGATTTGCCCGTCTGCGTCATAGCCGATATAGCTCGCGTAGCTGCCATCGCCCCAGCCGCTGGAAAACATCGCGATGTTGCACCCATCCCCCATATCTTTGACGAGCCAGCTTCTCGTATGCTTGTACGTCTGATCCATTTCCGCCATCAACGCCTCGGAAAATGCCTCATCCTGCTCCAAACGGCTCTCCAGGCGCTTGCACGCCTTTTCGTCCATAAAAGCGCCCGTTCCGGCGTCCACGCCGTAGCCGAAAAACTCATTGGCGGCGAGCTGCGTCACATCGGAATTTTCCCAGACAGCCATTTTCCAGCTAGCGACCGGCCTGTCGGCAAAAACGATCCGGGCCAGCGCGACGCGCTCATCCGGCTCCATTTCCCCTTGTGTCGCACCTGCCGCGTCCAAAGGCGTTACCTGGGCGATCGCAAGCTGCACCGGAAACGAGCCTGTCGGAAATGTTTCGGTAAACGGCTCGGTTTCAAACATGACGAGCGGATCGTTAGCGACGATTTTTCCCGTTGGCACCTGCAACTGGCCAATCTCCTGGGGCACCAGGCGGTATTCGTAGTTATGCTGCTCCGTGCGGAAGCCTTCTGTAAACGCTGTTTCGAAAAAATCCGGGTAATGCTGTCTCAAGCTTCATTCCTCCTAGCAAAGCGATATAGTGAGCGACAGAATGGAAGCAACCCACTGTCACGTGTTGCCAGCGGGTTGTCAGTCTTCGCGATGGTTATTTGGTTAAGACTGCGTCCAGCGCCACTTCAATCATTTCGTTGAAAGTCGTTTGACGCTCCTCGGCCGTCGTTTCTTCCCCGGTCAAGATATGGTCGCTTACTGTCAAAATGGACAAGGCGTTGCGCTTGTACTTGGCAGCGAGCGTGTAGAGCGCGGAAGACTCCATTTCTACGGCGAGCACCTGGTAGCCGGCCAGCTTTTTGTACAGGTCAAAATTCTCGCGGTAGAAGCTGTCGCTTGTGAAAATATTGCCGACCTTCACTGACAGGTTGCGCTCGGAAGCGACCTGGTAAGCTTTGTGCAGCAGGTCGAAGCTTGCTGTCGGGGCAAAGTCAATCTGGTTAAACAACAGGCGATTGACTTGCGAATCAGAAGAAGCGCTCATCGCAATGATGACGTCGCGCACCTTGATGTCCTCCTGGATCGCTCCGCACGTGCCGACGCGAATCAGGTTTTGCACGCCGTAAGATTCCATCAGCTCGTTGACGTAGATCGAAATCGAAGGCACACCCATGCCTGTCCCTTGTACGGATACGCGCTTCCCTTTGTATGTACCTGTAAATCCGAGCATGCCGCGCACTTCGTTGTAGCATTCGGCACCTTCCAGGAAGGTCTCGGCAATGTATTTGGCCCGCAGCGGATCGCCTGGCAGCAAAATGGTGTCCGCAATTTGGCCTTGCTTGGCTCCGATATGTATGCTCATAATCGCTTGCTCCTTCGCTTTCAAAAAATTTCCTACCAGCTTATCGTACTACAAAAACCGAACGCTGCAAAATGAAAAATATAGAGCGATACTTGTCGCAGCATCGCTTGTTTGAGGTTTTTCACTTGTCCTTTGCTTGTGCTTGCCAAAGGGAGAGCGCTTCCAGATGATCTCCTAAGTCTGTCAGGGCGCTTGTGCTGTCTCTCGCCTGCTCTGCTTTTGCCGCTTTGGCAGAGACGCGCTCCTTCGCGGTGCGCACGGGGGTTACTCGCAGCTCTTTTTGCAGCGCGATCGCCTGGGCGACAGCCGGAACGAACAAATGATGCGCGCCAATCGACGCCGCGGCCTCCCGGGTCATGGCAAAGGGAAGATCGCCCATCGACGAGCTGCCGAGCTCGCTTCGCTCGAGCAGGTTGTTCAGAAAACACTTCGCCAGCTCTACCGGATCTTGCCCAATTTTTTCGCTCGCAGGAAAAGCATGCGCTTGCCGCAACGCGATATCTGTACCGCGATAGCAGGAGCGGACAAAAAGCTGAAGCTGTTGCGCGGCGACGATCTGTTCCGCCCCCAGAAACAGCCACACATCTCCTGCCGCTTCGCGCGCGCCGATCGCCCGCCAGACGTCTTCCCCCAGCGCATACGGGTAGGCAAAAACGCGGAGGACGGGCGACGCCGAGTAAGCGAGCACATGCTCCAGTGACCGATCATGGCTGCCGTGCACGACGACGACAATCTCTAGCGGACAGAGCTTTTCTGCCTGCTTGAGCACCTTGACGATCGTGTCTTCGTCCTGCTCCACCCCGATGATAATGCTTAGTCTGTCCTGATTTTCCAATTTGTCCACATCGCTAATGCGACCGTTTTTTGCGACTTTGCGCCCTTTTGCGGGTTCTTTTGGGCCTTTCTTTCCGTTTGGCACCCCATTCATCCCCCTCCTTTTCGCGGGATTCCTGATAGAATACGGAACGCAAATGCAGCAGTCCAGGCGCTTGCACCAGGATGCGGTGCCGCTCTCCATCAGGCAAGGCGCCACGCACGTCTTTATCCTGCAGGAGCAGTTGAATCGCTTCGCCATGCTCCTGGAATATCAAAGCTTGCTTTTTGGCCAAAGGCTGATTCGCCGCTGACCTTTTCCGCGCTGCCTGGCCAGTCGAGCCAGATGTCACGAGCGTAATCGCCAGAGCCTTTTGCACAGCGCGGACGAGCGCAGCGGCCGGAACGTGCAAATGGTGCTGCCCGATCGCTTCCAGCGCTTTGCGGTTCAAGGCAAACGGAGCTTTTTCCAAGGAAGCGCTCCCGAGCTGCTTTTGCCCGAGCAGATGGTTCAATAGCGCATAGGCACAGCGCTCTGACGACAGCTTGCCTTTCGTCGTCAACACGCGGCCCCCTGCGGAGAGAACGAGGTCGTAGCCTTTCAGCAAGGCTGCGGTGTATTTTTTCAAGGAACCGAGAGGAAGCGTGATGCCTTCCTCCAAAAACAGCAGCACGTTTCCTTGAGCGTGCTGCGCCCCGATTGCCCGGCACTCGCTGGCCGTGGCCTGCTCGCTCGCCGGAACTACTTTGGCGCCCCACACGTATTCGCTGTCTGCCGCGTGCGGGGGCAAGCCTGCGCAGACGATTATCACTTCTGTAGCCAAAGCCACCTGTTTGGCGATGTGAACCAGTCGTTCCACATTCCTGGCTCCGCCATGGGTGGGGATAATGACGGACACGAGGCTTTGCGCATAGTTTTGAGAGTCCACTTCCCCTTCCCCCTCGCCAGAAAAGTAAAGCTATATCGGTAGTGTACGTACTGCTTGATCGTTTGGACACGGCTGCTATACCCGCGTCGCTCATACAAATCCGCATGCCAAAAAACAGGACGGCACTTTGCTCCCGTCCTGTTTTTTGATTTTGTCGGGTCGATCAATTGACACGGCGCTCCAGGTTGCGCTGCCGGACTCGGCGCATTCGCCGCGAGCGGGAAAACGTATAGCCGATCAAAAACAGATTCATTCCCAGCCAGGCGATCAAAAGCCCGTAACGCGCGTAGGAATGGCTGCTGTCGTCGTCCGCCGCGCCAAAGCCAAAAGCGGCGCTTGCTGCCTGCACGCGCTGCGCAGGCGGCTCGTGGCGCTCCAGCGGATACGTCATCGCCAGTTCTCCGGCGGACACCGAAAGCTGTCCGTCTGCGGTCAGCTCCACGAGCGGCTCGCTCCCGACCGGAACCGTGGCGTACAAGTCTTCCTTGGCCGTATAGCTCACCTGGTTTGTGTCGCCTGGAGCCGCAATGGCGGAATAGCGCTCGCCTTTTGCGGCGATCTGTTTCGTTTCGTATCCGTTCAGCCCGAAATCGAGCAGCTTGGTCACGTCTTTGTAGGCGTAATTGCCGGAAGCCGCTTTCATCGTGACCGCGATCATTTCCGTATCGCCGCGCTTGGCAGAGCCAACCAGCGTATGCATCGCCTGATCGGTAAAGCCGTTTTTAATCCCGGTCGCGCCGGGGTAATCGCGCAACAGCTTGTTGTGGTTGATAAGCTCCGACTTCCACTCTCTTCCGTCCCAGGGGAGGCGGTTCGTTCCGACGATCTCGCGGAAAATCGGGTTTTTCATCGCGTACTGCGCGATTTTCGCCATGTCGGCCGCCGTCGTATAGTGCTCCGGGTCGTGCAGGCCGTGCGCATTGGCAAAATGCGTTTCGGTCACGCCGACCTTTTCGGCCAAAAACGCGTTCAATTCCTCGGCGAACTGCTCGGTGGACCCGCTCATATGCTCCGCAATCGCTGTCGCCGCATCGTTGCCGGAGTGCATGAGCAGGCCGTATTCCAGCTTGCGCAGTGAAACCTGCTCGCCTTCGCCCAAATAAACCCGGGTTCCCTCTTCATATCGGGCTTTTTTGGAAACCGTGACAACGTCGTCCGGATTTCCTTTTTCAATGGCGTAAATGCCAGTGGCAATTTTCGTAATGCTTGCAGGGTACAGCTTCACATGAGGGTTCTTTTCAAACAGGACTTGTCCCGTTGTCGCATCAATGAGGATGGCCGATTCGCCAAACAGCTCATTTGGTGTAATCGATGACGATCCCTCGGCAAAAGCCACAGGCACGTCAAGGTTGAAAATAACCGTGACCACAACGAGAAGGTACGTTAGTAGAAGACGCATGTTAGTCTATATCCTTTCCTTGCTTGTCGGGTGTTAACGTATGGCTTTTGGCTCCAGGAAGCTTCGCGAGTCTGCTATTTCAAGCGCTTTCCCAGCAAATCGTGAATCATTTTAAACTTGGGATTGTCTGCAAACGCCTCTTCAAAGCCGCTGACGTGCTCGCGGTACAGGGCTGCGGCGGACTCCACATCTTGTTTCACGTACAGCGAAAAAATTTCCTCCAGCTTTTCTTCCAAAGTCGAATCCACCTCGGCCGGCGTGAGGATTTCATGGCGCAGGTTGTTCATCAGCACGTCTAGCTGATGAGTAATGACCGAAGCCTCGTGCAGTTGCTGCATCACGTCGGTTGGAATGTTTCCGGCGTATTTGTAGCGCAGCTCGTGCTCGTTTGTCGCCCAGAAGTTCATGCCGAGTGTACGAATTTGGATTTCACAAAAAAGGGTACGCTTTTCGCTCCCGTGATATACAGTGTAGGAAACGATCATATGGATGCTGCGATAGCCCGAATCTTTTGGCGTGGAGATATAGTCCTTGATGTCATGAATGACGATATCCTCCCGTTCCTGCAGCAACTGCTGAACTTCGCGGACGTCATCGACGTAGCGGCAGACTATGCGCAAGCCAGCGATGTCCTGGACTTCCTTCGCCACTTCGTCCTGCCAGTTGGCTTGCTGAAAATCGATTCCTTTCTCATTGGCTTTCTTGATGAGACTGTCCACTTTTTTGACCCGTCCCACCACGAACTCAATCGGAGAATAGCGGCCGCTTTTCAGAAAGCCGTACTTGATTCCTTTCAGTTTGAGCTTCAATTCCTCTACTGCCTGTTCATACGGTGCCAAGAAATGGACCATATTGTTCAAGACTTTGCTTGGCACATGGGTAACTCTCATGAAAACACCTCCAATTACTTCCAGAGGAAAGGTGATGCATCAAAAAACGGCTGCGGATTTACGTACGTATTGCCAATCAACATGCCGTAATGAAGGTGAGGGCCTGTGGAAAAACCTGTGGTGCCCATAAGCCCGATCACCTGTCCCTGTTTCACTTCCTGCCCGGTCGCAACCGCAAGCTTGGACAGATGCGCATAGATCGAAAAGACGTTCATGCCGTGGTCGATAATGATCGTGTTTCCGGTCAAATAGAGCGAGTCGGCCAAAACGACCTTGCCGTGGTTGCTCGCCCAGATCGGCGTTCCGGTTTTGTTCGCAATGTCAATCGCTGCGTGGCGGTTGGCGGGCACTCCGTTTACGACGCGCTGATAGCCAAAAGGTGTCGTCAATGTCCCTTTTGCCGGCATCGTAAACGGTTCGCTAAAGTACGGCGTCGCCCGGGAGCTTGCGCGAGCGGCGTTGATTTTCTTCTGATCCGCGTTGATCCGGGCCGTGTCCTGCCGCATCGCATTCATTTGCTTGCTGACGGTCAGCTTGTCCACGGCAAATTGCTTCGGCTGAACCGTCAAGGTTGCCGTGAGTTTTTTATCCGCTGATTGCACGTTGTAATCTCCCGGCTTCACGTCAAATGGAATCGGGATAAATCGGGCATACTCGTTAGAAGAGGGCTGCAAACGGTACGATCGCGAGAAGAGTGTAACCGTTTGAGGCTGTTTGCTGCGCACGAAAATGACATCACCGGGATACGTCCTGGCTGGCGTCACGCTAATCGATGGTTGCTGTTTCTCTACACTCGCGTAAGCGCCTTCCAGTACTTGGCTGCAAGCGGCCGTTCCGGACGTGAGCGTCAGGGCAACGACCGTCATCAAACTGACCATCGATTGAAACATAGGCATGCTCCCTCCCATTTTCTAGTATAACAAAACAGGCTTTGAAAGGAAAAAGAAAAAGAAGGCTATCCGACTAGCCTTCTCCAATCCATTGCAGCGCGCCCTACAGTTTTTTCGTGTAATCAGCCATCATGTCCATGATCGACTGCACGCCTGTCAGCATTTCGCTGGCTCGTTTTGTTTTTTGCGAGATGTTGTCAAAATCGAGGCGCCCTCTTTTGCGGTCATTCCAACGCTTGAACAATTCTTCGGCCATGCCGGGATTGCTGCGGATGGCCCGGACGCGCATGGAGTCTTCCACGACCCACGCTTCGAATTCAGGATTTTCCCGCAGAAGCTTTTTCACTTCTTTTTTCTTCATCGTCGAAACGTCACTCCTTTCGCGTGTACAACCAAAATAGAGAGCTGTTCGTTACACCATATGACTAGTCCGCGAATGTGCTTGTGTGTTTGCACCCTGTCAAAAAGAAAGGGCTGCAAGCCAAAACAAGAAAGGCCCCGTGCAAGGGACCTTTCTTCATCCAACTATTTACTTGTCAAAAGCTTGTGCTTAGCGGCCAGCCATTTGTTGCTCAGCGAAGCTTACCAGACGCTTGGTGATTTCGCCACCAACAGATCCGTTTTGGCGGGAAGTAGTGTCTGGGCCGAGATTTACACCAAATTCAGATGCAATCTCATACTTCAGTTGATCCAGAGCTTGGTTCGCTTGAGGAACTACCAGGTTGTTGCTGCTTCCGTTGTTGTTAGCCATGATTGATTCCTCCTGACGCGTTTTTTTCTCCCGGGACGGATTTGAACCGCCTGCTTCTTCGCCTCCCACCGACTGAGACCGGAAGATGATTTTGAGGTCCAAGAGGCGGTGGTTCAACCTCTTGTGCTACTATCATCCCACGAGATCCTAAGTCCATACGCCTTTTGCAAATGTAAAATCTGTCAAAGCTGTCCCCCTGCTTTATGCTATAATGAGGCGTAAAGTTTGGAGCTGAGAGGAGTCACCATTTGTGAATGAAACAGGGAAAGTACTGCTCATCGATGGCATGAGCTTTTTATTTCGCGCCTTTTACGGGTCTGCCTGGGGCGGCGCTTATCGGCAAACGTCCACAGGCGTCTACACGAATGCGGTCTACGGCTTTACGAAAATGATGCTGGACTACGCCGAGCTGGTTCGCCCGACCCACCTGATGGTCGGCTGGGACGTCGCGTCACGCGAGTCGCTCGTGCGCAGCCAGTGGTTTGACGGCTACAAATCCAATCGCACGGCGCCGCCGGACGAGCTGATTCCGCAGTTCGAGCTGGTCAAGGAAATCACCGCTGCCTTTTCCGTGCCGAACCTGGGCTGTCCGGGTTACGAAGGCGACGACGTTTTGGGGACGCTGTCCACGCGCCTCGCCGCAGATGGCCATGAGATCGTCATCGCGACGGGCGACTACGACAGCTTGCAGTTGGTCGATGAAAACGTCAGCGTCAAAATCTTGAAAAACGGCGGCAAGCACGAACATTACGACCCGGCGAGCCTGCGAGCCCTGCGCGGCATCGCTCCGGAACAGGTCGTAGATGTCAAAGCGCTCATGGGTGACACGTCAGACTGTATTCCAGGCTGCCCGGGCATCGGGGAAAAGACGGCGACCAAGCTGATTACCGAGCACGGCAATCTGGACAACCTGTACGACAACTTGACGAGCTGCACGCCGAAAATGCGCAGCAAGCTGGAAGAGCATCGCGAGCAGGTGTACTTAAGCCAGAAGCTGGCGACGATCATTCGCGATGTGCCTGTCGAGTTTTCCATGGAGGAAGCCGTGTGGGCTTACGATCCGGAAACGGTTTTGAACAAATTTGACGAGCTTGAATTTGGCCGCAGCCTGGCGACAAGGGTCGGCTAACGCAAAAAGACACGAAGATCCCTTCCCCTTTTCGCGAGAAAAAGGGGAACCGGGATGTCTCTTTATTAGGGCAGTAGCAGCCTTACTGACACTACCCGCAAAGTAGCAGAAATTATGTCGGAAACTTACTATTTATATTCAAACGGTGCAACGGTGATTGCCAGCTTTGAAGTGACGAAGTTTGTGAGGTGATAAATTTACTGTTGGCCCGATTATTCGGAGTATTTGCCGAATTTTACGGATTCCCCGATCCGTATTTTTTTCCAGGAGGATTCAAATAGCTCCGTATCTGGCAGTAATGAAAATCGATATCCGTCAGTTTAATGTTGATTAATTCACTGACTCGGACACGGTCTACATGAGTGTTTTCGCGATTATCATGTCTTGAAAATTTTTTATTTTTGAGCGTCAAATTCCGACAAATTTCCTCTTTGGAAATTTGTTATAGTAAATATTGGATAAAACATCCTCTATAGGTAAGGAGTGGTAAATTTGTCAAAAAATTATTTAAGGCATCGTTAGTATCGATGCTATCTGTCGGTATTTCTGTTAGTTCTCTGTTTTTTAGCTCGCCTATTCAAGCAAAACAAAATCCATCAACATCTGATGAACTCCTTCAATATGCAAACGAACAAAATGTCAACATTTTATTGTACGATGAAAATGGAAAAATTGATAAGGAATTTCATGTGGATGGACTTGAGGTCACCTATAAATACAAAAATGGAAAAATGATAGAATCTGAAGACAACAAAGGCAGAAAACAAAAATATGTGAAACGGGACAACTACGTAGAAGTGACTGAATATGAGAACGGGAAAGAACTTTTTAAACACGCCCTTTCTAGTAATGATTTGAAATTTCCTGAAGTCAAGACTAATGATCACGAGAATCTTGAGAAGGAAAAGATGGAAGAGGGTAATAAGAAGGGAGCAGAGAGTGATTTAAGGTCCATAGGCATCGAAAGTACTACTACATATGAGGATTACTATGTCAACGGCGTTCTAATGAACAATCTAGTTCCGGGTTCATGCCCTTGTTCATCAGGATCCGATAAGTTCATTAACTATAGTTCTATGACAGAGAGTGAGATCCAATCATTCTTTCAGAATAAAAACTCTATTTTGAAAGATCCGGTGCAAATTTGGAGAAGAGATTCTAACGGGAATGTTTACAATACCAACAAAACAATCCTTCCGTCCAAAGCAATTTACAATGCTGCACAGACACACAGAATGAATCCAAAGGTGGTTATTGCAACCCTTCAAAAAGAACAATCTCTTGTTTCTGCAGCACCTGGTAGTGTCAGCTACTCATCTCGCCGATTCTACTATGCTATGGGTTATGGTGCAACGGATGGCGGAGATCTGAATGGAACAAGCGGATTTGATATCCAGATTGACAAAGGAACTAAACTATTCAAGGATCTATGGTATAACTCCCCTACTGAGACTTACCCAATCTTATTCAACAACATCAACTACGGAAAAACGGTAACCTCTAATGGGGTCACGTACAAAAACTACATCTGGGTAAAAAATTATGGAACATGGGCGCTTTACAAATACACTCCACATGCACTGGATATAAACTATCTCCCTACTATTACAGGAGGGAACTATTCCTTCCAAAGCATCTTCAAATCATACTGGGGGACTGACTGGGATTAATTTTTTCAAAAGAAAAAAGCAAACCCCTCGTTCCAATTGGAACGAGGGGTTTTTCTAAAAATGAAGGAGGCGAGGGATTATGAATCATAGGCTAATACTTCTCATCATGACATTGACGATTATTTTTTTCTTATGGGGTTGTTCTTCAAAGGAAAAAACCATGACAAATGATCAAACCCACGAGTCTTTAGTAAGCGACTTTACTGCAGAAAATCTGCATTCGATAGGAGTGTCAGAATATCGCTTGGATTCGTTGCCATATAAAGCTCAACCAGAGTTCTTAGTTTTCCTATCGGAAGAAGAAGAAAAAAAAAGAATATTACGTTGGATGGAAACAGCTAAGAATAAAACAGACATATCTCAGGCCAAAATCCAAAAAATATATGTATTACAATTTCAATATCAAATTGGAGAACAAGTAGTGGATAGTAAATACTTAGCCTACGTTGAGGATAGCAACGGGGCATTTTATGTAAAACCTTTTGAAAAAATGGTGCCGGAGCTAAACCTGGAAAAGTTTACAGAGAAAGATATCGATTCAATTATGAAGATACTGGGAATAGATAACTGGTATATAGTTGAAAAAGCACCATTATAGTGTGAAGTGCACCCCTTAGAATAGACATTGGAAAAACCCCTAGGGAAATCCGATGTAATTTTAGGGGGTGCATTTTTATGGCAATCAAAGGTCAGAAGTTTCAGTCGTATCCAGAATCCTTGAGTTTGGCGTTTCAAGAAGTGGATACTATTCTTACCTGAAACGGAAAAATACAGATCGGGACAAGTCGTTGAAAGACCTCATCCAGGATGTGTATCCAAGAAGAACGCTTCGTCTCGTATATTTTCAGGATCTTCATACGTCTTGTTGACAAGTTCAAACTTTCTCTTGGCTAACGGTAGGCGTTCGCCAGCCCCCGTTCGGACTTTCACCCTAGAGATGACGCCCATGCTGGGCGTACAACCAAGAGAAACCCCAAAAACAAGGGGTTTCTCATCAGCCTGGGGCTATCCCAAGGGATAGCCTCTTTCTGTTGCTGTTGGGAACAAGTCTGCGCGGCCTGTCAGCGCAAGGCACGCGTGGCACGCTTTTTCGTTGGCGACTGGTGCGCGGTCGAGACGCCAAATACGTCGAGCAACAGCCCCGTATTTTCCGCCCCTTCCGTTTCCCAGCTCGTCGCGAAGCGCACGCGGTGGGAGATGCCTAGCAGGTCGTACGTTTGCACGAGATGCTGCCGGGCCGAGCCGACGATCAGACTGTGCAGGCGGACTTGTTTCTTTTGCCCGAGCGCGACCAGCTTTTCTTGCACGTATGGCGAGATTCCGCCCACGCCGTCGGTCACCATCACCAGATCGGCAGCTTGCCACGTTTTTTCCGTCTCGACCAGCTCCATCGCTCGCTTCATCGGCGCATCAAAATGCGTCCCGCCGCCAAACGCCATTTGCGCCAGGCCGTAAAACGCCCCCCAGTCCGGCTTCTTGTGATACAGAGGCTGCTCTCTTAGCTCTCCTTTTGCCCCGAACAAGATCAGCACGAAATCGCGCTTTTCGAGCATGGACAGCGCCGCAAACGTCATGATGAAAATTTGCGCCAGCCGCAGCTTTGCCCCGCGCATGGAGTGCGAAGTGTCGAGCATGCAAATGACCGGGCCTTTTGGCGGTTCCTCTACCCAGCCGGACGTATCGTACGTCATCAGCTTTTGCTCCAGCCATTTCAGCATGAAGTAATGTTCGTAGTCCGGATCGGCGAGCAGCACGGCCTCGCCCGGCAGCATGTGGGCAATATCGCCGGACTGCCGCAAATCGTAGTATTCCTCCGGCAAATGGCGGGAGCGAATCTCCTTGCGCCGCACGCGAAAGCGATGCACCTGGCGGCCGACTTCGTCCAAAAACGCCACCAGATCGGGATGGCGCTTCAATTTTTCCACCCACTTCACATACTGCTCAAAGCTTTGCCTGCGCAGCTTGCCCAGGTCGTGTCCCCAACTGCGGTTGGCAAAGCGCTGGCTCGCCGCAAACACCTCATCTACAAACAGCGTGTCTACATCCTCGGCGGACAACGTCCCCTTCAACGACTGCTCCAGCCACTGCCCCAGTTCTTTTTCCCAAGCGTCTATCGCTTCTTTTTCCTGTTTTTGCAGTCGGTCGAGCTGCTTTTCCCGCTGGGCCAGCTCTTCTTCGAGCTTTTTGACCTTTTGCATGAGCTTCGTCCGCTTCGTAAACTGCACGCTCATCTCTTCGCGAAGCTGCTCGATTTTCGCTTGCAGCCCGACGATTTCCGCGCGCACGAGCGGCTTCGTGTCGAGGGCTTCCTGCTTGTCCTCCACTACGCGCTTGCCTTGCTGCAGCGTATAGCCGATCAGCTCCAGCTTTGCTTTTTGCTTTTCCGTGAGCAAATCGGCGAGCTGCGCTTCTTTCGTTCCTTCTTGTCCTTGCTGTTCCCGCAAGCCCGCGAGAAGCGGGGAAAGGCTGCGATCTTTTTGCCGCTGCTTCACTTCCTCCGCGAACGTCTCCGTGAGCCACAACAGCGCCTTGATCGCCGTCTTGAAAGCCGCGCTCTCATTGCCGACCGTCCGGGGGTGAATCATCCGCGTAAAATATTGCTTCATGAGCGTGCGAATCATCCAGTGATGGAACGGAGTCGCTTCCTGGGTCATGTCGATCTCGGGTTTTTCCACATAAAAAACGAGAAAAAAGTCGGCGAGCAGCTCGTGATTGAACCACTCGGCCCGGGACTGCGCCTCCTGCACCCATTCCTGGGCCGTGCGCGAAGAAGCGAGATACGTTTCAAACAAATAGCGCTCGACCCCGCTGGCACGAACTATCATCGTCACTCCCCCCTATAACGTAAAGTCGTAGTCTGCCCCCGCGATCTCTTTGTCAAATATGGTCCGGTACGTTTTTTGCAATTGCTGCAAAATCCGCTCGCCCTCGATCCGCAAGTACGCGTATTTGACCGTGTACTTCTCGACGTTGTGGATCAACCGATTTTTCTCCAGCACGTACGCGCCCAGGTCATGCTCGCGCTTTTCCCACTGCATCAGGCGGTTGCGCAAATCGCGCGCCGTCTCTTCCAGCTCCATGCGGCAAGCTTCCAGCAGTTGCCCGTTTCGCTCCAGCGCTTCTTTTCCCAGCTTGGCCCCGACTTCTTTTTTGAATTGGAAAGCGTGCAACTCTGATTCCTTTTCCTTCCATTTATCAGCGAGTTGCTGCAAGCGCTGGAGCGGCAGTTCGTTTTCCAGCTCTGCCTTGAGCATCTCCGTAAACTGGCGCTCGAACAACTCGCGCATGACGTTCAAGTCTTCCGGCACATCCCAGAGCATGTGCGGGGTAAAAACCGTGTCCCAGATCGTGACCTGCTCGCGGCCATGCAGGGCGGCAGACGTCCGCCATACGCCTGCGATTTTGCTCCAGCGGCGGTCGGACAGCACGTATTCCTTTTCCTCTATGTCCTGCTTGATCCGGTAGAGGAAGTAAATCAATGCCTCCGGGATCGTCACTTGCTTCGCCGCCGCCTGAATGTCCTTGATATCGTACAGGGAAAAGACGACCGGGAGCGGATTCGTCGGCAGCGAGAACATCCGCTCGTAGCTGGCCGCCTGTTGCAAGTAGTGGACTTCATAGCGGAACAGGAAGCGGTCGTATAAAGCGGTCAACTGCTCGTCGTCATCCGGCAGTTCGTTGGACGCCGCAATCAAAAACTGCAGCGGGACCTCTTCTTTTTCTCTGCCGTTAAAGTAAAGGCGTTCGTTCAAAATGGACAGCAGCGCATTCAAGATCGCGCTGTTCGCCTTGAAAATTTCGTCGAGGAAGGCAAATTGCGCCTGTGGCAAATAGCCCGCTGTTTTTCGCACGTAGTTGTCGAGCTTCAACTGTTGAAGCGACACGGGGCCGAAAAGCTCATCCGGCGTCGTAAACCGGGTCAGCAAATATTCAAACCAATGCTCGGCGCCAAACAGTTGCGCCACCGAGCGGGCGAGCTGCGATTTTGCCGTCCCCGGCGGGCCGATCAACAGCGCATTTTCTCCGCTCATCATCCCGAGCATCAAAAGCCGGATCAGTTCGCTCCGTTCCAAAAAGCGGCGCTCCAACAGCTCGATCGCCTGGTCCATTTTTCGTTGGATTGGTGTAGTCGTATTCATCGTCGTTTGGCGCCTGTCTCCCGTATAAACGAAGGGCGCCGTTCCCCCTCTCTTGCCTCGTACCCAAGTCATCAAGACCCCGATTTTTTGTCATGCCTCCTGCTCATTTAATAGTGGCATATTGTGGACAAAAATGCCAGTTTCGCCAGCCGCATGCACGTTCACCCATAGATTTGCTCGCGCATATGGTGTGGCAAAAGGAAAAAGCGGGAGGAGGTACAGTATGGGGATTGAACTTGCATGGTTGCACGGCGTGTATGTGTTGTTCGTAATTGGCATCATTCTCATGATGGTTATGCGCAGGGACACCAGTCTGATTAGCATTGTCGGGATTGCCCTGCTCGGACTGGTCGCGACCGGATCGGTGACGACGGCGATTGGCGGAATTTTTGGCAGCTTTATTTACGCGATCACCGAGCTGTTGCCGACGATTTTGGTCATCTGTATTATCGTGGCGATGAGTCATGTGCTTACAGATACTGGCGTCAACGAGACGATGATCCGGCCGATGACGCACCTGATTCACAACGCCACATTGGCCTATTGGGTGATCGGGATTGTGATGATGGTCATTTCCTGGTTTTTCTGGCCGTCGCCTGCGGTTGCACTGATCGGCGCGGTCATGCTGCCTGTCGCTTTGCGGGCGGGCTTGCCTGCCATGGGCGTCGCGATTGCGATGAACCTGTTCGGACACGGAATTGCGCTCTCCGGCGACTTTGTCATTCAGGGAGCGCCGACCTTGACAGCCAAAGCGGCGGGCCTGCCTGTAGAGGACGTCATTTCCGCCAGCGTTCCGCTCGTCGTCGTCATGGGGCTGGTCACGACCGTAATCGCCTTCTGGTACTTGAAAAAAGACATGAAGCTGGGCAATCTCCCGGGGTCCGGCAGCGACACGCCTGCGGGCGATTCCGTCTTTGCCGCAGCGCGCGTTCCTCTGCCTACGGGGACTCGCCGCTTTTTGGCTGCCCTCGTTCCCGTCCTGTTTGCGCTTGATGTCGTGGCGATGTTTGCTTTTGACTTGCGCGGAGGCGATGCGACGGCGCTCGTCGGCGGAACGGCTCTGTTGATTCTGATTGTCGCGACGATGCTCGCCCACAAGCAAAAAGGGCTGGAGCAAGTGACGAGCCATCTCATCTCCGGCTTTCAGTTCGGCTTCAAAGTGTTCGGACCCGTCATTCCGATCGCCGCCTTTTTTTACATGGGCGACAGCGGCTTTGTCAAAGTGTTCGGCGAGGTGCTGCCGGCTGGCTCGCAAGGGATCGTCAACGACTTGGGCGTGGCGCTGGCCCACACGATCCCGATCAGCAAAGAAGTAGCCGCCTTGACTGTCGCTGCTGTCGGCGTCATTACCGGGCTGGACGGCTCGGGCTTCTCCGGCATCACGCTGGCCGGTTCGCTCGCGCAGCTTTTCGCTACTGCTCTGGGCGCCGGAGCCGCTACTTTGACCGCCCTCGGGCAAATTGCCGCCATCTGGGTCGGCGGCGGAACGATTATTCCTTGGGCGCTGATTCCGGCAGCGGCGATCTGCGGCGTCGATCCGTTCGAGTTGGCGCGGCGCAACCTGTATCCCGTCGCCATCGGGCTATTGGTGACGACCATCGTTGCCATGTTCCTGTTGTAAATAACGACGAAAAAGGCGAAAAAGGCGCCTGGCCGTGGCACGCCGCCTTTTTCGTCTGTTGTTTTTGCCGACGGTTCATGCAGTTGTACTAGCATCACTCGAAAATGTTCGCGACGCTCCTCTCCAACGTCTTCGGGATTAGCCAGCCGCTCAGGGAGTTGTTCACGATTGCTGCCCCCTGCCTCTATCTCTTTGGCGTTCGTGTTTGCCTCGGCTGTTATTCGCAGCTTTTAAGGTTTCTCTCTCCCCTGTTCGGCTGCCGCGGTTTGGCATCGCTTGGCCGGGTTGCCCTTCCGCTCAAGAGTCTTGGCGGACAGCGCTGAAAGTGACGGCTTGATAAACATCCGAAACCTTGGCCCGCATGATCTCTGTCTTGTCGACTCGACAACTGCAAAAACGGAAAAGATCGGCGTAAAAATTTCCTGCCAAAAAGCTTGACTGCTCGTAGAGAACCGAATACAATCCTCCTATTTGAAGAAATTTGTCAATAGTCTGTAGATTCCGGTATGATGAGAGAAAGAAAGGAGGAGGCACACTATTTTTTCGGAATACCGACTTCTGATTGTAGATTTAGAACTAATTGCAAATGGATGGTGGTTGGTTTGAGCAAACATTCGCACATGCGCCCGTTCGCCAATTTAATCACATTGAACGAACTGGTTCATTTGGTGATGGCCCATGCATTTACGTTGCAGAAAAAATGGATGGCCAAAGATATTTATGACATGACCAGTTCGATGAATGTGTTCCCTATGAGCAGCAACCAGACCTACGTCTACCGGATTATGAAAAATCT
The DNA here is from genome assembly GCF_004117055.1 of Brevibacillus agri. Classification (NCBI taxonomy): domain Bacteria; kingdom Bacillati; phylum Bacillota; class Bacilli; order Caryophanales; family Paenibacillaceae; genus Brevibacillus; species Brevibacillus agri. The sequence goes on from NZ_CP026363.1 coordinate 3,103,854, forward strand.
CGCCCAGAAAGACATTCTCTTCATGGAATCAACCTGGTCTACTACAGAGCGGCCGACCCTGCACTATACGGTTATGGAGAAAGGTCTCATCCATTTTTACACCGGCGAGCGAGCAGTCATCAAGGCCGTACCCGCCAAAGTCAAGCAGCTTCGCCATTTTTTGCACGATCTGGACCAAAAGCTTCCCGCCTCGCCATGCCCTCCCTCCCCTTTGCCTGAAAATGAGCATGAGAAAAAAATCATTGGTGTCGCGGATTATTACGACTGGCTGCTACTGCGTGGCGCGCTGGATGGAAAGTCCCCACACTCTTGTAAAGACCTTGGCGACAATTTCGGGAAACCGGTAAACCTGTCCTACCTTTATCAATTGCATGAGGATTTAGAGCAGACGGGACATATCAGCGATGACTGGATTACATGCAAAGGCAGGGAAAAGTTGGCTGCACTGGAATGCGAACTGAAGACGGAGGTTCAGGAGGCGTTGAAGAGGGTGGAGAAGCTTGAAAAAACAGAATCAAGTGTGAAATCATGGGTCAAGGCTTGGCGTCAGCAACAAGCGGTAGAATAAACCAGTACTGTCTTCGCCTTGAAAAAACCTTGCTGTCACGCTTCGTCGTCCTGGACTTGGTAAAGCCGATGCCCCCCGCCTTGGCCGCCGCGTAGTAGCTCAGCTTGACGCCGCCCTTTTGGCCAATTTGCGAAGCGATATTGATGATCCGCCCGCTCTTTTGCTCGATCATGTGCGGCACCACATGCCTCGTCAGCAGGAACACGGACCGCAGATCGACATCGATCATCCGGTCCCATGTTTCCACCGTCATTTCGTGAATCAGGCTTTGGGTAAGAATGCCCGCGTTGTTCACCAAAATATCAATACGTCCGAACTTTGCGAGCGTCTCGTCGACCAGACGCTGCACAAAGCGCACGTCGGTAACGTCGCCTTCCGCTGCCATCACCTGCCCGCTGCAGCCCGCCAGTTGGGCAACCACCTCGTCCGATTTCCGCCTGAGTCTGGTTGTAGCAGTTGATCGCCACGTGGGCGCCTTCGCGGGCGAATGCCAACGCGATCGCTTTGCCGATTCCCTGGCCGGCCCCGGTAATAAGGGCAACTTTGTCCTTCAACCACTTTTTTCTTCTGTTTTGGCCCAAGCCTCATACACTTGTACTAGCATCCCATTTGGAAAGGAACAGACCGTATGAAACTGTGGGGAAAAAGTATCCAGGTCGCGGCAACCTACATAGGAACAGTGGTCGGGGCCGGGTTCGCGAGCGGCCAGGAAATTCTCGCGTTTTTCACCTCATATGGCCATGCAGGCACGGTCGGCATCCTGCTGGCCACGTCGCTGTTCGTCTGGCTGGGCTACAAGATGATGCTGCTGGCCCATCAACTGCGCACGCCCTCTTACGAATCGTTCAATCAAAAGCTGTTCGGGCCGATGCTTGGCCGCACCATGAATGTGCTTGTCTTTTTAACCTTGTTCGGTGTCACGACCGTCATGCTCGCCGGAGCGGGATCCGTGCTGGAGGAGCAATTCGACATCCCGTATTTGCTCGGAACGGCCGCCACGGTTTTGCTCGCGCTGCTCATCCTGCGAAGAGGGCTGGAGCAGCTCTTGCTGGTCAATGCGCTCGTCGTCCCGTCCATGCTGCTGTTTGCCCTGCTCATTTTGCTTGACGGCAGCGCCGAATCGCCTTTGCCGCTTGCCAAGCCTTCCGACTACGCCTTTTTGTGGAAAACGATTTTGTACGTCTCCTTCAATCTGGCGATGGCCCAGTCTGTCCTGATCCCGATCGGCTACGCCATCCGCGAAAAAGTCGTCCTGTTCCGCGCGGCGGTCATCGGAGGCGTCGTCCTCGGCTTTATGCTGCTCGTCGTGCATACGACGATGCTGGCGAATTGGGACGACGTGCGCTTCATGGACATCCCGATCCTGTTCATTACGGATCGCTGGAATGAATGGCTGCAACTGTTTTTCGTGTTCGTCCTCTACTCCGAGATTTTCACCACGCTCATCTCCAACGTGTTCGGGATCGGCCAGCAACTGCGCGAGCTGCTCCAGCAGCCGGAATCCCGGCTCTACCTGTATCTTTTTGCGGCTGCCTTCATCCTTTGCCTGATTGGCTACAGCCAGTTGCTGATGTTTTTGTATCCGCTGTTCGGGTATTTGGGGCTGTCTACGCTGTGCCGGATATCTGTGCCGGCGGTTTTGCTGCCGCGAGGGAGGAGGTGACCTGGACTTGGCCGCGGGATCCGCCCCACAGAAACAAAGCTGCGGCACGGCGCTAGAAGTCCTCTACGCCTCTTGCAGACTCGACTTTTTCCCGACGATGCTGCGATTGTCCAGCACGAGCCAGAAGTTGTCTTCCTCGTAGCCCTTGACGATTCCCTGCACCGTACACAAGCACGCCCTCCCCCTACGACCGGACATACGCATGCCAAATCTCTTCTTCCTCGTCCGTCATGTCGCCTGTCATGGAAGAAAAATCAATTTTTCGCGCAAAACGGTCTTTCAACCGGGCAAACTGCTGGTAGGAGGCCGTTATTTTTGCGAGCGAAGCTGATTTTCCAAGCGCTTCCAGGTTCCCCAGCTCGGGGCAATCGTTCAGTTCCAGCGTAAGCAGACTGCCCAGTTCGGCCAACGCTGAAATATCGCCAATCGCCGTCTTGTTCATCTTCACGCTTCGCAGCTTGCGGTTGTTTGGCAAAAACGCCAGATCGGGCAAGCGGACGTCCTCCAGGCGCAACATCTGCAAATTCACAAGCTGTGCCAGCGCAGCCAAGTCGCTCTCGCACGCGTCGCCAAGACCGACAATCGCAAGCTCTGACAACGAATGCAGCTCGCCCAGCTCGCGAAGCTGCTCTGCATCGGGACGGCTGAGCGCCAGGCTTTTCAGGCTCTTTGCCTGCTTGAGCGGGGCGAGGCTGCGAACGGGAGTGTGCGTCATATCCAGCTCCGCCAGTCTCGGCAGGCTGGCGAGAGGCGCCAAATCCGTGACGGCGGTTGCAGACACGTTCACCATTTGCAAATAAGCCAGACCTTGCAAGGGACGCAGATCGCTGAGCTGATTTTTCGGCACATACAGCCGTTTCAACTGCTGGCAGCCGCGGAGCGCTTCGATGGAGCGAATCTCGTTTGCGGTCAGCACCAGCTCGCGCACCTCGCGGCAATGCTGAAGCGGCGTCACATCGGTAATGCCTTCGCCAATAAACCGCAACTGCTTGGCATGCAAAAATACGTCAGCAGAGCCGCAGCCCCGCTCGATCCGCTCCTGCCAGCCCGCATCCAGACTACGGAGCCACGCTTGCGGATCGTGGACACCCGTATCGACGCGCATCGGCTGATAAACAGGCAGCTTTAGCTTGCGGATCGCGTCGAGAAAATGGATGGTGCCGCTCCGGCCATAGCTCCAGAAAAGCTGGTCGTCTTCCTGTTGGACGCTGTAGTTTTTCTCCTTCGCCGTGTCGCGGATGAAACGCCTCTGCCATCCCGGGAATATCTGCCCGCAGCAGTTCGATGATTTCCTGCATGAGTCGTTTCAGCATACAATCCGCTCCCGTCCCAATTGAATCAGCGTCCCCGGAAAAATACCGCCCGGGACGCTGGAATATTTTCTCTTTTCAACCAATCTATCTTAGCACAGGGAGCGGGAAAAAGAAAAAACCTCTGCTTGGGACAATCCCCAGCAAAGGTCTTCCGGCATCTTCCTGGCCGACTGGTGAATTACGTACCGCAATACGTCCGATACGGGCCGCACGAGTCTGGCGGCAGCGTGGCGTACTCGGCCTGCTCCGGCGAATGCGCGTAAGGATCGACAAGCGCGGCAACCAACCGTTCCAGCACGCTGTAGTCGCCCTCCTGCACGGCTGCCTCCAGGGCCGCTTCGACGCGATGGTTGCGCGGGATCAGAGCCGGGTTGCTCGCTTTCATCCGTTGCCGGACAGCATCGTCGGAGGGAGCATGGCGCTTTTGTCTTGCTTGCCACTTTTCCTGCCAGGCGGCGAACTCCGGCGCGGCAAACAACGCTTCGTCCCTTTGCTGATCGAACGTCAGGGCGAGGAACGTGTTCGTATAGTCCGCCCGATGCTTTTGCAGCAAGTTGAGCAGTTCTTCCATCAGCGCCACGTCGTCCGCTTCCTCGCCGAACAGCCCGAGCTTGGCCCGCATGCCAGCGAGCCAATTCCGGTAGTACAGCTCGCCAAAGCGGGAGAGCGCATCCTGTGCCACCTGAACCGCCTTGGCCTGGTTTTCATCCACGAGCGGCAGCAGGGCTTCGGCAAAGCGCGCCAGGTTCCAGACGGCGATTTGCGGCTGGTTGCCGTAGGCGTAACGTCCCTGGTAGTCAATGGAGGAAAAGACGGTAGCCGGATCGTACGTGTCCATGAAGGCGCACGGGCCGTAGTCAATCGTTTCGCCGCAAATGGACATGTTGTCGGTGTTCATGACGCCGTGGACGAACCCGACGAGCTGCCATTTGGCGATCAGCTCTGCCTGTCGGCGAATCACTTCCTCCAGCAACGCCAGATAGCGGTTGTCCTGCTCAGCAGCTTGCGGAAAATGTCTCTGTAACGTATAGTCGGCGAGCGCCCGCAGTTCCTCGTCGCTCCCCCATTGGGCCGCGTATTGGAAGGTGCCCACGCGCAAATGGCTGGAGGCGACACGCATAAGTACCGCGCCGGGCAGATCGTCTTCGCGGATGACGGTTTCTCCGGTCGTCACCACCGCCAGGCTGCGGGTCGTCGGGATGCCCAGCCCGTGCATGGCTTCGCTGATGATGTATTCGCGCAGCATCGGCCCGAGTGCCGCCCGTCCATCGCCCCGCCGGGAGTACGGCGTGCGGCCCGAGCCTTTCCATTGCAGGTCAAACCGCTCGCCTTGCGGGGTAATGTGTTCGCCCATCAAGAGCGCACGCCCGTCCCCGAGCATGGTAAACTGTCCGAACTGGTGCCCGGCGTAGGCTTGGGCAATCGGCTTGGCGCCCGGAGGTATCCGGTTGCCTGCAAACACCTCCGCTCCCGCTTCTCCATCTAATGCATCGGCTTGCAAGCCAAGGGCAGCAGCCAGCGGACGGTTGAAAATGACGAGCTTGGGTGAGCGTACAGGGGTAGGGTTCAGTCTCGTGAAAAAAGTTTCCGGCAGAGTCGCATAGCTGTTGTCAAAATGCCAGCCTGCCTCTGGAATGGCTTGGGTCATCGTTTCCCATTGCTCCTTTTTTGGTCGGATTTGTCGCCTTCTGTTCATTTTACCAAAAGAGCACCCAAAAGCATGCACGGGATTTTGTCTGGACGGTCTGTTACTGACGCTGCGCTGCATTTTGAAAAAAGGATGCTGTGCCCCTGCCTGGTGCGGTATCGCGAAGCTTTTGCCGAGCGAGCGGGTTGCGGGCAAGTCTGTTTCCGCCTACATCGACGGTCTGCGCATGGACGAAGCCAAGCGCAAGCTGCTGGCTGGAGAGCGCGTGCAAGCGATTGCCGAAGCGGTCGGCTTTCACGACGTCTCCTATTTTTTGCGCAAATTAAAAAAAGTCGTTCCGGCCGGGATCAGCGCCTATTTGGGCAAGCACGTCTACTTGAAAAAAGTCGCGTCCTCATTGACCAAGATTCACAACTTCCCGTTTTCGCTCTCGGAAATCGTGCAGCTAAAACCAGAGCTGATTGTCACCGAGACGGAAGAATCGTTTGCGCGGCTGGGCAAAATCGCGCCTACCGAGCTGGTTCCGTACGGCAAACGCCACGCCTTTGACCTGCTTAACAATTGCTTATCGCAAAGCCCGCCAGCTCGGCTAGCAGTCCTGCCGTTTCTCCCTTTGCTTTGGCAGCCGCAGCCTGGAGCTTCTCCACGCCGCCCCAGACGATAAAGATGACGTGCTCCGCTTCATACGGCTCGCGAGCGCGCAGCAAATCGAGCAACACGCGGAGATTGGCCGTCTCCTCCAGCTCGGTCTTAATTTTCAGCTTCAGCGCGTCCGTTGCGTGCAGCAGGCACGCGACAAGCGTTGGCAGCGTCTCTGGATTCACGCCGTGCGTTTTTCGCGAAAGCGGCGGTGAACTGATTTTTCGCTGACTGGTGTTCTTCGTCAATCTTGCCCATGTAGTCCTCGACGAGCGAAAAATAGCGGCGGTCTGCCAGCCCGAGCCCGAAGACAGCGTAGCTGCCGGGCATGACGTTTTTCTCGTCGTCCGCATCGGCATACCACGCGAACTGTTCCATTGCCTCGCGCGCATAGTCCGCGAACAGCTCGGTCACATAAGCGGAAATGTTCGCAAGCAAACGCGCTCGTTTCTCCTGATCGACAGAATGGAAGATCGGCAGCTTCAGTTCGCCTGTGTCGGTCTGGAACTTGCCCCAAAACGAAAAGCGGTAGTCCAGCAGAGCGGGAGACGACAGACTGTCCAGCTTTTGTTTCACATAGGCGGCAAGCTGTGGCACGAGTTGTTCGCGGACGCAGGCTTCGGACAGCTCGGCGCTGCGCTGCCCGCTTCTGTGATTGGCTCCCGGCGTGTCAAAATCGAGGTCCCAGTCGTCCAGCGCCGTGATCGCCACGGTCGCTCTGTCGTTTACGTATTCGAGCATGGCAAAATCATGAATGCCTGCAGCGTGGTGCGGCCGACAATCGCATCGGCATCCTTTTCGCTAATGCTTGTAAGCCAGTTGTCAATCGCTCGTTTCATGGCCGCGCAAGTCGTTTCGAGATCAGAACCCATCACAGTCGTTTCAGCCTCCCATACGGATCGGGGAGCGAAACAATGCGCACGAACAAGAACGTACATTCGCTTCTCCTGTTTGTTTTTCATTATAGTAGATTCCAACCATTTTTCCAGGGAATGACAAAAAAACAGATCCAAATACCTACGTTAGCAAAAATGATTGCGTTTTTCCTTAACGTTCGCCTTTACAAGTAAGGACTACCGTTTCAAAAAGTATAACCCCCGTTATTTTTCTCACTCGAAGGCGGGGAGCGGGATAATAAGCGAATGTTATTAACACAACAAACAAATTTCGTTCGCTATTTCTTTGTGCGACAAGCAGCATTTGCGCTCCCTGCCATTATCTCTTACGAAAGGCCACATTGCCTCTCACTCCCCTCTTTGCACCTTGCTGCGCAAGCGTCCACGATTTGCTTGGCTTGCCGCAAGCTGGCGATGTCTGTTTTCGAGAGAGCTACATCGCGGGGCAACGAACCTTTTTCCAGCAAAACTTCATCCATATACACGGCCAAAAGATCCAGTATTTTCCCTTCCATATACATACGGCGGATTTCCGCGCGATACGGGCAGCGCATGATTTCGTGGAGGATACGCTTGACGAGCGGCGTCATTTTCCGGTTGTCGTACAGCTTGTCGCGCGCTGCCATTCGGCTCCACTGCGCTTCCAGGCGGGGAATCGGCCACGCCTGCACGAGCTTGGGGCACGTCCAGCTTGACAGTCAAACAACGAAAGTGGCGCTCCGCTGCGAAATGACACGTGCTGCTCGTCTCTGCTCTCCCGAATGCGATCACCTCACCGGGTGCGATGCCATGGTCCAGATGGGTGTCGTTCGAGCTCCAAAGCAAATTTTCATCCAGTCGTCCCGCTCCGTGCTCTTCATGCCAAGCTCTTCTCGGAAAACAATGTCGCAGATCATCACGTCCACCATGGCATTCAGGCTCGTCCGCTGCCAGTAGCCTGTGCCGACCTGCTCCGGGAGTACGACGGTTTGCTGGAACGATTCGTTCCGATAGAGAGCATTCAGGTTGCGAGCGCACAATGCTTGTCTACTACATTCTCGACCGCATACCAGTGTGCTGCTTGGTTCATACGCTTGTTTTCACCTCTGCGCTGGTTGTCTTGTCTGTTCAGAAAAAAAACTGCTCGTCTTGCTGCAAAACGACCCTGCTCTTGCCTGGAACGCTTGAGAGCGCGTGGGGGCGCATAGGAACGCTTGGCAACGCCAAAAACCCCGCCGCTTGGACGGGATTATCGTCTGTTTTAGTTCACCCGCCAGCCCTCCGCTTCCTGCTGCAAGCTCCACAAATTGGCATACAGTCCGGCTCTGGCGACAAGCTCGCTGTGGGTTCCTTCTTCTGCGAGGCGGCCTTGGTCCAGCACGATGATTTTATCCGCGTTTTGGCTCGTCTTCAGGCGATGCGCGACAGGATGACCGTTTTGCTTTTGACCAGCTCGTTGATCGCCTGCTGCGACGTGCTCGGCCAGCCGCACCCGGAGCTGGTACAAAATCTGGAACGCCGCGACGTGCGAGCACATCAGCCCGACGTACAGCGCGAGCAGTGCCCCGACCAGAGCGAGAAAAGCGACAACGCCCCAATACACGACCAGCTCCCGGTCGATGCCGGCAGGACTTTGCGCGTTTCTGAGCAGCTCCTCGACAATTTTGTACACCGCCACAAAAGGGGGCGATTTGCAGCAGGCTGGAGAGGATGGAAAAGATGCTGGCAGCGATCAACAGCCCTTTTTTCTCTCCGGCGATTTTCAACAGACCAGACATCTCCGACTTCGTACTCACAAAAGCAGCACTCCTTTCTCTTAAAGGACAGATCGGTAGGAACGATAATCATTATCACCAACATCTGAAAAACAGGACCCGCTCCCCAACTCGTTCGTGAGAAAACGGGTCCTTGCGACTTGCTTCGATTGCCTACTCCGAATGCTTTGTCGCCAGCACAGTTGTTGCAGGGGCGCTTTTGGCTTTGGTTACAAGCATCGTAATCGCCATCACCAGCACGACTACAGAGACGACGCCAAAAGGCAGATGCTTTTCCAACTGGTACAAGCTTGTGCTCAAAATCGGGGCAATGACAGCGGAAACTCCTTGCACGGCTCCCACCAGTCCGGCTACTCCCCCCTGCTGCTCACGCGAGACAGCAAGGGACGCGCCAGCCATGAAGCCGGGCATCATCAGCCCGGTGCCTACGCCAAACAGGAAGAAGGCTATGTAAAAACCGACGGCATGGATCACAAACAAAAACAGCGACGTTCCGGCAATCACCAGCAAGGAGCCGACCAAAATCAGCGAGCGCGGCTGCCATTTCGGATTTTTCATCTGCACTCCTTGGGTGAAGATCATCGCGATCCCGCTCAGCATCATCCCGAACGACAGCATCCGGGCCGTTTCCGTTGTCGTCAGTGACAACTGATCCTGGAAGTAAAACCCGCCGACGACCTGCAACGTGACGATGCTCATCATCGTAGCCAGTCCAGCGAACAAATACAGCCGCAAGCCTTTTTGGAACGGGTTCAGCTTGGGGGCTTTTTCCGTGACGATTGGCTTGTGCGGCGGAATCAACAGCAGCACGACGGCAAACGCGATGAGCGGCAGCAGCGCGCCGATGTACAGCGGCCAGATCAAGCCGATGAGCGCAAACACCCCGGCGATCGCAGGCCCCATCACCAGCCCCATGCCATTCGCGGCCCCGATCAGCGCCATCCCCGACGCCCGGCCTTTTTCATCGGTCACATCCGCCATGTACGCTTGCGCCGACGATGGAACGGCAGGAATAAACATCCCGACCATCCCGCGCGCCACGATGAGCAGCGTCACCAGCAGGCTGCCGCCGATGAGGTTCGCCAGCCCCGCATACATCGTGAGCGTAAACAACACGTAGCTGACGAACATCCCCAAAAAGCCAATCAAAATAACCGGCTTTCTCCCTTTTGTATCGCTCCATCTCCCCCACACTGGCGCCATGACAGCCATCGCGACAGAGCCCAGAGAAATGATTAACCCTGAATGCGTCTCACTCAGTCCTAATTCGCGAATCAATGGCGGCATGACGGGAGCGATAATCATCAAGCCGACCATTGCGACGAAAACGCTGAAAAAAATACTGACACGTACTCGTCCCATATTCTCTCTACTCCTTTCGTAACGTGCTGTCATCATCTTATGGAAAAATCGCCGGGCGCCACCACCTAAAGACGGAGCGAAACTACTGCAAAACGGATTTTTCTGTCGCAAATGCCATTCCACGGACTGGGGCGAGAACGGCGATTCATCTGGACCGCCGGACGGTACGCAACTTCCCGGCGCGTGCTATCGCGCTGTTTCGCTGCTGAAACGGCGGTCGTTCGCCCTGACTGTCCTGCCCGGAAATCAGGCAGTACGCTTTTTACTGCCCCCCAGCCGTTACTGGCGCTGCAAAATCTGGTTGCCCAGCTTGTCCAAAAGCTGCATCCGCCCGATCGCGGTGAAGGAATAGTTGTAGTTATCGACCTGGCTGATCTTGTAGACATGGCCGTTTTGCACCGCTTTGAGGCCTTTCCAGACGTTGCTGTCGCTCATTTTGTGCTCGCTGCTTTCCATCAGCAGCAAGTGATCCGGGTTCAAGGAAGACAGCGCTTCCAGGCTGAGTTCCATTCCGCCCCAATGCTCGGGCTTGGGGATACCTGTCGCCCGCTTTAGCCCGAAATCGTCGTAGAGCAGTTCGGCCAGGCTTTGCGGATACGTCTCGAGGATCGCGAACGTTTCTTCCTTGACGACGGGCGCGAGCTTCTGCTTCCATTCCTCCGCCTTTTTTGCGTACTCGCCCAGCCATTGGTCTTTTTTCTCCTGCTCTCCGAACAGGTCTGCCCAAAAGTTCAAACGATTGCGCCACTCATAATAAGGATGCGGAACCTGGACAGTCGGAGCGATTTTGGACAGTTGCTCGTACGAATCTTCGTTAAACAGCGCCCCCAATAAAATCAAGTCCGGCTCCACGGCCATAACGGCTTCCAGACTGATCGGCTCTCCGTACCAGCCGAGATTGACGACGTCTTTGTCCAAACGATCCGCGATGGTCGGAGAAAACTGTTTGCGGTTGCCGTAATCGACGTTGCCGGATGCGATTGGCTCTATCCCCAGCAAAAGCAGTTCCTCCGTCGAGCCGGAAAGGGCGGCGATTCGCTTCGGCTTCACCGGAATGCTTATGACATCCCCGTTCAGTTTCACGATCTCTTTGCGCGCGGATGCGCTCTCTCCCCCGCTTGCTTGCGGACTACCGCAGCCTGCCAAGAGCAAAGCCAGGCAACCCACTGCGGCCAAGGCCCTCGCCAGTTTCTTCATCTCTCTTTTGCCCTCCTTATGATGTACTTTTGGTTCGCGGTTCGCTGGTTCGCTGCGCGAGGCGAAAACCCCGATCACGAACTACTTTCTCACACTCGCCTGCGGCCCGGACAGTCAAATCGGGAGGAACACGATACAAAAACGGATTTTGTTGCGCACAGGGATGCCCTCAGCAAAAAAACACCAGCTCGATTGGCTGGTGTCTTTGGGACTTGGCTTGCGATTGTTGATGCCTCTGGACTTTGCTTGCGCCCGCCCTGCTGGCACAGTCGTTTCATCCAGAGGCGATGTCGAACCTAAATCTGCTGCGGCACTTTCATAAATTCTTTTTCGTTCAAATAAACCGTCTCGGCGTACAAGCGCAGCGAGCTTGCCCAATGCTGCCTGTATGCCTCCCACTCCTGCTCGTCAAAGCGCGGGTCAAGCAACAGCGAGAGCGGAATTTTCAGGTTCAGCAGCCTTCCGCTTATCAAAAACCGGGTGACGCCCGCTGGCATGACGTGTCCTTGGGTTACGATTGTTTCGATTTCTTCCATCGTATAGGGGCGATAGCGCAGGCAAACCATGTCTGCTTCGGGCAGCACCTTCATCCCGTGTGGAATCCGGCGGACGGGATAGCTGCTGCTGTACGATTGGACAATTTGTTGCCACAGCCGCAGTCTATGCGTGCTGCCTGCGCCGTCCTCGCTTGCCGATACATAGTTTTTGCTGCCGTCTGCATAGACGATTGTAGCGATGTGCGCTTGCTCCCCCTGCTGCTCTTCCTTCCATGAGAAGGCGTCATGCTGGAGCAGCCCATTCAGCCATGGCCTGAACGGAACCAGATGTGCCCATGCCTCCAACTGGTAATCGGCATCTGTTACGACTTGCACAGGAATCCGGCGGCAGCCGATTTTTTGCAAGGCGGCCGTGCGGTGTGCTCCGTCCAAAATCAGGTATCTGCCGTCCTGCATGCGCCTGGCTATCGGCGGGTGAAGCAGCATCCCTTGCTGCGAGATCGACTGGCACGTGTCGTCCAATCGGTTTGGCTCATGGTCTTCGTGCAGGCAGACCTGATCGCTGTCAACGACCTGGATGGAAGACAAAACATGGTTCACTCTTTTATTCCTCCTCAAGCTAGAATGCCGGCTTGCTCCACATAAATGTGGTCAGGGTGCGGATGGCTGAGAAAATCGTGGTGGGAAATCGCCCACCCGTACGCTCCTGCATACTGGAAGCAGATGATGTCGCCTACCCGCAGCGACGGTACAAACACGTCGCTCGCCAGCACGTCTTTTGGCGTGCAAAGCTGGCCGACTACAGTAAGCGGGCCATTTTCATGCCGCGTGCGCTCGTACGGGTACTCCCATTTTTCCGTCGGAATGACCGTAAACGGATGGCTGTGCTGCCACGAGGACGGGAGGCGGAACTGATGGGTCCCGCCGCGGATGATGGCGTATGTTTTCCCGTGATTTTGCTTGATATCCAGCACTTCTGCCACATAGTAGCCGGAAGCGGCGGTCAAGTAACGGCCGCATTCGAACAAGACGTGCCGGACCGGAAGCGCAGCGCTGTCCAACAGCGCGGACAAGCCCTGCACAAAGGCCGGCCAGTCAAACTGCTGCTGCAAATCCGCGTAGTTGACCCCGATCCCGCCCCCGGCGTTCAGGTACGAAATGTCCAGGTCAAACAGCGCCTGCCACTTGGCTACGATCTGCAAATAGTACGCGACAAGCTCGACATGCTTGCCCGCATCCAGATTGTTGGACAGCGAGTGGAAATGGAAGCCCTGCAGCTTCACGCCCTCCAGCGCAAGCGCGAGGCGGATCGCCTCCGGTACGAGCGACTCGTCGATTCCGAACTGCGTCGGCCGCCCCGCCATGGCAAGCGTCGCGGAAGGAAACGGCCCGCGCAAGTTCACCCGCAGCAAAATCGGGACCGTCACCCCGTGTTTTCGCGCCAAAACGTCCACGCGCCGCAATTCGTTGAGACTCTCGACGTGAATCAGGCTGACGCGCTGCCGAATGGCTCCCTCGATCTCTTCGTTTGTCTTGCCCGGGCCGCCAAACAAAATCGGAACGTCCGCAGATACCGCCCGCACTTTGTCAACCTCGCCGAGCGAAGCGACTTCGAAGCCGCGCACGTAAGGCAGGAGCGCGCGCAAAATTTGCGGCTCGGAGTTGGCCTTGATCGCGTAAAAAAGCTGGCATGCGGCTGGCAGCGATTCTGCCCTCGACGCGACATGGCTTCTCAGGTGATCCAGATCGTAGAGATAGGCGCAAAAAGGCTTGGCGCTGCTCTGTTGTGTCCGCTTGATATACTCGATGACTCGACTCATAGCCTCTCTCCCTTTTCCTTGCGGTGCTGCTCTTTGTCGCGCATCGTGCCGAGCTGATGGCGCAGCGCCCGAAACGCGATGCCCCGCTCATCGCCCAGCACGTAGGCGCGAACGCCTTTTTCGAACCATTCGTCCATGTCCTCTGCTGCGCGCGGAATGGCGCAGTACGGCACGCCACGGCTGAGAGCGGCTGCCTGCACGGATTGCAGCGCGGTTTTGACCAGCTCGCCGCGCGTGTCCCACGGCCTGCCGTACGATTGGGACAGATCCGCCGCTCCTTCCAGCACCATGTCAATGCCTGGCACATCCAAAATGTCCGTGATCCGCTCGACGCCTGCCCTGCTCTCGATCATCGGGACGACCATGATTTCCGCATTGGCCCGCTCCAAATAAAGAACGAGGTCGTTTTTGCCAAACGCGCCAGGCCGTCCGCTGTTCAGGCTCCGCGTACCGAGCGGATAGTAGCGGCTGCTGCGGACGATTTGCTCGGCCTGCTCTCTGCTCTCGACGTGCGGCACGACGATTCCTTGCGCGCCGCTGTCCAATGCCCGCAAAATCGTGCCGGGCAACGCATTCGCCACGCGCACCAACGGGGTAATTTGCGCAGCTTCCGCGGCCCGGATCATGTTTTCCAACGTCTCCGGATTGACGAGGACGTGCTCGGTGTCAATGATGACGAAATCGTATTCGGCGCAGCCGATCATCTCGACGACGACTGGCGCTGGTATCGAGCAAAACAGCCCGTATACGGTTTTGCCTTCGCGCAGCTTGCGTTTCAGTGTATTTTCCTTCAGCAATGCCTCTCTTCTCCTTTTCGTTTTTAACGGTGCGCTCTATTGTCAGCCAAAGGATTCGGCACTTTGTGCACGCGCAGCTCCGTGTCCGGGAACAGCCTGCGTTTGGCCAGTTGCTCGACCTCAATCGCAGGCGCAAACAAGTCGAAAAGCGAGAAGCGCTCCGCCAGATGCGGGTGGCGCTGTTGGTACGCTTCCAGCACGTGGCGCACAAGCCCCCAGAAGCGCTTTTCGGAAAAGCCGAAAGCATCTGCCATCAGCAGCGCGAGTTCGCCCATATTAATGAAGAAAAAGGCATCGTGCATAAAGTCGCGAACCAGGGCGAGATCGTCGGTTTCAATAAACGAGTTGCGGTTCACGCGGGCGTGATAGGCTGGCGTTCCGAGCAAAGCCGGGCAGCTTTCCGGTGCCTGAAGATGCTTTTTCGAAAAGCGGATGCCGTCGTGAAAGTCTTTCAACGCGACGCGTACAGGCATGCCTTCCCGGTGGAGCAGCACCATGTTTTGCGCGTGCGATTCCAGCGCGATTCCGTGCGCGTAGAGCATGTGCGCGATCGGCAGGACGCTTGCCTCAAACAGCCGCATAAGCCATGCCTCTGCCCCGTAGCGCTCGATCCACGGTGCGATCAGCGGGCGGCCGTTGCCATCGAGGGAGCAAAGTCCGGTGAAGGGCAGCGCCTGCTCGCCGGGTTCCAGGTACGGATGCAAGCTCTCCCGCCAGATGCAACCGAGCACGCCGTACGTTTTCGCCTGCACGAGCGCCGCATGCGGCGGGGCGTCGTACGCAATCCCCATCCGTTCGCGCAAAAGCACGACGCGGGCTTCGTCCCGCAAAAACGCATCCGACTGGACGATTCCGTGCAGCCAGTCGGAGATGACCGGAGCATTCGCGACCGTGTGCGGAGCGAGAATCCGCCCTGTCGACGTGTTGATGAGGCTCATCGCCAGTTTCACGTAAGCTTTGCGCGGGGCGCTGACATTTGCCAGCGTGCGGATGGACTGCTGCGCCCGATAAGCGTCTTGTGCCGGACCAAGCAAAATCACGCGGTTGTTGCGCAAATCTTCCAGAAGAGCCGTAGTCGCGATGTTTTTCCACTGCCATGGATGGACCGGGACAAACCAATAGTTTTGCGGATCAAGCTCCCTGTCGCAAATCACTTGGGAAAACGCGGCAACCTGCTGCTCGCCCAGCTCTTCTTGGAGCAGGCGCTCATACTCCAGTTGCGCCGAGATGGCGAAACGGGTGTGCTTTTTCGCTACCGCGAGCCAGAGCAAGGTCAGCTCCTCTTTGAACTCGGGACCGTATTGGTAATTGTCGGCGTAGTCAAAGCCGATTCGCGATTTATAGCTCGGATGGTACGGATGTCCGTCCATAATCTCGGCTTCCAGCGCGTCGTAATCGCGCAAGGAAAAGGAGCTGCCCTGCAACTGGCGCTCGTACTGGGCCAGCGTGTCCTTGAGCTGCGTATGCTCCAGCTCGTGGATGAACGCGGTCAGTCGGCCTTCATCTGCTCCGATCGCGTGGCGCACCTCCAGCAAAAATTGGGCGAACGACTGGGCCTCTTCGCTCTTTTCTTCGGCTACCCGCAAGATCGGGCCGTCGGACAGACGGATGCGCCCGAAGGTGAAGCGGCGCTGCCCGCGGCAAATGTAGGTGACAGCCTTGCCCTCTTCTGTCTGCCCGGCGATGCGAAACACTGTTTCGCTGCCGTCCTCATTGGTGACGGCCGGAATTACGCCTTCGTAGAGCAACGCTTCGAGCAACTGGCGAAAAATTCTTCGCCGCACCCGAACGTATTGCTCGGACTGGATCGCGGCTTCCACGGTGGCAGCCTGCTTGGCAAAATCGTTTGGGGCTTGTGTCTGCTTCATACTTTCCTCCTCGATTGCGCCAGCGGATTAGGGACGGGGACGTAGAGCGGTCTTTCCCCGCGCCGCTGGAAGCTGCTGATAAAGTTCGCTTTGGCGGGCAGCGTCTCCGACTCCAGCAAGTTTTCGAGCAACGCCTGTGCCTCCGGGAAAAAGTCGGCGGAGCGGATCACGTCTCCCACGATGTGCCACAGCTTTTCCTCCGGAACCGAGCTGCCATGCGCCAACGTGCAGACGAGATGCCCGACATGGTTGACGATGACGTAATATTGGAAGCGGCTCCACGCTTCTTCCTCTGCGTACAGAACCGGGCTGTTTTCACTCAGGCAGCGGCCGAACATGTCTTGCTCGCGGGCGCGCTCCCGGCTGATGCTGACGCCTTCCAGATCGCGCACGTAAAAATGGACGGGCCAGCCGTCGCGCAAAGCGACCATCGAGTTTTGCACGTGCGCCTCCATGCTGACCCCGTGCCGCACAAACAGGCGCAATAGCGGCACGAGCGATATGTCGAGATACTGCCTCAGCCACTTGTCCAGCCACGCGGACAACGCAAGATGCGGCTGCTTTTTCGCCGACTCCCGCACCGCGTCCATGATCGGCGGCCACACGGAATGAGGCGGTTCCTCCAACGCGGACGCGACGACGATTGGCAGGTCCTGATCCAGCGGAAGCACGACGGGATTTTCCCGAAAAATCGCCGCGAAGCTCTCGATCAGCTTTTCTTGTTCTTCCGGCGTTGCCGCTTGCGGCGCAATCGTGCGGTACCCTGCTTCCTGCAAAATCGTAAAGGCTTTGTCCTGCACCACGGGAGCCAGTTTTGCCATGACGCGGCTGGCGTCCATCGTTCGCTCCAACTGATCGAGCGGATTGACCCGAATGAAATTCGTGATCCTGACGTTCAGCGGCAGCTTGAAAAAATAAGCGTGATTCGGGTCCCAGACTGTTCGAACGGACGAAGTCGGATACACCTTGGCTCCAAGCGGCCCGAGATCGACGAGCAAGCCGCTTTCCAGGAGACTCTGCACGCTCGGCCAGCTTTTTACGTGCTCGGCCTGCCACGGATGGCACGGCAGCAGACGGTATGACTGCTGCGCTGCCGTCAGCTTGCTTTTGGCCGCTTCACTCACCGCCGCCGGAATCCAGTCGTGGGCATGCGGCTGGTCCGTCAAGCTCACTTCCCGGACAATCTCGGGCGCGCACGCGAAGTAATGCAGGACAAAGGAAGCGCCCAGCTCCGGCGCGTACCGCGTCATGTCGTCCGCCGTAAAGCCTTGCGAGCTTTTCGGCGTCGGGTGAAACGGATGGCCGTACACCATCGCCTGTTCAGCGGCAAAAAACCGTTCGATTCCCTCCCGCAGCATCAGGGCGCGCCCTTCTCGCAAGCTGTACTCCACGTATGTGTTCGTCTTTTGCACGGAATTTTCGACCTGCACGAGCAACGTCTGGACCAGCTCCGTTTTCGGCAGCGAAGGCGGCGCCGACTCTGCCAGCTCGTGCAGCAGCGCGGAAGCCAGTGTGCTTGCCGTCAAAACGGGCGTGAGCTCCTTTTCCTGTCCTCCTGCCTGCCGCAGCCAGAACGAATGACCGTACCGATGATGGCCGAAAGCCGAAAAATAGGTGAGCGAGCCGACGATTTCCACCGCGGTCGCGGGCAGCTTCACTCGCATCGGCAAACCTTCTGCCTGCAGGTGCGAGACGATGTCCGGCGGCAAGTCGGCGAGCGCACCGCCCTCTGCGCGCACGGTCGGGTCGAACACCCCTGTCTCTCGCAAAAACGCGTTGAAAAGACGCTCGATTGCTGCTGTCTCAGCCTGATTACGTCTGTTTGTCACGGTGTCTAGTGTCACTCATTCTTCACCTCTTTGGGATGATAAGGTAGTGCAGCGTGGGCCAGCCGCTGGCGGGGAGCCGTGAGCGCAAGCCAGCCCGCTGCGCTCAAAAACGCCAGCCCCATCGCCGCGAACGCCCATTCCAGCGGAAGCAGGGCACCGAATCCGGCTCCCAGCAACGAACCGATGATTTGGCCGATGGTCAGCGTAGAGTTCGCCAGTCCGATGTAGACGCCGCGGCGATTCTCCGCAGATTCTAGCGTGACCACGAGAAAGATCGACTGCACGAGCGCAGCGAAGCAAAAGCCTTGCAGCGCCCGAAGCGGCAACAGCCAGATGACGTCAGCCGGCCACGTTTGCAAAACGATGCTGACGCCGCAGCCAAGCAGGGCCACGCACACATTTTTTTCGATGCGCTTCCTGTCGTTGCGCCGCCCCCACCACGGAGCGGCGAGAAAAGTCGCACTCCAGGTCACGGCCTGTAGCACCCCCACCCAGGAAGCCGCGTACGCGCTCCCGACGATTCCTTCCACGTGGGGCGCAAAGATCGCGACCAGGCCGTACACGCCAAACTGGGCGAGCATTCCGGCTACGAGCATGTTGCGAATTCGGGGGTGACGCAGCATCTCCTGGGTCGCATGGGCAATCGGCAGCTTTTCGCGACTCTCGAGGTTCCTGCCGCTCGCTGGCTCTTGCAAGACCACTGCCGCCGCTACACTGCACAGCGCAGTGAACAGTGCGCTCCACAAAATCATCGTCGCAAGCCCGAACCAGTCGGAGAGCAGCCCGCCGATGAGCGGACCTGTCAGCGAGCCTGCGGCCGTCGCGCTTTGCAGATTGCCCAGGGCGCGGCCTTTCGTCCCTTCGCTCGCCTGTGCCCCGGCAAAAGCGGCGGCGGCATCGACGACACCGCCAAAAGCGCCTTGCAGCAGCCGCGCCAATACAAACACGAGTGGCGAGCTTGCCAGCCCCATCCAAAGTAAACTGATGGATATACCAGCCAATGCACGCACAACCATCCACTTTTTCCCTACCTGATCGCCGTATCTTCCCCAGAGCGGAGAAAACAGGCACATCGTCACCGCCGGAGCGGCCAGCGCCACACCCGTCCAGATCCGGTTTGCTTCGGGAAGGGTTGCGCCCAGCTCCGCCATGTAAAAAGGGAGCAACGGAACGATGATGGTCAAGCTGCACGTAGAGAAAAACTGCCCCGCCCACAAAATCCGAAAGCTGCGGGCAAACGAAGTCGCGCTACTCATCTGCCGCTTCGAGCTGCCTCAACGGATTGCTGGTGCTGCCTACCCCGGCAGGCATGCTCCCTCCGCCGGAATCGGTGCGCTGCAACAGCGGCGTCAAGAGCAGGCGAATCGGCCATGTATCCGCCTCCAGCAGTTGCGTCTTCCAGACGTCTCGCGCTTGCTCCGGCAGCCCCTCTTCACCCAGCGATTCGCGCACGACTGACATGATTACGCGCCAGAAGGCAGCTTCCTCGATGGCGTAAGCGGTCATCAAGGCATCCGCAATGGCATATAGGTTGACCTGCACCCCGAGCGTCTGAAAATAGGAGAGCAGCTTCTCCGGCGTCTCGTTGATGAGACTGTTCGGCGTGCCGGGCTTGATGCGATAGGCCGGCTCTTGCAAGCCTGCCGCCGCAAGCCACGGCAAATGCAGCCGGATCGTGTCGTGGTCGCGCAGCAAAAGCCCGGTTGTCTGGTGGTCGCGCACGATCAAAAGCACATTTTGCCCGTGAATTTCCGGCATGATCCCGTAGCAAAACAAGCGCAGCGACGTGTCGATCAGCATGTGGCAAATTTCCCGGAACAATTGCAAAACTTCCGCCACACCTGCGTCTTCCCCGTAGCGTGCCCGCAGCCATGCGGCAAACACCGGGTTTTTCCCTTGCGGATCGACGACGGCCAGGCCGGACATCGGGATCAGTTGTACAGCATCGTCACGGAGCAGATCGGCGGGGTATTCGCGAATCAGGCACGCCAGATGTCCAGGCTTATCCGCAAACGGATCGGCCGCCGCATCATGGTACCCCCACCAGTTCGTTTCGTCGCACAGGCGCAGCCGTTGTCTCAGCCGCTCGTCTTTTTCCGCGACGCTCACAAGCAATTGCTGCCCCTTCGCTCCGTTGTGCAAATAGCGCGGCGGCAACAATCGCAGTGCGCCCAAGGAATATATGCCGATCGGCAGCTTGACGTGGTAGCGTTGGCAGCCTGCGGGAACCAGCGCCCGCACGGATGAAGTCGGACGGAACGCGCCCAATCCCCGGACGACAGGCACGCATATGCGCTGCGCCAGCTCTTCGCGGTAAAAGGCGGGCAAGACGTGGTCCGTCTGCCATGGATGAACAGGCATCAGCAAGTAGCGCTGCTCGTCAATTCCCGCTTCGCGTACCGCCTGACGCAAGCGCGCTTTTTCTGCTTCGTCCAGAATAAGGTCGGCGACATCCTGCGCGGTACTCGCCTGGACGTAGTCGCGGCGGACAGCGAGCCAATCCAGCCCAAACGCTCGCCCATACTCGGCGCTGTACGTGCGGTAGTCCTCGTCGCTCCAGCCTCTTTTCGCCCGTGACGTCGGGTGGAAGGGGCGGTCCCGCATGGCGGAGAAGCGCTCGGCTTGCAGAAGGGCTGCGTCGTCGCTTTTTTGTTCGCTCTGTTCCAGACTGGTGCTGGCCTGCATGGACAAAGCCGTATGGCGAATCGAATCTCGCAATTCCTGTTGAAAGTCTTGCAAATTGGGCATGCTTGCCTGCCGCTCAACCGCAGAGAGCGCATCGGCGAACCGTTGCATGAACGAGATCGGGGTCAGCTCCTGCACGCTGTTTGCCCGCTGATCGACCAGCACGGCGGGCAGCCTGCTTAGTTTGTACGGCTGGATAAACGGCGCGGCTTTGACACGAACGACCAGGCTGCGCTCATCGCCGAGCGGAAGGCGCAAGTACTGCTCGCCCTCGCCAAGCTCGCTGCACTCGTGCGCGGCAGGCCCCGGCCACGTGCGCTCGATGCGTGCCCGATCGAGCAATCCGGCCAAATTTTCCTGCAACAGCGCATTGATGAGGTCGCAAAAAACAAGTTGCTCGGCTCTGTGCAAAAGCGGGTGCTCTTTTTCCAGCAAATCAGCTTCCATCACTAGCTTCTCTCCTCTCGCTCCGTTACAGAGGCAGCCGGGTTCCTACGTTTTCTGCCACCGCTTTTTGGTAGATTTCATAGGCACTCGAAATATCTTCGACCGCCATCCCCATCGGATTCAAGAGAATGATCTCTTCTGCGGATTCGCGACCCGCTTTTTTCCCCAGCAAAATTTCTCCCAGCTCCGCGTGCAGTTGCTCGCGGGAAAACGTTCCTTCCAGCACGAGCTGGTTAATCACTTTTTTCTCCCGGTTCGACTGATCCCAGTCGTCTACCACGACTTTGTCTGCCTTGAGAAATACTTCTTTATGTACATCCATAATCGAGATGTTGCTGACAAACGCTCCTTTTTGCAGCCACTCAAACGGAATGTACGGCTGGTCGACCACCGTGCACGTAATGACGACTTCCCCCGCACGCACCGCCTGCTCGGCGCTCGTAGCGATGACGACCTCCACAGCCGGCGCTTTCTCGCGCAATTGGTCGGCTAATCGGCGAGCCGCATCGCTATTTAAGTCAAACAAATAGATCGACGTAATCTGCGGGAACTGCTCGAGCATGGAGCGAAGCTGTGTGCTGGCGATGACGCCGCAACCCATGCACGCTACCGTCTGAAAATCTTTTTTGGCGAGATAGCGCGCCCCGATCACGGTAACGGCAGCCGTACGCATCGCGCTAATCAGGCTCGTTTCCATGACGGCAATCGGATAATTGCTGACCGGGTCGTTCAGGATGATTAATCCGCTGGCCCGCTCCAGTCCCCGCTTGCTCGGGTTGTCGTGCTTGCTGCCAATCCATTTCAGCCCGGAGACAGGCGCTTCGCCGCCGACATAAGCCGGCATCGCGATGATCCGGTCGGCAATATGGCCGTTTGCTTCATTGACACGCAAGTACGGCTTCAGCGGCTGGACAAAATCGCCTTTTGCATGCAGCTCCAGCGCCCGCGACACGGCCGTGACGTACAGATCGGAGGAATCGCCTCCCAGTTGGGCAATATCAGACTTGGACAAATACAAGATAGATGGTTGAGTGGACATCGTATGTTTTCGCTCCTTTTTGTGCCTTTATACCGTTTATACCGTTACGGCTGGCTTGTTCAGTTTTTCGACCCAGGCTTCGTCGTACACACTGTCGAGATAGCGCTCGCCTCTGTCCGGCAAGATCGTCACGACGCGCGAACCGGCAGGCAAGGTGGCAATGATTTTTTGAATCGCCGTGATGACAGAGCCGGACGAGCCTCCGGCAAAAATGCCTTCGGCGGCGAGCAGCTCCCGGCACCCGCGCACGGATTCGCTGTCATTGACAAAAATGACGTCGTCGATTTCCTCCCGCCTGAACAGCTCGGGAACGCGGCTCGAACCGATGCCGGGCAGCTCGCGCGGCGCAGGTGGCGCTCCGAAAATGACCGAACCGACAGCATCTACCGCGATCACTTTCAGATTCGGGTTCGCTTCCCGCAGTCTTCTCGCGGTGCCGAGAATGCTTCCCGTCGTGCTTACAGCCATGACGAGGTAGTCGACTTTGCCGCCTGTCTGCTCCACGATTTCGCTCGCAGTACCGTGGTAGTACGCCTTCCAGTTGTTTTCATTCGCGTATTGGTTGATCCAATAGGCATTCGGTATCGTTGCCACCAGTTCTTTTACGCGCTTGATCCGCGTTTTCAAATAGCCGCCCTGATCGTCAGGCTCCTGCACCATTTCAATGTTGGCGCCAAGCTGCTTGATGATCGTCAGGTTCGTCTTCGTGATTTTGGGATCGACGACGCACGTAAACGCAAGTCCGTACACCCGCGCAATCATGGAAATGGCAATCCCGAGATTTCCCGAGGTGCTCTCGATCAAATGCGTGTCTTTATGGATGGTGCCGTCTCGCAATCCTTGCTCGATGATGTAACGCGCTGGTCGATCTTTCATGCTCCCGCCGGGATTCATCAGCTCCAGCTTGGCGAAAACTTCAACCTCGTGCTGCGCGAACAGACGGCTCAGCTTGACTAAAGGCGTGTGACCTACGCACGAAACTATAGAATCAGAAGCGGTCCTTCTTTCACCAGTTACTTCCAGGTTAGATCGAATCACCACAGGCACCTTCTCCCTTTCCTCTTGCGACAATGATAATCATTATCGTTATATAAATGTTGCAAATACATGATATTTGATAATGATTCTTAATGTCAATTAGGAAAATGGTATTTTTTTCTTCCAAGATTCGACGTCTTTCTCCCTGTTTGGACAACTGCCTGGAACACGCCAAAGAAGCCCTTTTTCTGCGCGTATCAAGGGCTGCCCTCCCCGTTTTCTATTCCCGCCGACCTACTTTCATTGTCGAAAAAGATGTCTTTCGCAACAAATCCGCTCGAAAAAAATGTATGACGCTTGTCGCTGATTTATTTGATTCATAAAATAAATTCACTCCTACTGGACTACTTCCGGCTTCTGCTCCTATCGTTTTGTGCCACGGCAAGCCAGTCTGTCCGCCCCTTCCCCTCAGCCGCCGAGGAAAACAGGCACGCAAAAACCGCCGCTTGCCAAAAAACCACGGATATGGGCGATGTCTCTTCTGCTGGGTCAGCTTGATGCCCACTCCTTGTTGTATGTAGCGAATCGCGCCTGCATTCCATCGTTTTTTCACGGGCAAAAAGAAGAGGCCCTCTCTCAACGGCCTCTTCTTTTTGCTGTTTTCCTTGTCGAAATTACTTGCACGTATAGGGTGGTTTTGGCGGAGGTGTCACTACTGGCAGCGGCACTTGCTGATCTTGCAAAACTTTCAGGCCGAGATTCAGGACGATTTTCTCGCGCACATGGGAAAAAGCATGCTCGGCGGCTTTCACTTTTTTCAAGTCTTGCCCGATGTCCAGCTCGGTAAATTCGGAGTACACCAGCTCGCAGTACGGCTTTTCGTTGTACACCTGGCGATTTCCGAACAATCCCAGGTTCAACTGCGCACCTGTTCCTCCTTTGTTGCCGAGTTCGCCCGAGGAAGAAAAATCAGGGGTAAGCTGCAAGGATGGCCCGCCCGCAGGGAATGTAATTCCCACGCAAAAATCGAACGGTATCATGGCAGAAATGTGCCGAATGTCTCCGCAAACTGCGCTTCCGGACACGCGATCGGCAGTGGCGTACTCGATGTTTTTGCGGATGAAGCCGCTCCCAAACAGTTTCGCCACGTACGGATTGAATGTCGGCACAAGCTCGCACTGTTCGAGGATGACGCTTTTCCACGCGCGAATGATTTCCAGCGCCGGCTTTTCCAGTTGAATATCTGCTTCCACACAAACGACGACGGAGATTTCGGCCAATGTCACGGGCACCTTGATCGTCTTCGGAAAAAGGGCCGCTTCCTTGCTGGAGCCGAACACGCGCACGTTTTCCACGCCGCAGGATTGCGGGCTCGGCTTGCCGTGCTCGTGCTCCTTGTCAGGCTTGTGCTTGTGCTCATGCTCGCATTTGCAGTCATGCTCGTCTTTGTGTTTGTGCTTATGCTCGTGTTTGTGCTTGTCTTTGTCTTTTTCCTTGTCTTTGTGGTCGTGCTTGTCCTTGTGCTTGTCATCATCGCAATAGTATTCCATTTTGAACTTGCCTTCTTTTGACTCGCTGTGTTTTCCCACTTGGTTTATCGCCTCCTTTGTCCATACATGGCCTTACCATTCATTGTATGGCCTGGACTGCGCAAAGGACTTGGCTGTTGTTGAGCGTGATTTACCCATTTTTTCCTTTTGTACTTTCCGTTTCCATCCGTTTTTATTTACCTAAGCAACAATCCGGCATGCCTGTATGTACAGCCCGGACATGCCAAGTGTGCATCTGCCTGTCAACGTGTCCATACGTGGACGGGCATCCCGTTCTTTCGGCCCTCTGTCTCCTGCCTGCTATTGATCGCCAAAAGATGCGCTCACACTTGGCCCAGTCCGCGCAGCGGAACCAACTGCTTGCGAAACCACCAGATTCGCCCGCTTACGATCGTCACCCCTTTGTAATCGCGTACGCTCGCACCGTGCTTCATAAACGGCTCGGACATGAGGCTCACTTTCCAATCCCCGGTCTCGATCCATTTTTCCGGCAAGGACAACGGGCTGCTGTCGAGCAGCAGGCTCGCTTCTGCTTTTTCCTGGGCAACGGGAGGGCGCAGCACGGTTGAAGTAAAGGGAAGGCGCAGCGTCTCATGCGCGACTTTGCCCGCCTCTCCCGTCGTGCCAAAGGCGGTCAGCTCAAATTCGCCACGGACCCAGACCACGCGCCCCTT
This sequence comes from Brevibacillus agri, assembly GCF_004117055.1. Taxonomy (NCBI): domain Bacteria; kingdom Bacillati; phylum Bacillota; class Bacilli; order Caryophanales; family Paenibacillaceae; genus Brevibacillus; species Brevibacillus agri. The sequence goes on from NZ_CP026363.1 coordinate 3,129,078, forward strand.
GTCCTCATAGCGCGCTTCCTGCACATCCATCACGATCTGCGGGTGCAGCTCCCACCACTCCTGCTTCCAGCACGCCTGGATCGGGTGTACCCAGTTCACTTCCCACACCTCTTCGAGCACAGACACTTGCATATAAGCGCGGTCTGCCTGTTCGGCGTAGGAAACATCGGCAAACACCACCTGGTTGTTCCCGGTGTTCGCCTGTTGCCTCGGCATGGGCTGTTGTTGCGAAAGCCTAGCGACTGCGGTATCGGGAGCAGGTTCAAGTTCAGGCGCGCCCCTGACCTCGCCCCTGGCTTCGGCAGGCTCTTGTCCAGTTACGTCGTGCAGCTCATCGGCATCGGCTTGCTCCCATGCTTCTGCGGGAGGACGAGCGGCAGCCGTCCGCTGGCGCTGCGGCTTGGTCCATGGCGATTTGACCCATGGGGACTTGCTCCAGGGCGACTTTTTGCCGACAGGCTTCCCTGTCCTTCGCTCTTGTCTGGCCTGGACGCGGACGAGAGGGGCTTTGCTTTTTGCCAGCTTGCTTCCTCTCGGCCGCAGCGGCGGATGCTTGTCAGCCGTTAGCTCCTGCTTCGCCAGTTGCTGCTTCACGCGCAAAAACGTTTGCTGGGGGCTTTTGGGGGCGCGCTTTAGTTCTCCGTGGTTTAAAAAAGGCGGCTTTTTCGCGGACGCTCGTTTCAGTTGGGGGACAGCCATTTGCAACCTCCTTTCTTTCGTTGGGTCAACGTTTTCTCTTCGCTATATTCATACGCCCGACCGCCCCCTTTTGGCATAGTCGTCTGTCCTCGTAGGCGGCGCTTGCTGCGAAAGCTTGGCTTCCTTCCCTACTGGCGGAGCCTGCGCGGCGAACATGCGCAGCTCGCACTGGCACGCCTGCCGATAGCAGTCGGCTACGCGGGCGATCGGGCAATTCGTCTCGCGAAACAAATAGACGCCCTCTGCCCGTTTTTCCAGCTTGACCATGTAGCCGTCGTCATTTTGAAGCTGCGCCAGCGTTTGCAGCCGTTCCTCAAACGACTGATTCGCCATCTTTTCCCGATATTTTTGCGCCGTCCGCTCCATCCGCCGCTCGAACAGCGCATGCACGAGCGAATCGCCAAACAGGTCGCCCATATCGCCAAGCAGCTCCACAGCCAAGCCTTCGTACTCCGTCGGAAACAAGCGCTCGGCCCGTGGCGTCAGTTGGTACACGAACACGGGCCTGCCAACCTGCCGGCGCATGATCTGGGCGTCGAGATAGCGCTCCCGGTGCAGCACATCCAAATGCTTGCGCACCGCGACTTTCGTAATCCGCAAATGCTCCGCCAGCTCCTGGACGCTGACCGTCCCGTGCTTTTTCATGTACAACAATAGCTTTTGCCGGGTGGTCGGTTCGCGAAAAGCCGCTGCTCCCATCCCCACGGTTTACCTCATGGCCTCGTTGTAGCGCCGGTTGACCTCTTCCCAATCGATGACGTTCCACCAGGAGGACACGAAATCCGGCCGCTTGTTTTGGTACTGCAAATAGTAGGCGTGCTCCCAGACGTCCACGACCAAAATCGGCGTTTTCTTTTCCATGAACGGCGTATCCTGATTCGGCGTGCTCGTCACTTCCAGCTTGTCCCCGTCGACGACCAGCCAGCCCCAGCCGGAGCCGAAGCGGCTGATGGCGGCTTTCGTCAGCTCTTCCTTCATTTGCGCAAAGCTGCCAAAGTGCTTGTCGATACCCTTGGCGATGTCCCCGCGCGGCTTTCCGCCGCCCGTTGGACTCATGATCGACCAGTACAGGCTGTGACTGTAGTGGCCGCCGCCGTGATTGCGGACCGCTGTGCGAATTTCTTCCGGCAAATCGTTCAAGTGACAGATAAGCTCCTCCACCGTAGCGTTCTGGAACTGGGGGTAGTTTTCCAGAGCCTTGTTCAGATTGGCGACATAGGTAGCATGGTGTTTCCCGTGATGAATTTCCATCGTTTTCGCATCCAGATACGGCTCCAGTTCATCGTAGGCATACGGCAATTGTGGCAATGTAAAAGCTCCCATTGGAAAATTCCTCCTGTTCAGTGGATTACAAGGACAGTGTACAAGAAGAAAAATATTTTGTACATACCCAAAAATGTTTCCTTTGGTAAACTTAATTGCAAAATCGTTTATTGTGTTGTAGAATAAACTCAATCTTTCCTGAACGAAACAATTTTTCTGCAGGGAAAATTCTGTTCTCTTGCCCCTTTTGACGAGGGGTCGTTTGCATACTCCTAATCAGGAGGGAATTTCTGTTCATGACCGACTCTATCCAGCCACAAGCGCATTATTCCGTTTTTCAGCCACTCGTCGAGCTGGCTAACGGAAAATGCTTCGGATACGAAGCTCTGCTACGCTGCTCATCCGGCGCTTCGCCTGAGCGGCTTTTCCAGACGGCCCGCCAAAGCGGCCGCCTGTACGAGTTGGACACGACGGCCATGCGCGGAGCTGTATTTGCCTACTTTGCCGAAGTGTCTCAAGCGCAGCACGCGCCTTATTTGTTTCTCAATGTGTTTCCTTCGACCTTGCTGCATCCGGGTTTTTGCGCCTTGCTTGAGGAGATGCTGGCCGCGCATCCCGCCTGCTGCCAGCGCATCGTGCTGGAGATCAACGAGGCGACAGAGGAAGACAAGATGTGGGACATTCGGCTTCTCGGGCAAAAAATTCGCGACTTGCGCGCATACGGCTATTTGATCGCGCTTGATGATGTAGGCTCCGGTGCTGCATCTTTGCGAAAAATCGTGGAGTACGAGCCAGACATCGTGAAGCTGGACCGCTACTTTGGCAACCAGTTGGCTCTCAGCCCCAACAAGCAAAAGCTCGTCTCCCTGTTCGTCGACTTTTGCCGGGGCCAATCCCATCTCGTGCTGGAAGGCTTGGAGGAACCCGACGATCTGGCGACGGCAAAAACATTGGGCGTCCCCCTCGGCCAAGGATTTTTGCTCGGGCGGCCAAGGGCGCTTTGTGAAGCGGTTTATTTGGGGGGAGTGTGAGGGTTTGGACGTGGAAGAAGCCCGTTACCGGGGAGGTACGGGCTTTTAGTCTTCTTTCTGCGAGGCAAAATTTTATTCTCCCGTTTCGGCGAATCTCTTGATCCGGGAACCGATTTCATCGCGAATCCGCTGAAATTCCGCCCATTCTTTTCCGGCAGGATCGTCAAATCCCCAATGAACCCGTTTTACATGCGGCGGTGTGATCGGGCAAGCGGAATCCGCGTGATGGCAAAGCGTCACGACAAGGTCCGCTTTGTTTAAAATGGCCGGATCTATCACATCCGAGGTGTGATCGGACATGTCGATTCCGACTTCTTGCATCGCTCGCACAGCATTTGGATTGATACCGTGCGCTTCGATCCCGGCTGAAAACACATTCCAGGCGTGGCCCAAGTATTTCTTTCCCCATGCTTCGGCCATTTGGCTTCGGCAAGAGTTCCCTGTGCACAAGAAGTAAATCGTTTTTTTGTTTTCCATCCTGTCCTCCCCTTTTCAACTTTTATGTGTTAGCAAAATATTTTCGGCGCAACCATAATGAGACGTTAACCAAGGCGATCATCACAGGCACTTCCACAAGCGGGCCGATAACTGCTGCAAACGCTGCGCCTGAATGAATCCCAAACACACCGATGGCTACGGCGATTGCCAACTCAAAGTTATTGCTGCCTGCTGTAAACGCTAAGGTCGCCGTAACCGGATAAGCGGCACCGATCTTCCTCCCCATGTAAAAAGCAAGAAAGAACATCACGAAAAAGTAAATCAGCAAAGGAATCGCAATGCGAACGACGTCTACAGGTACGCTGACGATGCTTTCCCCTTTCATCGAAAACATGACGATGACGGTAAAAAGCAAGGCAACCAACGTGAGCGGACTTAGTTTGGGCAGAAATACTTTTTCATACCATTCCCTGCCCTTTGCTTTGACCAGACCAAAACGCGTCAGCATCCCGGCAAGAAACGGAATCCCCAAGTACAGGAGCACCGATTTTGCCACGTCCGCCATGGTAAACGTCACCATCGCTCCCTGGATGCCCAGCCATTCCGGAATGAGCGTGAGAAACACATACGCGTATATGGAGAAGAAGAGCACCTGGAACACCGAATTGAATGCCACCAGCGCAGCCGCGTATTCTGTATCCCCTTTGGCGAGGTCATTCCACACAATGACCATCGCAATACAACGGGCCAAGCCAATCACAATCAGCCCTGCCATGTATTCTGGCTGATCGGCCAAGAAAATGACGGCCAGCAAAAACATCAGGATCGGACCAATCACCCAGTTTTGAAGCAGCGACAGGAAAAGAACTTTTTTGTCCTTCCCAATACGAGCCATTTCCTCGTATCGAACTTTTGCCAACGGGGGATACATCATCAAAATCAGGCCGATGGCAAGCGGGATCGAGGTGGTGCCCATCTGGAAACGGTGCAAACTATTCGTAAAACCCGGTATGAACGTCCCTGCCAAAATGCCGACTGCCATCGCAAGAAAAATCCAGAGGGTCAAGAAACGGTCTAACAACGATAATGGCTTCATGAAATACTCCTTTTTGGCTTAGCAACACGAAACTGTATCCCGCGCTGTATTTTCCTCTACACAGCAAGCTACTTGTTTCGTATAGCGGAGGTCGCTGTCAGCCTTTGTGTAAAAAAACTCCCATTCGTTTCCGTCCGGATCGGTGATCCAAAATTTGTCCTGGACAGCATAGCAGCAGGTCGTATCCAGTTCGTCACGCACCAGGATGCCTTCCTTTTCCAATCGTTCCTTGTGAAGAGCGATCTCTTCTGCGCGTTCCACCTGGAAGCCGAAGTGATTCACCTGGTTACCGCGAATCGCGTCCCGAACATTCAAGGTAAAGTTTAGCCCTGGGCTTTCCAGCAAAAACTTCGCATAATCGCCCTTGACCTTTACAGGCTTCACCCCAAACATTTTCTGGTAAAATTCAACTGATTTCGCCAAATGCGAAACATTGATTCCAACGTGCGCATACTTCATTTCTGATTCCTCCCCTGATTCAAAAGTCATTCATCAAAAAAAATTGATGTAAGGATCAAAAAAAATTAGCAGCAGCTTCCTTTTCCGGCTTTCCTGAAGATGCAACAAAGCTCTTCCGATAGCAGGTGATTCACTTCCTCATCATTCAAATCGTAGTAACTCCATGTTCCTTTTGTCTCTTTTGTAATCAGATTGGCGTCCAGCAAAACTTTGAGATGGTACGAGAGCTTGGATTGCGGCATGTCAAAAACTTCCGTAAGGTCGCAGACGCACGTTTTCCCTCGCTGGCACAGCTCATACATAATTTCTAATCGTCTCTGATCGGCGAGCGCTTTGAATTTCTTCTCATACTGCTCCAACTTTTGTTTCAGATTGTTCATGGAAGATGACCTCATTCATCAATTTTTTTTGATATATAGATTATAGGCATGATGTGCAAGGAAATGCAATCGTTGATTCCTTTGGCGGTTTTGCGCGAGAGCAAAGGGAGAGACAGGCTGAATCCCAGACCGAAAATGCCGTTCCCCTCTCCTGAGCTGTACGCGAGCTGCAGTTTTTGGAAAACACCCTCGACCGGGCGTGAGGTGGATGGGAAGGGAAAAGGAAAACGTTCCGGTAAACTCATGCTGCGCAAAGGTTTCGCCCATTCCCTGGATGGCGCCTCCCCCTTTTGGCAGCGAGATGTGGCTGGTCGTTATTTTACTGGACATGGCTTGTTTCGCGGCTGCAACTCAACGGATCTCATTTCTGTACCGCGCTCCCTTCCTGTTCAGAGTGGATTTTTCGTCGAAACGAGACAAAACCAACAGCGAATCGTGAGGAAAGTTTGTACGCAAAGTGTATTTCAGTCAAATTTGCCACAAATTTCAACATTCTTTTTTTCTGTAGCGGCAACTTTTGTCATGGTTAGCGGCTAGACGGCGTCGTCGCCATCTCGTGCCGTTTTGCCCGTCTCCGGAAAAAACGTTTGACTGAAGGCCCGGACGCCAGAAGCAGCGGTCGTTTTTCGTTTGGGCACGCCAAAAAAAGCCCGATTCTGAAGCGATCGGACCCTCTTTTCCTGCACGGGCGTCTTTTGCCAGGCGAGCAAGCGGACTTCCCCTGCTTACGCTTGCTGCCGCAGCTCATCGGGCACGCGAATCTTTTCGCCCGTCCTTGCGCAAATGGCGACAAACGTAACCTCTGCTTGCAAGACAAGCTCATCGCGCTGGTTGCGGATGAGCTGCCTGAGCACAAAGCTCGTGTTGCCCACCCGCTCTATGGACGAATGAATCAGCAGGACGTCGCCGAGAAAGGCTTCCTTTTTGTATTCGGCTTGCAGCCTGGCCACGAACGAGCGGAAGCCAAGGCGGGAAAAATAGTGATACCACGGCTGGCGAGCCTGCTCCAAAAACGCCATGTATTGGACGTTGTTCACATGGCCATCGTGAATCTCCTCTGGTTGTACGCGAATTTCAAACGGTGAAAACGGCATGGACTCTCCCCTTTTGTCTGTGCTGGCAGGTTTGTTTTCGTCATAGTTCGATAGTTCGCGCCCCCTGCTGAAAATTCCTGCCAGCCTGGGCGAGCCGCATGCTGTGCCACTTAAGTCGCACGCCTCACTCTTTGACTGCGCCGGACGTCAAGCCGGAAATAATCCGTCTCTGGAAAATCAGCACCATAATTACGAGCGGCACGGTCACGATGATGGACGCAGCCGAGATTTCCCCCCACGGAATCGTGAACATCCCTTGAAACATGACGATGCCCACCGGAACTGTCTTCATCGCTTCCTGCGTATTCAGCGTGAGCGCAAACAAAAATTCGTTCCAGGCGGCGATAAAGACGAGAATCGCCGTCGTAAACACGCCTGGCATCGCCAGCGGAAAAAACACGCGCGTCATCGTCTGCCAAATGCTCGCCCCGTCCACTTTGGCGGCTTCTCCGAGATCGCTCGGAATTTTGCGGAAGAAGATCGTCAAATTCCAGATGGCGAGCGGCAGCGCGAAGGTCGTATAGGGGATAATCAGGCCAAGGTAGCTGTTTGTCAGACCCACGGACTGCATGAACATGAAAATCGGCGAGATCGTGGCGATTTGCGGGAACATGGAGACGGCCAAAACGACGCCGAGAATGATCGTCTTCCCGCGAAAAGACAGCCAGGCGATCGCATACGCGGCAAAGGACGCAATCGTGATCGAATACAGCGTCGTCAGCGTCGCTACTACCGTCGAGTTCCACAAATATGTGGCAAATGGCCGTTCGGTGAATACGCGGATGAAGTTGTCGAGCGTCGGATTCTCGATGATGAACTGAAAGGCGCGCTCACCGAACAACTCCCCTGGGGGTTTTAGGGCGGCGAGCAAAATCCATAAAAACGGGAACATGACGACGAAGACAAAAAGCAGCAATCCGACGTAGAACAAGGGCCCTGCACTTTTTTGCATGCACGTTTCCTCCTTATTTTCCGTTGCCCTCACCCAAGAGGTCTGCTCCCAAAATTTTGACGTAGCCAATCGAAATCAGGGCGACGCACAAGAAAACAATGACAGCGAGCGCCGAGCCTTCGCCAAAGCTCATCTGCGCAAACATCGTTTTGTAGGCGTAGATGGAAATCGTTTCGGTCGAGTTGGCTGGCCCCCCGCCTGTGAGCGCGTAAATGAGGTCGAACACCCGGAACGCGTCGAGCGTGCGGAACAACAGCGCCACGAGAATCGTCGACTTGAGCATGGGCAAGGTGATGCGGAAAAATTGCTGGAAGCGGTTGGCCCCATCTACAGAGGCGGCTTCGTACAAGCTTTGCGGAATGGTCTGCAAGCCCGCAAAGAGCAGCAAGGCCATGAACGGCGTCGTTTTCCAGACGTCGGCCAAAATGACGGAAAACATCGCGCCTGCCTTCGTCGAGAGCAGCACGCCCATGTCCGAGACAAGCCCTGTCACCTCGAACAGATGCGCCACAATCCCGTTTTGCCCGTCGTAAAGAAATTTCCACATCATGGCGGAAATGACCGTCGGGATGGCCCACGGAATCAGCACGGTCGCGCGGACAAGCCCCCGCCCGCGAAACGGCCGATTGAGGAGCAGCGCAATGCCCATGCCGAGCACAAGCTCAATCGCAACAGAGACGACCGTGAAAAAGAACGTGTTGTACAAAGCGGCCCACATGCGGCTGTCGGTCAAAAACTTCTGGTAATAGGCGAAGCCAATGTAGTTCGGTTCGATCAGCGAGGATTGGATCCCCTCCATGACGCCGACCGCCCCCTCGGGCTTAGACAGTTGCTTTTGCGCGCCAAGCGCAAGGAGTGCCGCCTCCGCCTGCTCCAAGGTTGTCCGCACAGCATCTGTCTGCTCGCCTGTCAGCGTCACATATTTCAGTTCGGCGGGAATCGGCTTGAATTCGAGCAGCAACTGATCGACGGCGTGGTAACGGCTCGCGATCTCGCCTGTCTGGTTGAGGGAAGCATTCATTTGCTCGATCTGCTGCCGGATGGCGTCCAGTTGTTCCTTCGTTGCCCCTTCGGCAGACTCTGCCTCTCTTTTCACATAGCGGAGCAAATTGGGCAGCGTGCTGACGTAGCGCTCCATGTCCAGCCCATAGGAAGAGTGGACCTCTGTCTTCGTCGGGTCATTCAACCGGATGTCGTGCAGACTGATCCAAAACGATCGCATGACAGGCCAAATCGCGATGACGAGTATAATCAGCAGTGCGGGAAAAATCAGCAAATAGCCCATCTGTTTTTCCGAAAGGGACCCTTTGTTTTGTCGATTCATCCGTTCACCACCTTCTATCCTGATAGGAACATTCGAGGTACTGGGCAAAATCCGACATCCATTCACTCCCGGGAGAGACGCGCCCTCCCGGAAGCCATTGGACCCGTATTCTTTCCGGCTTGCCTTGCGTTATTTTTTTATCAACTCATTCATTTTCGTTTCCATGTTTTGCACAGCTTGCTCGGCGGTTTGCTGTCCGGCGAGCGCCTTGGACACCTCGATCTGGATTACTTCGGAGATTTTCGGATAAATCGGCGTAGTCGGACGGGAGACGGCAGCGCTGACGCCATCTACGAAGTCTTTGTTGGCGAACAGCGGGCTTGCCTTTTGCACTTCGGCATCTTCATACACAGGCAGGAAAGTCGGAGCGAGTCCGCCGTGCACCGCCGAAATTTTTTGCCCTTCGGCCCCCGTCATAAACTTCAGAAATTCCCACGCTTCTTTCGGATGCTTGCTGAACTTGTTGATGCCGCCCATCCATCCGCCGAGCGCCGCAGCGGACCCGGCATCGCCTGCCGGCAGCGGAGCGATTGCTACTTTGTCGACGATTTTGGACTGCGCCTGATCTTGTGCGAGCGCGAACTGGTACGGCCAGTTGCGGACGAAAGCCGATTGTCCTTCGAGGAAAGCGGTATGCGATTCGGTCTCCATAAAGGTGGTGATGTTGCTCGGCACGAAGTCCGATTGGACGACCTCGATCATTTTGTTCAAGCCTTTGATGGTGGCCGGATTGTTAATCGCCACGTTGCCTTGTTCATCCAAAATTTTTCCGCCGTAGGAGGCAATGAACTCGACGAAGTTGCACACCAGTCCTTCGTATTGCTTCGCTTGCATCAGGTAGCCGAATTTCGTGCCGCCCTGCCCCTTCGTGGCTTTCGCCTGCGCGATCAGCTCATCCCATGTTTTGGGCGGCTCTTTGACCAGGTCCTTGCGGTAAAACAGCAGCCCGGCATCGATGAATTTCGGCATGGTCCACTGCTGGCCGCCGAAGTTTCCGGCATCCATCGCCCCTTTGATGTATTTGCCGGTGTCAATGCCGTCCTGCTCGATCAAGCGGTCCAGCGGGAGCAAATAGCCGGCCTGGGCAAATTCCGCGGGCCAGATGACGTCTAAGTCAAACACGTCGATCTCCTGGGACTGCGCGCTGAACATAGTGACGTACTGGTCGTGGCTTTGTCCGGTGTCAGACGGCATTTCGCGAATTTCTACCTCGATGTTCGGGTGGGCGTTTTGAAAAGCTTCGACGAGCTTTTTCGTGGAGTCGGTCGCATCTTTGCCGCGCGCGTAGACGAGCTTGACTTTTTCTGCGGCGGGCTGCGGAGCCGGTTCTGTCTTCGGTGCCTCGGTCGCGGGCTGTCCCTGTGCGGGCGCGGATTGTTGCGGAGCTGATGAGCATGCTGCCAAGGAGAGTGCAACTGTCAAGGTAAGTCCCATTGATGTAAGCCGTTTCATAACTTTCATGCAATTTAACCCCCTATGCTCTTTATGGATCTATGTCGCCTGCCAAAGCAGGCCGTAAAACCGCCGTTACAGTCGGACAGCCTCGCCTGTTTGCGCCGACTGGTAAATCGCCTCGATCAACCGGGTGATGTACAAGGCTTGCTCCGGTGTGCAGAGCGGCTGCGCCTTCCCTTCGACCGCATCGAGGAAATTGGCGAGCAGCATCACCCGCTCGTTGCAAGGCGTTGGCGACAGCTCCGTCGTCGCCGTCACGCCGCCCCACTCGTGGTACAGCGTCAGCTTTTCCTCAAGCAAGCCGAGCGAGACGCCTCCCTCCTGCCCGTACAGTTGCAGGAAAACGTTTTCTTTTTCGATGTGAGAAGCCCAGCTTGCGTCCAGCGTGAGCGAAAATCCGTTTTCAAATGTAATCATCGCGACCGCCATGTCTTCGACGTCAAACTTGCCGTTTTCCTCGCGCCTGCCCCACTCGGACAGTCCGCGCTTGTGCGGGCCGAATTGCGCATACGTCTGGCCGAGTACAGACACCGGCTTTGGATGGTCGAGCAGCCACAAAGTCAAGTCGAGCATATGTACCCCGATGTCAATCAAAGGGCCTCCGCCTGCCAGCTCTTTTTGCGTAAACCAACTCCCCCAGCCGGGAATGCCGTTGCGCCGCACCCAGCCTGTCTTGGCGTGATAGATGCTGCCTAACCTGCCTTCGTCCAGCCATGCCTTGACTTGCTGGGCTTGGCTGCGAAAGCGGTTGTTTTGCGCGACCATCAAAATTTTCCCGGCTTGCTTCGCCGCTTCGATCATGTCTTCCGCCTGCTGGGCGTTCATGGCCATCGGCTTTTCGCAGAGCAGATGCTTGCCTGCTGCCAGCGCTTGTTTCGCCGCTTGCGCGTGCAAATAGTTCGGGACGCAGACGATCACCGCGTCGATCGGCGCTTGCGAAAGCATCTCCTCATAGTCGGTAAAGACGTGCGCAATCCCGTACTGCTCGGCTTTTTCCGCTGCCGTTTCCCGCGACACATCTGCAATGGCGACGATCTCTGCACGCGGCTCCCTCTTGGCCGCCTCCAGATGAGCCAGAGCGATCCCGCCTGCCCCGATGATCCCGATTTTGTGTGTGCGCATATTCGCTACATCTCCCTCCTACACCCACCAAAGATTTTTGATCGGCTCGCGCAAAATGACTTGCTGCAAATTTTGCACGGCGCGCTCGAAGCCTTCCTCAATCGACATGATCGCGTCTTCGTGCTCGATGCTGATGACGTAATCGTAGCCGTTCATGCGCAGGGCGCTCATCATGTCCGCCCACGTCTGCTGCGAGTGTCCGTAGCCGACCGTGCGGAAATACCACGCCCGTTCATTGAGATTCGCGTACGAGTTCATGTCGGTCAGCCCGTACATGTTCACCTTGTCCTGATCGATATACGTATCTTTGGCATGGAAGTGGTAGATCGCTTGTTCTTTTCCCAATATTTTGATCGCCGCTACCGGATCAATGCCTTGCCACCACATATGGCTCGGGTCGAAGTTGGCCCCGATCGCGTCTCCGACTTGCTCGCGCAGCTTGAGCAGCGTACCCGGTGTATGGACGAGAAAGCCTCCGTGCAACTCCAGGGCGACTTTGACCTGATGCGACTTGGCGTAGCCGCCCCACTCTCTCCAGTACGGAATCAGCTTCTCGTTCCACTGCCAGTTCAGCACGTCGCGGTATTCATTCGGCCAGGGAGCGACAGGCCAGTTCGGGTACTTCGCGCCTTCGTGATCTCCCGCCGTGCCGGAAAAGCAATTGACGACAGGAACTTCCAGCAACTCAGCCAACTGAACCGTTTTGACGAACGTCTCGTGCGACTGCTGGGCAAAGCTTTTGTCCGGCGAAAGCGGATTGCCGTGGCAACTGAGCGCGCTGATGACCAGTCCCCGCTCCTCGACGGCTTTGCGGTACGCCTGACGCTTTTGCTCGCTTTCCAGCAGCTCATCGAGCGGGCAGTGCGCGTTGCCGGGATAACCACCCGTCCCGATTTCCACTGCCTCCAGTCCCGCCTCCTTCACATGGTCGAGCATTTCCTCAAACGACTTGTCGCTAAACAAAACGGTAAACACACCGAGCTTCAAATGCTTCCCCTCCTTTTTTCTCGCGGAGCTTGCAGGTTCATCTATGGGCAGTTCGTGATGCTCCCTCAAATACAGCGCTTACACTTTGCCGGATGACGAGATGGTGCGGCACGGTGCTCATCCGCTCCACCGGCTCGTTGCGGATTTGCTTGAGCAGTTGCTCTGCCGCTGCCTTGCCGTACATGAACGGGTCGTTGTGTACGGTCGTCAGCATGGGGCGGGTCAAGGAGGCCAGCTCCAGGTTGTCAAACCCCATGACCGAGATGTCTTCCGGAACGCGAATCCCGTGGTCGTGCAAATAGTTGAGCACGCCTACGGCCATCAGGTCTGTGGCGACAAACACGGCGGTCGGACGCACAGCTTCCTCGCAGATGCGGCGCATGGCCTCATAGCCGCTTTTGGCAGTGAAATCGCCCTCTACGACAAAGCCCTCGTGAATCGGCAGGTCGTGCGCGCGCATCGCTTTGCGGTATCCGCCCATGCGGTCCAGCCCGCACGGCGGGTCCCACAGCGGCCCGGAGACACAGGCGATTTTCCGGTGGCCCTGCGAGATGAGATAGGCCGTGGCATCGTAGGACGCCTGGACGTTGTTGACGTTGACGGTCGGAATCTGATAGCCGGGCAAGTCATGCCCCGTCACGACCATCGGCACCTGCATGTCGTGGAGCGTCTGGAAGCTGCTCTCCAGAAAATGAATGCTGGCGATGATGACGCCATCGAGCTGCTTTTCTTTGAACAGGCGCAAATACTTCAGCTCTTTGTCCACGACCTCGTCCGAGATCGCTAAAAACATGCTGTAGTCGTCTTCGCTGAGGACACTGTCGATCCCGTAGGTGAGGTTAGAGTAAAAATTGTTGTTGATGTCCGGAATCATGACGCCGATAATCCGGGTTTCCTTGCTGACGAGACTGCGGGCGATCGCATTCGGCTGAAAGCCCGTCTTCTGGACGATGCGCAAAACCCGCTCGCGCAGCTCCGGCCTGACTGGCTTCGAGTTGTTCAATACCCGCGAGACGGTGGCAATCGAGACGTTGGCGAGTTGGGCAATGTCTTTTATGGTGACAGAAATGGTCTCTCACTCACTTTCTCTCATTCAGGTAAACGTTTTCCTATCCAGAAAATAACATCCGGGCTTTGTTTTGTCAATATTCTGTCATTTTTTCTTTTCGACTTTTCCCGTCAATTGTCGCGCTGCTTCCCGAACCTGTTGCCACCGAAAAAGCCCAGAGGCTTTCCCCCTGGGCTATCGCCAAAAGCTCATGCAAAGGACGCACATACCGGCAGCGTAATCTCCACCGTTGTTCCCTTGTTCCGCTGGCTGCTGATTTTCATGTTCCCTTGATGAGCTTGGATGATTTTGTAGCTAATCATCAGGCCGAGACCTGTTCCCTTTTCTTTCGTCGTATAAAACGGCTCGCCCAGCTTCTGGATGCGCTCTTCGCCTATCCCCTCTCCCTGGTCCTGAATGCGCACAGAAAGGCTGTCGCCGAGCTGCTGGAGCTGAATCGTGATGCGCCCGCCGTTTGGCATGGCTTCGATCGCATTTTTTAAAATATTGATAAAGACCTGCTTTAATTGATTTTCTTCGCAATTGACCATCGTGGCAGTCTCGTCCAGCTCCACCGTGATCTGGACGTTGTTTAAAATCGCCTCGGTTTGCAGCAGCTCTACTACCTGATGCAAGAGCGGCGAAAGGTTGCGCGGCGTGAAGTTGATGACCTGCGGCTTGGCGAGCACCAAAAATTCGTTCACGACCGATTGGATGCGATCCAGCTCGGAGAGGATCGTCTGAAAATACTCCCGCTTGTAGTTGCCCTCCTGAATGAACTGGATGAAGCCGCGAATCGAGGTCAGCGGGTTGCGGATTTCGTGCGCGACGCCTGCGGCCAACTGGCCGACGACAGACAGCTTTTCTGATTTTCGCAGCAGTTCCTCGGTCTTTTTCAGCTCGGTAATGTCGTGGCTGATGACCAACAGGCCGATGCGCCTGCCGTCCGGGTCGAAGAGTGGAACTTTGCGCACGTCAAAAATGCGCGATTCTTCCCGACTGACGAAAATGATCTCTTCCAGGCGGACAGGCTTGCCCTCTTCCCACGCCCGCTTGTCCGACTCGGCGCATTGCAGCAACGCGCTCCGGTAATGGGGGGACAGTCGCGCCAGCTCCTCGTCGTGCTTGCCCTGGTACGGGACATGCTCCAGCTCAAAAATGCGCAGGCAGCAGTCGTTTGCCTCGATCCAGTGGCCCTCGCCTTCCTTGAAGCAGACGGAATCGGGCATGGCGTTGATTAACGTCCGCAACTGCTTGGCATTTTCGATCAGCGCGGCCTCCATCCGTTTATGCTCTGTAATGTCACGCTGAATCGCGACAAAAGCGATCAGATTGCCTTTTGCATCAGAGAGCGGGGAAATGAATGTACTGACGTTAAGCAACGTGCCGTCCTTGCGCTGCCGCACCGTCTCATACGAGGTCACATGGCGGTTTCGCACGATTTCCGCGTGCAGCTTCTCATAATCTTCCTGCAAAAAATCGGGAATCGTCGGCAGCTTGTCGCCGATCACTTCCTGCTCGCTCCACCCGAACATTTGGCGGTGCGCCGATCAAATTTTGTTGGTTGTCTATCCAGCCCTGTTCGTACAGCATGTTCGAAGCGTTGATGACCTTGCCCCCGCGGTCCAGCACCAGAAAAGGACTGCCGACAACCGAGGACACGAGCTGGGAAAAGCGCTCCGTCAGGCGAAACCGCTCCTGCTCCAGTTGATTGCGCAAACAGCTTTCCACCGTTTGCCTCGCGGAGATCACCGCTGACAGCGAGTGCGGATGGTAAACCCGCCACAAGCCTGTCAGGTTGAACACCCCCAAAATATCGCGGGTGGCCGGGTCGCGGATAGGAGCGGCCGAGCACGTCCATTTTTGCACCTCCTGGCAAAAATGCTCGGCGGCAAACACCTGCACCGGGCTTCCTGTCACAAGGGAAGTCCCGATGGCGTTCGTCCCTGCCCGATTCTCTGCCCAGGACGAGCCGAGGACGAAATTCATGTCTTCTGCTTTCAGCATCAGCGACAAGTCGCCATCGAGATGGACGATATCGCCTGCCGCGTTGCAAAACGTAACCAGGTGGCCGGAGTCCATCGAAGCATCCTTCAGCTTCAACAGAAGCGGCTTGAGTATGCGCTGAAGCGAGTCACCCTGCCAAAAGGCCTCAATCTCTTCCCGGGACAGGGTGATCGCTGTTCGGTTGCTCAGAGGATGGATGCTTTGCTCCTGACAGCGTTGCCAAGATTCGTACATCAGCGGTCGAATGGCCGGTCTTTCACTGATTCCTGAAACAAATCGTTCCCACTCCAGTTCAAGCTTTACTCTTTCTTGTGAAAGATTAGCAAACCTATCCAGAGCTATCCGCTGATTCATGGTCTCCATCCTCCAGATTAGAAAACTTGGCTGCGCCAAGCCGTTGGCGCAGCCTTAGTTGCCCTTGTACTGGATAAGAATCTTATCCATTCTTAATCTGTATAAAAAAGTGGGTGACACATTTTTTGAATTAACATTTCGACAATTGACCCAATTTTCCTTTTTATGAAACGTTTTTTAAGTACACTTGAGCGCAGAAAAAATCAACCAGTGTGTCTTTTGGCGCTGCTGCGGCCAAAAAGACACACTGGCTGTTTGCTCCTACCGGAATTTTGTAATGACGTTGAATCCGAACGTGTTGTAGTTCGTCATATCCTCCAGGATGCCAGACACATCGTCGAGCGCTACCTCGCGGGAAACGAGCGAGGACGGATTCAGCCTGCCCTGGGCAATCATGGTCAGCAAGCCGTCATAGGCGGCGTGCGGATTGCCGATGCTGCCGACAATCTCCAGTTCCATCGCGGTAATCGCGTCAATCGGCAGCCCGACCATACCGCCTTCGTCTTTTGTCGTCAGGCCGATCTGCACATGCCTGCCGCCTTTGCGCAGGCTCAGAACCGAGTTGAGGATCGTATCGCGTATCCCCAGGGCATCAATCGAGGCGTGCGCCCCGCCCTTCGTGATTTCCTTGATCGCTTCGACGACGTTTTCCTTCCTGGCGTTGACGACCGCGACGGCGCCCTCTTCTTTTGCTTTTGCCAGTTTTGCGTCGTCTACATCCACGGCGATGACCATGGCGCCGACAGCGCTTGCGACCTGCACCGAGGACAAGCCTACGCCGCCTGCCCCGTGTACGGCAAGCCAGTTGCCCGGCTGGACGTTTCCGCGCACGACGCCGTGATACCCTGTCATGTAGCGGCAGCCGATGGCCGCAGCCGTCAACGTGTCCACCTCGTCGGGCAGACGGATCAGGTTAAAGTCTCCGTTCGGCACCTTGACGTATTCCGCGTATGCGCCATCGTAGCTGAATCCGAAGATCGCCATGTTGTCGCAGCGGTTGGAATGCCCGGAGAGGCAATTGGCGCAATGCGAGCATCCTTCGTGGAAAGGCGTGGTCACGCGATCGCCGGGACGGAAGTTTTTCACTTCCTTGCCGACCGCCTCGACGACACCTCCCAGCTCATGGCCCGGAATAATCGGCAACTGCGGACTCAACCCGATCCAGTCCCAGTCGCCCATCCACGCATGCCAGTCACTGCGGCATACCCCGCACGCCTCTACCCGGACGATGACGTCTTTTGGACCCGGCGTCGGGTCCGGCACCTCCCCGATGTAAAGTGGTTTTTGTTGCTCCAATATTTGCGCCGCTCTCATGTACCGTTTCCCCCTTCATTTTTTCTCGTTCTTTTTTTCAGCCTTGTCCGCAGGGAATTAATCCAGATTGACCCAGACCGCTTTTACCTGTGTGTACAAATCGAGCGCATACGAGCCCATTTCCCGCCCGTACCCGGACTGCTTGTAGCCGCCAAACGGCACGGCTGCGTCCAGCGCATTGTAGCAGTTGACCCAGACGGTGCCCGCTTCGAGCGCGTGCGCGACTTTGTGCGCCTTGCGCAAGTCTGTCGTCCAGACGCCAGCAGCCAGCCCGTACTCGGTGTCGTTTGCCCGCCGGATGACATCGGCAATCTGCGCTTCGTCGTCAAACGGCATCGCTGCGACGACCGGGCCAAAAATTTCTTCGCGGGCAATCGTCATCCGCTCGTTCACATCGGCAAAAATCGTCGGCGGCACAAAGTAGCCCGGCCCGTCCAGCGGTGCGCCTCCCGTCAGCGAGGTCGCGCCTTCCTCATGCCCTTTTTGCAGGTAGCCCGACACCCGCGCAAACTGCTCGCTCGATACGAGCGGCCCGATCTCGGTAGACTCGTCCAGCCCGTTGCCCTGCTTCATTTTCGAGGCGAAGCTCGTCATGTCGGCGAGGACGTTGTCGTACACTTTTTTATGGACGAACAGCCGCGAGCCTGCGCAGCACACCTGTCCCTGGTTGAAGAAAATGCCCATCAGCGCGCCGGGAATCGCCTTGGAAAAATCGGCGTCCGGGAAAATGATGTTCGGCGACTTGCCGCCCAGTTCCAGCGACACCCGCTTCAAGTTGCCAGCGGCTTGCTGCATAATAAGCTTGCCAACCTCTGTCGATCCGGTGAACGCCACTTTGCGGATGCGCGGATGGTTCGTGATCGCAGCGCCTGCCGTCGGACCAAAGCCCGTGATGATGTTGACCACGCCTTCGGGGAAGCCGGCCTGCTGGATCAGCTCAGCCAAATAGATGGCGGTGAGCGGCGTTTGCTCGGCACTTTTCAAAATGACGGCGTTGCCTGTCGCCAGAGCCGCCCCCAGCTTCCACGCCGCCAAAAGCAGCGGGAAATTCCACGGAATGATCTGCCCGACGACCCCGACAGGCTCGCGGCGCGTGTAGGTCAGCATGTTCGGTCCGGCCGAGTTGTTGATGACTTCGCCCGCGAGCTTCGTCGACCAGCCAGCGTAATAGCGGAAATGGTCAATCGCCAGCGGAATATCGGCGACGCGGGCATGCGTGACGGGCTTGCCGTTGTCGATCGTCTCGAGCTGCGCGAGCGCCTCGGCGTGCTCTTCCATCAGGTCGGCCAGCTTCCACAGCAAGCGGCCCCGCTCGCTCGGCGTCACTTTTGCCCACGCGCCCGCAAGCGTCTTTTCGGCTGCCTGCACCGCCAGTTCCACGTCTTCGGCATCTGCCTCGTACACCGAAGTAATCGCCTTGCCTGTTGCCGGATCAATCGTCTCAAACGTCTTTCCCGATGCCGATGCTACAAACTCCCCGCCAATGAACAGCTTTTTCGGCCCGCCCGCCAAAAAAGCTTCCACGCGAGGGTCCAGTGAGATGTTTGCCGTCTGCGTCACGAAAAGTCCCTCCTCTTTTTTTGCTTGGAAATGCTTACGCTCGCTATAAGAAGCATGTTTCATGCCAAAACGAAAACGCTTTCAAAACGGCTATTTGCATCGTTTTCGCCTTGTACATTGGAACAGTTGCTCCATCTCGCCGATACAATTGCTCCATCACTCCTCTTATATTGTTTGAAAATTGTGGTAATATAGAAGAGATAGTCTCATTTCTCTTTCGGAGGGGTGAACCGTTTGCTTGCGCCTACTAATGCCTTGCTGAAAAAGTCGTGGGAACGAAGTCGCTTGAATGGAGTCAATGCGTTGACAGCAAAGGATGCCATACTGGAGGAAGCCCAGTTCCGGCAGTATCGGGAACAGAAAGAAGAGTTCATGAGAACGGTCGACCCGACGATGGAGCATTTGGCCTATTGGCTGAAAAGCTCGTACTCGATCGTCGTCCTTTGCGATCCATCGGGGTACATCCTCGAAAGCAAAGGCGATCCTGCCTTTCTCAAGGACACGGAAAAAATTCAGGTGCATCGCGGAGCCTGCTGGTCTGAACAGGTGCGCGGGACCAACTCCGCAGGGACAGTCATCGTGGAGCAAAAACCGCTTGCCGTCGTCGGAACCGATCATTACTTGCCTTCCAACCACATGCTTTACTGTGCGGCTTCCCCGATTTTCGACCCGTACGGCGAGCTGGTGGCGGTCCTCGATTTCAGCGGCCATTCTGCCATGTACCACCCTTCCCTTTTGGGCATGGTGGACGTGATGGCGCGCAAAATCGAAGACTGGCTGCTCATCCACCGCCCGGATCGGCAAATGGTCATCTCGCTGTACCCGGAGCAAAGCGCGAAGCACCACGCCTTGCTCGCCGTCGACCAGGACGGAGTCGTCACAGGCGGCAACCGCGAGGCGCAGCAGCTTTTGCACCTGGACAAAAAGCGGTTCGGGCAGGTACACCTGACCGAGCTTATAGCGGACATCGAGCCTTTGCTCGGCAGGCAAAAAGACACAGCGGCAGCGCTCACGATGCCGCTGCATGCCAAAGCCAGCGGACAGCGCCACTGGCACGCCAAAGTCCTGATCGACACACGGCCACCCCAGCTTGCCGCATCCCCGCCCTCCCGACCGAAGCCGACCCGGCCTCCTAATCGGACTGGCCTTACTTCTTTTGATGAGCTGTACGGGCAAGACGAGCAGTTTCTCGCGGCCATTCGCCTCGCCAAACGGGCTGCCAAGACGGATTACACCGTCATGCTCTTCGGTGAAAGCGGCACGGGCAAAGACGTCGTCAGCCAGGCGATCCACCTCGAAAGCAACCGGGCGGACAAGCCGTTTGTCGCGATCAACTGCGGCGCGATTCCGAAAAGTTTGCTGGAAAGCGAGCTGTTCGGCTACGAGCCGGGAGCGTTTACCGGGGCCAAGCAGTCCGGTCAGCCCGGAAAAATCGAACAGGCACACCAGGGGACGCTTTTTCTCGACGAAATCGCCGAGATGCCGCTGGAAATGCAAGTGGCCCTGTTGCGCGTGCTGCAAGACTTTACCGTCCATCGCGTAGGCGGAACGAAGCCGATTCACGTCGACGTGCGAATCATTACCGCCACCCATACGGATTTGTGGCAAAAAGTGCAGGAGGGCAGCTTCCGCGCAGACTTGTTTTACCGCCTGCAAGGCGTGCAGATCACGCTGCCGCCACTGCGCGAGCGCGCGGATCGGCTGCAGCTCGCTGCGCTTTTGCTGCAAGGCATCGAGGCGCAGCTCGGGACAGGCCCGCTTACGCTTTCCGCCAGTGCGAAAAAGCTGATCGAGAGCTACTCCTGGCCGGGGAATGTTCGCCAGCTTGCCGCAGCGCTGCGCGAAGCCGCTTTTCTCTCCGAAGGCGGAACGATTGAGCAGGCGAGCTTCCCCGCCTACATCTTGTCCAGCTACTCCCCGCCCGAAGCGATAGAGCTTGCCGCGCCGACGGCGAACACTGAAAAAAACGAGATTGTCGAGGTGCTGCGGCAAACAGGCGGGAACGTGTCGCAGACGGCGCGCATTTTGGGCATCGGGCGCAACACGGTGTACCGCAAGCTGAAAAAGCTGCTGGACCAGGACGGCCCTCATCCGTAGTTACAGACCGATCGCGTTGCCCTTTTTGTCCAAAACAGTCGAACGCCAAAAAGCCCGGATCGACCAGATCGGGCTTTTCGTGATGGGCAAGAGGCGGACGCCGGGAAACGAGCCGTGCGGTTTCACGCTTCCGACTGGATGCGTCTGGCCTCGGCATACAGCACCTGAATAAACTTTTTCATATTGATGCGAATATCGGAGGAAGCAGCGGTCTTGTTTTTCAGCTCCGCCATTTTTTTCCACACAAAAGTAAAGTCAAAAAACTGCGACGCGTAATTCTCGAATTTCCAGTTGGACAGATCGGACAGGCCGAGCGAAGCCAAATGGTTCAACGACTGGTAGATCGCCCTTCGCACCCGTTGCTCCGATGCCTTGACCACCTTCATGACCTGCGCTTCTTCTGCCCCTGCTCCCAACCTGGCTTCGGCCACCGCGACGAAAATTTCCTTGAGCGCGGGAAAGCCGTTTTTGAACGTGTGCGTTTGCTCGTAGTCGGACAAGTAATCCAAAATATCGAGTAGATCGTTGCTCCCGTTCTCGCCCGCAATGCCAAGCTCCGACAGGAGGAATTGTCCCGCCTCGCGCAACTGCTTTTCGTTTTTGGCCGTGCGCGTCTGGCCCGTGGCCGCCTGATCGAGCTGCAAAACCGAATGCAGCGATTTGTGGATGTCCTGGATCGATTTTTCCAGCCGAATCTTCTCGATCACTTTTTGCAAAATCGTCACCACTTCGATCCGGTTGACGGGCTTGATGATGTAGTATTCGCTGCCGAGCGAGTAGGCTTGCGCGATCAAGTCCTTCGATTCTACCTGGGAAATCATCACGATCTTTCCCTTGAACGCCGGGCGAATTTGCCGGATCGCTTCAATCCCGTCGCGAATGGGCATGAGCAGATCGATCAGCAAGATGTCTACATGGCGCATCGTCAGCATATGCCCGTCGATGAGCGATCCGTCCTCCGCTTCCCCCACGACTTCCCCCAAATTTTCATCCTCAATAATCTCCGTCAACATCAGGCGCACGGCCTCATCATCATCGACTACGTAAAAAAGCATCGTCTACTCTTTCTCCCTTACATGATTGATCGGCAGCCGGATGAAAAACTCTGTCCCTCTCCCGGTTGCTCCGTCGTGCGCGGTTGCGTCGGGGCGGAACGCCCGGGCCGTCGTCCACGATTTTCAGCTCGACGAAGTCGCCGTTTCTGTCCACGTGGATCACGATACGCCCCGTCTGCTGGATCGCTTCGACGGCATTGGCGACGATGTTGTTGATGAGCGACAGCAGCGTAAACGCGTGGTAGTGCGGATGCTCGCCGGAAATCGTGCTGGAAAACGCAATCTGCTTTCCCAACAGGCTCGCGTATTTCTGATTGGAGCGCATGATGATGTCCACCAGTTGGTGAATGTCCATAAAATCCGTCTTGTTTTCGTGCGAAATCAGCTTTTGCAGACCCGCAAAAATGCGCTGGTTGTCCTTTTTGATCTCATGGACTTCCCCGGCGATAATCAGCGCCTTTTTCGCGAACGACTCGACAGCAGCTTGCCCGACTTCGCTTTTCAACGCCTGCAAGCCCTGGTACAGCTCAAACGACTTGACGGTGATGTTCTCCGCGTTTTGCAGCGTCTTTTTCAGATGAATGGACTCCTCGTACAAATTGGAAATGAGCAGCAGCATGTGCTCGTGCTGGGCGCGTGTCTGCTTTTCCCGCGCCTGCGTCTCGTACAGCCGGATCATGTTCAAAAAGCTCAGGACGACAAAGCTGTGCGACAGCGCGATGACGAACATCTCCTGCAGCGCTCCCCACGTGATGACGATGTGGAACAGGACGTATTGCGACAGCAGCTCGATCAAGTCGGCCACGACCTCGATGACCATCCCGATCCCGGCAATCAATAGCGTCTGCTCGCGAAACCGCTCCATGCGGATGACGTAAAACAGCAGCGAGTAGGAAAAGTAGAAAAAAAAGCTGGAGTAGTGCTCCCGCATGGAAGCCGTCCAATCAAAAGCGCTGTGCGTGTAAAAATCGAGCAGCAGCCGAAAGCCGACCACGCAAAGCCCTGTCAAAAATCCGGGCAAAACCGCCGGAAGCCGCTGGAACAAAAGCAAGAAGAAGAAAAAGGTAGGCGCGCCAAAGCTGATCCGAAACGTCTCGTTGACCGGATAAAATTTCAACTCACCGGCGAGCGGCACGGTAATCAGCATGAGCGCCAGGAGGTACCCGTCCTTTTTTAATGGGGAATGCATGCGCGAAGCTTCCCCTCCCTGTCTGGTTTCTGCGATGAATGTCACTATTTTCCCCTATCTATTCTTATCTGAGCATTTTGCAGAAATCTGAGCCCTTGAGACACAAGGATTTCTAGGGATAAAAAAGGGACTTCACCCCAATTTGGAGAAGTTTTTCGGTGACCAAACCAAAAACGCCCAAAAGGAGGAAGTCACCTTGTATATTCTTCAAGAAAGTCTGTTTTCCTTCGAGGAACTGCAAAAACTTGAATCCAAAGAACGATTGCCTATCTTTTTCAGCGCTCTTGACCTACGTCCTTACGCCAAAGAACTGAGAAGCCGTTCCCCCCGAGGCGCTGACGGTCACTGCAGACAAGGAATCCTTCGGGCTTTGCTTGCAGCTCCGCTTGAGAATATCAGTACGTTCACTGGCCTACATCGCCGGCTGG
Source organism: Brevibacillus agri (assembly GCF_004117055.1). Classification (NCBI taxonomy): domain Bacteria; kingdom Bacillati; phylum Bacillota; class Bacilli; order Caryophanales; family Paenibacillaceae; genus Brevibacillus; species Brevibacillus agri. The sequence goes on from NZ_CP026363.1 coordinate 3,152,430, forward strand.
ATATGGATCTTCGTTTTCGCTATCGATGCGGACTTCGGCTTGATCGGAAAGCTCCTTCCGTGGCAACGTTGAGCCGCGTCTTTGCCGAGCTTACGAGCAAAGACCTGGTCAAGCGACTTTTTGAGGATCTGGTCACACGCTGCAAGCAAGAAGGCATCGTCGATGGAAGTCATGTGGCCATCGATAGTGCCGCGATCCATGCCTACGAGAAGAAACAGCCGAAACGTAAAAGCGAGCTCACAGGCAATGCAAACTGGGGTGCCAAGTTCGACTCCTTCGGCAATAAGGTGAAGTGGTTTGGCTACAAGCTTCATCTCGCCGTCGATACCAAAAGCGAACTGCCGATGGCGCTCGCCGTGACACCGGCTCATGTCCATGACGGCGATATGGCGCCAGATCTGATGGAACAAGTCGCGGCAAAAACCAAAGTCAGCTTCTTTGTCCTCGATGCTGGGTACGACCAACTAAAAAACTATGAGGCTGCCCGGAATTTGAAAGCACAGGCGATCATCCCGATGAATCTTCGCAATGAGAAAGAGCCGCCTGCCGGCATGACATCAAACGGAACGCCTTGCTGCTCCATGGGTTTTCCGATGACCTATTGGGGAGCGGATGGCGATGTTCTGAAATTCCGCTGTCCCCATGCTACAGGCAAGGTAGACTGCCCGCTCGGAATGGCCGCTTGTTCGTCTTCCAATTATGGGATGGTCGTTAAGGTGGATACAACCAGTGATCTGCGCCGCTACTCCACACCGCATCGGGAGAGCAAGCGTTGGAAAGAACTGTACAACGAAAGAACTAGCGTGGAACGATGCAATTCCCGCTTGAAAACCTATCTAACAGCCGATGCGATGCACGTTTGGGGAATTCAGAAAGTCACAACGCACCAGTACCTTAACGCCATTGTATTGCTGGCTTCTGCACTAGCCATGGTTAAGCATTCAAGCAAAGCCGCAGCTTAAATTTTTCAGCATAGACGAAAATTCTGCAGGTCTGCCCATTTTTCCAAAGCCATCACATCACGACATTGAAACCAACCACAGGCCATATAAATCTGTTGTCTTTTTCTCGAAAATGGAATTATGCAAAGTGCTCATCTATAAAATACGTGAACGACAAGTATAGAAAAAATATTTATATAAATGCGTGAAAGCTTTTGTTGGTTTTTGTTTGATTTTGTAGGTTGGTTTTAAAGTGTTCAATATACGTTTTTTGCCTGGCGTGGAAGCGCTTTCGACCGAAGGCAAAAAGGCTAGAAAGCACAGGATTTGGGGGGAAGCACGTTTGGTTCAAGCGGCAACAACGACCAATAGCAAATGGGACCGCAAGCGGATGGACGAACTGGAACAATGGGTCGCCTACCATCGCCTGCAGGCGGCAGAAGGAAAGTGCGCAAGCTATATTCCGGCCCTGCGGCGAGCAGACCCGACACAGCTCGGCATCTGCATGATCGAGCCTTCCGGGCACAAGATTACGGCGGGTGACTGGGAAGTGCCGTTCACGATGCAAAGCATTTCCAAAGTCGTCAGCTTCATCGCTGCCTGCTGCCACCACGGGATTAGCTACGTACTGGATCGCGTCGATGTGGAGCCGACTGGCGATGCGTTCAACTCGATCATCCGGCTGGAGATGCACAAGCCGGGCAAGCCGTTCAACCCGATGATTAACGCGGGCGCGATCACGGTATCTTCGCTTTTGCCAGGGGATACACCCGAACAGAAACTGGACTATTTATACAAAATTTTCCAAAAGATTACAGCTACAGCCCCTGTCGTAAACGAAGAAGTGTTCGTCTCCGAGTGGATGACGTCGCATCGCAACCGTGCGCTGTCCCACTATTTGAAAGATACGGGTTACCTCGATTGCGAGGTCGAGGAAGCGCTGGAGGTGTACTTGAAGCAGTGTTCCATCCAGGTCAACACGGAGCAGATTGCGCTGATCGGGCTGATTCTCGCGCTCGACGGCTACCATCCGCTGCGCGGCGAGCAAATTTTGCCCAAGCAAGTCGTGCGGCTGGCAAAAGCGCTCATGCTGACGTGCGGCATGTACGACGCTTCCGGAAAATTCGCTGCCTACGTCGGACTTCCGGCCAAGAGCGGCGTGTCCGGCGGCATTATGACCTTGGTTCCTCCCACCCTGAAACGAGAGTCCCCTTTTCCCGACGGCTGCGGCATCGGTATTTTTGGCCCTGCGATTGACTCGTGCGGCAACAGCGTGGCAGGCGTGTCGCTGCTGAAGCAGCTCGCGCACGAGTGGGATGTCAGTATTTTTTAAGCCAATCTATCCATTCGAGGTGACAAGATGCAACAATTCCTGTTAGATGTAGTAGCGTCCATTAACGACTTTTTCTGGTCCTACGTCCTGATCGTCATGCTGGTTGTACTCGGCCTGTTCTTTACGTTCAAAGGCGGCTTCCTGCAAGTCCGCATGATAAAAGACATGCTCCAGGCGATTCGCGAAGGAAAGAAAGGCTCCGCTGACAGCATCTCGCCTTTCCAGGCATTCTGTATCAGCATGGCCGCGCGTGTCGGTACCGGAAACATTACCGGGATCGCAATTGCTGTCGCGCTGGGCGGCCCTGGCGCGGTCTTCTGGATGTGGGTCATTGCCATTATCGGTTCTGCCTCCGCCTTTGTGGAAAGCACACTGGCGCAAATCTACAAAATCAAGGACAAAGACGGCTTCCGCGGCGGCCCGGCCTACTACATGGAAAAAGGGCTGAACAAACGCTGGATGGGCGCCCTGTTCGCGGTGCTGATTACCCTGTCTTTCGGTTTGGTCTTCAATGCGGTGCAATCCAACACGATTACGCTTGCGTTTGCAAACTCCTTCGGCACGGATCGCCTGACAGTCGGCCTGATTATGACGATCGCCTTTGCTGCGATTATTTTTGGCGGAGTCAAGCGCATTGCCAAAATGTCCGAGTACATCGTCATCGTGCTCGCGATTTTGTACATCGGCGTCGCCCTGCTGATCGTTTGCATGAACATTACGCAAATGCCGGAAATTCTCGCCCTGATCGTCAAAAACGCGTTTGGCTTCGACCAGGTCGCAGGCGGTACGCTCGGCGCGGCGCTCATGCACGGTGTAAAACGCGGCTTGTTCTCCAATGAAGCCGGTATGGGTAGCGCTCCGAACGCCGCTGCGACCGCTACGACGAGCCACCCGGTCAAGCAAGGTCTGATTCAGGCGTTTGGCGTCTTGACCGATACGCTCATCATTTGTACAAGCACGGCTTTCATCATCCTGCTGTCCGGCGCGTACAAGCAGTCCGAGTTGAGCGGTATCGAGCTGTCCCAGGCAGCGCTCAGCATTCACCTGGGAGACTGGGCTTCTGCTACGCTCGCCGTCATGATCTTCCTGTTCGCCTTCAGCACATTGATCGGCAACTACTACTACGGGGAGACGAACATCGAGTTTTTGAAAACGAGCAAAACATGGCTGATGCTCTATCGTGTGAGCGTACTCGGCATGGTTATGTTCGGGGCGGTGGCAAAAGTCCAGCTCGTCTGGGACTTGGCCGACTTGTTCATGGGACTGATGGTCGTCGTCAACCTGATCGCCATTTTCATGCTGTCGAAGGTCGCCTTTGCCGCCCTGCGTGATTATCAGATGCAGAAAAAAGCAGGCAAAGACCCTGTGTTCTACGCCGACAGCATTCCGGGCCTCGAAAACGTGGAAGCGTGGGAGGCAGCTCCGGTCGCTGCGAAAAAAGAGCACGTCAGCTAAGTTTTCACGATAGCGTCAACAAAAGAAGCCTGAGTCCTTTTCCAAGAGGACCCAGGCTTTCTTTTTGGGACGGCGGTTGAAAGCCACATCCGGGTTGCTGTCTGGATAAAATTTCCTGTCCTGCTTGCCCCGGTTTATAATCAGAGGAAAAAGGGCTCTGGAGGAAAGCATGAAGCGTTTTTATTAAAAATTCCGGCTGGTGATCTGGTTTTTGTTCCTGCTGCTCGCCTTTGGCCTCTTTTACGAGGGCTTCCCCCTCTGGAAGCTCGATCCCCCCGTATGAAAAAATCCCTACAACCGAGGGTCGATCTCTTTTTCCTGTGCGACCTCGAACAGCATCGTCGCGACCGTTTGCTGATACGCCTCGTGCGCGGGCGAAATGTCCGCGAACTTGACGAGCAGCATGCTTTTGCCCAATTCGTGCTCCTTCATCGCCGTCCGCAGCTTTTGGCCGATGTTTTTTTGCTTCATCAGCTTGCGGTACTTGTGCGGAAAACGGTAATCGTAGCCGTAAATGATCGACAAGTAGTCGGAGTTGCGCACCTTCATCGCCGGAACCGTCTTTTCGTTTGGCACTTCCGGCTTGATGACGATTCCTTCCATCTGTTGCTCCAGCGTCGTTTTCGCGAAAAAGCGCGCGGCTTGTTCATACGCATCCGCCTCGTCCAGATCGACTACGAGGCAGTCATCCTCGCTGACAAACCGATACATCTCCGACGTTCGCCAATCCGGCAACTGTTCCTCCCCCGTTTCGTAGACGAGCTTCAGCACGGCAAACGGCTTGTATTCCAGCTCGCCTGGCTCGCCGTACAGTGCGAGCTGCTGTTCATACGTAGCATACGCAGCCATCTGCTGCTCGATGGGAACGAGCGTTTCTTTGATTTCGCGAACGTGCTTGTAGTTTTGGTAGAGGGTGGAGCCGTACTTCTCGGTCAAAGCGCTTTTGGCAAGATGGAACTGGTCCTGCTCAAAGCCGCTGGCCTCGTATTCGTCAACGAGCTTGCGGAGCGCCTGCTCAAATCCGTGTTCCTGCAAGTAGGACAGCTCGCTGTGCAGCGCTTTTTCAATCGGTTTGAACTGCTTTTCAATCAATCCCTCGCCAATCGCCCGCCACGGGAGCAGCTCTCCGTCCAGCAGCAGCATTTTTACCTGCTGCTCTTCCATGTACGGACCGAATTTGTCCAAAAGCTTTGCGTAAATCGGCGTCAAGTCAACCTGCGTGATCTTGTAGCCGTTGCGGCTGACGGCGAAGCAATGTGCCAGTTCGCGATGGAGGTACAGATTGCAGCGGGAGCCCATGTATTTCGGTTGCAGCACGACCTGCCTGGCTCCGCGCTCCGCAAAATAGCGCAAGCCCGCCCAAAGCGACTCCAGCTCGCCTGCCGCTTCGTCTTTGTCCGCTGGCGGCATCGTCCCGGAAATAAAGTTGATCTTGTTGTGCAGGCAGTAGTGCAAGCGGCGCAGCTCTTCTTCTGCCAGGTCTTGCAGCGAGACGTGCCGTTGTTCCTGGAACAAGCTCGGCAACTCCTCCACAAGCGCCGCATGGACAGAGCGCTCTGTCTTGTACAAAGGCTTGTGCCCCATCACAACAGAGGTCAGCGCGTTGCCCTGTACGCATCCGGTGTCGAGGTGCAGCTTGTTTTTCAGGCGAAAAGCCTGTTTGGCCGCGATGTGGCCGAACAAGTGATACGGATGGTTGCCGACCGCTTCCTCGCGCAAAAAGCCGAGCTGCTCTTCGACAGAAGTGGATCGATCGAGCCGGAAGTTTCGCTGCTGGCGCACGGAAACGGCATCGAGCTTTCCGATGTATTTGTTTTGGCACGGGGCATGGGTGACGTAGTAGGACGGATTCGCAAGCGCGATGCAACGGTAAAAAGGCCGGGAAACCGCGCACAAATGGTTGAACTTTTGTTGCAGCAGCAAATCGTCGCGCAAGACAGCGATCGAATCGAAATACGTAGCGAGCAGCTCTGGCTCGACTCCTTTGATTTTTCCTTGCAAAAAGTGGTAGACAAAATGTTCGTGATTGCCCCGCACCAGCAAAAAATGCTCCTGGTTGTCGTACAGAAACTCGATGATCTCGCGGGTCTGCTTGCCTTTGTCGATCCAGTCGCCCGCGAGAATGACTTTGGTGTTGCGCACCTTGTCTGTGACCACAAGCCGGTTGTTGTCGAGGTGGTACCCGTGGGCGGCCAGCAACCGTTTTAGTTCGTGCACACATTCATGCACGTCGCCGATGATGATGTAGCGAGTGTCGGGGATAAGAATCGTCGCCAAATAATCGGCTTTGTTTTCGATCACGACCTGGTACGCTTCGTTGGCTTTTGCCTCCGCCGGCTCGTAAAAATCTTTGGCGCGGATGCGGTGAATGTTCGCGTACCCTTCTTTGGACAAGGCGCGCAACACTTCCTTTTTCAGCCGGAGAATGTGGCTCGTAATCAGCTTTTTCGACCGTTCGGAGGCGTAGTAGTCCTCGCGCTTGCGGTAGTCGAATACGATGACCTCCAGGTTGTAATGGTTTTCGCGGGCGATTTCGCAGACACGGGCCCGGAAGTCTTCGGCGAGGCCCGTCGTGTCGACCACGACAAACGGCGCGTTGATCGGAAACGATGTGACGAGGCGCAGCTTTTCAAACAGGAGCGAAAAAGCCTGCTCGCTCGCCTCCAGCATGACCTGATCGTATTTGTCGTACGCATGCCCGAGCAGCTCCTGCCGCAAGTCGTCCGAGGAAATGTACGCCACATTCGCCTTGAGCTGTCTGGCCGCGTCCTCGATGCGAAGCTGCGGAATCAGCACTTCTGTGGCAAAGGTCGTTTTTCCGCATTCGGTCGGGCCGACGAGCATGAAGATCGTGTGCAGTTGTGTGGAAATGCGCATCAGTTACGTCCCCTTTTTCTGAAAATGACCCCTTGGGTAGTCGGCAGGCCGTTCACCCGGTCGCCAATTGCGACGAACTCCGCCTGGACGGCGGCTTCCTGCACAATTTCGTGCATCCACGACTGAAAAGCGGCCTGGCCCATTTCCCATTGATGATCGTCGTGGCGAAACCCGGCCAGCTCGTAGTACGGGTTAAAGTCTGCATTCGGTGTCGTGATGATGAAGCGCTCGAAATCGACTTGTCGGCACAACTGCAAAATGAGCGCCCGCGCCTCGTCCTGGCTCATATGCTCGATCACTTCGGTCAAAACGATCTCGACCTGCTCGCCGTTGTAGTCGTGCAAAAAGGCATCGACAGACGGAAACAGGACGATATTGTCGACCTCTTTCGCCGCCGCTTTGCGGTTGACCAGCGCCAGCCGCTCTTCGTCGATGTCGACGGCGTAGTAGCAATGCGCCAGCTTCGCGGCAAACGGCAAGGCGTAAAACCCTTCGCCGCAGCCGACGTCGAGAATCGGCCGGGCAAAAGAAAGCTTTGATGCGATGAAGTTTCTCCGCTGCAATCCGGTGCTGCCATATTCGAGCTGAATCGCGTACCGCTCTGTCTGTTCAAGCTGCGACTTGTACTTGCGAAAATGCTCCCGCCGATTCAGAAACTGGCGCGCGAACAGGCTGCGAATGTAAAACGGGGCATCCATCGCGTTGATGCTCTTGATGTATTTGTCGAGAATGCTCTCGGAAATGTCGAGATGCTCCTTGCCAAACGTAGCGAGAAACAAACAGAGCACGCTCGCCACATGCAGCAGGTCGTACAAGCTTTTTTGCGTGCGGATGGTCAAGGCGTAGCTTTTATGGGCGTGATGCCGGATGTCGAACGAAAAGTCTGGGACGTGCTTCTGGAAAAACTCGATGTAGCGCACCAGCTCGATGTGGATCATGTTGATGAAAAACGTGTGCGTGTACCCTTCGACGTCGCGCTCGTCACGCGTTTTCATCGGCGTTGAAAAAAATTCATTGATCGCGTTGAGCGGAAACAAAGGCGTGTTGTAACGGGACACGTTGAGGTACTCAAACCGCTCCTCTGCAAACTGTTTGTACGATACTTCGTTGTCGGCGTCTTTAAAATAAACGTGGTAGACGGAGGCTTCCGAATACCAGCCGTAGGCGATGCCTTTGCGAACCGACCGGAGCGTCAGTCCGGACGCCGGATTTTTCCTGATAAGGTACGAGAAGGCCGGGTTCTCCGAGCGCAATTGGACGATGGCCATTTTCGTTTCTCTCCTTCCTCCCAAGCTGCTGTAGGACCATCTTCTGCCATTTCACCTGGAATGAACAGGGCAGAAGTATTACGAACCGGATTTTTCGGGCAAAAAAAGAACCTTCTCGGTAGAAAAGGTTCGATTGCCTGACGTGGTTGCGCGGTTGCGCGGTTGTGCAGTTGTGCAGTTGTGCAGTTGTGCAGTTGCGCCATTGCGCGATTGCGCCGTTGTGCGATTGTGCAGTTTTGCGGTTGCGCGGCTGTGCGGTTGTGCAGTTGCCCGGCGCAGCTCACTCGTTTTCCAGAGACGGCTCGACTGGCAATGGCTGGTGCTTCTTTTTATTCCCATTCATCACGCTGCCCATGCACACGACGAGGGCGAGAAAAATCAGGATCAGGGAAAAGCCGAAGCCCATGCCGTACTGGCTGGCGGCCGCCCCGATCGCTGCGTTCGCGAGCAGGGAGCCGATGCCGGAGGGCGTGAACAAAAATCCGAGAACTTTGCCCGTGTGCGCGGGATAGAGCTGGCAGGCGATGGCGGCAATCGTCGGAAAAATCGCCGCGAAGCTGATGCCAGAGGCGATGAAAAAGCCGAGCGTGCCGCTGCTCCCCGCGATGGCGAGCGCAAGCGCCACAATGGCGGAAAGCGAGCACAGCAGCACCGCCTTCTCCTGGCCGATCCGCCCGATCCACCTGTGCGCCGTCAACCGCCCTATCGTGAAGACGAGATAAAACCCGGACAAGTAAAAGGCTCCTTCCGTCAAGGCAAGCCCTCTCACCTGCACCAAGTACGTCGGCAGCCAGGTCGCCAGGCCGACCTCGGCCATTACGTAGATCCACGGAATGACCACGGTCGGCCCCATTTTTTGCATGGTGGAAAGCCCGTACGCCTCGCTGTCGTAATCGCTGCAGACGATCAGCTCCGGCCGCGACTCGCGCAGCGCCTGCAAATTGTAGTCGGCGAGTTGCGCTTCAAAGCGCTTCGTCCGCTTGAGCGGGTAGTGCAACCTGGCCCCTAGCAGCTCGCGGCGATGCCGGTCCCGGTTTTGGTCGTACACCCCGATACTCGGCACAACGCCCAATGCCAATAAATGCCCCACATACGGAAAGTTCATGATCGCCATGTGCGACTTTTTGCTGCCCAAAAACGCGGACGGCGCCGTGCCGACCGTTTTCTTGAACTTGCGGCTGAAGTAAAATTCATCGGCAAACCCGACCTGCGCGGCGATTTCCTTGACGGGAGCGCGCGACGTCAAAAGCTGCTCCTTGGCCCGGTTGATGCGAATCTGGCTCAAATAATCGGAGGGACTCATCCCGAACTGCTGCTTAAAACCCGGGAAAAGTGCCAGACGCTCATCCCTGCCATTCGCGCCAGCATCTCGCGGTTAATCTCCTCGCGGTAGTGCGCTACCATGTACGCCATGACCTGCTGCAAAACTTGTGTATGAAACAATCGCGTTCACTCCCAAATGTTGCGCATGATAATCATTTTCAATCAATATGACGGCATTGTATCAGAGCTCCACGGAAGCGACAAGAAAGCCGCGCAAAAAAAGGATGAGCCTCAAAGCCTCTCCTTTGTAGAGAGCGGCTTTGCCGCCATCCTTTTTGTCGAGCATCGGGTTATTTTTTTTCCACCGCGTGGCCGCCAAACTCGTTGCGCAGCGCGGCTACGACTTTGCCATGGAACGTGTCTTCGTCAAGCGAGCGGTAGCGCATGAGCAGCGACATCGCGATAACCGGAGTGGCCGCCTGCAAATCCAGGGCGGTTTCCAGCGTCCATTTGCCTTCCCCGGACGAGTGCATGACGCCGCGAATATCGTCCAGCTTCGCGTCTTTGCGGAAAGCGCGCTCGGTCAAATCCATCAGCCAGCCGCGGATGACAGAGCCGTTCGCCCACACGCGCGCCACTTCCGCGAAGTCGTAATCGTACTGGCTTTTCGCCAGCACCTCGAAGCCTTCGCCGATTGCCTGCATCATGCCGTACTCGATGCCGTTGTGAATCATTTTCAAAAAGTGACCGCTGCCCGCTTCGCCTGTGTACAGGTAGCCCTTGTCCACATTGATGTCGCGAATCATCGGTTCGATATGAGCGAATGCCTCGCGATCCCCGCCGATCATCATACATGCCCCGTGGCGAGCGCCTTCCATGCCGCCGCTCGTCCCCGCGTCGAGGAAGTGAATGCCTTTTGCTTTCAACCGCTCGTAGCGCTCAACCGACTGCTTGTAGTGCGAGTTGCCGCCGTCGATCACGATGTCCCCTGGCGCGAGCATGGTGGAAAGCTGGTCGACCAGTTGATCCACGATCTCGCCCGCCGGAACCATCAGCCAGATGACGCGCGGCGCTTCCAGCTTCGCCACCGCATCCTCCACGGAAGCAGCCGGAATTGCTCCTTCGCGGCCGAGCTCCTCTGCGCGGCTGTTGTCTACATCGTAAGCCACTACCTCATGCTGGTGGGACAGCAGGTTGAGCGTCAGGTTGTAACCCATTTTGCCTAAACCGAGTATCGCAAGTTTCATTCGCGTACGTCACTCCTTTGGGGTAATCTCCGTTATCTCGTATTATATGATAAAAATTTTCATCTTTCATCATAAAAGAAGAAAATTTTTTCGAAACTAGGAATTGGACAGCCATTTTCCTTATACTAACAGAAAGCAAACGTTTTCGCTTGCCCGATTGCGCTTGGACACAGACAAGCTTTCGCTACATAGACGGCACAGCGCCACTTTTTGGGAGGTACCGATTCATGGCTGAAACGACACCACACGTTCCGGCGAGCGTGCTTGCGCAGTTGCGCGCCATCTACACGCAACTGAGCGGCAAGGAGCAGCAAATCGCCGACTACATTTTGCAACACGCCAGCAAAATTGTTCATCTGTCCATTACCGAGCTGGCTGACCAGTGCCAATGTGCGGACGCGACCGTGTTCCGCCTGTGCCGCAGGCTCGGCTTTCGCGGCTACCAGGCGTTCAAAATCGCGCTTGCCAGCGAAGTGACGAACCCGAAACAATCGATCTACCAGGAGATCAACCTCGATGACGACGACATCGGCTCGATCGCGGAAAAAATTTTCACCGCCAACCTGGAAACGTTGCGCGATACCTTGCAAATTATGAACAAAGAAGAGCTTTTAAAAATTGTCGACTGTCTGGAGCATGCTACCCGGATCGAATTTTACGGCACTGGCGGCTCGGCGGCGATCGCCCAAGACGCCTACCACAAGTTCATGCGGACAGGCATCCCCTGTATTCACCATTCCGACGCCCACTACCAGGTGATGTCGGCCTCGCTCTTGTCTGAGGGCGCCGTCGCGGTCGGCTTTTCCCACTCCGGCTCCAACAAAGATATTTTGGCCGCCCTGCAAGTGGCAAAACAGCGCGGGGCGAAAACGATCGGGATCACGAGCTACGGCAAATCCCCGCTCGTCAGGCAGGCCGACATGTGCCTGTACACCACTTCCAGAGAAACCGTTTTTCGCACAGAAGCCTTGTCTTCCCGGCTCGCCCAGCTCTGCCTGATCGATTTGCTGTACGTGGCGGTATCGCTGCGCCGGCAGGACGACACCATTGCCAACATTCAGCATATCCGCGAAGCGATCTCGCTCAAACGCCTGTAAATCAGGCGTTTTTCTTTTGCCCCTCTGCTAAAAAAGCGGGAAAAAGGCCACCATGGTGCTGAGCCGGATTTTCTGTCCACCCTCCGGCTTTTTTTGGCAATACTACAGGTGTGTAGATAAATTTGAAATAATTTTTTTCTTTTATATTAACAAATGAAAAAAATTTCGCTATAATCGCGTTATCACCAAGCCACTCGGTTGAAAGCGTATCCAAAAAGGGTGAACAGACATGAAACAAACCTACTTTATCGGTCTTGATATCGGGACAACCAGCACGAAGGCGATCGTCTTCACGCCTTCCGGTGCCGTCAGAGGGACGGGCAACATCGACTACCCTCTGCTCGTTCCGAAAGCCTCCTGGGCGGAGCAGGACCCGGAAACGATTTTCGCCGCTGTCATTCAGGCGCTGAAGCAAGCGATTGAACAGGCGGACATCGAAAAGCATGAAATCGGCGGGATCGGCTTCTCTACTGCGATGCACAGCCTGATTGCCGTCGATGCGCACGGAAATCCGCTGACGAACAGCATCATCTGGGCGGATAACCGAAGCGCGGCGCAGGCGGAGCGGCTCAAGGAAGACGGCGTCGGCCACCAGATTTACCTCGCCACTGGCACGCCAATCCATCCGATGTCTCCCCTGCCGAAAATGATGTGGCTCAAGGAGCAAATGCCGGAGACGTTTACGAAGACAGCCAAGTACATTTCCATCAAGGAATACGTGATTTATCGGCTGTTCGGGCAGTACGTCGTGGACTACTCGATCGCTTCCGCCACCGGGCTGTTCAACTTGCGCAAGCTGGACTGGGACGAGCAGGCGCTCACCGTCGCTGGCATCACCAAGCAGCACTTGAGCGAGCCTGTGCCTACTACCCATATCCTGCGGGGAATGAAGCTGCGTTATGCGGAAGAAATCGGGCTTGACCCCGATACGCCGTTTGTCGTCGGGGCCAGTGACGGCGTGTTGGCCAATCTCGGCATCGGAGCGATTGAAAACGGCCAGGTCGCGATCACGATCGGGACAAGCGGTGCCGTCAGAACCGTCGTTCCCGAGCCGATCACCGATCCGAAAGGCCGCACCTTCTGCTACGTGCTGACGGAAAAGCATTGGGTCATCGGCGGGCCATCCAACAACGGCGGCATCATGCTGCGCTGGTTCCGCGACGAGTTCAGTTGGCCGGAAGTGGAAAAAGCGAAGCAGCTTGGCGTCGACCCGTACGACGTCATGATCCAGGCAGCAGAGAACGTACGCGCTGGCGCAGACGGGCTGCTCTTCCTCCCCTTCCTGTCCGGGGAACGCGCTCCGTACTGGAATTCGCAGGCGCGCGGCTCTTTTTTCGGCATCGGGCTGCATCACAAGCGCGAGCATTTCATCCGCGCCGTGCTCGAAGGCATTTTGTTCAGCGTCTACAGCATTGGCATCGCGCTTCGCGACCTGGCAGGCGGAGCCAAGGAAATTCGCGCATCGGGCGGCTTTGCCCGCTCCAAAGAATGGCGGCAGATCATGTCTGACATGTTCGGCTACGAGGTGCTCATTCCCGAGAGCCATGAAAGCTCCAGCTTCGGCGCTGCCCTGCTGGCGATGCACGCGCTCGGCGCCCTCGACGACTTGCGCGATGTGAAAAAGATGATTCACATCTCCCACCGGCACGAGCCGGATTTGGAGCGATCCAGCATGTATCTGGAACTGTTTTACATTTACGAACGCGTCTACTACAACTTGCTTGAGGAATACAAGCTGATCGCCAAGTTCCAAAAGCAGTTGACCAACTAGAGACACCATAAGGAGGGTCTTTCATGCCACTTCTCATTACGTTACTATCCATTATTTTCCTCCTCATTCTCATTACGCGTTTCAAGGTGAATCCGTTTGTCGCCCTGCTGCTCGCCGCCGGATTTGTCGGAATCGCGTCCGGCATGCCGCTCGTCAAGGTCGTCGACTCGATCAAGGACGGGATGGGCGGAACGCTCGGATTCATCGCCATCGTCCTTGCGCTGGGCACCATGCTCGGAAAAATGATGGCAGAATCAGGCGGAGCCGAACGCATCGCCCGCACGCTGATTAACCTGTTTGGCGAAAAAAATGTACACTGGGCAATGATGTTCGTCGCCTTTATCGTCGGGATTCCGGTCTTTTTCCAGGTAGGTTTTGTTCTGTTGATTCCGCTCGTCTTCACAATCGCCAGACAGACAGGCGTCTCGCTGTTGAAAATCGGGATTCCGCTCGTCGCAGGCTTGTCCATCGTACACGGCATTGTGCCGCCGCACCCAGCGGCGATGGCGGCCGTTGATCTGTTCCAGGCCGATGTCGGCAAAACGATCCTGCTCTCGATCATCGTCGCGCTGCCTTCCGCGATCATTGCCGGACCGCTCTACGGCAGTTGGATTGGCAAACGCGTCAAAACGAGCATCTCGCCTGACCTCGCTTCGCAATTGGCAGAGCCAAAGGACGAGCGCGAACTGCCGGGCTTCGGCATTACGGTCTTTACCGTTCTCCTGCCTGTTCTGTTGATGCTGATGGCAACGGTTGCAGACGTGACCTTGCCGAAGGAAGACATGCTGCGCCAATGGGCTGACTTCATCGGCAGCCCGATCACTTCGCTGTTGATCGCTGTTATCATTTCGTTCTGGACGCTCGGCTACAACCGCGGCTTTTCCAAAGACGACATTCTCAAATTTACGAACGACTGCCTCGCTCCTACGGCAACCATCCTGCTCGTGATCGGTGCGGGCGGCGCGTTCAACAAAGTGCTGTTGAACAGTGGCGTTGGCGACTACATCGCCGAGCTGGCCAAAGCGTCCGCGATCTCCCCGATTTTCCTCGGCTGGCTGATCGCAGCGTTGATTCGCGTCGCGACCGGCTCTGCGACCGTCTCCATGATGACCGCAGCCGGCATCGTCGGTCCAATCGCCCTGCAAGTGCCGGGGACAAGCCCTGAGCTGTTGGTACTGGCAACAGGCGCAGGCTCCCTGATCCTGTCGCACGTAAACGACTCCGGCTTCTGGCTGATTAAGGAATACTTCAACATGACGGTGCAAGATACACTGAAATCGTGGACCGTGATGGAGACGATTTTGTCAGTCGTCGCGATCATTTTAATCATGGGGCTTAGCCTGGTGATCTAACCGGCTTGCACCGATTGGCAAAAGAACAGGACATTCCATCCACCATGCGTGGGCGGGATGTCCTTTTTTTGAACAGACAGCCATCTCGTTTGATGATTGATAAAAATCTGTATATCCTTTCCATTCGGCCTGCTTTATTGTATGCTCTTTTCGTAAAGAGTGTTGTGTTCCGAAAAGCCTGTGAGTCGATCGGCATCGTCCCCATGCGATCTTGGCATGCATTCACGGCAACAAGCGTTCTTCCATAAAGGACTATCGTTACTTTGCCAATCCGTTTCAAGCTATATCTATAGCAGCCTTTTTTGCGAACAAGAGCCTGATTGCAAAAAGGGTTTGCGTCTTCCATGCGAGAGAAAACGGGAAAGGACTCGAAAATGACTCACACTGCAAAGCTGTTGTTGTTAGGCTCGCTCACTGGTTTGCTCGTGCTGGTCGCCTCCCCTGTCTTGCAGCACGTCGAGACATTCGTCGGGCTGTGGATGGTGTTATGGAGCCGGTTCAGCTTGCGAAAACGCTCGGTTTATGGAATGTGGAAGCTGCTCACTTGTTTGGCGCTCGCGATTGGTTCTGCCCTCATGCTATGGGGCATCCTGTTGACCAGCCTGGATTTTTATTGGCTGGGCAACGCTCCCTTTTCCTTGTTGTCGTAGGCTACAGACAAATCAGGTGCAAGCAAACTTGAGTTACCTGGAGGCTTCGTTTATGCAGATCAACACCATCACCACGGAGCGCTTGCTGCTGCGGCCGATGCAGCCTGCTGACGCTCCCGCCTTGTTTTCCTTCTGGTCTGATCCAAACGTATCGAAGCATATGAACATCGAGTCCATGACCCGCATCAAGCAGGCGGAGGACATGATTTTTCTCATCAACAAGCTGTGTGCGGAGGATCAGGCAATCCGCTGGTCGATCGTCTTGCAGGAGTCGGGAGAGATGGTCGGCTCCTGTGGCTTCAATTCGTTTGATTTCGAGCACGGCCGGACAGAAATTGGCTACGATCTCGGCTCTCCCTACTGGGGAAAAGGCTACGCCACGGAAGCCGTCCGCGCCGTCATCGGCTACGGCTTTTCAGAGCTTGGGCTAAACCGGGTGGAGGCCAAGGTCGAGCCTGACAATCGCGGCTCGATCCGTGTGCTAAGCAAATTGCGCTTCGTGGAAGAAGGCTTGCTGCGCCAGTATGAAAAGTCGAACGGTCAGTTTGTGGACTTGCTGATCTTCTCCCTGCTACGGGATGAGTGGACAGAACCGTCTGGCAATTGAACTGACAGAAAAAGGCTGGTTTTCCCTCGGCGCTCCGAGGGGAATGAGCCTTTTTCGTCTGCCAAGCTGCTGAATAGCATTTTTTTGAAAGTGAAAGAAGAAATGCGGTGTTCGTGGCAGGATGAGTCAGATGGGGCTTGGGGTTGATTGTTTTTTAAAAGCCCCTTCATCGGCGCTTTTGGTGTGGCGAGGAAAGAGACGAAATCGCTGTAGCTTCTTGGGCTCCCTGCTGGGGGTATCACTGCCCGGCTCCGGGAAAAAAGCGAAACCGCGTCCAAAAGTGGTCGATTCAGGGAGCTTCTCAGAGTTGGACGCTGAAAACGTGTTTCGCTTTTTCCCCTCCGCCTCGGTTGGGAGCCCAAAGAGCTTTCGCGGATTTCGTCTCTTTCCTCGTCAGGGGCCAAGGGGGATGGTCGGAGGTGGAAAGAAAAGACAGGACAAAAAACTTTACAATTAAAGAACGGGGGGCGGCATTCTCGCGGACCTTTCTTCTGGCGAGCAATGAACGCTACCCGCTTGACAATACAAAAACTGCTTTTGAGATTCTTTTTGTCTTGGACACCTTGCTTCCTGACCTACACACAAAAACCACCCCCGAACGACAGACACAGCTCGTAGAGGAAACAGGAGAAAGCCAGCGAAGGTCTTTGGGACTCCTACCCAGCCTCCGGGGAAAAAGGAAAACACGCTTTTAAGCGTCAACCTGAACCTCCTTCTTTTGAATCCTCTACTTTTGACGCGGTTTTCCTTTTTCCCCGGAGGCGGACAGTCTTCGCTCCCCCGCTAGAGGCCCAAGTACCTGTAGCGCTTTCTCCTGTTTCCTCCCACCACTACCGCTACGATCAACCGTTTTTCAAGCTAACAATCCGCCTTGATCCCCACAACTCGCCACGGAAACAACATTCTCGACTGCTCAGAAAACTCGGTTGCCTCAAGCCAGTAAATAGGCAAATGCCTTCGTCCGTACCCAAAAAGCACAGCGCCTGCTTTCTCCCTGCCCGAAGTTTCGCTATGCTGCACGATACTGGATAAGCAGCTTATCCATTGGTATGTGTAAAAAAAACGGCAACCCGCTGCACGAGTTGCCGTCCTGCTTCTTTAGTTGCCTACCAATACTCCGATCTGCTCAGGCACCTTTTTCTTTGGGGCCTTCTTGTCTGCGCTTTTCTTCTGGTTCAGTTCGAACGCTGCCAAAATCGCTTCCTGGCGCTTCATGCCGGACTTTTCCAGCTCCTCCATCGTCGAGATGATTTGCTTGTAGTCTTTTGGAATGACTTTGACGAACTTGGCGATCGTCTGCGGCCACGAAGCGAGCAAGGCTTGGGCCCGAGGACTGCCTGTGTAGGCGGCGTGGTTTTCCAGCAGCCGCTTGACTTCGGCAATCTCCCGCTGATCGGTCAGCTTCTCCAGAAGCACCATTTCCTGATTGCAACGGGCGGCAAACGTCTCATGGTCCTCTGCCAGCACATAGGCCGTACCGCCTGACATCCCGGCCGCAAAGTTTTTGCCCACCTGACCGAGCACGACGACGCGTCCTCCTGTCATGTACTCGCAGCCGTGGTCGCCCACTCCTTCGACGACGGCGGTGACTCCGCTGTTCCGGACGCAGAAGCGCTCACCCGCAAGCCCGTTGATGTACGCTTCGCCGGAGGTCGCGCCGTAAAACGCGACGTTTCCGATAATCATGTTGCGCTCTGGCGAGAAGGTGCTCTTTTTCGCCGGTGCTACGATGATTTTCCCGCCGGACAGCCCTTTGCCGACGTAGTCATTCGCGTCGCCCGCAAGCTGCAAAGTAATGCCGCGTGGAACAAACGCGCCAAAGCTTTGTCCGGCGGAACCGTAAAACTCCAGGCGAATTGTGTCTTCCGGCAGGCCGTGGACGCCGTATCTTCTCGTCACTTCGCTGCCAAGAATCGTTCCGACTACGCGATTCGTGTTGCTGATCGGCAGTCTCGCCTGGATTTGCTTTTGCTTCTCCAGCGCTGGCTTGCACAAGGCGAGCAACATTTGACGGTCCAGCGTCTCTTCCAGCTTGTGGTCCTGATTGCGCTGATGGTATTTGCCGACCTCTGCGGATACCGCCGGCTGGTACAAAAGCGCGGACAGATCAATATGCTTTGCTTTCCAGTGCGCTTTTGCCCGTTCGCTCACGGTCAGCACCTGGCTTTGGCCGATCATCGCCTCCAGCGAGCGGAAGCCGAGCTGAGCCATGATCTCGCGCACTTCGCGAGCCACGAGGCGCATGAAGTTAACCGCGTGCTGCGGGTCGCCCTTGAATCGTTTGCGCAGCTCCGGATTTTGCGTCGCGACCCCTACCGGGCACGTATCGAGATGGCAGACACGCGCCATGACGCAACCGATGGAGACGAGCGGCGCGGTGGCGAAGCCAAATTCCTCTGCGCCGAGCAGAGCGGCAATGACTACGTCGCGTCCGGTCATCAGCTTGCCGTCAGTCTCCAGCACGACGCGGTCGCGCAGTTGATTGAGCAAAAGCGTCTGATGCGTCTCCGCAAGCCCCAATTCCCACGGCAGCCCCGCATGCTTGATGCTCGACTTCGGCGAAGCGCCCGTACCGCCGTCGTGGCCGCTGACCACGATCACGTCCGCCAGCCCTTTGGCGACGCCTGCCGCAATCGTTCCGACCCCTGCCTTGGAGACGAGCTTCACGCTGATGCGCGCCCGCGGATTCGCATTTTTCAGGTCAAAAATCAACTGGGCCAAGTCCTCGATGGAGTAAATGTCGTGGTGCGGCGGCGGAGAAATCAGGCCCACGCCTGGCGTAGAGCCGCGCACTTCGGCAATCCACGGGTACACCTTGCTGCCTGGAAGCTGTCCGCCTTCTCCCGGCTTTGCCCCTTGCGCCATTTTGATCTGGATTTCGGATGCATTGACCAGATAGTGGCTGGATACGCCGAAGCGCCCGGATGCAACCTGCTTGATCGCGCTGCGGCGCAAATCGCCGTTTTCATCTGTCGTGTAGCGGGCCGGATCTTCTCCGCCCTCGCCGCTGTTGCTTTTAGCTCCCAGACGGTTCATGGCGATTGCCAGCGTCTCATGCGCTTCCTTGCTGAGCGAGCCGTAGGACATCGCTCCCGTTTTGAAGCGGTGGACGATGGAGTCGACCGATTCGACTTCGCTGAGCGGGATCGGCTTGCGGTCCGACTTGAAGTCGAGCAGGTGGCGCAGGGCGGAAAACGGTTGCTCCCCTGCCATTTCCGCGTAAATTTTGTACTGCTCGTAGCTGCCTTCCCGGCAAGCTTTTTGCAAAGCGTGAACGGTTTTTGGCTGGAACAGGTGGTACTCGCCGTCGCGGCGGAACTGGAAGTCGCTGCCTGGATCGAGCTTTTCTTCGGAATGTTCCGGCGAAAAAGCTTGCGCGTGGCGAATCAGCGTCTCCTGCGCGATCACGTCCAGCGAAATTCCGGAAATTTGCGATGGCGTGCGGGTAAAGTAGCGGTCAATGACGTCGGCGTGAATCCCGACCGCTTCAAAAATTTGTGCCCCGCGATAGCTTTGGACGGCCGAAATGCCCATTTTGGACATGACCTTGACGACGCCTTCGATTGCGGTTTGCAAATAGGCTTCGATCGCGTCTTCGGCCGCGATGTCTTTCAGCTTGCCGGATGCGATCAGGTCGAGCACAGAGGCAATGGCGACATAAGGATTGACAGCGTCTGCCCCGTAGCCGATCAGCATGGCAAACTGGTGGACGTCGCGCGGCTCGCCCGACTCGACGATCAAGCTGGCTTTTGTCCGCGTACCGGAGCGCACCAGATGATGATGCAGGCCGCTCGTGGCAAGCAAGGCCGGAATCGCTGCCAGCTTCTCGCCGATGCCGCGGTCAGACAGGATCAACAGCGTGTAGCCTGCGGCAATCGCTTCATCGGCTGCGGCAAACAACTGCTCCAACGCCTGCTCCAGCGCGGCTTCTCCCCCGTCTGCGGCAAACAGGATCGGCAGCGTTTTCGCCCTGAACTCCTGGTACGGATTGGCGCGCAACTGGGCCAGCTCCTTGTTTGCGAGCAGCGGATTGGTCAAGCGGATGCGGCGGCAATGGCTCGCTGCAGGCTCCAGCAAGTTTCCTTCCGCGCCAAGCACCGTGTGCGTCGAGGTCACGCAAGCCTCCCGCAGCGAGTCGATGGGCGGGTTCGTCACCTGTGCGAACGATTGCTTGAAGTAGTTGTACAAAAGCTGCGGACGATCCGACAGGACGGCGAGCGGCGTATCGACACCCATGGAGCCGATCGGGTCTTTTTGCTCGGCGACCATCGGCGCCAGCACTTTGTCCAGCTCTTCCTGCGTGTATCCAAACGCCTTTTGCCGCGCCAGCAGCGCTTTTCCGTCAAGCTCCTCGGCAGCGCCTGCCTGTGGAAGCTGCTCCAGCGCGTGCAGGTTGTTTTTCACCCACTCGCGGTACGGCTGCTCGCTGGCGATTTTTTGCTTGATCTCTTCATCGGAGACGATTCGGCCTTCCTCCAGGTCGACCAGCAGCATGCGGCCCGGGCTGAGGCGGCCTTTTTGCACAATTTTTTCTTCCGGTACTTCCAAAACGCCTACTTCCGATGAGAAAATGATCGTATCGTCCGTCGTCACGTAGTAGCGGGCCGGACGCAATCCGTTGCGGTCGAGAATCGCCCCGATCTGACGGCCGTCGGTAAAGGAAATCGCCGTCGGGCCATCCCATGGCTCCATCAGGCAACTGTGGTATTCGTAAAACGCTTTTTTGTTCGCGTCGATCTGCTCATCCTGATCCCACGGCTCGGGAATCATCATCATCGCGACGTGCGGCAGCGATCTGCCCGCCAGCGAGAAAAATTCCACACAGTTGTCGAGGATAGCCGAGTCGCTGCCTTGCATATCAATGACAGGAACGACTTTTTGCAAATCCGCGCCGAACAGCTTGGATTCAAACATTTTTTCGCGCGCCCGCATCCAGTTCACGTTGCCCTGCAAGGTGTTGATTTCGCCGTTGTGAATCAAATAGCGGTTCGGATGCGCTCTCTCCCACGTCGGGAACGTGTTCGTGCTGAAGCGCGAGTGCACGACGGAAAAAGTAGAAGTGTAAGAATTATCTTGCAAATCCAGGTAAAAAGCATCCACCTGGCCTGGCGTGAGCAAGCCTTTGTAAACGATTGTGCGCGAAGACATGGAGGCGGCGTAGAAGTCAGCGCCTGCTGCGTGCTCCATCTGCTTGCGGATGACGTACAGCTTCCGCTCGAAGGCCATCTGGTCCGCTACATGTGCGCTCGCCCCGATGAATACTTGGCGGATAAAAGGCTGACTTGCTGCCGCGGTTTTGCCGATCTTCGTCGCATCGACAGGGACGGTTCTCCAGCCGAGCAGCTTCTGCCCTTCCGCTTCGATAATCGCGGCCAGCTTCGCCTCGTACTCATTGCGCAGGCTCTCCTCCATCGGCAGAAACAACATGCCGACACCGTACTTGCCTGGCGCTGGCAGTTGAATGTTCAGCTCCTTACAGGCCTTTTTGAAAAAGGCATGCGGGATTTGCGTCAAGATTCCCGCTCCGTCACCCGTCTCGGGGTCGCTGCCTTGCCCGCCGCGGTGCTCGAGCTGGCAAAGAATTTTCAGTCCGTTTTTCACCATATCGTGCGTTGCTTTTGCTTTCAAATTCGCAATAAAACCGATTCCACAAGCGTCGTGCTCGAACATCGGGTCGTATAGTCCTTGCTTCGCAGGCATTCCGGTTCTCGTCATTTATCTCCACTCCCTTTGCTCTCTCTGTTAACTCAATTTTAGATTGAGTGAAACGATACAAACAATATATAATTTACTCAATATTAATCTCAAAACGAGATCAATTGGGAATGGGGGGTATTCATGGAGCTACGACAGATTCAATACTTCATTGAAGTGGCCAAGCGCGAGCACTTCACGGAAGCCTCGCACAACCTGCATGTTGCCCAATCCGCCCTGAGTCGGCAAATCGCCAACCTGGAGGCAGAGCTTGGCGTCTCCCTGTTCATCCGCGAAGGCCGCAACGTCAAGCTGACGGCAGTAGGCCGAATTTTCTTGCAGCACGTGGAAATGGCCGTCAACGAGATTGAAAAGGCGAAGCAAAAAATTGACGAGTTTCTCGATCCGGAGCGCGGGACGATTCGCGTCGGGTTTACGAGCAGTCTGGCCGCGAATCCTCTGCCGACTGTCATCTCCGGCTTTCGCGCGCGGTACCCGGACATCGGCTTCCAGCTTCGGCAAGGCTCTTACCAGGGGCTGATCGACTCCGTGATTAACGGAGAAATCGACCTCGCCTTTCTCGGCCCGGTTCCGACCCAGGAAAAAAACGTGCGCAGCCATATTTTTTTCGCCGAGAACATCGTCGCGCTGCTGCCCGCGAAGCACCCGCTGGCCAAGCAGCCAAGCTTGCGGCTGAACCAACTGCAGGACGATACGTTTGTCTTGTTTCCCCCGGGGTTCATCCTGCGCAATATCGCCGTGAACGCCTGTGCGCAAATGGGCTTCGCGCCCAAAACCGCCTTCGAGGGCGAGGACATCGACGCGATTAAGGGACTCGTCGCCGCCGGTCTGGGCGTCACGTTGCTGCCAGAGCTGACCTTGACCGACAATGTGCCGCGCGAAACGGTGAAAGTCCCGATCAGCGAGCCGCTCGTGCAGCGAACCGTCGGCATCATCATTCCGAACAACCGGGAGCTGCCGCCTTCCGAAAAGCTGTTTTACCATTTTTTGAAGGAGTTTTTCGACGTATTGAGCAAGTACAGCTAGTCGTATCGAGAGGAAGAGCGCCGCAGGAAGAGTCGCCACAGAAAGAGTCGCCACAGTGGTGCGACCGCTTTTTTGCTAAACGGCTTTCCCGAAAAACGCTTGCTGCGGGGAGTGAGTCATGCAAGTACAGATGACGAAAAGTCGTGCGTTTTGGCACGGGGAAAAGCCCTGATGATCGGTTGTCATCAGGGCTTGCTTTGTGTGGATTATCGTGATTTTTCGTGTATTTTCCGTTGGTTTTATGTGGGTTTTGTATAGCTTTCGTATGATGTTCACAGGACTCGCGGTCGCTACGTCACCTGCTGCCGGGCCGCAGATAAAGCCCCTGCCTGGCCT
This sequence comes from Brevibacillus agri, assembly GCF_004117055.1. NCBI lineage: Bacteria > Bacillati > Bacillota > Bacilli > Caryophanales > Paenibacillaceae > Brevibacillus > Brevibacillus agri. The sequence continues at coordinate 3,175,368 of NZ_CP026363.1, forward strand.
CGCTGAACCGCCAAACTCGCAAAGCTGCCGTCAGCTCACGCGCGCCTCGTCCAGCCGCAGCCAGTAGCTTTTGACGTGCGTCTCGCCGTTGAAAAAGTCTTTGTCGGCCGCGCGGGCAAAGCCAAGCCGCTCGTACAGCTTCACCGCCGCCTCCATCATGTCTGTCGTGTGCAGGTGCAGCGTGGCTGCTCCCAGCTCGCGCGAACGGCGGACAGCCTCTCCGATCAGCCGGGCAGCGATCCCGTTGCCCCGCGCTTGCGGCGATACGGCCAAAAAGCGGATGATCGGCGAGTGAATTTCCAGCTCCGGACGGTCGTAAGCCGCCTGGGACGAAGCGAACAACTGGACGCTGCCGACGATTTCCCCGCCCCAGTCCGCGACGAGAAACGCAATCGTCTGGCGTCCTTCTGCCGATTCTGCGATTTCCTCCTTGTACCGCGTCCATCTGTCCACCGACAAATGCTGCTCATACTGCTGGTAAGCATCGAGCAGATGCTGTTTGATCCGCTCCCGGTCCTGGCTATTCGCATCGCGAATGCAAATGTCTCTCTGCTGCTTCGCCTTCATCGTCGGCTTCTCCTCCCTTTTTCCGGCTTAAAAAGCAGGGACAACCGCGACACCGTATTTGTCTTCAATAAACTTTTTGACCTCCGGTGAAGTGAGGGCCGCATCCAGCTTTTTGATCTCTTCGCGGTTCTCGTCGCCTTTGCGGACGGTAATCACGTTGGCGTAAGGAGAGTTGGCGCCTTCGCGGAACAGGGCGCTGTTCGGATCGATTTTCGCTTCCAGCACGACGTTTGTGTTGATGACGGCGCCCGCGAGATCAGGCAGCGCCCGCGGCAAGGTTGCGGCTTCCGCTTCTACAAACTCCAGCTTTTTCGGGTTTTCCGCGATATCTTTCGGCGTAGCCTCGTAGGTTGTCAGGCCGTCGCGCAGCTTGATTAAGCCTTGCTCCTGCAGCAAGATCAGGGCGCGGTATTCATTGGAAGGGTTGTTCGGAATCCCGATCTTGTCGCCTTCCTTGAGTTCGTCCTTCGATTTGAGCTTGTCGGAGTAAAAGCCGATCGGCTCGACGTGCACTTTTGTCGTGACGGCGAAATCGTAGCCTTTCTCGGTTTTCACCGAATCGAGGTAAGGCACGTGCTGGAAAAAGTTCGCGTCGATCTGCTTGTCGTGCAAAGCCGGGTTCAACTGCCCTTCGTCATCGAGGACGACGACCTCCAGATTCACGCCCTGCTCCTTGAGCTTCGGCTTGATAAATTCCAATATTTCCGCATGCGGGACAGGGGCCGCGCCCACTTTGAGCGTCACTTCTTTTGGCGGTTCCGCCGCCTGTCCGCCACTGGCCTGTGTCGACGCTGTGTTCGTCGCCGGCGCTTGTGCCCCGGAGCCGGACGACTGGCTGCCAGAGCCGCTTGAGCCGCAACCTGCCACAAGCATGCTGAATGCCACCAATACGCTAAAAATGACGCCTAGACCTTTTTTCTTTCCCATCGTTTCCACTCCCCTGGTTCCTCTGTTTTTAAAGTTGGATCTTACTCAAACTTGTAACGCTTTTTGTTGATCGACTTGACGAGGAAATCGCCTGACCATTGAATCAGTTGAACCAAAACAATAATGATTAGGACGGTGGCGATCAGGACGTCCTCGCGAAAGCGCTGGTAGCCGAAGCGAATCGCCAGGCTGCCGAGTCCGCCCGCGCCAATCGCCCCCGCTACAGCGGTAAACTCGGTAATCCCGATAATTCCGATCGTAATCCCGCGCACCAAAGCGGGCATCGCCTCGGGGATCAGCACGCGAAAAATGATCGTAAACGGCGTGGCCCCGACCGATTTGGCCGCTTCGATCTTCCCGGCGCTGACTTCCTTCAGCGCGCTTTCGATGATCCGGCCCAAAAACGGCGCGGCGCCAATCGAAAGCGAGACGATGGCAGCGGTCGGCCCCAGCGTCGTGCCGACGATCAGGCGCGACAAGGGCAAAAGCAGCACGATCAAAATAATCAAAGGAAGGGACCGGACGCTGTTGATGATCGTGCCGATCGTTTTGTGCAGCTTTGGTGCTTCGAGAATGCCGCCTTTTTCCGTGACGACGAGCGTGACGCCGAGGACAATCCCCATGGCTAGCGCGAACAGGGACGACCAGAACACCATGTAGAGCGTCTCCAGGAGCCCTTCCCAGAGCAAGTCAATCAGATCGCTGTTCATATCCCTGCTCCGACTCCTTCCATGACATTTCGCTTTTCGCGGTAATGATCGATAATGTGGACAAACCGTCTGGCCGTGTCGCTCTCCGGGTTGAGGAAAAACTTCTCCACCGTTCCGGTTTCGACAATTCGCCCGTTTTCAATCACGGCCATGTTGTTGCACACGTGCTGCAGCACGTCCAGCTCGTGCGTGATGAGCACAATCGTCAGGTTGAGCTGGCGGTTGATCTCGCGCAGCAGCTCCAAAATGGCGTAGGTCGTCTGCGGGTCAAGCGCAGAAGTCGCTTCGTCGCTCAACAGCAGATCAGGCTGGTTGACCAGCGCCCGGGCAATTCCGACGCGCTGCTTTTGTCCGCCGCTCAGTTGGAACGGATAGACGTTTTCCTTGTCGCCAAGCTGCACGAGATCCAGTATTTCGCGGACGCGGTTGCGGATGTACGGCTTCGGATGCCCGGCTACCTCCAGCGGAAAAGCGACGTTTTGGAACACCGTCCGCGCGTCGAGCAGATTGAACTGCTGAAAAATCATCCCGATTTTTTGCCGGGCCCGGCGCAGCTCTTTTTCCGGCAAATCGGTAATCACCTTACCGCCGATCTCGATCGTGCCCGCGTCCGGTTCTTCCAGCCGGTTCAGGCAGCGGATCAAAGTCGATTTGCCCGCCCCGGAAAAGCCGATGATCCCGAAAATGTCTCCTTTTTGGATGTGCAGATTGACGTTTTGCAAAACAGGCACAATGCCTTTGGCTGTTTTGTACGATTTGCTCAAATTGGAAATGTGCAGCATCTGTTTTCACCCGCCTTTCAATGCATCTGCGGCCAAGTTGGCAAAGTAGTGTGCAGCAGGCGCAATCGCTCGTTCGTCGACGGTAAAGGCCGGATGGTGCCACTCGTTCGTCCCGGAGGTCCCGACGAACACGAACAAGCCGGGAATGTGCTTCTGGTAGTAGGCAAAATCTTCGCCAGCCGGAGACGGTTCCGGCGCGACGACTTGCAACCCGAGCCGCTCTGCTGTCGTAGCGGCCAGCCTGGCCAGCGCGGCATCGTTTTGCACGGAGGGCGGTCCCTTGAACCAGCGCACGCTCGCCTTGGCCCCGTATGCCGCAGCCACTCCCTCGATGATCGCCTGAAGACGCCCGGGTATTTGCCTGCGCACCTCTTCCTGAAACGTGCGGATCGTACCGCCGAGCGCGACCTTGTCCGGGATCACGTTCCAGGTCGTACCGCCATGGATAGTCGTCACGCTCACCACCGCATTTTCCAGCGGGCTGACGTTGCGGCTGACGATCGATTGCAGCGCCGTGACGATCTGCGAGGCGGCGACGATCGGGTCGATGCCAGCGTGCGGAATTGCGGCATGCGTGCCCAAGCCTTCCACTTCGATCTCGAAGCCGTCCACGCTCGCCATCAGCGCTCCCGGCTTGATCCCGACGGTCCCGACTGCGAGATCGGGCTTGTTGTGCAGGCCGAAGATCGCCGTGACGTTTGCGAGCGCCCCTTTCTCGATCAAGAGCGACGCACCCGTGCCTTTTTCCTCTGCGGGCTGGAACAGAAAGCGCACCGTTCCTGGCAACTGCTCCTCCTGCTGCTTCAGCAAAAAAGCGGCTCCCAGGATGACGGCGGTATGAAAATCGTGTCCGCACGCGTGCATGTTCCCGACGACCGCGGACGCGTACGGCAAGCCTGTTTGCTCCTGAATCGGCAAAGCGTCGATATCGGCCCGCAGCGCGATTACAGGCCCGCCGTTTTGGCCGCCCACCTCTGCCACGACGCCCGTTTCCAGCGGCAGCTCGACGAGGCGAATCCCCGCTTCCGTCAGCCAGTCCCGAATCGAACGCGTCGTTTCATATTCCTCGTAGGCCACCTCCGGGTATTGGTGCAACTGCCTGCGAATGGCGATCAGCTTTTGCTCGAAGCCAGTCCCTGCCAGCTCCTGCGTTCCTGTATGCACCCGAACCTCTCCTTTCTCTGTCTGCTTTTGCGCTGGCATCGGTTCTACGACTCCACCTCCGAGAGCGCTCTATCGCGCACGGCCAGACGGTTGTACGGCTTTTCCAGGCCGAGATGCTCGCGCAAGGTGTCTCCTTCGTAATCCTGCCGATACAAGCCCCGCTCCTGCAAAATCGGAATCACCTTGTCCACGAACGCCTCCAGCCCTTGCGGCAGCACCGGAGCGATGAACATGAAGCCGTCCGCCGCTTCCTCGACAAACCATTTTTCCAGCACGTCGGCAATCTGCGCAGGCGTGCCGATCAACTCGCGGTTTGCACCGCCTTCGAGCAAAGCGTACAGCTCGCGCAAGGTCGGGTTTTGCTTGCGAATCAGCTCCGTCATCCATTCAAAATGGCTTTGAATCCCGTTGTCCTGCGGGAACTCCACCTCTGCCGCCGGGGTGTCGAGCGAGTAGCGGCTGAAGTCGACCTTGCCCAAGTACCCGGACAAAAAGCGCAGCCCTTGCTCTGGCAAAAGCAGATCGTGCAATTTGCGGTGGATCGCTTCCGCTTCTTCCTGCGTATCCGCGACAATCGGGGAGATGCCTTGCAAAATGTGCAACTGGTCAGGCGTGCGCCCGTAGTCGGGCAGCTTGCTTTTTAAGCTTTTGTAAAACGCTTTTGCCCGTTCGAAATCTTTTACGTGCGAAAAGACGACTTCTGCGGTGCGCGCTGCCAGCCGCTGTCCCGGCTCGGATGCTCCCGCCTGCACGATGACGGGCTGCCCCTGTCTCGATCTGCCGATATTGAGCGGCCCCTGGACGGAGTAGTACGTGCCTTTGTAGTTCAGCCGATGCATTTTCGCCGGATCGAAGAACACGCCGGTTTCCTTGTCCTGGACAAACGCGTCGTCTTCCCACGAGTCCCACAAGCCTTGGACGACGTCGATGAACTCCTCCGCCCGCTCGTAGCGGTGATCGTGCTCCACATGCTCGGTGCGGCTGAAGTTGCGCCCGGTCTCCCCGGTGGCGTCTCCCGTCGTGACCACGTTCCAGCCTGCGCGGCCATTGCTGATATGGTCGACGGAAGCGAATAGCCGGGCGAGATTGTACGGCTCGTGATACGTCGTCGACGCGGTGGCGACCAGCCCGATTTTGCTGGTCGCCCCAGCCAGAGCGGCGAGCAAGGTCGTCGGCTCAAACCGGTTCAAAATGTTCGGGTGCGAATCTTCGTTGACCGCCAGGCTGTCGGCGATAAACGCGATATCGAACTTCCCGCGCTCGGCTGTCTGCGCCAAATATTTGTAGTAGTCAATGTCGATGCTGGCGTTTTTCCGCGCCTCGGGCAGTCGCCACGAGGCAACGTGAATGCCCGTTCCGACCAAATAAGCGGATAAGTGAATCTGTCTTTTTTGCGGCATGGTGCCCCTCCCCTTCCGATCTTCCGCTAAAGCATGAGTGCGTCCGTCACGCAGCCGTCACGGCTTGCTGGCAAACGCCTCTTTGAAATTTTTCAGCTCCTCGACGGTCACTTGTGTCGGGATGTAGTTGCCTTTGTACGTTTCGGTGATGAAGTCCGACACTTCTTTGGACTGGTAAATGGCGACGAGCTTTTTCAAGTCTTCGCGGTTTTCGTTTTGCTTGGTCGTCGCGATTACGTTGATATACGGCTTGGCGGTTTTGCTTTCGTGAAAAATCGCGTCCTTGAGCAAAAAGCCTGCCTCGACCGCCACCCCGTTGTTGATGATCGACGCCGCTACGTCCTTCATGACGCGCGGGGTCGTCGCCCCATCGACGGGAACGATTTCCAGGTTTTTCGGATTTTCCTTGATTTTGTCCGCGCCGCCAAAGCCGTCAAAGTTGTCCACGACCCGGATCAAGCCTGCTTCCTGCAGCAAAAGCAAGGAGCGCCCCCAGTTGGAATCGTCGTTTGGCACGGCGATTTTCGCGCCGTCGGGAATTTCCGCGATGGTTTTGTACTTGTCCGAGTAGATACCCAGTGGCGCGATGATCGTCGAGCCGACCGGAACGATGTCCGAGTTGTTTTTCGTATTGAACTGGTCCAAAAAGGCGACGTGCTGGAACGCATTCGCGTCGATATCGCCCTCCAGCAAGACCGTATTCGGGTTGACGTTTGCATTGAACTGCACCAGTTCAATGGCGAGACCTTGCTTCGCCGCCTGTTCCTTCACGAACTCCCACGTCCGCGATTCCGAGCCGCGAATGCCGATTTTCAAGCCTGTTTGTTCCGGTTCCGTTCCGCAACCCGCCGCGACAATCGTCACGAAGGCGAGCAGCAAGGAAATGGCGAGCTTTTTCATCCGTTTTTTCTCTCCTCGTTCTTCTCTTCTGTCTTGGGCAAAAGATGGTTATTTTCTGCGAATGTTACGGGCGAGCACGTTGCCGAGCGACTGAATCCCTTGAACGAGCACGACCAAAATCACAACGGTAGCGACAATCGTAATCGTGCTGAAGCGCTGGTACCCGTATGTAATCGCCAGGTCGCCGATCCCGCCGCCGCCGACTGCCCCGGCCATCGCCGTGGCGCCGATCAGGCCGATGGTCGCCGTCGTAATGCTGAGAATGAGCGAGCCGAGCGTCTCGGGAATGAGAAACCGAAAAATGATTTGCATCGGGGTGGCCCCCATCGCTTCGGCTGCCTCGATGATGCCCGGATTGATTTCCAGCAACGAATTTTCCACCAGCCGCGCGATGTACGGACCGCTGTAAATGACCAGCGGCACGATTGCCGCCGTCGTTCCGATGGAAGTCCCGACGACGAGCCGCGTAAACGGAATGATCGCCACCAGCAAAATGATGAACGGGACGGAACGCAGCACGTTGATAACCGGGTTCAAGGCCGAAAAGATCAACGGATTTTCCAAAATGTGCCCTTTGCGCGTCACGACCAGCAGGACGCCGAGCGGCAGGCCGATCAAGGTCGCAAACAGCAACGATACACTCACCATATAGAGCGTCTCGTACAATGCCTGATAGATTTGCGCAGAACTGACTTCCATCACGAAACAATCTCCTTCACGGTCACATTTTGCTGCTGGATGTAGTGGTACGCGCGAACGATTTCCGCTTCATTGCCGGTAAGCTCGACGATCAGATTGCCAAAAGGCACGCCCGCAAGCTCGGTGATGCTGCCAAACAGGACGTTCACGTCGCTGTTGAAGCGTTTCGCCACCTGGGAGAGCAGCGGCTGGCCCGTGCTTTCCCCGATGAAGTGGATGTTGAGAATTTTCGATTTGCCGCGCTTGGTCGCAAGCAGCTTGCGCACGCTTGGCGGGATGTCGTCGCGCACGACCGATTTGACGAAATTGCGCGCCACCTCTGTCTGCGGATTCGCAAACACGTCGAGGACATTACCCTGCTCCACGATGGCGCCATGCTCCATGACCGCCACCCGGTTGCAAATTTCTTTGATGACGTTCATTTCGTGCGTAATCATCAAAATCGTGACGTTGTACTCTTGGTTCACCCGCTTAAGCAATTGCAAAATGGACTCGGTCGTTTGCGGGTCCAGCGCCGAGGTCGCTTCGTCGCTTAACAGGATGGACGGATTGGTCGCGAGCGCACGGGCGATGCCGACTCGCTGCTTCTGGCCTCCGGACAACTGGTCGGGGTAGCTCGTCGCTTTGTCCGTCAAGCCGACGAAGGACAATAGTTCGTCGACTCGCTCCTGAATCTGCTTTTTCGGCGTGTCGCCGAGTCGAAGCGGCATGGCGACATTGTCAAAAACGGTCTTCGTCGCCAGCAGGTTGAACTGCTGAAAAATCATGCCGATGTTCTTTTTGACGCTTCGCAGCTCTTTGACCGAGAGCTTCGTCAAGTCTTTGCCAGCGACGATGACGCTGCCTGCTGTCGGACGCTCCAGCAAATTGACCGTCCGCAAAAGCGTGCTTTTTCCGGCTCCGCTAAAGCCGATGACGCCAAAAATGTCGCCTTTTTTCACGTCGAGGGTGACGCCCTTCAACGCCTCAATCGTCTGGCCCCCGCTCTCAAACGTCTTCGATACGCCGTGAAAGGCGATCATGCTCTCCTTCGCCTCACCCGGGATGCCATACGGCGGATGGTCTTCCACGGCCGCAGCTCCGATTCCCATACAATCTCCTCCTAGCCAAGCGAAACTTTATCGGGCAGACAGCGGCCTGCCTGCCCGTTAACCGGCTGCGCTTTTTTCGCAAGCGCTTGGGCGCAGCCCGCGTATTTACCTTGTACTCGTTACTCGGCCAAAAGCGCTGCGAGCCGATCCAATTGGGTGTAGAGCAGCGCCTCGTATTTGCCGTCGCCGCCGATTTCCACGAGCGGGATCAGGCGCGTGCCGTATTTGACCTCCAGCACATCGCGCAGCACGTCTTTTCCTGCTACGTCAATCCATTCGTATGGGCGGTTTTGCTCTTCCAATATGGCTTTGACGTTTTCACAATAGGAGCAGCCTTCTCTTCCCCATACCACGACTTTTTTCGTTTGTGTTTCTGCCACTCGCTTTCCCTCCCCCATTTTTCCGACGCTGTTCCCAGGCAAAGAAAAAGACTCCCTGCTCGTTGGCACAGCTCGAGCAGGAAGTCTCTCCAGTGGTCTGGTCGATGACTTTTTAAATTCATATAGGATTACTAGGGATATTATCATTCGTCATCTTTCTCGTCAACGGATTTTTTCCACGATGTTTTCCGCGATTTTTGTCCGGCCTCATTTTGCCTGCCCCCATTGACAGCCCGGAGCGATATCGTTAAAATCCGAGTAAACAACTAAGTAAATGAGATTTAAAAGTGCAGCAGATGACAACTTCATGCTTGCATAGCTGACTGGACCACCAGAAGCCCCTTCGCCGATCGGATTGCCGATCTATGACTGAGGGGCTTTTTGTGCGTACTTCGACACGGTTAGGGGAGAGACATGGTGGCATTGACATTGAGCATTCTCGATCAAAGTCCGATTCAAGAAGGAGAAACGGCGACCGAAGCGTTCCAGCATACGATTCGGCTGGCGCAAAAGGCGGAAGACTGGGGCTATCACCGCTTCTGGGTGGCGGAGCATCACGACCTCGATCATGTGGTCGGCTCCTCCCCCGAGGTGCTCATCGCCCATCTTTTGGCGAAAACAGAGCGCATCCGCATCGGCTCCGGCGGGGTCATGCTCCAGCATTACAGTCCTTATAAAGTAGCGGAAAACTTTCATGTCCTCGCCGCCCTGGCTCCGGGACGGGTGGATCTCGGCATCGGCCGCGCGCCGGGAGGGCTTCCCCTCTCGACGAAAGCGCTACAGCCGCACAGCGGCACGGGTTCGCCTGGCGCATCGCTGGAAGAAAAGCTCGCGGAGCTTGCGCTGTTCCTGCGCAACGAGCTGCCCCCCACTCATCCGCTGTACGGTCTGACCGCCGTGCCCCTGCCAAGCGAGCCAGTCGGCATTTATTTGCTCGGCACGAGTGCAGCGAGCGCGCAGCTTGCGGCAGAGCGCGGTGTTCCGTACGTGTTTGCCCTCTTTATCAGTCAGGACGAAGCGGTCTGCCGGGAAGCTTTTGACGTGTACCGCCAGCAGTTTCAGCCAGGCGAACGGGCAAAGCCGCTCCCGATCCTGGCCGTCTCCGTCATCGTCGCCCAGACGGAGGAAGAAGCCTTGCAGTTGGCCGCGGAAACGAAAATCGCCAAAATCCACCTGCAAAGCGGCAAAACGGTCACCGTCACCAGCTTGAAAAAGGCGGAGGAATACGGGCGGCAGGCAGACGAATCGTTTCGGATCGAGGTCAAGGAAGCCAACGTCATCGCCGGAACGAAGGAGTCCGTGCGCGAGCGGCTGCTGGAGCTGGCGCGTACCTATCAGGTGGGAGAGCTGGTGATCCACACTCCGATCAAACATTTTGCCAAGCGGCTTCTCTCCTATGAACTGTTGCACGAAGCGTTTGCTGAGCTAAGCGTTACTTGAGTGATGCGTTTGGCGACTGCCGATTGGCATTCGGCATTTGCGCGAAAAAACGTGGCTGGCGGTGCCGCAGCGTTGGACAGCGCAGTCCCCCTCGCACAGCCCCCTGATTGTGGAATGACTCCACAGTTGGCGGGGCTGTTTTTTGAGGCTCTGTTCGCAAGATGATCGCTGTATTATGATGAATGGAAACATTCGTCTGCATCAGCGAAAATAGCTGTAGCGAATTGACTCAAGCGACAGGAACATCTCGCTGAATGTCCGCAGCCAAAACAGCGGGAGTTTTTTTCAAGCGATGCAGCTTGCAACCATTGGCGGGGGGAGAAAGCATGGATATTACGATCCGAAGTGCTAAGCAAGATGATTACGCGGCGTTATTGCCTTTGTTTCGGCAAGTTCATGATTTGCACGTTTTCGAACGGCCGGACCTCTACAAAAAGAATGCGACTCCAGTGGAGGAAGCGTTGTTTCATGACCAGCTACACGATGATCGGCAACATATTTTTGTGGCTACGCTCGGTATGGAAATCGTTGGCGTCGTTGTTTTGCAGGAAGAAGACATCCGGGAAAACTCATTTGTAAATGCGCGGAAAGTTTTGCTTGTCAACAGTTTATGTGTGGCGGATACGCTGAGGAAAAAGGGAATCGGAAGGAAGCTTATGCACCATGTTTTTGACTTCGCCAAAGGCTTGGGCGTTGACAGCATTGAATTGGGGGTATCAGAGCGGAACCGACAGGCCATCCACTTTTACGAGTCGATTGGCATGACGACCAAAAGCAGGAAAATGGAGTTCCGATTAAGCTGACGGGAGACGATCGTTACCTCGCCAAAAAGAACCCGCCAGTCCTTGGCGGGTTTTGTTGTACAACAACTCCGTTTCTTTGAGCAGCATGCTGTTAGAACAGAGCTTTACACGGTGGGCAACTTTTCATGCAGGCAGCCAGGCAGCTATTTGTCGGGCGGACTGCTCGCAAGCCCTGTTTTTCCGAGAGAACCAAAAGCCCCCCCTGCTCGCCCCCTCAGAGCAACAAACGCCCACGCCCCTCCCCTGTTTTTACAACGGCGCATTCACCCCTTGCGGCTCCGGTTTTCTCGGCTGCGCGTACCGATTGACCGGGAATGGCAGTCCGAGATTCCCGCGCAGCGTGTCGGCCTCGTACTCCGTGCGGAACAGGCCGCGCTGCTGCAAAATCGGAACGACCCGATCGACGAAATCGTCCAGCCCGCGCGGCACGTTCGACTGGAGGATGAATCCGTCTGCCGCCTCTTCCTCGAACCAGCGCTGGATCAAATCCGCCACGTGCTCGGGCGTGCCGATGAACTCGCTCTCTGGCGTCGCGGTGTAGAGCGCGGTCTGCCTGAGCGTCCACTTTTGCTCCCTGGCCTTTTGCTTGATTTTGTCCGTCGTGCTGCGGAAACTGTTGCTGCCGACTTCGCCGATATCCGGGAACGGTTCGTCCAGCGGGTACTGGGAAAAGTCGTGATGGTCAAAAAATCGGCCCAAGAAATGCAGTGCCTGCTCGATGCTGACCAGGCTTGCCAGCTCTTCGTGCTTGCGCTTCGCTTCCTCTGCCGTTCGCCCGATGATCGGGCTGATCCCAGGGAAAATGAGAATGTCGGCGGAGCTTCGCCCGTAGGCGGCTGCCCGTTCCTTGACATCGCGGTAAAAGCGCTGTGCATCGGCAAGCGTCTCTTGTCCGGTAAAGGCCGCATCGGCGGATTTGGCTGCCAATGTCTTTCCGCTTTCCGACGAGCCTGCCTGGAAAATGACCGGCTGGCCCTGTCGGGAGCGGGCGATGTTCAACGGCCCTTGCACCGCGAAAAACTCCCCCTGATGGTCGAGCCGATGCATCTTCGCCGGGTCGAAAAACACCCCGGACTGCTTATCCCGGACGAAGGCGTCGTCCTCCCACGAATCCCACAGCCCTTTTGCCACGGTCAAATATTCTTCGGCAATCCGGTAACGCAGCTCGTGGTCAGGATGCTGCTTGTTGCCGTAATTTTTCGCCGAGCCTTCCAGCGGCGAGGTGACGACGTTCCAGCCTGCCCTCCCGCCGCTGATCTGGTCGAGGGAGGCGAGCTGCCTCGCTACCGTAAACGGCTCGCTGTACGAAGTCGACACCGTCCCGACCAGGCCGATTTTGCTGGTGACGCCGCCCAAGGCCGACAAAATCGTCAGCGGCTCGAAGCGGTTCAAAAAGTGCGGGAGCGATTTTTCATTGATGTACAGCCCGTCCGCGACGAAGACGAGATCAAACTTCCCGGCCTCCGCCTTTTGCGCCTGCTGCGTGTAAAACGCAAAGCTGACACTGGCGTCCGGCTGCGCATCCGGGTGTCGCCATGCGCCCATATGCCCGCCGATTCCGTGAATCATGGCGCCGAGCCTCAGTTGCCTTTTCTTTGCCATCTTCTCTCCTCCTCGATCCCAAACGGCTTGCCGCCAACGCCCGCAACCGTCAGTTTTGGAACGCACAAAAAGGCCCCTGTACAAGCACAGGAGCCTTTGGTTGACCAATCGGCAGGAATGGGTTTTCTTCCTCCAGATTATTACTATTATTCCGATGTGTCAATAAGGTTTTGCGAAAATCAGCCCGGCCCGGCTGGCAAAACCCGCATCTGCGCACCAGGTTCGGCAGGGTTCATTTCACCGCCATGCATCCGCTCCAAAAAAACCGGCCTCATGCGGTTGGCAGCGTAGAAACGTCAGCCAGCCGGCCTTTTGTCGCCTTCAGCAGCCCGTCAACCGCAAGCTCGATCTGCACGCCGATGTTCCCTCCGCTGACGATGATCCGCTCCATTTGCTCCGCGCGGCTGTCAATGACGGTCGGGAACAGCTTTTTCATCCCCACCGGAGAACAGCCGCCCCGCACATATCCCGTTACGGCGGTAATGTCTTTCACAGCGATCATCTCGATCTTTTTCTCCCCGACCACTTTCGCCGCTTTTTTCAAATCCAGCTCCGCCTCCACCGGGATGACGAAGACGTAGTACGCCCGGCTCGTGCCTTGCGAAACGAGCGTCTTGTAGACGACTCCAGCTTCCCGGCCGATTTTTTGCGCCACCGAGACGCCGTCAATTTTCCCGTCGTCGGTCCGGTACGTCAGCATAGTGTAGTCGATTTTTTCCTTGTCCAAAATCCGCATCGCATTCGTTTTGGCTTGCTTCATCATTTTCCACTCCATTCCGTTCCCCGAAAGAAAGTAACTGCGCTTATTCTTCATCCTCTTTTCGTGCAGGTTGCCGTTTGGCGATAGCCACGAATTGACCGACAGCTTCGCCATCCCGATTCAGGCAGGCATGTAACAGCAACAAACGTTCCCCTAAAGACAACTACCCTTAGTTTGCCAATGCTTGCAGAACGATGTCAATAGCTACATTTTTGCGAGAAGAGCCTGACGACGAATTGTCAAGACAAGTGCGACAGAGCTTCCATGAATGATTCGTAAGCGGTCTTCCAGCCCAGACATTTTCTTGGCCGATTGTTAATGAGCTCCAAGGCCTGAATCAGTTCCTCCTCGGAGACTTCGGCAAAATCCTTGCCTTTGGGAAAAAATTCTCGCAGAAGGCCATTTGCGTTCTCGTTCGTGCCCCTTTGCCAGGAAGAGTAGGGATCGGCAAAGTAAATGTTTACGCCATGTGCTGACTCCAGCCGTTCGTAACAGGCAAACTCTTTGCCACGGTCAACGGTAGCTGTTTGAAACGATCCTTTCGGTAACGACTCAGCAACGAAACCAAAGGCCTTTTCCATGGAAGCCGAGGTACGATCAGGCATCTTTACGGCAAGGTAAAAGCGTGTCTTGCGCTCAGCGAACGTCGCGACGCACGCCTTACTTTTTCCACGGCTGGAAACAACCGTATCCCGTTCCCAATGACCAAAGCTCTCACGCTTTCGTACTTCCTTGGGTCGCTGCCGAATGGACTTTCCTACGTTGAAGCGACCACGTGTTTCGATTGGTCTCCGGCGTTTCCCTTTGTGGCGCAGAACGGTGGTATCTCCTTTAACCAAAAAGCCCTGATACAGCCAGCGATACATCGTTTTAAACGACACTTTCTGTTCGGGGCATTCCTGACTCATCCGTCCGGCAATCTGCTCGGGAGACCAGGTCTGCGCCAGCTTACTGGCAATGTAATGCTCACGTTCAGGAGTCCGCTTGCCTCTGGGAACAGACCGTTCGCGACGTTTCTCGTAAACCTCATGCGCGGCTTCTGCCTGATATTCCCCTGCCTTACAACCCCGTTTTAACTCACGGGCAATGGTAGCATGATGCCGTTTGAGTTCTCTGGCAATGGCGCGGGCAGACCAACCCAACCGATGAAGGAGTGCTAGCTCACTACGCTCTGTTATGCTAAGATGTGTATAACTCATGATTGATTCTCCTGTGTAAATGGTGTTGTCGTGACTTCATTTTACACGAATCAATCATGGGCCGTTTTTTTATCTAGGTGTCGCACTTGATATTACAATCTGTCTCTCTTCCGCGCTTCGGTGAGCGCGACGTATTCCGGCGAATAGGCCAAAAACGGAAAGTAGCAGACGTACTTGTTCTCCCCGGACGCATACGCGTAGTAAATGCTGATCGGCGGCTTCGTCTGTTCATCGGTCAAAATCGGAATGAGGTGGTTGCTGTTGTCCGGCCCCTCGATCAAAATGATCTGCGGCGCGTATGCCTCAATCGTCTTTTGCAGATGGTAGGCGCAAGCAGGGCTGTGGTGCCTGACCGGAAAATAAACGACCTGCCCGGAAAGATCGTAGACCTCCTGCTCGACCAGCCTGTTTATTTGATCCATTTCTTCTCGTTGTAGTACGCTTCCCATAGGCCCTCTTCCTTTGCCCGTTCTTTGACCACCTTCGTGAAGTACGTTTTCAAAATGCCCGCGTCCTTCTGATTTTCCTTGACGACCGCACCCTGCAAGTTTTGCACCAGCCGCTCCAGCGTAATCGGCTTGCCCTCGTAGTAATAGGCGGTCATCGCGCTCTGCACGTAGACGGATACCGCTTCCGCCGTGCTCATGACGGATTGCGGCGACTCGATTTTGTAGCCTTCCTTCGTCTCGCCCGTGCGCAGTTCCATAAAGGTCGTCGCCAAAAGTTCCACGACATCGCGATCAATCTCGACTTCCACGCCGCTTTGCTGCAAAATCATTTTCGCTTGCGACTCGATGATTTGCGCTTCCATTTTGACGTGGTTGATCGGCGCGATCGTCTCGAAGTTGAAGCGGCGCTTGAGCGCTTCTCATCTCGTTGACGCCTTTGTCTCTTAGGTTGGCGGTGGCAATAATATTAAAGCCCGGCTTGGCAAACAAGATGCCGTCTGCAAGCTCGGGAATGTTCATGACTTTGTCGCTCAAAATGCTGATTAAGACGTCCTGCACCTCGAAGGGGCAACGGGTAATTTCTTCGAAGCGGGTGATGAAGCCCTTGTTCATGCCGTTGTACAAGGGCGACGGGACCAAAGCTTGCAGCGACGGCCCTTTGTCCAGCAGCATGGCGTAGTTCCACGAATACTTAATCATGTCCTCGGTCGTTCCCGCCGTGCCCTGGATCGTATTGGTGCTCGTGCCGCTGATCGCAGCCGAGAGCAGCTCGCTTAACATCGTCTTCGCCGTTCCCGGCTCGCCTACGAGCATGAGTCCGCGATTTCCGGCAAGCGTCACGATCGCCCGCTCGATCAGGGCATCGTCGCCGTAAAACTTTTTCGTAATCTCGATGGACTCTCCTTCGTACGCAAGCGGCTTGTCGGTGCCGAGAATAAAGTCGCGGACCGCTCGCGGCGACAATTGCCAGTTCGGCGGCTTGGCTCCAGTGTCGTTGGCCCGCAAAGCAGCCAGTTGCGCTGCGTACAAAACTTCCATCGGCGGCTTCATCGTTTCCATCCAAATGCCCACTCCGTTTCGGCTTTTTCTGACAAACATGGCTTATCTCAAAAATAATAAGCAAAGCAAACTTGGGAAATGAAGGGTATTTGTGCCCAATATTAGGAAGAATATGTGAAAATTTGCGCTTGGAGTCCTGGTGCGCGGCAATTTGAGGCGGGACTTTCGAGGACAAAAAACCTGGATCCCCCCAGGCAGTCAACAAGCAGCGAAATGATTACATCCACCTTTTTTTCGGTCACGGCTTTCTCCTTCTTCCTTGATTGTAACAATGACATGCAAAAAGTTCCATTTTTTCGAAGAGTTCTTTTTGTGAAAATGTAAGCATCGACAACCGGATGGAAGTTTTCTGCCAGGTACGTTCGTTGCCGTCGGATGCATGCTAGGCTTAGCATCGTGCTGTTCCTGTGTCCTGATAGCTCACGCGCTTTGCGCGTCAAAAAAAACAGGCGTGACCGAACATGTTTGTCCGCACGCCTGTTTGCTGTGGGATTTTACCGTTGCCTATTCGCTTGGATTGTCCTATAGCTGTGTGCGCAGGCTCCACAGCTCCGGGAAAAAACGGTGATCGAGCGCCCTGCGCAAATAAGCGACGCCAGAGGAACCGCCCGTTCCGGGCTTTTGCCCGATGATGCGCTCCACGGTCGTCATATGGTTGAAGCGCCATTGCTGCTGCTGGCTGGCGATGTCGACGAGCTTTTCCGCCAGCTCGTACAAGTCCCAATATTGGTGCACGTCGCGGTAAACCGTCAGCCAGGCTTGCTCGACGCTCGCGTTTGGCTGATACGGCTGCGACCAGTCCCGCTCCAGGCACGCCGGGTCGATCGGCAAGCCGCGCGCCGCCATTTCCTTGATCGCCGCATCGTAAATGCTCGGCGCATGCAACGCTTTGTTCAACTGCCCGTGCAGCTTTGGCTGATGCTCGTACACGGCCAGCACATGAGCGTTTTTGTAACCGAGCGTAAATTCGATCAGCCTGTTTTGAAACGACTGAAAACCGGACGAGTGCCCGAGCTTGTCGCGGAACTGCAAGTAATCGGCGGGAGTGAGCGTGGAGAGCACATCCCACGACTTGATAAGCTGTTGCTGGATGCGCGACACCCGCGAAAACATCTTGAACGCCGGCTCCAGCTCGTGATTGGCAATACAGTCCATCGCCGCGGCAAGCTCGTGCAAAATCTGCTTCATCCACAGCTCGCTCACCTGGTGAATAATGATGAACAGCATCTCATCGTGATGAGTCGACAGCCGCTGCTGGCTTGCCAAAATTTTGTCCAGATGCAGGTAGTCGCCATACGTCATTTCCTTCTTGAAATCGGTATGGATATCGTGTTCCAGCGAGGACTTGTCCGGTTCGTTGCTTCCATGCGGATGGGGATTCATCTGTGGTCGGCCTCCTTTTTCCGTTTCATGCAGACGATATGTATGCGCTTACATTACTGGGCACGTACTGGCTTTACGTATTAATTCCTTGCCGCCCTGCACAGTTCCTGCTGTTCGGTTCTTGTCCGCCTGCATTTTCTCCGTGAACATGGCCACCCCAGAGGAAAAGGGCAAGGAAGTCGGCTCCTTGCCCCGCCGTTGCAAGCCATGGCGTCACAGTCCCCTTGGCAAACGATTGGAAAACGTGGCTACGCCAAGCCATTGGCGCAGCCTTAGTCGCTACGAAAACAACGGCCGCGCCCGCCCTTCATCCAGGTAGGCCCGCGCATGCCCCCAGAAGTACTTGCCCGGCTGCATGTAAGCGGCAAGCCCCGCCCGCGCAATCGTGCGTGCCGCCTCTTCATTCGCCTCCGTCAAAATGCGCTGCTCATCCACGGTCAGCACCTGCCGCTGATCCATGACCAACTGTCCGTCGACGATCACGTGGTTCACATCGCCGCCAACGGCCTGGTACACCAAGCGTTGGACGTGCATCGTTTCCGGCGTCAAATGAGCCTGCTGCATGTTCACCGTAATCACATCGGCCTTTTTCCCTGCTTCGAGCGAGCCCAGCTCGTCGTCCCAGCCCACGCAGCGCGCCGCATCAATCGTCACCATTTCCAGCAGCTTGCCGGGCGGCAGGTAAAAGTAATCGCGCAGAGCCGCCTGCTGCAAAAGCTGCATTCTGCGCATCGCCTGAAACATGTCAAACGGCGTCATCGGCGAAGTGCCGTCCGTCGTGATGGCGACGGTCGCCCCCATTTCCAATAGCTCGGTGATCGGCGTCCAGGCGTTGATTTGCCCGAAACCGGGAGAAGCGCTCACATTCGTCCCCGTCTCCGCCAAAATTTTCGCTTCGTCAAACGAAATGCCGCGACAATGCTGCAAGTGGACGTCTGGACCGAGCAAGGCGTACTCTTTGTCTTGCACAGCCAGATGAATCATGCCGCCAAACGCGTCAGAGTGAATCCGCGTGTCGTACTTGCGGGCAATTTCCCGGATTTTTCGCGCCTGGTAACGGTCAAAATCGGTGGGGCCAAACAACTGATCGGCCTGGGTCGGAGCCGACGGGTTGATCGACGTGACGATGACAAACGGCGTGATGTACGCCCGCGTCCTGTCCGAGTTGGCATGGTGCAGCGCCTCGATCACCGCTTCGGCTCCCGCCAGCACTTCTTCGTAGGTCACTTCCTTCGTCACCTTTTTCCCGTCGACCCAGCGGCTGAACGGATGCGGCCACGGCGGGTTGCACGGCCCTGTGCAAACGATCTCCCGCACCCCGACCTCCACGATCCGCCCGTCGTCAATCGCGACTGCGCCGTCCGCAATCACCCGTCTGTCCTTGTCCATCGTGATGACCACGCCGTTTACGAGCAATACATCGATCATTGGCAATCGCCTCCCTGTCTTTTTGTGCATGAGGGAAAAAGCGTGCTGCGGTCCCCTACCCTACACGATAACGAAAAGCAATGCCGTTGTATTTGCAAGAGTATTACGACTTTTTTCACGATCTTTACCTGTTTCGCCTGCCTGCCCGCTTTTGGCGACGCTTTCGCTGCCTGTATGCCGATACGATTTTGTCAAAAGGCTCCCTAGCTGAAAAAACCACCTTTCCCAAACGGAAAGATGGCGGATGGCTGACAGCGGGCAACGCTTTATGGATGGGTTCTGCGCTTGCGCAGGAAAACGATGAGAAAAACAAGAGCAGCGACAGCGATCACCCCGTAGACAAAGTGGGAGTAGACGTCCATCACGTGCAAAACATCTTGCCACGATTCGCCGAGAAACGCCCCGATCCACACCAGGGCAATGTTCCACAGCAGCGTCCCGATGCTCGTAAACAGCAAAAACAGCGGGAGATTCATCCGGGTCATCCCCGCCGGAATGGAAATGAGGCTGCGCACCAACGGAATCATCCGGCAAAACAAAATCGTCCAGTAGCCGTATTTGTCAAACCAGGCATGCGCTCTCTCGATGTCTGTCTGCTTGACCCGCAGCAGATGTCCCCAGCGCTCTACGACCTTCTCGATTTTTCCTACGTCCAAATAGTAGCCGATCCCGTAAAGCAAAATCGCGCCGAGTACGGACCCGAACGTGGCCGACAAAATGACACCCGGCACGGTCAACGCCGAGTGTGTGGTCATAAAACCGCCAAATGTCAGGATCACTTCAGAAGGAATCGGTGGAAATACGTTTTCCAGCGCCATCATCAAAAAAATGCCCAGATAGCTGTATTGTTCAATGAAATGCGTCAGCCAGTTTTGCATACTACCCCTCTTTTATATCAACCGATGCTTATGATTCAAGTATAGAGACGATTTGTTCATAGTTCAATGAAAAGCGGCATTTGCCCGGGAGAATCTGTGCAAAGCTATGGGCCTTGCGCACGCCAAATCTGGTAAATATGGTACAATTCTTTCTATTAGATAGATTAGCAGAAAATGTAAAAGGAGCGAGCCGATGCTGGTTTTGGTTGCCGTCGTTGCCGTTGCTGCTTTGGCTGCCCTGTACGACGCCCTGCGGAAAATCAACGCGAACATTCTCATGCAAGTCGAGCAAAACGAACGAATCATCAAGCTGCTGGAAGACATCAAAAAAAAGACAATCATAGTGTTCAACCCAAGTTAAAGATCGTTTACCTGGACTACTCGCAGAGGCGGTCTTTTTTTGTACTTTTCTGCCCATTCAGAATTCAGACAAAGTGTGTCATATTTTTTGCAAACTGTTTCGAAATGTAGACTATTCGCATCATTTAAGTATATGATGATATTAGCAAACAATTATTTGTTTGTCGAAAAACAGGTGGATTCCACTTTTTAGGAGGCGTTTCCATGTTCACTATCAGGGAATCAGATTTGCCAGGAATCGGACGAAAGTACCAGGTGGAAACAAGAAGCGGCGACAAGCTGATTATCATTATCCACGATGACGGCCAACGGGAAATTTACCATTTTGACAAAGACGACTGGGACGAAAGCGTCTCCATGGTCACGCTGGATGACCAGGAATCGCGGCAGTTGGCTGGCATCATCGGCGGGATGACCTACAAGCCGAAAGCGCTGGAAACGATCGAGATGGCGCTCGACCAGCTCGTGATTGAATGGTACAAGATCGAGCCAGGGTCAGCCTGCATCGGCAAGTCGATCGGGGAACTGGACATTCGCCAAAAGACCGGGGCTACCATCATCGCCATTATTGAAAAGGATCAAAAGCAAAAAGTGAGTCCGGGACCAGAGTGCGTTCTGACTGCAGGCGTGACGCTGGTTGTGGCAGGTGAGAGAGGGCAGGTGAAGGTGTTAAAATCTACACTCATATCAGGGGGGGCTTGATTTGGAACACATCGTCTTTGAAATTGGTCTAGCCATTGGCTTGATTGCCATCGCAGGGTTCATTTCGCAAAAACTCCGCTTTTCCATCGTTCCGTTTTACATCCTCATCGGCATGGCCGTAGGGCCGCACGCCGCTTCGATCGGTCTGATCGACTTTCGGTTTATTGAAAGCGAACCGCTCATTGACTTCATGGGTCGGATGGGTGTTTTGTTCCTCTTGTTTTACGTCGGGCTTGAATTTTCGGTTGGCCGTCTGATTAAAGCGGGACGCTCTATCGCGATCGGCGGCACTATCTATATAGGCATCAACTTTACGCTCGGCTTGCTCTTCGGGTACTTTGCCGGGGTTCCTTTCAAAGAAATTCTCATTATCGCCGGTATTACGACGATCTCCTCTACAGCCATCGTGGCAAAAGTGCTGGTGGATCTTAAACGGACAGCCAACCCGGAAACGGAAATGATTCTGGGCATGATTATGTTTGACGACCTGTTCCTCGCTGTTTACTTGTCCATCATGTCCGGTCTCGTGCTCAGCGGAGCCACATCGGTCGTCGGCGTCCTCACTTCTGCGCTGATCGCACTCGGCTACATGCTTCTGTTCATCATCGTAGGGCGCAAGCTCGTTCCATTGCTCAACCGTGCGCTCAATATCAAATCAAATGAACTTTTCATGTTGACGGTCTTTGCAGGCCTGTTCCTCGTAGCTGGTTTCTCGGAAACCATCCACGTAGCCGAGGCGATTGGCGCCTTGCTCGTCGGTCTGGTCCTTGCAGAAACGGTCCATATGAAGAGAATTGAGCACATGATTCTGCCTTTCCGCGACTTTTTTGGCGCCATGTTCTTCTTCAGCTTCGGCTTGTCGATTGACCCGCTTCAGCTCGGCGGAGCTGTCTGGCTGTCACTGGCGGCTGTCGCCATTACGCTGATCGGAAACTACACCGCCGGACTTCTGGCCGGGCGCAGCGCAGGCTTGTCGGCACGCGCTTCCTCGAACATCGGGCTGACGATTACGGCGCGCGGGGAATTTTCCATCCTGATTGCGAATATGGGGAAAGCAGGCGGACTGTTGGAAATTTTGCAGCCATTCACCGCCCTCTACGTCCTGATTCTGGCCATTCTCGGCCCGGTACTGACGAAGGAATCGAAACATATTCACAACCTGCTCAGCAAAGTGCTGCCGCTGGAGAGGATGTTTCAGGCAAAAGCAGCCAAGGCATCTGCTCCTGCGCCAAGCGCGGAAAAGCAACAAGGGTAATCATCCATAACGAAGAGAAGGCTGATTTCTGTGCATCCGGCGCACGTCAGCCTTCTCTTTTTTTACCCATGCAAGCTCCCCTCTAGGCGGACTCGCGGCCTGTACGAGCCAACGGGCAACTGAATCAGGCACGTCTTCTGCTCATCTGCCAGCCCGTAAATGCCGTCGCTTTTCGCCACATCGTACCCGAGCAGCGGATGTCCTCCCAGCCCGCAGGAAAAAGCGCCAAGCAGCAAGCGGTGTACCGCGATCCCCGCCTGCATCTGCAAAATCCTGTAGCCTCTGTCCCCCCATCTGTCGCGCAACTGGTTTCGCTCCCCCGCTACGTGGAAGCAGAGCGGCACCTGAAACAGATTGACATTGTCGAGCGTCATGCCCGCTTGCAGCTCCAGCCGCTGGTCCCCGTACCGTCTCGCCAGCAGACTGTGGCTGTCTGGCTCGTAGCGGTACGCCCCGTTTTCGATGCCGTCCACCTGGTGAATGCAGACGCAGAGCGCGGGCAGCCCACTGTCTGTGCCGCCGAGGTCATGGCGGTAGCGAAAAGCGCCGAACGCCTCCTGCAAGAGAGCGGATAGCTGCTCCTGGGCGATTTTTCGCCAAACAAAGTCAAGCTCCGGCGAAGTGCGGCGGCGGCAAAACTCCGCGAAATCGTACCGCTGCGGCAAGCTGTCCGGCAAAACATGCCGCTTCTTTGCACTGTCCGCGACTGGCTGCTCGGCGGCGGCTCGCGGAGTTCCAAATGAAGCGGTCGACTCGTACATCGCCGCTTCATTCATTTTGCGCAGCAGCGGGTAGTCTTTTTGCCTCTGCGAGCCGATATGATACCGATGCGTGACAGGTTCTAGCTGCCGGAGCAGTTGTTCAGCCGTCGTCTCCCCTCGGGATTTCGCTCCAGCGGAAAGCCCCGGCGCTGCGGGCAGCGGCCACGCTTCCTGTCGCTTCGCTGCAAGCGGCATGATCGCGTACACGCTCTCTTCGTTTCCGGACAAGCCGAGCAGGTGGTTGATTGCGCGATCCAAAAACAAATAGTGCACCCCTGTTTCGATGCCGCAACCCTCGGCCAAAGCCAACCATTGCCCGAGCAGCACTCCCGTGTCCAGCCCTTGCAGCCGGTATGAAAACAGGTCGTATTTAAAGGCGTTTTTCCAAAAGTAAGCGGAGACAAACAGCGCGCCAAAGCAATGGTGAAGCGCGCAGCGCTGGCCGAGCGACTGGCTTACGTAAGCATCGAAGTCGCCTTCGCGAAGCAGCACGAGCCGATGATGCGCCACATCGTAATGATAGACGCCCTGGGCCATGTACGAGAGCTTTCCGTACAGGTAGACTTCGTTCGGATACAACGCCCCGCCGGAAGGAATCGCCCTGCGGTAAGACTGCACGGGAAACAGCCCCTCCTCCGCGGCCTCTTGCGGAAATACCGTCTGGCTGACTTTTGCCAGTCCGTACATATAGTAGAGCAGGCTGCCGAGCTGGGCGAGCGACGGTTCGCCCTCTACCTTTTCCTCCGCCAGTGACAATGCCACCTCCGCAGGCAACGACACAGCCGGCAAGCCGCTATACAGCTTGTAGGGCAGCGGAGCGTCGTCCCAGTTCACTTCCAGATCGGGCGGCCTGACTTTTTCGGTGGCAAAATGCAGGTCGTGCACGAAACGCTCAAGGCTCATTTCCTCACACTCTCCCCCTTTGGTCGTTGCTTTTACGGAAACGGGTGCGGATGTGGATTCAGTTGGGCGTACGTGAGCGGCTGTTTGGCGTAGCCGAGCGTGACAGGAACGTGCAAGACGCGCTCCAGATTGGTCAGCCGCGTCAAATGGTGACCAAACGTCATCGGTAGCATCCCCGGAATCAGGACGCGCACGCAGGACAGCCCGATGCGGCTCACCTCTGGCGTCGTCTGCTCCACGACGATCACGTCGAGCTGCAAGCGGCGAAATACAGCCAACAGCGCCTTTAAGTCGTCTGTCAGATCCGCGTGCCTGCCCGGCTGCGCAAACGCCTCGGCAAACGACTGCTGCGGCCCGTTATTTTCGAGCAAAAAGCCGAGGCGTTCTTCCGCCTCCGGCAAGCCGTAGAGCATGGCGTGATCGTCCATTTTTTTCACGAGCGAGGCGTCGTGGTACATGCGCACATAGCGGTCGCGGTTCGCTTCAAACTTGTCGTGCAAATTGTTCAGCATCGCTGCCGTCTCGTGCAGCCCGCTTTTGACTGCCCGGATCGGATCGGGATGGGCGCCGCCTGCGCAGACGAGATTCAGCCCTGTCTGTTTGCGGTTTTTCGCGATCATCCACACGCTCGGAATGCCGTTTTCCAGCGTCGCGTTGAACAAGTGCAGGTCGTAGTCGGTGACGGACTCAAGCCGCGCGAGCATCAAGTCCAGCTCCCGGTCGCCGGACGTCGCCGGATCGAGCCTCGGCAGCGGCAGCCGGGCATACCAGGTGAGCAAAAAAGCATCGCGCTCCACCACTTCCAACATGCCGTAAAAAATCGCTTCCTCCAGGCTTCCCCCGATCGCACAGCCATTGGACGTCTCGAAGACGAATCCGTCTCCGTAGCCGAGACTGTAGTAAGCCATCCGCTCGGGAACGAGGATCGGCCGCTCCTTCATGCAGGAATAGCCCCATACCCAGTTCATCGGTCGCTTCGGGTCGAACGGCTGAAACGGAAAGCCGGGCATAGCGTACTGCTCCCGGGAATGAACGCCGCATGTCACAGGGTCGAGCGCGTGCTCCGCCAGATTCGCGTAGCAGTCGTAGACGACCGTTTTCTTGCCGCGCGGCGTCAAGCCGCAGTAGCGCTCCAGCCCTTCCAGAATCGCCGTCCACTCGCTGTCGGCATAGGAATTGGACCGCCCCGCTGTCGCTTCGTCGTGGGGAAACAGCGGCAGATTGACGCTCACATCCGAGTAAACCGAGACGAGATCGCGCATTTTCCCGTTTAAAAAGCCTGTCCGCGCATCCACGTATTCCGTGCGCAGCGCGGGCTGCAACTCCGCCATCGACTTCACGCGGTAGCTGTCCGGATGCCGCTTCGGACTCGGCTTCCAGGCAAACGTCGCCCGCTCTGACGTGTCCTCGTCCAGACGACCGCAAATGCCGCAGAGCGGATCGGCGAGAAAAAAGTGGCGAGAGCTTGCCAACGTCTCTAGGTCGAGCAACTGGAGATGGTCGCGCAACCGGGCTTGTTTTCCCGCAGCCATCCGCTGTACTTCCGCCACTACATAATGGCTCACCTGCAAAAGTCCGGTGCGCGAAGCCCAGGCATCTGCCGCCACCCCGCCTTCTTTTGTCAGTTGAAACTGGTGCTCCCACATTTCCTTGCGATCGCGGCCAGCCATGAGCCGCCGCATGTCCGCGCATTGCGAGCAGCCCGGAAGCCCCGGCTGCACGTACGGCCCGATCACCGCTTCGCCGAAGGACACAAACGCCCTGAGCCAAGGAACGCCCGCGGCTTGTAGCCACTTTTCCGCTTCCAGATGTTCATGCGGCCGCCAGCCGTCTTGCAGCACCAGCGCCAGGTCGGCATGTGTCTCTTCCCGCTCGACCGTCTGCTTTCGCGTCACGCAAAAATCCGCCTGCAACCGTGCTGCGACCAGATCAGCCAGCAGCCCTTCGCCCACGACCAGAATCTCCTTACCCATGCGCTTCCTCCTCTCGCAGCGACAAAGCGACGACCCCCGCCAAATCTTCCTGTAAAAATGGCTCCACAGCCGCATTCAGCAGCACGGGGACCAGCCGTTGCCGGGCCAGCACGTCGCGCGCCTGCTGCCACAGCTCTGCCTCGCTGTCCGGGCAGGGACGAAGCATCGCCTCTTGCTCGGGCTGTTCGGGCTGGTCCAGTGAAACAAAGGACGTCCTCACGACAGAGGCGAGGACTTCATCCGCCGCTCCTTGCCGTTTTAGCAACGCCGCTTGCAGCGCTTTGCGCAGCGCCGCCACTTCATGCAGGCCAACCGTGCCAACCCATTCTGTCCCGTTCCCAATCCCGACCCAGTACACCGGAAAGCCGCACAGGTCGGCACCGCGGGCGATTTGCGGCTGTTCTTTTTCAATGGCGAACGCGCGCAAGTAAAAAAGACACGGCTCGTCGCGCAGCTCTGGCAGCTTCACGCGAGTCGCTACGGGCGGCCGCAACTGCACCTGCTCGGCCAGGCTGGACTGCAAGCAGTTGTACAAGGCGCGGCACAGCGCCTCCGCTCCCGACTCTCCCGCGCCGATGCCGTAGACGCTCTCCTGTGTGCTGTCCGGCTTGCCGCCGCCAAACATATGCGCAGAAGCTGTCCGGATGCCGCACGCGCCAACAAGGCGGGACACGTACATTTCCGTCCCCAGCAAGCCCGCTTCCTTGCGTGCCTCCTCATGGGTGTAGCCCGGGCATATCCGGGCGGGCAGCAGCTCGGCAGGACCATCCGCTACAGGATCGACTGCCTGCACCTGGCATTGCGCGAGCGGCAGTTGCACCAGTTCTCCTTCGTCCCAGAGGTGAAAAATGCCAATGTCCGGCGAAGTCCACGCCTGGAAGGAAGCAAACAGACCGTGCCTTTGCGGCTCTGCTTCCGCAAGCACCTGCTGTTCGTCCACCGGGACGAGACGCGGGCTTCCCTGTACAAGCGGATGCGCCATAACCGTTCGCCAGCTCCCGGAAAGCGTCTCCAGATCGAGCACGTACAGCTTGCCGCCCGGCTCTGCTGCCGCTACACCTGTCACCTGCTTGAACCATTCGAAGACCGCGACGTTTGCCAACAGTGCGGCTGACGTGGCCGTAAACGGATGGCCGCGGGCGTCTTCGCGCAAATAAACGCGGTGCAGGCGACGTAGCACCGAATCCAGGCACACTGGCGAAGACGGGTGCACCAACGGGCCAGCCACTCCTTTTTGCAGCAGCCCAAAGGCGGGAACGAACGTTTTTCCCATCTCCCGGCACACGGCATGCACGAGAGGCAGCTCGCTCTGCTCTGCATCATCTGCGACGTACAAAACCGCAGAAAACGGCGCAAGCGCCTGCTCCCAGCCCGCTTTTCCCTGCTGCTGGATGGGGATTTCGGTCAGCTCTGCCTCCGGGTCTTTTTGCCTCGCATGCGCATACAGCTCTGCCAGCCGCTCTCGATTGACAGACGACCGATCGGTCAGCGCGAAGTGAACGTGCGGGCAGCCCGACTCCCATAACGCGTGAATCAAAGCGAGCAAAAAGGAGCCAGCCCCTACGGCGAGTGGCTTTTGCTGCCGATACGCCTGAAATGCCTGGCCGCCTGAGCCAGCGAGTTGCTCGACGAAGCCGATCTGCGCGGAAAATCGCTCCACGACCGCAGCGGACAGTTGATGCGGCTTGCAGTCGCTTACGTCCTGGACGAATCCGTTTTGCAGCAGGCTCTCGGCGATCTGATAAATTTGGCTCTGGTATGCTTCCGGCAAATCAGCCGTGATCTCAGCCAGCGTGTGCTCGCCGTTGAAGATCGGCAGCAACTGCTGGACCCACTGATCGATCATTTCCCCTTCCATGCGAAACGTCCCGACGTTATTGCGAAAATAGACGCTGCCATCGGGATTGGGCAAAAAAAACGTATCCCGGTTCACTGCAAGACGCATCGACGGATTCAGTTTGACCATGCTCTTCCTCCTTGCTTGGCTGCGTGCGCCACTTTGCGCCATGAGGGTGTCACGGTCATTTTATGTCGTGCGCTTTGTCCGAAATGCCTGCGCAAAAAAAGCGAAAAGCTCCTGCCTGACAACCGCCTGACAGAAGCTTTCGTGGAGTTGGCCTGCCCGTTTGCTGCGCGGGAGGCTGGGAGACTAGACTAGAAGCATCGGGCGCACTGCGTGCACGGGAAGAAGCACGGAAAGAAGCAGGTGCCAAAACAGCTACAAGAACAACTGCAACCGCCGCATCCGCCACAGCGCCCGCATCTGGCACAGCCTCCGCATCGCCCGTGGCTGCAACGGCCACACCGGCTGCGCACGAGCATCGTTTCCTGTTCTTTTTCTTTATCCCATGGAGTCACGTTCTCCGCCTTGAATTCCGAAGCCTTCAGCTTTTTCAGCTCTTTTTTAAACTCATCCATCCAAATTTTCACCTCCGCCACTGCATGTAGCTACTCTACATTTATGAAGCGGCGATAGGTATTCGTTCCAGTTGCAAACGCCCATTTTTCCCCGGGGCAAAACCGGCATCTCGGTGAAGCCTAGTTTAGTGAGAATGATGCCAACTGCACTCGTATGCGCCTTCGCTCTCCCTAAGGGAATTGACAATAATCTATTTCTTATCCATTGAGGAAGCCCTACACACAAAGTCAATCATAATCCGCGATATTTATCAAAGAATACCAATAATTTTTCAATAACGCTTTGCTTTTTTTCTGTACGATTGTTTTGTCTAGCAAACCGAGATATCGGCGGCAAAATTTTATCAATATCTGTGCCTGTTGTTTTAAGCATGCCATCATGGAATGCGTTCTCAATAAGCTGGTACGTTTCCTCGGGTTTCAGTCTTTCCTCTTCAATAAGTGCAGTCAGATCAGCTTCCTTTTGCGCAAGAACAAAAGATTCCCACCCCTTATCTACATTACTTTCGATATTAATTCGTGAAATAAAACCTTCAATAAGTTCCTTCTTGCTCCGAAGCTCAATACTGGAATCAACTGCCTTCCGTATGTCAGTAAGAAGACTTTTGTCAGCGCAATTGGATTCATGATATTTTGAAACCAGCATGAGAATATAATCAATGTTAACCTCAATCTGCTTCACAAGCTCAATTTCAAAAACAATGTCGTCATTGATATCCTCTTTTTCTGAGTTCGTTCGCTTACTAAAAGTTTGGTATAAATCCAGATATACGCTTTGGTAATCTTGAAAATCACGCACAGACAGAATTTCATTTCCAGCAAAATCGTCAAAAGAAGTAAGTATGTTTTTAAGCCGCAAAATCGCACCAAAAAGGCGAATGAAATCCTTCTGTGCTCCCTCTCCAACAATGGCAGTTCCTAACGGATAAGTGGACATCAGCTTTTGTATGAGTTCAACATATCCCGGTTTATGCTTGCCATTTTCCTCGTACCCGTTGTAATAGTCGGCGTAAGTTTTCAACAAGACAATGCCACCGGCTTCTCTATCTCCAAAACGAGCAAGAGCATCATCCGTAGCTTGTTTTAAATTACGGAAACAGACAATATTTCCAAATGTTTTAACACTGTTCAGTATACGATTGGTGCGGCTAAACGCCTGAATTAACCCGTGCTGGCGCAGATTTTTATCTACCCATAAGGTATTTAGCGTAGTGGCATCAAAACCTGTAAGGAACATATTGACAACGATAAGCAAATCGATTTCACGATTTTTCATCCGCAGGGATACGTCTTTGTAGTAGTTTTGAAATTTGTCGGCAGAGGTATCATAGTTGACGTTGAAAGTCTCATTATAATCAGCAATTGCCGATTCAAGGAAATCCCGGCTGGTTTTATCAAGCCTGTTATTGTCAAAATCCTCATCTGGGTCCTCTTCATTGGGTGTATAGCTGAAAATGGTTGCAATATTTAGCCGTTTCCCTATTTGCTCCATTTGCTTTTTAAATTCATTATAATATTTCATTGCCATCGGAATAGAAGCAACGGCAAAAATTGAGTTAAAACCGTTTACCTGCTTGGTGATTTTTTCTTCAAGCACCGCATTATTTTTGGATTTTGCTATTTCCTTAACATTTTGAATCACTCTGTATTCGTAATAAGAGCGGTTTTCATTTCTCTTTGTTTTCTGATCGAAATGTTCAAGAATATATTTTACAATCGCGCTTACCCGTTCGGGGGCGGCTAAAGCTTTCTCCACATCAATAGCACGCACCTGCTCATCTTTGACATCCGGCGCCATTTTGACAGTATCTATGTAGTCGATGCGGAAAGGCAAAACATTACCATCATTGATTGCATCCACAATGGTATACGTATGGAGCTTATCTCCAAAGGTCTGCGGGGTTGTTTTAAGCATGGGATCTCCGCCGGAATCTGCATTTACCGCAAAAATAGGTGTACCGGTAAACCCAAACAAATGATATTTTTGGAACGCCTTTGTAATACGGCGGTGCATATCACCAAATTGCGAGCGATGGCATTCGTCAAAAATAATCACAATATGCTTTTTGTATACATCGTGAGTTTTATTGCTTGTAATAAACTTGTCAAGCTTTTGAATGGTTGTAATGATTATTTTTGCGGTTTTGCTCTCCAACTGCTTTTGGAGGATTCTTGTGGAAGTATTGCTGTTTGCGGCCCCTTTTTCAAAGCGGTCATATTCCTTCATGGTCTGATAATCCAAATCTTTGCGGTCAACCACAAACAATACCTTATCGATATAGGGTAATCCGCTGGCAAGCTGCGCCGTTTTAAAGCTAGTGAGGGTTTTGCCGCTGCCAGTTGTATGCCAGATATACCCTCCGCTATCTATAGTACCGTATTTTTTGTAGTTCGTTGCGATTGCAATGCGATTTAAAATTCTTTCGGTTGCCGCAATTTGATAAGGCCGCATCACAAGCAGCAAATCCTCTGATGTAAAGACGCAATAGCGGGTAAGGATATTGAGAATGGTGTGTTTCGCAAAAAAGGTTTTGGTAAAGTCCTTTAAATCGGCAATAATCTTATTGGTTGCGTCGGCCCAAAAACTTGTAAACTCAAAGCTATTGCTTGTCTTTTTTCGGTTTTGCCGCTCATTTTCGTCCGTTTCCTTGATGTGCTGGCTACGGGTGGTATTGCTGTAATATTTGGTGTGGGTTCCATTGCTGATAACAAAAATCTGCACATATTCAAATAGACCCGAAGCTGCACTAAAGCTGACCCGCTGATAACGGTTGATTTGGTTAAATGCTTCCCGGATGGCTACACCGCGCCTTTTCAGCTCGACGTGTACCAACGGCAGTCCGTTCACAAGAATAGTCACGTCATAGCGTGTAGAATACGTTCCGTTTGGCTCTTCGTATTGGTTAATCACCTGTAAACGGTTATTGTGGATATACTTTTTATCAATCAGGTATATGTTCTTGGTAGTTCCATCATCCCGTTTCAAAATTTGGACATGGTCGGTCTGAATGCGACGGGTTTTCTCAATAATACCGTCATTCGCACCCGCAATACATTTTTTGAAAAACCAGTCCCACTCTGTATCGGTGAAAACATAATCATTAAGCTTTTCAAGCTGACAGCGAAGGTTCGCTATCAGCTCTTCCTCATTGGAAATTTGGATATATTCATATTGTTGATCTTTAAGCTGTTTGATAAAATCTCGTTCAAGCTGAGCCTCCGATTGATAGGTGTCCTCACTGCGGTGAGACGGGGTATATTTCGCCACAACAGTTGATTCGTTGTCAGCCGCAACAATATTAAACTGGTTCATGCTCCTGCCTCCTTGAACGTGAGCAGCTTGTCACGGTAGTATTCATATTGCTTGCGCCTTGCCTCAATTTCAGCGGGCAACCCTTCGCTAATGTCGTTGCACAGCTTGTCAAAGCGGTCGAGAATGTCGACAATTCGGGCTTGTTCCTCTAACGATGGCAAAGGAATAGTTATTGCTTTTAGTGCTGGAATACTGGAATGCACAACCTTGCTTTTCACTTTGCCTTTACTTTTCTGGAACTGTGCTTCAGATGTAGAAAGAGCATAGGCTAAATACTTTGGGTTTTGTTCATGCTTCATTACAACGATATCACTGCCTGCGTAGCACGTTTCATGCCCTATATAGGCACAAGATTTAGCGATTTCCTCCACGCTTTCGCCTGTAATAGCAAACAAAATATCCCCATGTGCAAAGGTTTTTGTGCCATATTGTGTATGGGAAATGCAAGTGTCAAACCAAATACCATATGTTGTGTAAATTTCGCCATATCTTACGCAAGGGAAACCTTCTTCGGTAACTTCATCACGCTTAATACCTGCACCCCGATACATATCAGTGGCGATTTCCCCAAGCGTCACCCTCGGTACATCATCACCAAAGGTCAACAGCTTATCTCGATAATATTCATATTGCTTTTTTCTCGCTGTAAGCTCTGCTGTAAGCTCTGCTGTAAGCTCTGCTGTAAGCTCTGTGAAATTGTCCAAGATCCTGACAATTTCACGCTGTACGGGTAAGGGAGGAACAGGAACTTTGAAGCTTTGTAGCGTTGACAAAACGATATATGTCATTGCGGCTGAGTTAGTATGATTTTCAAGATAAGCTTTCAAATCATTGTTGATGACAAAGTATAAGAAACGGACATCAATAAATTTATTGAAATTTGTTAATACATAAGTGCGTTGGTAAGCCTCAAATTTACCACTATAATGTTTGACTTCACCTACGTTTGCATTGCCTGCGATAAGCAATGCTTCAGTGTCCCAGCGATATTTATCGATACGACTGATTTCTTTAGCAGTTGTAAAAAAAGGATATTTACCACCTTCTACAGCGGCATTGGCATTTAGTTTTCCAGTTTCAATTTCGCATACTTCACCCAACTTCACATATTTAACCCCGTTCGGGCAAAGCTCATTAATAAGCTGTTCGAGCTTAGTCATTGGTGCCCACCTCCACCCATCCCAATGAATCAATTGCAGTCATCAGTTCTTTGTTGTTCTTCACATTATCAAGAATCCCAATGATAAGCCGATGTAACGATTCATATTTTTGCAAAGCTAACTCCTCATTATACTCGCCATGTACGATATTGCTTAATTCCCGAAACAATTTGTACCCATTTGCAGAGAATTCACGTGGGATAATCGAGCACCTTTCATCTACTCGTTTCAATAAATCAGAAAAATTTTTCGGGTTGCCACCCTCATACTTGGTATAGGAGATTTCAGCGGCATCGGCTGTTTGGACTGTAATTTTTTCGAAAATTTTACGTAAATACACTATGGCACCAGCACCAAGCCCTTCACGATGAGCACGCTGTGCCTTTTCTAAAAGCTCCGAAAACTCACCGTACTGTTCTGTATTTAATAAAGCGTCAGGCGACAATTTTTCCGTGCGCTTTAATACCCGAACCTTAGGCGCACGTCCACTGATCTCTTCCTCGCAGTCCACCAAAAACCAAATCTGCACGGAAGCACCGCAATGACAAGTGAGAACGCAATCAATACTGACAAGATGCCCGTTTACCCCTATGCAATAAATTTCTTCTCCAGAGCAAAAGGTACGAACGTCCGCACAATTCTTACAAAAGTAGTTTAATGCAATTCTGCCTACTTGTATTTTTTTTTGCTTGCCCATTGCAAGCTTTTTTTCTTTCAAAAAGCCCTCAACTTGCTTAAACTCAAGGGTTGGCGGTTTGGACAATATTTCGGATAACCGCATTACTGCCCCCCCTCGATCTCTGCAATAATTGCGTCAATCTCGCGCCTGAGCACATCTCCACGGGCGACAATACGCTTTATTTCAGCGTTAAGGGCAGTTATGTCGATCATTTCACGTTGATCCTTCTTTTCCACATAGGTAGAAACAGAAAGGTTGTAATCCTGCTCAGCAATTTGACTGTTTTGTACAAGGCGGCTAAAATGCTCCTTCTCCTGGCGTGCCTTAAAAACTTGAACGATGTTTTGAATGTTTTCCTTTGTGAGCTTGTTATTATTTGTAATCTTTACGTATTCATCTGAAGCGTCAATAAACAGTGTCGCGTTGTCGGATTTGGATTTTTTTAATACCATGACACAAGTGGCTATGCTTGTTCCAAAAAACAGATTACTTGGTAATTGAATAATGCAATCTATAAAGTTGTTATCAATCAGATACTGGCGAATCTTCTTCTCTGCTCCGCCGCGATACAGAATTCCTGGAAAACAAACAATTGCCGCTGTACCGTCCGTTGCAAGCCAAGAGAGACAGTGCATGATAAATGCAAGATCTGCTTTTGATTTTGGAGCAAGTACACCAGCAGGTGCAAAGCGTGGATCATTGATTAATGTCGCATCATCAGAGCCTGCCCATTTAATAGAATAAGGGGGATTGGAGACAATTACTTCAAATGGTTCTTCAGCATAGTGCGGTATGTATGGTGAAGACAAGGTATCTCCGTGCCCAATATCAAACTTATCATAATTAATATCATGCAAAAACATATTGATACGACATAAATTGTATGTAGTAATATTGATTTCCTGCCCATAAAAGCCTCTTGTTACATTGTTTTTACCGATAATTTTAGTAGCCTTTAAAAGCAATGATCCCGACCCGCAAGCAGGGTCATAAACTTTGTTCACCTTTTTTTTATCCCCTAATGCCAAAAGCGTCAGAAGTTCTGAAACCTCTTGAGGCGTAAAGTATTCACCACCGCTTTTTCCAGCGTTGGAAGCATACATGCCCATTAAATATTCATATGCCTCACCGAATGCATCAATGGTGTTGTCCTGATAGTTACCGAGCTTCATATCAGCGATGCCATTCATAAGCTTTACAAGCCTTGCATTACGTTGAGCAACGGTTCCTCCGAGTTTATTGCTGTTCACATCGATGTCATCAAATAGACCTTTAAAGTTTTTTTCACTGCGCGTGCCCTGTGCAGAAGCTTCTATGTTTTTAAAAATTTTTTCCAGCGTTTCATTGAGGTTTTCATCTTTGTCCGCTTTTTTTCGTACATTTTCAAAAAGCTCGCTTGGTAAAATAAAAAAGCCTTTGGTGTTTACCATATCCTCACGGGCTAGCTCGGCCTCTTCATCTGGAAGATTTGCATAATCAAAGTCTACATTGCCTGCTTCAATTTCATCTTTATTGATGTAATGCGTTAAATTTTCTGATATGAAACGATAAAAGAGCATCCCTAATACGTATTGCTTAAAGTCCCATCCATCCACGCTTCCACGCAAGTCATTCGCGATATTCCATATGGTACGATGCAGTTCTGCTCTCTCTTGTTCTTTCCTATTGTCAGCCATTTTTTATTCCTCCCATTTTTACAAGCGATCCAGTTCTGCACTAATATCTTTATGATAAAACTTTTGAGTGCTATAATCCTTAATCCGCATATATGCCAACCGACTCGGTTTGGAGCTTGTTATTCTCCCAGCGGTGACAGCGGTTCAAAGTCGTAAAAAATACAGGCAAGCTGCTCTTGTAATATATTTAGTTTTTTTGAATGGATTTCAAAACTTGATATATTATAGCGCATGCTATAGTGGCTGGCAATGAATGATAACGAAGAATACCGCGACTACAACCATACTGTTAGACTGCATCGTTAAACCACCTAGCTACACCACGTTGCCCAATCCCTCCTTCTCCAACCATCTCTTCAAAAAAAGTATCCAATCAAAAAAGGCAGCGGCCCACCTGGAGCGTGCTGCACGTAATGCTTGCGGCATACTGCGCGTTGCTCCTGACCGACCACTGCCCTTTTATTTTTTACCCGACAAGGCGTATGCCCCCTCTACCTGCCTCGCTTGAGTAGCGTACTCCCCTTCCAGTCAAAGCCGAGCGGGGCCCCGCTTTTTTCCGGGACCCACCCTTGCGCCACCGCTTCCGTGATGATCGCCTCCACCTCAGATGGCTTGATTGCCCGGCGCTCGCGCGTTGGCGCTGAGCCGCTCGCACCCGCCGACCTCGCGTCATGCACATCCGCTTTGGCATAGACGCGGATCAACTGCCCGGTTCCTTCCGCATGCTGAATCGTGACGACGATCAGCCCGTCGGCAGCGGGGCTGACCACCCAGCGGTATTCCGTTTGCCCCACGGTAATTTTCCGTGTGCCTTTTTTGCTTAACGCCATACCTTCCTCCTGTTCTTCCTGTCGGTCACTTCTGTCGTTGTTCATGATGCATCGGATTGGCTGGGCGCTCGCCTGACTCGGGGAGCGCGAAGCTCATCGCCTGAAACCAGACAAACACAGCGAGCAACAGCAAAGCCCCGACGACGGGATGCCGCAGCGCGAGCAACGTTGCGGACGGCTCCGCCTTCTTCTGTTCAGGCAGATGCCACCTCTCCATCAGCAAAAGATATGCCGTGTACAGCATCACCAGAAAAAACAAAAGCGGCTCCGCCTGCTCCAGCGTTATCATTTCACCAAGCATAGCCCCCATCATGCCCGCCATCAGGCCGGATAGCGTGCCTTCCACCACGGTCAGCGTCGACAAGGGCAAGCCCACCAAAAAGCCTGCCGTAGCGCCTGACGACATCCCCCACAGCGTGGAACGAGAAAGGCTCCCTTGGAATACGAGCCCAAACAACAGACCAGCGATCAGCCCAACCAGCATCCCGATCGCCATGGCGCCTACCATCCCGTGCATCGGCTGTATGTGCCCTCTTCTTCGCCAGACTAGCCAGGCAAACCAGACGTACGCGATAATGACGAACGCAAAAATCTGGAAAACGGCGCTCATGATACCACCTCTACGTATATGTCCCTCCTTACACCGTATGTCCAGGCGGTGCAAAACAGGACAAGAACAAGTGGCGGCGCCCTCTCGCATCGCCCTGCCAAACCAGCCTTCCTGCTACAACTCGATAACCTTTGTCGCGATATTTTTGCAAAACTCGCTGTCATGCTCCACAAACAAAATCGTCGGCGCGTGCTCCAAAAGCAGCTCCTCGATCTGCATGCGCGAAATGACGTCGATAAAGTTCAGCGGCTCATCCCATACGTACAGATGCGCCCGCTCGCACAAGCTTTTCGCGATCAGCACCTTTTTCTTCTGTCCCCCGCTGAAAGCGGCCATATCCTTTTCAAATTGCACGCGGGAAAAATCGAGCTTGCGAAGGATCGCTTTGAACAAGCTTTCGTCCAGCCCGTTGCTTCTGGCGTAATCCGTCAAATTGCCCTGTAAATGCGATGTATCCTGGGAGACGTAGGAAATTTTCAGTTGGCTTCCTTTGCGGAATGTTCCCGTGTAGCGCACGTCCTCGCCGCAAATCAGCTTGAGGATGCTCGATTTGCCCGAGCCGTTTTTCCCCGACAGCGCGATTCGCTCCCCTTGCGAAACCGAAAAACGGATGCCGCTCGTGACCTGTTTGTCTCCGTAAAAAATCGCAACGTCCACAAGCTCGACCAGGCGATCTTTATGGTAAGCAAGCGGAGCGATTTTTAACGTGTCGCCTTGCTCCACGTTTTTCAGCAGCTTGGACTTTTCTTCGATGGCCGCATGCTGGCGCTGCTCCAGCGATTTTGCGCGCTTCATCATTTTCGCTGCCTTGTGGCCGACGTACCCTTTGTCTACCTTGGAGCCGGAATTTCTCGTGCCGTTTTTCGTTTTTTCCACTTCGTGCGACCAGTTGCTGGTGCGCTTCGCGGACTCGGACAGCCGTCTGATGTCCTTTTTCAGCCGCTCGTTTTCGGCCAGCTCATAGTTGTCCTGCCGCTCTTTGTTCTCCCACCACGTCGAAAAATTGCCTTTTTGAATCTCAATGTTCGTCTTGTTGATAGACAGGATGTGGTCGACGCAGTTGTCGAGAAAAGCTCTGTCGTGAGAGACGAGAATAAAGCCGCTTTTCGTCTGGAGGTAGTCGCTGACGAGCTTTCTGGCGCCCATGTCCAGATGGTTCGTCGGCTCATCAATCAGCAAAAAGCTGTTTTCTTTCAAAAACAAGGCCGCAAGAAGCACCTTCGTCTGCTCGCCGTTGGACAACGTCGCAAACGGCCGCTCCAACACTTCCTCGTCCATCTGCAAAAAGGAAAACTCGCGCAGAAGCTCCCAGTGCATGTAATCGGGAATCATCTCCTGGATGATCTCTGCGGTGATTCGCTCCTTGTTTTCGATTGGATACGGAAAATATTCGAACTGCACCTGCGCCGAGATCGTGCCGCTGTATTCATAGCGGCCGAGCAGCAGGTTCAGAAATGTCGTCTTCCCTCTGCCGTTCCTTCCGGTAAAGCCGAGCTTCCAATCGGTATCAATCTGGAAGCTCACGTTTTCAAAAATGTTATCGAAACTGCCGTCATAGGCAAAAGTCAGATTCGTCACTTTGATGGTCGACATAACCTCATCCCCCTGGATAAAAATAGAAGAGCTGCAAGAAAGTTACTCTCTTGCAGCTCAAATACGTATAACAAAACCTACTCCACCCAGGAGCCGGATTTGGATATATCGCTTGAGTGAACAGATGTAGTAACTTTCTTGCATAGAAGGAAATAAGCATGCGAAAAAAACGCACTTGTTTTCCTTTTTTGAGCAAGAAAGCTTACTTCATCGGCTTCAACTCCAGTCATCAAAGTACAACTATCTTACCATACCGCGCTGCTTCTATCAACTATCCGGCACGCTCGCTCCACGAGCAAATGTCCCGGTGTCGCCAGGCTGCGCGCAGAGCTTCTGCCCCTTGCCCGCCTGGCGAACCGAACCCGAGCGCTTTCGTCATTTGCCGCCGCTTGCGGCTTCGGTTTCCTTCAGCTCCAGCGGATTTTTCTCCAAAAAGTTGGTCGCGAAATGGCCCGAGACAAAATCAGGATGCTCCAGCAGCTTTTCGTGAAACGGAATGGTCGTGTGCACGCCTTCGATCACGAACTCGCGCAAGGCCCGCTTCATGCGAGCAAGCGCTTCTTCGCGGCTTGTGCCCCACACGATCAGCTTGGCGACCATGGAATCGTAAAACGGCGAAATCTCGTAGCCCGGGTAAACGGCGCTGTCGACGCGCACGCCGTAGCCTCCCGGCGGCAAGTAGTTGCGGACCTTTCCTGGCGACGGCATGAAATTTTTCGCTGGGTTTTCCGCATTGATCCGGCACTCGATCGCCCAGCCGTTGATTTTGACGTCTTCCTGGGAAAAGGACAGCGGATTGCCCGCCGCGACCGAAATCTGCTCTTTGATGAGGTCGATGCCCGTAATCATTTCCGTGACCGGATGCTCGACCTGGATGCGCGTGTTCATTTCCATGAAGTAAAACTGTCCGTGCCGATCGAGCAAAAATTCGACGGTGCCTGCTCCGTGGTACGAAACCGCCTTCGCGGCCGCGACAGCCGCTTGCCCCATCCGCTCGCGCAGCTCCGGATCGAGCGCAGGCGATGGCGCTTCCTCCACCAGCTTCTGGTGTCGGCGCTGGATCGAGCAGTCCCGCTCGCCCAGGTGAACGACGTTGCCGTGCTTGTCGCCCATCACCTGAATCTCCACATGGCGCGGCTCCTCGACGTATTTCTCCAGGTACACGCCCGCGTTGCCAAAAGCCGTCTCCGCCTCTTTTTGCGCCTGGCGAATCGCTTTTTCCAGCTCCTCGGCGTCAAAGGCGACGCGCATGCCTCTGCCGCCTCCGCCCGCCGTCGCCTTGACGATCACGGGATAGCCGATTTTCTCAGCCACCTGCAGCGCTTCGTCGATGTCGTCGATCAGCCCGTCCGTGCCTGGGACGAGCGGCACATTCGCCGCACTCATCGTCGCTTTGGCGACAGCTTTGTCTCCCATTTTCGTGATCGCGTCGGGATCAGGGCCGATGAACGTAATCGAACAATCCTGGCACAGTTGGGCAAACGAAGCGTTTTCCGCCAAAAAGCCGTAGCCGGGATGAATCGCATCCACGCCTGTGAGCAAGGCAACCGTCATGATCCGGGCCATGTTCAAGTAGCTGTCCTTCGATTCCTTCGGGCCGATGCAATACGCTTCGTCTGCCAGCTCGACGTGCAGCGCTTCGCGGTCTGCTTCCGAGTAGACGGCGACTGTGGCGATTCCCAGCTCCTGGCACGCCCGAATAATGCGCACGGCGATTTCGCCGCGATTGGCAATCAATACTTTCGTGAACATAGGAACGCTCCTTCTTACTGTGGTTTGACGACCAGCAACGCTCTGCCGTAATCGACGAGCTGACCGTCCGGTACAAGCACTTCCGTCACGATCCCGGCCACCGGCGACACAATGTCGGACGACAGTTGCAGCGCGTCCACGGTGCAGCGTCCGACTACCTCCTGCGCCTTGATCGCCTGGCCGACGGTCACTTGCGCGTAAAAGATGCCGACGGATGTGGACAGGACAAGCTGTGTCGCTTCCTCTGGCACTTTTTCTTCGGCGACGGTGGCGACAGGCTCTGCCTCAGCCGTGGCCGCTGCTTCCTGGTAGCCTTGCTCGACTTCGCTTGCTTGCACAGGGAGCTCGGCTGCCGCTACAGCGACAGGCTCGCTTTTTTTGATGACGATCCGGGTCTTGCCCTTTTGCCATTCCAGCTCCTCGATCGAGGACTGGTTCACCAGCTTGATAAATTCACGCAGTTCATGCAGCTTCATTCCAAGACGCTCCCCTCTTACAATGGGATGTTCCCATGCTTTTTATATGGACGCTCTTCCTGCTTGTTGCGGAGCATCTCCAACGCCTGGGCGACCTTCAGGCGAGTTTCGCGCGGGTCGATCACATCGTCGACCATGCCCAGGCTGGCTGCGACGTACGGATTGGCGAACTTCTCGCGGTAGAGCGCGATTTTTTCCGCGCGCGTCGCTGCCGGGTCTTCGCTGCTCTCGATTTCCTTGGCAAAAATGACATTGGCTGCGCCTTCCGGTCCCATCACGGCGATTTCCGCATTCGGCCAGGCGTAGACGATATCGGCGCCAATCGACTTGGAGTTGAGCGCCACGTAAGCTCCGCCGTATGCCTTGCGCAAAATGACGGTGATCTTCGGCACGGTCGCTTCCGAGTAGGCGTACAAAATTTTCGCGCCGTGGCGGATGATTCCCCCGTGCTCCTGGTTGATCCCCGGGAAAAAGCCGGAGACGTCCTCGAAGGTCAAGAGCGGGATGTTGAAGCAATCGCAGAAGCGGATGAACCGCGCCAGCTTGTCGGAGGAATGAATGTCGAGTCCTCCAGCCATCACCTTCGGCTGGTTGGCGATGATCCCGACGCTGTGTCCGTCGATGCGGGCCAGTCCGATGACGATGTTGCGGGCGAAGTTCGGCTGCACCTCCATGAAGTCGCCGAAGTCGACGATTTTTTCGATCACCTTGCGCACATCGTACACTTTTGTGCTCTCGGCAGGCACCAGCTCCAGCAGTTCCTCCTGCCAGTCCTTGCCGACTTCCGCTTCCGCCACAGGGGCGCGATCGCGGTTGTTTTGCGGCAGGAAGCCAAGCAGCCTGCGCACGCTTTCGAGCACCTCCTGCTCGGACTCGGCCGTGAAGTGGGCGTTGCCGCTGACGGAAGAATGCACCCGCGCGCCGCCCAAATCTTCCGCGGAAATTTTCTCGCCCGTCACCGTTTCGATGACTTTCGGACCCGTAATGAACATCTGGCTTGTCTTTTCCACCATGAACACGAAGTCGGTAATCGCCGGAGAGTAGACAGCGCCGCCTGCGCACGGGCCGAGAATGACCGAGATTTGCGGGATGACGCCGGAGTAGATCGCATTGCGGTAAAAAATCGTGCCGTAGCCGTCAAGCGAGCTGACGCCTTCCTGGATGCGCGCGCCGCCGGAGTCGTTCAGCCCGATGAACGGAGCGCCGTTTTTCGCCGCCAAATCCATCACCTTGGCAATTTTCATCGCGTGCATTTCTCCGAGCGCGCCGCCAAACACGGTAAAATCTTGCGCGAACAAGTAGACGGGGCGCCCGTTGATTTTGCCGTAGCCCGTCACGACGCCTTCGCCGGGCGCTTCCATCTGGTCCAGCCCAAAGTGCGTGGCCCGGTGCTCGACAAACGGATTCAGCTCCACGAACGTGTCCGGGTCGAGCAGCAACTCGATCCGCTCGCGGGCGGTCAGCTTGCCGCGGTTGTGCTGGGCATCAATGCGCGCATCGCCGCCGCCCAACTGGATTTTGAATTTGCGTTCCATCAATTCGTCGATTTTTTCGTACATATCGCTCATCGTCCGACCTTCTTCCTGTCCCTATTTCATGATCGCTTTTTCGTAGACTGCCACCAGTTGCTGGACTGCGCTCGTCGGCGACAGCTCTCCGCTGGCTACAGCCTGTTCAATCGCCGGCAGCAGTTGCGCGACCTGCGGATTGCCGAAAAACGTCGCGCGCAAATAGTCCTGCGCCATGCTGTGCATCCAGTCGAGCAGTTGCGCCTTGCGCCGGGCCTCGAAGCCGCCTGACTTCACGGTCGTCTCGCGGAACTGTCCGATGACGTCCCATATCTCGGGAATCCCTTCGCCAGTCACGGACGAACACATGTACGCCTTCGTCTCCCAGCCGGTTGTCGCAGGCTGCAAGTAGTGCAGCACCCGGTTGTATTCGCCCTTGGCGATCAGCGCGCGGGTGCGGTTTTCCCCGTCTGCCTTGTGAATCAACAGCGCATCGGCAATTTCCATGATGCCTTTTTTGATGCCTTGCAGCTCGTCGCCCGCTCCCGTCAGCATCAGCAGCAAAAAGAAATCGACCATCGACCTGACCGTCGTCTCGCTTTGCCCGACACCGACCGTCTCGACCAGAATCACGTCGTAACCTGCCGCTTCGCAAATCAGCATCGTCTCCCGCGTCTTGCGGTTGACGCCGCCAAGCGTCCCGCCCGTCGCGGACGGCCGGATGAACGCCTGCGGATTGCGCGACAACAGCTCCATCCGCGTCTTGTCCCCGAGAATGCTGCCGCGCGTCACCGTGCTGCTCGGATCGACCGCGAGCACGGCGACCCGGTGGCCTTTTTCGCACAGCATCGTGCCAAATGCTTCGATAAACGTACTCTTGCCCGCTCCCGGCACGCCGGACACGCCGATGCGAATCGAATTTCCCGTGTGCGGCAAAAGCTGGCGGATCACCTCCTGAGCCATCTCCATATGGGCGGCGGAGTTGCTCTCGACAAGCGTAATCGCCTGCGCGAGCACGGTCCGGTTGTTTTCGCGCACGCCCTTTACGTACTGCTCGACGGAGAGGCGCGGGAGGCGGACTTTGGAGGAAAAGTTCAGCGAAGCCTTGCCGTCTCCACCTGCGCTCATAGGCCAGCAGCCTCCAGCCGATGCACAATCTCCTGCAAAACGTGCTGGGCCGCTACCGGAATCACCGTACCCGGACCGAAGATGGCAGCAGCGCCGTGCTCGCGCAAAAACGCGTAATCTTGCGGCGGAATGACCCCGCCGATGACGACGACGATGTCCTCGCGCCCGAGCTTTTTCAGCTCCTCGACGAGTTGCGGCAGCAGCGTCTTGTGCCCTGCGGCCAGCGAGCTGAAGCCGATGACGTGCACGTCGTTTTCCACCGCTTGCTTGGCTGTTTCCTCCGGTGTCTGGAACAGCGGCCCGATGTCGACGTCAAAGCCGAGGTCGGCAAAAGCAGTCGCGATCACTTTGGCGCCTCGGTCGTGCCCGTCCTGGCCCATTTTGGCGATCATGATGCGCGGGCGTCTGCCTTCCCACTGCTCGAACTCGTCCGCCATCTTGCGCACGGCTGCCACTTCTTCCGCATCCGCGTATTCCGAGCTGTAGACGCCGCTGATCGAG
The DNA here is from genome assembly GCF_004117055.1 of Brevibacillus agri. Taxonomy (NCBI): domain Bacteria; kingdom Bacillati; phylum Bacillota; class Bacilli; order Caryophanales; family Paenibacillaceae; genus Brevibacillus; species Brevibacillus agri. The sequence goes on from NZ_CP026363.1 coordinate 3,218,587, forward strand.
CGAATGACCGCTTTGTGGCGGCCGACCACTTTTTCGTAGGCGTCCGAAATTTCCCCGAGCGAAGCCCGTGCCCGCGCCGCTTCAATCGCCAGCGCAAGCAGGTTGCCTTCGCCTGTGCGCGCGCACTCCGTAATCGCCGACAGAGCCGCCTGCACTCTCGCCTCGTCGCGGTTTTGTCGCAGCTCCTGCAACCGCCGGATTTGCGCCTCGCGCACCGCCGTATTGTCGACTTCGAGAATTTCCAGCGGGTCTTCCTTGTCCAGCCGGTATTTGTTTACGCCGATGATCGCTTCTTTCGCCGAGTCGATGTGCGCCTGGCGTCTTGCGGCCGCTTCCTCGATCTTCATTTTCGGCAGGCCGGTCTCAATCGCCTTGGCCATGCCGCCCAGCGCTTCGATCTCTTCGATGTGCGCCCACGCTTTTTCCACGAGCTGCGCCGTCAGCGACTCGACGTAGTACGAGCCAGCCCACGGATCGACGACCTTCGTAATCTGCGTCTCGTCCTGCAAAAAAAGCTGTGTGTTGCGCGCAATCCGGGCGGAAAAGTCGGTCGGCAGCGCGATTGCCTCGTCGAGCGCGTTCGTATGCAGCGACTGGGTATGCCCGAGCGCCGCCGCCATCGCTTCGATGCACGTCCGCACGACGTTGTTGTACGGGTCTTGCTCCGTCAGGCTCCAGCCGGACGTCTGCGAGTGGGTTCGCAGCGCCATCGACTTTTCGTTTTTCGGGTTGAACTGCTTGATGAGGCTCGCCCAGATCAGGCGGGCTGCCCGCATTTTCGCGACTTCCATGAAGTAGTTCATGCCGATCGCCCAGAAAAACGACAGGCGCGGCGCGAATGCGTCGATGTCGATTCCAGCGGCAAGCCCTGTGCGCACGTACTCCAGCCCGTCTGCCAGCGTGTACGCCAGCTCGATGTCCGCCGTCGCGCCCGCTTCCTGCAGGTGGTAGCCGGAGATGCTGATGCTGTTGAATTTCGGCATGTGCTTCGAGGTGTAGGCGAAAATATCGGAAATGATCTTCATCGACGCTTCCGGCGGATAAATGTACGTATTGCGCACCATGTATTCCTTCAAAATGTCGTTTTGGATCGTTCCGGTCAACTGGTCCTGCGAGACGCCCTGCTCTTCTGCCGCCACGATGTAAAACGCCATGATCGGCAGCACCGCTCCGTTCATCGTCATCGAGACAGACATTTTGTCCAGCGGAATGCCGTCGAACAAAATTTTCATGTCGAGAATCGAGTCTACCGCCACCCCGGCCTTCCCGACGTCGCCGACGACCCGCGGGTGGTCGGAATCGTAGCCGCGATGCGTCGCGAGGTCAAAGGCAATCGACAGCCCTTTTTGTCCGGCCGCCAAATTGCGGCGATAGAAGGCGTTGCTCTCCTCCGCCGTGGAAAAGCCGGCATACTGGCGCACCGTCCACGGCTGCGTCACGTACATCGTCGGATACGGCCCGCGAAAATACGGCGGCAAGCCCGGCATGTAGCCGAGATGCGTCATGCCTTGCACGTCTTCTTTTGTATAGAGAGGCTTGACGGGAATTTGCTCCAGCGTCTGCCAAATCTGCTCATCCAGAAGCTTTTTCGCTTCGGCGGATGCCACATGGTTTGGAAACAGATCGGAAATGTCCCGGCTGCCACGATACGGCACTTTGGAAAAATCAGGTCTGTTCATCGTGAGCTCACTCCTGTCCGCTCCTGAAGTTCTCGCAGCATCTGATAGCAATTGGAGCGCAAATGGATGCAGTCATCTACGCCAGCCGCCTTGTACGCGGCCAACTGCTCGGCGTCAGGCAAGCCGGCAAGCAGCACGGTCATGTCGGCAGCTTCCTGCTTGAGCGCCTGGGCGAGCGGCGGCACCAGTTCGGGATAGCTCGCATCGTCGGAGCAGATGACGGTAATTTTGGCTCCGGAGGCGAGCGCCGCTTCCTTGGCCTCTGCGGCAGTGCCGTATGCTTGCGGGCGCAAAACCGCAAAGCCTCCGACGGCAAAAAACTCGGCGGCAAAATCCGCCCTCGCTTTATGCTTCGCCACAGGGCCGACTGCCGCGAGAAAGACGCTCGGGCGCTGCCCGGTCCTGTGCGTATAGTCGTCCGCCTGTTTGCGGAGCGCTTCAAACGCCTCGGCCGCGCGGTGCGTGCGCAGCGGGGCAATAACGGTCGCTGTTTGCCCGAAGCGGGTCAGCGCTTTGGCGATATCGCCTATGGTCGCTCCGGCGAGCGCGGCCTGTACCGCATGGCCGACCCACTCTTCTGCGTCGTGCGCGAGCTTTGCCAGCCGTTCGGAAAACGCAGACGGCGCTGTTCTCGCCCGATGAGCGTGCAGCTCGGCGATGCGCTGTTCATGCAGGGCAGGTGCCGCCTGTTGCGGCAACGGCTGCTCGGACGGATTCGGATACATGTTCGTGCCGACGATGCGGCTTTTGCGCTCGGCGATATCTTTTTCCTTGCGCGCGGCGCTCTCTGCAATCACGCTTTGCGGGAAGCCTTCCGCCAGCGCCCGAAGCATGCCGCCCTTTTCCTCTACCTGCAAAAACAGCTCCCACGCTTTTTTCGCCAGCTCATCGGTGAGCCATTCCACGTACCACGAGCCGCCGGCAGGGTCTGCCACCTTCGCCAAGTGCGCCTCCTGCTCCAAAATGATTTGCGTGTTGCGGGCAATGCGCCGGGAAAATTCGTTTGCCGGGCGGATCGCTTCGTCGAACGCCGACACGTGCAGGCTGTCTACCCCGCCGACAATCGCCGAAAACGCTTCCGTCGTCGCGCGCAGCATGTTGACGTACGGATCGTACACCGTTTTCGTCCAGGCGGCCGTCCGCGCGTGAATCTTCATCTTCTGGGCCTCGGTCGAGCCTCCATAGGAAGCGACGATATTCGCCCAGAGCATTTTCGCGGCCCGCAGCTTCGCGATTTCCATGAACACGTCAGAGCCGACGGAAAAAGAAAACTGCATCCGGCCCGCCGCTTCCTCAATCGACAGCCCGCGCTCCAGCATGGCCTGGATGTAGTCGACGCCCGTCGCCAGCGAAAACGCAAGCTCGGCAACCGCATGACCGCCGCTTTCGTAGTAGGCGTTGCCTTGGACGAGAATCGTTTTGAGCTGCGGCGCATGCTCGCTCGCCCAGCGCGTCATTTTCGCCATGGCGGCAAACGCCGTGTCCAGCGAGTACGGAAGCTCGCCATCTGCGAGCAGCGCTGCCACCGGGTCTTGGCCGATGCAGCCGCGCAGTTCTCCGGCTTTGCACCCGCTCGCTTCCAGATGAGCCAACACGAGGACAAACACTGGCAAGCCGAGCGGCCCGGATGGGATGAAAATCGGCAGTTCCTCCAGGTTCAGTCCACGCAGCGCCTCAGCCAAATCCTCCACGGAAAAAAGCGAGACGCCCCCTGCTCCGATGTCTTCTGGCAGCGCTTCATCCGGGTCCAGTCCTGCCCGTGCCGCCCGGTCGAGGACGAGGTGCAGCATCGTTTGTCCGCGAGCCAAATCCGCGAGGGCCGTTTCGTTAAACGACTTGGCGTCCGAGGCCGTCATCTCCTGGCAGACCTCCCAGCGCTGTGCGCCGCCTCCGTACGGACTTTTCGTTCCCCTGACAAATGGCGCCTGGCCTGGCTCCACGTCTAGCTGTGGCAATGTTGCGACATCTTCCGTCCGGTAGATCGGCTGGCGGACGATTCCTTCATACGTCTTGGTCAACAGTTTGGCATCGAATGACGCGCCCTTCAACGATTTTTCTGCGGCTTCCCGCCACTGCTCGTACGTCGGCACGGGAAATTGCGTAAACAGCGTGTCTTTGTTCACTTGTCCAGACCTCCCTTCAATCGCGCTTTCCTTCTAGGCAAGCTTTACGAGAAACAGCGGCTGACCATGCTCAACCAACTGACCATTTTCCACCAGTACTTGAACGATTTCCCCTTTTACCTCTGCCTCAATCTCGTTAAACAGCTTCATGGCCTCGACAATACAAACGATGCTTGACGGCTCTACGCGGTCGCCCGCGGAAACGTACGGCGGAGCATCCTCGGCCGGAGCGGCATAGAAGGTCCCGACCATCGGGGAGGTAATTTTGTGCAAACTTTCCGTCTGTTCAGCGACTGCGGCCGGAGCGACTTTTTCTGCTACAGCTACAGCCACAGGTTGCGGCTTCGGTTGCTGGACAGGCGCTTTTTCAGGTTGTGGCAAGGCAACGACCGCAGCCGCTTTTTTGCCAGGCTCCGTCTTTTGCACGTAGGCCGCTTTGTCGGCTGTCGCAGTCTCATTCGTGCGTCGTTTGATGCGCAGGCGGGATTCCTCGTCTTTTACTTCGAGCGATTCTATGTCCGTCTGCTCCAACAGCTTTACAAGTTCTCTCAATTCATAGATCGTCAGCACACTTATTCCTCCCGTGTTCCGAGTCTGTCTTTTACGAACCGACTGGTTGGTCTGTGGAGTGTCTACTGGACCGACCAGTTGGTCTTTTGCTGATTATAGCAAATATCTGAATAATAGTACAGACCAACCAGTCAGTCTGCGCGATACATTTTTAAGCGGACCGTGAAGCGACTATGCCCCTGCTCTCTTGCCAGCAAACGGCGAGTAGCCGCCTGATCCCTCCTGCTTTAAAACGACTTGAACGGCGTGTCGCCAGACGTCAGGAAAAAACGGTTGAACGCCGGATTTTCCATCGCCTCGGGCTTCAAAACGGAATGCAGCACCATGTCGGCGTAAATGTCCGCAATCTGCTCGATCGAGTACGTCCCTGTTTTTTGATACCATTTGTAAATCCAGTTGACCATGCCGAAAATCGCCATGGAGACGATCGGCACAGGCAGCTCCGGCCGAAATTCGCCTGACTGAATCCCGTCCGAGATGACCGTAAACATGATCTTTTTGTAGCGATCCCGCTTCGTTTCAATATCCGTAAAATATTCCGGGGTCAAAAAGAGGCTTTCCTGATAAAAAATCGTTACCTGTGAGCGGTACAGATCAATCATCATGACAAACGATTTTACGATCGCCTGCAGGCGTTCCGTCGGCGTATCCCATTTCTCGTAAGCTTCCTCTGCTTTTTCCAGAACGTACGTAATGAATTGGTCGTGAATGATGTAGAGGAGTTCATCCTTGGATTTGAAGTTGTGATAAAATCCTCCCTTCGAGGTTCCGCTTTCCTTGACGATTTGGTCGACGGTCACCCGGTGGTAGCCATGTGCTTCGAACAAGCGCATGGATGTTTCGATGATTCGTTCTCTGATTGATTTTTCGCTCATTATCTTCACCCGAGATCATTATAGCATAGAAATCCGTTTCTCAATGGCAGATTGCGCGAACAGCAGCCGGGCAGGAAAAACGCCGATTTTTCATCGGGCGAAAAATCGGCGTCGCGTTTTGCGGATGATCGCTATTCGCTTGCGGAAGCTGGAACCACGCCCAAATACTCTTCCAGGGTGATGCCTTGCGCTTTGATTTCCTTGGCGATTTCTGTCCCGACATAACGCAAATGCCACGGTTCGTACATGTAGCCGGTAATCGCCTCTTTGCCTTCCGGGTAGCGGATGATAAAGCCGTATTCCTGAGCGTGCTCGGCAAGCCACTTCGCTTCTTTTGTGTCCGCAAAGCAGCTCGTCGCGGCGCATTTGCCGTCGATGCCGGAGACGTCGATCGCAAGTCCCGTCTCATGCTCGCTCGTGCCAGGCACGGCGCTGTACGTGCGCGCCTTTTCTACTCCGTCTTTTTGCACGTAGTGGTTGAACAGCGCTTTTTGATAGGTGTGGGAGCGGTAGGCGGATACGCCCGCAAGCGAGACTCCGTCTGCTTTCGCCGCAGCAAACAACGCTTCCAGTGCCGCTGCTGCCTCTTTGCGCAGCTTCCGCTTCTCGCTCTTTTTCGGGAGCAGGTAAGGCACATTCGGGAAAACGAGGTCGGTTGGCGTGTAGTTTTCCGGGAGCTTGCGCTGCTTGTTGACGAGAACGGCCATGCTCGCTGGCTCGGCGACTACCTCGATATCCGCAAGCATCGCCTCGGTGTCTGCGGCCGCTGTGGCAGGCGGCTTTTTCGGCGGTTGCGCTTCGGTTTGCTTTGCCTCATCCGGCTTGGCCTCGGCCGGCGGCGCGGTTTTTGCAGAAGGTGCCGGCTGCTGATCCGCCGGCTTGCTCTCCTCTGGCTTTACGCTCTTCTGCTTCGTCTGTTCCGGCGCTGTCGCGGGCGGAGCCGTTTTTTCCTGCGGAGCAGGCCCGGCCAAGCCGCTGCACCCCGACAGCGCAAGAAGCGCTGCCGTTACCAGTATGATCGGATGGTTTGTACAATTGGCAAAACGTTTCATCTTGACGTCCTTTCGAATCGGGCCCGGCTACAAAGTCAGCCCAAAAGGTGTTGGGTACGTCCTGCAAAGCGGAAGTACGTACCCATTATGACATAAATCGGGCCCGTTTCGTTACAGGAACGTTGTCTGTATCGGCAAAAAATCATCATGCCACCCCGAGCGATCGGTTGTCATACGTACTATTCTTCTTTTTTCGCAAAGTACGTAGCGAGCACCGACCCGGACAGATTGTGCCAGACGCTGAAAATGGCGCTCGGCACGGCTGCCAGCGGGTTGAAGTGAGCGGCTGCAAGCGCGGCGCCGAGACCGGAGTTTTGCATCCCTGTTTCCAGCGTGACCGCTTTGCGCTTGGCCAGGTTCAGCCCGAACAGCTTGGCGAAGAAATAGCCGAGCAAGTAGCCGAGTACATTGTGCAGGATGACGACTGCGAAAATCATCATGCCCGTTTCGACGATTTTGCCTTTGTTGAGAGCGACGACGATTGCGACGATCAGCACAATCGCGATGGTGGATACGAGCGGCAGCGCTTTTGCACTCGCCTCCGCCTGCTTGCCGAAAAACGCCTTGACGATGACACCGAGTACAATCGGCACAATCACAACCAGGACGATATCGAGAAACAGCGACTTCGCATCAATCGCCATCCACTTGCCGGCCAAAAGCGAGATGAGCGCAGGCGTGGCAATCGGCGCGATCAGCGTGGACACGGCGGCGATGGACACACCGAGCGCCACGTCCCCTTTTGACAAATAGGTCATGACGTTGGACGCCGTTCCGCTTGGACAGCAGCCGACCAAAATGACGCCGACGGCAATATCAGGCGGAAGCTGCAACGTAACCGCGAGGATGAACGCGAGCGAAGGCATAATCAAATAATGGCCGACGACGCCGATCAGCACATCGACTGGCCTGCGAAACACTTCGCGAAAATCTTCGGACGACAATGTCAGCCCCATCCCGAACATAATGCTCCCGAGTAAAAACGAAATGTAGCCTTTTCCTCCGACGAACGCTTCCGGCATGAAAAAACCGAGAATGGCAAACAGGATCACCCATAGCGAAAACGTGCTGCCGACAAACTTGCTGATTCTCTCCACAGTATGCATGTTTCTCTCTCCTACTCTTTCTCTATGTTTTACGGCTATTTAAAATATTTTTGATTATACTGCACGTTTTTTGATTCTTCTATCCTTTTCGACCATTCTATCTATACTTAAAACCTATACAGCTATAGCCTGCGCGTCTTCGGGTTCCGCCCTAGAGCACAGCCGCTTCGTGCGCCGTGCTGCCGCCTTTTTTATTTTTGCAAACTCACCTGATCGAGCATCAGATAGCCTGCCGGACTGATGGAAAAGCCCTGGATGTCAGTGCTGATGACGGCGAGGTTTTCCAGGTTGCGGATCGGTACGAGCAAAGCGTCGCGCAACTCCAGCTCCTGCGCCTTGGCGTAGATCGCAAGCCTTTTGGCCGGGTCTGTCTCCACTCTTCCGGCGTCAAGTAGCCTGTCCAGCTCCGGGTTGCTGTACTGAAAGCTGTTTCCGGCCCCGCCGCCCTGGGTGTGAAACAGGTTGTACTGATTGTAGTCCGCATCGCCTGTCGCATTGCCCCAGCCGCTGACGAATATTTCGTGCGTCCTCGTCTTCTCGATCTGCGTGACAAAATCGGCGTAGCTGACCACTTCGAGCCTGGCATCAATCCCGATGCCTTTTAGCTGCGAGCGGATCACCTGCGCGACCATAACGCGGTCGTTGCGGTCATAGGTCAGCATGCGGATGGAAAAGCCGTTCGGATAGCCGGCTTTGGCGAGCAGCTCCCGCGCTTTGTTCAAGTCGTACGGATAGCTTTTGACGGAAGGACTGTAGCCGAACACTTTCGGGCCGAGCGGCGAATTGGCCTGCGTTCCTACGTTGTTGTACACGCCTTTGATGATCGCGCCCGTCTCGATGGCAGAGCTGATCGCCTGTCTGACGCGGAGATCGCGCAGCGGCCCCGCCGCCACGTTGAACCCGATAAACTCCGTGCCCAACGCCTCGCTGCGGTAGACGCGCAGACGATTGGACGCGGACAGCCGCTCGATGTCCTGCACCGGAATGGACTCGGCCACATGGGCCTCGCCGTTTTCGACCAGCGCAATCCGCTTCGTGTCGTCGGCGACGACGCGGAAGACGACGCGGAAGACGACGCGATCGAGCTTCGGCTGATCGCCCCAATAGTGCGGGTTTTTGTCCAGCACGATCTGCCGGCCAGGCTCCCAGGAGCGAAACAGAAACGGCCCTGTCCCGACAGGGTGCGCGGAAAGCTCGCGGCCGTACTCGTCGATGGCTTTCGGGCTGATGATGCTGCCTTCGTGACTGGCCAAAATGGACAGCAGCGGCGCAAACGGCTTTTCCAAAAGAAACTGCACCGTGTACGGGTCGATGATTTTGACTTCCTTGATCTTGTCGAACATCGCAGCCCGCGGAGAAGCCGTTTTTGGGTCCATCACCCGGTCCAGCGTCTTTTTGACCGCTGCAGCGTCAAACGGCGTACCGTCGTGGAAGAACACGCCCTGACGCAGCTTGAACTCCCACACCAGGTCGTTCACCTGCCTCCAGGAGAGGGCAAGCTGCGGCGCGATCACCATGTTGGCATCCCGCTTGACCAGCCCCTCGTAAACTTTTTGGTGCACCACACTGGCTGCATTGATGGTAGAAATGAAGTGCGGGTCGAGATTGGTCGCATCAGACATGCGGGCGACGACCAAGGTGCCTCCCTCAGCCCCCGCTTTTGGTGGCGGGCTCTCGTTTTCCGCAGGCGGTTCCACCCCCATGGAACAGCCCGCAAGCATCGTCGCTGCGAGCAGCAGTCCAAGCAAGCTGTGGAAAAGTCTCTTTCGGATCATGGTGGACTCTCTCGCATCCTTTCCCTGTAAGCCTGTGAGGCGCGCTTGTTTTGGATGAGAAAACTTGGCTGCGCCAAGCCATTGCCTTAGCCTTCGTTGCCCTTATACTGGATAAGAATCTTATCCATTCTTAAACTGTACAAAAAGACCGCCCTTCCCAAAAAAATCCACAGAGAATGGCGGCCCGATCCTCGCGATGCGCAAGGAACAGCAACTGGCGTTATTTGTTTTCAAACAGCTTTTTATACTCGCCGAAGCCTTCCTCTTCCAGTTTGTCTTTTGGAATGAAGCGCAGCGCCGCAGAGTTGATGCAGTAGCGCAAGCCGTTTTCCCCCGGGCCGTCCTCGAACACGTGCCCGAGATGGGAGTCCGCGTGCTTGCTGCGCACCTCTGTGCGAATCATGTTGTGGGACAGGTCAATGTGCTCGGTAACGTTCTCGCTTTGCAGCGGCTTCGTGAAAGACGGCCAGCCGCAGCCCGCATCGAATTTGTCCAGCGAGGAAAACAGCGGCTCGTTGGAAACGATGTCGACGTAGATGCCCTCTTCCTTGTGATTCCAGAACTCGTTGGCAAACGGGCGCTCCGTGCCGTTGTTTTGCGTCACTTCGTACTGAATCGGCGTCAGTTTCTTTTTCAGTTCTTCCTGCTTCTGTTTGTCGCGCCACGCTTCCTTGATGAACTTCGCCCTGCCGGACGCCGCCTTGTAATACTGATAGCGCAGCGGATTTTTCTTGTAGTAGTCCTGGTGATACTCCTCCGCCGGGTAAAACGGCTTGGCAGGCAAAATCAAGGTCGCAATCGGCTTCTGAAAACGCCCGCTTTGCGCAAGCTCGTCGCGTGACTGGATCGCCAGCCGCTCCTGCTCGGGGGTGTGAAAGAAAATCGCCGGAGCGTAAGACTGTCCGCGATCTCCGAATTGGCCGCCTGCATCTGTCGGGTCGATCTGTCTCCAAAACATTTGCAGCAGCTCCTCGTAGGAGATGAGCGCAGGATCGTACGTAATCTGTACAGCCTCAAAATGCCCGGTCGTCCCGGAGCATACTTGTTCATAAGTCGGGTTTTCCACATGTCCGCCTGTATAGCCGGACACAACCTTTTCAATTCCTGGCAGCTTGTCAAACGGGCTGACCATGCACCAGAAGCAGCCACCTGCAAAGGTTGCGGTTTCAAACCGGGAATGTTCGCTGTTCATGCCATTCGCCTCCTGAAATATACGACAGCTTCGCTAAGTCGATTGTACATGGTTTGCAAAATGAAAGTCCACTCCGTAGCTGTCGCAAACAGCAACCGGGTAAAAAAAGACCCCGTCTGGACGAGGTCTTGAAATGGGGGAAATGAAATTTGCGCTTACGCTTCCACTTCTTTTTCAGCCCCGGACAGCGCCTGGGCAAAGCCGGAGAGCATCACGACCATGTGGGCAATGCCTTCCTCAAAGTCTTTCAGACGGATAGATTCGTTCGGAGCGTGTACCTTGCAGCCGACCCAGCCTACACCTGTGCTGACGACGGGCAGTTGAAGTTGCTCCCCGAAAATGTACATCGGGCCAGTTCCTGCCGCATTTGGCGCGAGCACAGGCTCGTTTTCATAAATAACCCGTGCGGAATCGAGCACATGGGCGACGAACGGATGTCGGAAAGCGGAGCGGTACGCTTTTTGGCCGTTAATCATCGTGACGGAAATGTCGTCGAAGCCGTGCTTTTGCAGATGAGCCTCGACGCAGCGCAGGATGTGGTCCGGGTCTTGGCCTGGGACGAGGCGGCAATCGACCTTGGCTTTTGCCACCTTCGGCAAAACCGTTTTCGCGCCTTCGCCCGTGTAGCCGCTGTCCAGCCCGCAAATCGTCATCGTCGGATGGAACACCATCGCTTCACGCGGGTCTACCCCTTTTGCCGCCGTAATCAGCGGGCGCTTCAAGCCGTATAGCTGCGCCGTCGCTTCCTCGCTGAACGGCAGCGCGGCCACGACCTGCTTTTCCTCTTCTGTCGGCTCCACGATCCCGTCGAAAAAGCCTTCTACCAAAATTTCGTTTTGCTGGTTTTTCATCGTCGCCAGAGCTTGCACCAAGCGCCACGCCGCGTTGTCGACATACGCGCCCACGGAGGAATGCATGTCGATGTCCGCGCCTACGCACGTCAGCTCCAAATACGCCATACCTTTGATTCCGGCGACCATGCTGATGCGCTCAGCCTCGTCTTTTCCGCCGAACTCCCAGATGCACGCATCGGCTGCAAACAGGTCTTTGTACTTGCGCAAATACGGCTCCAGGTTCGGGCTGCCGATCTCTTCCTCGCCTTCGATCAAAAACTTGATGTTGCACGGCAGGCCGCCCAGCTTTTGCTGCAAGATTTTGATCGCGGAAAGCCGCGCCACGAGGTCGCCCTTGTTGTCTGCCACTCCGCGCGCGAACAGCTTGCCGTCGATCTCGGTCGGCGTGAACGGCTCGGTCTGCCACTCGTTGAACGGCTCTGGCGGCTGAACGTCGTAGTGGTTGTAGTAGAGCAACGTTTTGCTCGCGTCGCCTTCGCTGCCCGCTGCAAAAAAGGCGTAGACGACCGGATTGCCGCCCAGGTCGTCGAGAACTTTTGTCTCGCCGCCCGCCTCGCGAATCATCTGCACCACGTATTCCACCGTCTCCGGGATCGCTTTATGCTGCGCGGACACTGTTGGAAAGCTGGCGTATTGCTTCAGTCGGTCGACAGCCTCCGGCAATATTTCCTGGACGTAGCCCAATACTTGTTCCTTGTTCATGGTACGCTCCTCCTCAAGACCGAATGGGTGGTACGATTACTGCTGCAAGCTCGGCACCTTCGGCTCCATGTACGTCGCGAACCAGTCTGCGGTGTACTGCAATCTGAGGACGCGCTGCTCCGGGTCGCCGCTGCGGGACAGCTCGTGGCTGGCGCCGGGGAAGCGGACGAAAGACACGGGAGCCTTGCCTTGATGTTTCAGCGTGATGTAAAGCTGCTCGGCTTGGTCGATCGGGCAGCGGTGATCCTGTTCTCCGTGCATAATCAACAGCGGCGTCTCCATGTTGGCGACGAGGCGGATCGGCGAGTGATGCCACATTTTTTCCGGGTTGGTGAACGGATTCGCCTGAATTTCCTCTGCGCTGAAGTAGTAGCCGATGTCGCTCACGCCGTAAAAGCTCATCCAGTTGCAAATGCTGCGATCTGTCACCCCGGCCTTGAAGCGGTTCGTCTGCCCGACGATCCAGTTGGTCATAAGGCCGCCGTAGCTGCCGCCAGCTACCCCGAGGCGCGACTCGTCCACGAAGTCGAACTGTGCGCACGCGTAATCGACCGCGCTCATCAGGTCGAGGTAATCTTTGCCGCCGTAATCGCCGCAGCACGCCTGCATGAAGCGCTCGCCGTAGCCGAAGCTGCCGCGCGGATTCGTGTAGAGCACCGCGTAGCCTTTTGCCGCCAAAAGCTGAAACTCGTGGAAAAACGTGTTGCCGTACATCGAGTGCGGGCCGCCGTGGATTTGCAGGACGAGCGGGTACTTTTCGCCTGGCTGGTAGCCGACCGGCTTCAAAATCCAGCCGTGCACGTTCCAGCCGTCTTGTGCGGTAAACTCGATTTCTTCCGGCACGGACAGTTCCACATCCGCAAAAAAGTCGCGGTTCAGCTCTGTCAGACGTCGCTCGGCTCCTGTCGTCAAATCAATCTGGTACAAATCGCCAGGGATGAGCGGATCGCTAATGGCCGCGATCACCGTCTGCTGCTGCTCGTGGAAGGTAAATCCGTACACGTTGCGATTGCCGCCGACGATGCGCGTCGCCTCGCCACCGAGCGACACGCGGTAAATGCCGGAGTTGCCGCGCTCGCTCACGATCACGTACAGCGCGCTTCCGTCCTCTGTCCAGACCGCGCCCGGATTCGGATGTCCCGGGGAGCGCACGTCGCCAATCGTCGAATCGCCAATCTGCACATCCCAGTCTGCCGTCACGCACGTCTGCTGGCCGCTTTCCAAATCGTAGACCCATACTTTCTTTTGCGTCGCATTCAGGTAGGTTTCAGACACGCTGCCAATATAGGCGAGCTTTTTGCCGTCCGCCGACCAGGTTGGATAAAAGAAGGTTCCGTTGCTGCTCGTCAGCTTTTTCCATTCCCCTCCCGCAATCGGGATGAGGTACACATCGAGGCTGTGCTGCATGTCGGGATTTTCCGTGCGGTTGGCCGTGATCGCCAGCCATTGTCCATCCGGCGACCAGGAGCCGACCGTATGGTGGTACGGGCCGTCCGTGAGCGCCGTGATTTCTCCCGATTGCACATCGACCAGTGCCAGTTGCCGGGTTTTTTCGTACAAGTAGCCGTGGTCGTCGGACTTGTATTTCATCCGCTCCACGTGGATGACTTTCGGGGCAGTCGCTTTCTTTTCGCCTTCGCCTTCGCGGTCGTGGAACGTCTCACCGCGATCCAGCAGGGCAGAAAACGCGATGTAGCGGCCATCCGGCGACCAGATCGGAGTGCTTGCTCCTGCCTTGCAGAAAGTGAGCTGGCGCGGCTCGCCTCCGGTAGCGTCCATCAGCCACACCTGTGACGTGCCGGAACGCTTGGAGACGAACGAAAGCTGCGAGCCATCCGGCGACCAGCGCGGATACGTGTCGCGCACAGCGCCTGTCGTCAGCGCCCGCGGCTCTGCCGCTGCCAGCTCTCTTACGTACAGATGGTTGCGGTACGCATGTTCCTCGTCAATCGAGGTTTCTACGTAGACGACGGTGCGCCCGTCCGGAGACAGTTGGGGATCGCTCGCGTACTTCAGTTGGTACAAATCTTCTGCGGTCATTCCTCGTTTGGTCATGCCCCTCACTCCTTTTCACTATGGGAAGGCTGTAGATGCTGCAAGAAAAACTGCGTAATGCTCTGGTTCAGCGTGATGTGGTTGGCGAGCTTTTCCGTGAAATGACCCTCGTCCTCGAAGACGTGCAGCGAAACCTGCTGCCCTCTGGCCTGCATATCCGCCACAAGCTGTTCTGCCTCGCTTACGGGTACGCGGGTGTCGTTGCGCCCGTGGAAGACGAGCAACGGCGCCTTGATCTTGGCGGAGTGATTCAGCGGCGCGATCTCTTCGAAGAAATCGTCGTCCTCGCCCAAATATCCGTACTCGACCTCGCGCAGCTTTCTCCGCCATTCCCCGGTGTTTTCCAGGAACGTGCGGAAGTGCGAAATGCCGACGATATCCACTCCGGCAGCCCACAGGTCGGGGTAATGGGTCAGAGCGGCCAGCACCATGAAGCCTCCGTAGCTGCGTCCCATGATACCGATTGCTTGCGGGTCGACCGTGTCTTTTTGCGACAGGTCTTTGACCAGCCAGGCGAGATCGGCGACAGAGTCCATCCGTTTGCGGCGATCGTCGAGCTGCACGTACTCCCGGCCGTAGCCCATGCTGCCGCGCACATTCGGAGCCACGACGGTGAAGCCTTGATTGGCCAAATATTGAAAAACCGGATGATACTCGGCGCGAATCTGGCTCTCCGGCCCGCCGTGGACGTAGACGACGACAGGGCTTTTGCCCGTTTTTTCCTTGCTGTACAGGAAGTACGGAACTTCCAGGCCGTCGAACGAACGGAACGTACACAGCTTTGGCTCGACCAGCTTGTCCTGGATCGTCCGCGCCACGCCGATGCTCGTCACGCGCGCGCTTGTTTTTTCGCGGAGCGAGTACGTCCATATATCGCCGGGCAAGGTCGGGCTTTTCAGCGCAAAGGCAAGCTGCTCATCCGCCCGGAAAGCCAATCCGGCAATTACTCCGCCAGGCACGTTTTCCGCCAACTCCCAGCGCTCTTCGGCCAGCGAGTAAACGCCCAAAACGGAACGCCCGCCCTGATTGACGGTAAAAGCAAGCAAATCCTCGTCGGGCGAGAGCTTCGCTTCCTCGATATCCCACTTCTCGATATGAACGAGCTTCACCAGCTCTGCATCTGCCAGCGAAAAGCGGCAAAGCGCCATCGTATTGTCGTCGCGGTCTGTGACGATGTAGCCGTGCTCGCCGTCCTTCGTCAATTGCAGCGACTGGAAGCGCGCCTGCTTGCTGCAAATCGGCAGCTTCTTCGCCTCTCTGCTCTTTAGATCGAGCAGGTAGAGCGCGTTGTCGATATTCGTTTCCTGCACGGTAAAAATCAGGCCGTTGCCATTCGGCAGCCAGGCGATCGGGTCGCAGCGCCCGTCAAAGCGATACACCTCTTCATAGACACCGCTATCCACGTCTTGCACGTACAGGTCGAAGCAGCGCGGATGCCTGCGGTTGCTCGACCAGGCGATCTTTTTGCTGCAAGGCGACCAGCCACCGAAGTAGTGGAAACATTGCGGCGCATCCGTGAGCGGCTTGACGGCAGCCCCTTTGTCCGTCAACAAAAAAAACTGCTGCCGTTCGTCGCCTTTGTTGTCCATGCCTACGACGGTTTTCGTCCCGCACGGCGAATGCCCGAAATCGACCACTCTGTCAGGCAAAAAGCTCACCTGGCGCGCGCTCTGGCTCGCTTCGTCCCAGCGCCACAACTGGGCGATGCCTGTCAGCTTGGTCAAAAAGGTCAGCTCGTCTGTCTGCGGCACCACTTTCAACTGATAGGCGGACTTCACTTGCAAATAGTCCATAATCAAGGTTCAATCACCCTTTCCTCGTAAGTTGCGTGTGTATGTAGGTGGATCTTGGCTGACGAATCGTTGCGTGGGGATGACCGTGTAGAAAAAGGGAAAAAAGAGGAGAGACTCCTCTTTTTTCTATTTTTTCGTTGCCCAACGCGCACTTGGGAAAGCGTTGACCGGATATGTCAAACCTTCCAAGTTTGGTTTAACCAAGTAGTTTTGCTGATAGTGGTAAATCGGAATGAACGGCATGTCATCCATCAGGACCGCTTCGGCTTTATGCAGCAATTCCATCCGTTTGTTCGGATCTTGCTCGACTTTTGCCGCCATGTTGAGTTGATCGTACTCCTTGTTCACCCAGCCAGTGCGGTTGTTCGGGCTGTCGCCCAAATAGTAGTCGAGGTTAAACGCCGGGTCGCTGATTTGGCCTACCCAACCCATACGAGCCATTTGATAGTTCTTTTGTTTCGTCGTGTCGAGGTACACTTTCCACTCTTGGTTCATCATCTTCACTTCTACGCCCAGGTTTTTCTTCAACATTTCCTGAATCGCCTGCGCTACTTTTTTGTGGCTCTCATCTGTGTTGTACATGAGCGTTACTTCAGGCAGAGTAGACCAGCCCTCTTCCTGCATGCCCTCTGCGAGCAGCTTTTTCGCTTCTGCCACGTCTTCTTTGAAGTAGTCGCCGCCTTCTTCGCGGAAGTCTTTGCCTGTCGGCGTGATCGCTCCGCGCGGTACCATCGAGTAAGCTGGCGTTTCTCCGCCCTGGCTGACCATTTCGGTCAACGCTTTGCGGTCGATTGCCATTGCGAAAGCACGGCGGACCTTTTTGTTGGTGAACGGCTCTTTCGTTACGTTGAACATGTACATGTACGTGCCGTAGTATGGAACGGATTTGTAGTCAGGGCTTGATTTTTCCTGGGCGAGAATGTCAGAAGGCATCTCTTTGTTGAAATCAAGCTCGCCGCTTTTGTACATCTGGTAGGACGTCGTGGCATCGTTCACCATTTTCCAGGTGATCTTCTCCATTTTTACGTCGTCCTTGTTCCAGTAATGCTCGTTCTTTTCAATGACCAGCTCGGAGTCATGCTTCCAGGAAACGAGCTTGTACGCGCCGTTGGAAATGTACGTTTCCGCATCGGCTGCCCATTTTGGATTGGCTTCGGCCAGCTTTTTGTTGATCGGATGCCAGTAGCGGGTTGCGAGCATTTTGTCGAAGTAGGAAGTTGGCGCTACCAGTTCGATTTCCAGCGTTTTTTCGTCTACAGCCTTGATGCCGACGTCTTCTGCTTTTCCAGTCCCTTTGTTGTAAGCCTCTGCTCCTTTAATGTAGTAGAGCAGATAGGCAGTCGTGGAAGCAGTCGCCGGATCAATGTGCTTCATGAACGTATAGGCGAAATCTTCTGCCGTCACCGGCTCGCCGTTCGACCACTTCGCATCGTCACGCAAAATGAACGTGTACTTCAACTTGTCGTCGGACAGCTTCACTTCTTTTGCTGCGCCCAGGATCGGATTGCCCTCTTTGTCCTTGGTGTACAGCCCTTCGCCCAGATGATCCATAATCCAGAACGAGGTCGTATCTGTGGAGGTGAGCGGGTTCAAGTCAGGCGGTTCTGACTTGGCGTTGAACACGACTTCTTGTTTGACCGCAGCAGTTGGAGCACCTGTAGCGGCACCTCCGTTGGTTGCTGTCCCGCCGCTGCCGCCGCAGCCAGCAAGCGCTGGCACCACGAGCGACAGAGACAGGGCAAAAGCAGCTAGTTTCTTCACAATGGTTCCCCCTGTATAAAAAGATGTAAAATCGTACTACCGATACAAATGGCAGGCGACCCAATGGTTGGGCGCCGCCTCGATCCACTCCGGCACCTCTTGTGCGCATTGCTCGGTTGCTTTCGGGCAGCGCGTCCGGAAGACGCAGCCGCTCGGAGCATTGGCAGGGCTCGGCAAATCCCCCTGCAAAATGATGCGCTCCCGCTTGATCGTCGGGTCGGGAATCGGGATCGATGACAACAAGGCTTGCGTATATGGATGCAATGGTTTGGCGTAAAGCTCGAAGCTCTCGGCCATTTCCACCATTTTCCCTAAGTACATGACGCCAATTTTCGTCGAGATATGCTTGACCATCGACAGGTCGTGGGCGATGAACAGGTAGGTCAGCCCTTTGTCCTGCTGCAAATCTTCCAGCAGATTGACGACCTGCGCCTGGATCGACACATCGAGCGCAGAAATCGGCTCGTCGGCGATGATAAATTCCGGCTCGACCGCCAGTGCCCGCGCGATGCCGATCCGTTGCCGCTGACCGCCGGAAAACTCATGCGGAAACCGGCTGGCGTGCTGCTTGGAGAGACCGACCAGCTCCAGCAGCTCCTTGACCCGATCGGCGCGCGCCCCGCGCGACAAGCCGTGGATGTCCAAGCCTTCTGCGATAATATCCATGACCGTCATGCGCGGATTGAGACTGGCCTGCGGGTCCTGGAAGATCATCTGCACATCGCGGTTGAACTGCGCCGAGTCTTTTCCTTTTAATTGGTGTACATTTTTGCCCTTGAACAAAACTTCGCCGTCTGTCCGGTCGTACAGGCGAATCATCGTCCTGCCGAGCGTCGACTTTCCGCAGCCGCTTTCCCCTACCAGCCCGAGCGTCTCTCCCCGCTTGATCGAAAACGTGACCCCATCTACCGCCTTGAGCTGGATGCCGTTGCCGATCTCGAAATGTTTCTTCAAATTTTTTACTTCCAGCAATGACTCACTCATCTACGTCTGCCTCCCTGCTGCTACGAGCTCATCCAGCTTGGGCGCCCGAGGATCATGCAACCAGCATGCTGCCTGGTGTGCATTTTCAAACACGCTAGCCTCTGGCATCTGCTGCTCGCATATTTCCATCGCAAACTGGCAGCGCGGGGCAAACGGGCAGCCTTTTGGCGGATGGAACAAGTCTGGCGGCGCGCCTTCGATCGGCACGAGCCGTTCTTTTTCCTCGCCATCAATACGCGGCAGCGAGCGCATCAGCCCCCATGTGTACGGGTGCTTCGGATTGGCGAAAATGTCCTCGACCTTGCCCGTCTCGACGACGATCCCTGCGTACATGACGACAGCGCGGTGCGCGATCTCCGCTACGACCCCCAGATCGTGCGTAATCATCACGATAGAAAGCTGCTGCTTGGCTTGCAGTTCGCGCAGCAAATCGAGAATTTGCGCCTGAATCGTCACGTCGAGCGCCGTAGTCGGCTCGTCGGCGATCACCAGCTTCGGATTGTTGGCCAGCGCGATGGCGATGACGACGCGCTGGCGCATGCCGCCGGAAAATTCGTGCGGGTATTGATCGACCCGTTTTTCCGGATCGGGAATGCCGACCAGCCGCAGCATTTCCATGGCCTTTTGCCGCGCTTCTTCCTTCGTCACCTGCTGAGAGCGCACGAAGCCTTCCACGATCTGGGCTCCTACCTTCATCGTCGGGTTCAGTGCGGTCATCGGGTCTTGGAACACCATCCCGATTTCGGCGCCGCGCAAGGCGAGCAACTCTTTTTTGCTCAGGCTCGTGATGTCTTTTCCGGCAAAGCGGATGCGCCCGTCGACGATCCGTCCCGGCGGATTCGGGATCAAGCCCATGATCGCCTGGGCGGTCACGCTCTTTCCGCAGCCGCTCTCTCCGACTACAGCGACGGTTTCGCCGCGGTCGACGTGAAACGTGACGCCGCGCACCGCCTGTACTTCTCCCCCGTATGTCTTGAAATGTACCCGGAGGTTTTCTACTTGCAGCAATTGCTCTGTCATGCCCGGTTCCTCCTATCCTTGGGCGCGGTTACTCACGAATCCGCGGGTCGAGTGCGTCCTGCAAGCCATCGCCGAAAACGTTGAAGGCGAACATCGTCAGCGAGATCATCAAAGCCGGGAAGAACAGCCTCCACCAGTCTCCGGTCAAAATCACGCCCAGCGCATCGTTCGTCATCGTCCCCCAGCTAGCGATGGGAGCTTGTACCCCCAAGCCGAGAAAGCTCAGGAACGATTCGGCAAAAATCGCCGACGGAATGGTGAACGTCAGGTTGACGATAATGACGCCAATCGTGTTCGGAATCAGGTGGCGCAGCAGGATGCGCGGAAATTTTGCCCCGAGCACCTGGGCCGCCATAATGAACTCCTGGTTTTTCAACTGCAAAATCTGCCCGCGCACGAGCCGGGCCATCCCGGTCCAACCAGTTGCCGACAAGGCGATGATAATCGTCAAAATTCCCGGCTCCATGACGACCATCAGCATGATGACGACCAGCAAGTACGGCAAGCCGTACAGCACCTCGATCAGACGCATGATGATCGTGTCGATGCGGTCGCCGCGTTTTCCCCGGCCCGCCATGTATCCGGCAATCCCTCCGATCGTGACCCCGATCACGAGGTCGATCAGCGCCGCTGTGACGCCGATGATGAGCGAGATTCGCGCTCCGTACCAGGTGCGGGAAAACATGTCCCGTCCAAGCTCGTCCGTCCCGAACCAATGCTCGGCGGATATTTCCTGATTCGCGGTCAAAAGGCTCTGGTCCGAGTAGCTGTACGGCACCAGATGCGGCCCGACGATGGCCATGACCACCATCAGCACGATGAGCGTAAAGCCTACCATCGCGAGCTTGTTGCGGACGAGCTTGCGCGTCACCTGTTGAAAATGGGTCAGGCTCGGCCGCATCTGGACAGCTTGCCCGTCTGTTTTTTGTGCTCTTGGTCGAAACAGCTCATTCGCTGCTTGTTCTGCCGCCATTGGCTACCTCCCCCTGCTCGACAATTTGATGCGCGGATCAATGAACATGTACGCCAGGTCAATCAAGAAAATAATCAGCACGAGAATCGCGCTGTAAAACACCGTTGTTCCCAAAATGACCGGATAATCCCGGTTGAAAATACCGTCCACGAAATATTTCCCGATACCCGGCACCGCGAAAATTTTCTCGACGACGAACGTTCCGGTCAAAAGCCCGGCCACCAGCGGACCGAGGAACGTGACGACCGGCAAAATCGCGTTGCGAATGCCGTGGCGGACTACAATCAGAAAAGTCGGAATCCCTTTTGCCTCCGCTGTCCGTATGTAGTTCTGGTTCATGACTTCGATCATGCTCGTCCGCATGTAGCGCGTGATGATCGCGAGCGGCCCGAAGGCAAGTGCCAGGGAAGGCAACACGGAATGCTTCCAGCTTGCGAGCGTCGCGACCGGGAACAGTGGCCACTTGATCGCCAGATAGTTAATCAACAGCGGCGCCATGATGAAGCTCGGTACCGCAATCCCCAGGACGGCCATGACCATCGCCGCATAATCAATCCATGTATTTCGGTTTAATGCCGCAATTATTCCGAATATCAGTCCAAAAAAAAGCGCAATGACGATTGCCTGCATCCCGATCAGGGCCGACGCCCCGAACCCGTCTTTAATCATATCGTTGACCCCGCGTGTCTCTGATTTGATCGAAGGGCCCAGGTCCAGCATCGCCAAGCTTTTCAGATAAGACAAATACTGCATCGGCAGCGGCTCATCCAGATGGTACTTGGCGCGCAAGTTGAGCAAAATTTGCTCCGGGAGCTGATCGGATTCCGAGGCGAACGGATCGCCCGGGATCATGTGCATTAAGGAAAACGTCAGCGTAACGATAATCCACAGCGTAACGACCATCATCAAAATTCGTTTTAACAAGTAACGCGCCATTTTCTTCTTATTCCCCCTATCCAGGCTTGCAAAAAACGTGCTTCTCTCTCGTTCGGCCCCCTTTAACGGAAATTAACCTAAAACATTCCTTAAATCAACAATATAGTGATATCTGTATTTAATGTCAATTCTGATTTTTTGTTTTACTCATAATTTTTTTCATCGGTTGCAACTCGCCTGTTCTAATAGTAAACTACGCTAATACGGAATTTTTCCCTAAAACATCCCTTAAACGCCTTTTGCTCACGTGCTGGATTTCCTTTGCTTGGGCTGGGTATTTATGGCATTGGCATCAAGAATATAACGATACGATAATGCCGAAAAGAGGATCGATCCACTTCGTGACGAATAGGTTATCCCGTACTTTACCGTTTAGTTGGAGGACATGATGATTATAAGAGTCGGCTTAGTAGGTCCGAAAGATTCCGTGGAATTGATGAAAAAGGTGGGACGAGAGTTCGCAGACCGCCTCGTCCTGATTCCGTTTGTTTACCAGCGCGCGGAGGAAGCGGCTACGATCGTGGTAGAAAACGAGCCGGAGGTAGATATCTGGTTTTTCTCCGGGATTGGCCCCTACTCGATGGCGAAGCAGCATTTGCACAAGCAAAAAGCTTTTTATCCGCAAATCAACGCCAGTGTGCTGACGAAGGTGCTCCTGGAATTGGTGTACCGCGACGGGCTATCGCTGGATCGCGTCAGCTTCGATACCGTATCAGAAATGCATTTTCGCGAAACGCTGGAGGAGCTTGGGCTGACGTGCGAGCAGCCGTATCTCAATCCGTACCAGGAGTTCCGGCTCACCAACCACCTCGTCGCCTATCACACGGCTCTCGTCCGGGAAGGAAAAGTAGACGCCTGCGTCACCGGGATGCTGTCCGTGACCGAAGAACTGCAGCGCCAAGGGATCAAGGTGTACCGGATGGGCTTCACCCGTCTGACGTTCCGCGAAATTTTCAAGCAAATTTTGCAGGAGGGCGAGACGCTGCACTTCAAACGGTCGCAAATCGCCGTGCAACTGCTGGAAGTATCCGATATGGACAAGCTCGCCAATGAACCTGCAAACGCTTACGATTTGCGCCGCCTCGACCTCAAGCTGCAGGAGATCGTGCTCGACTACACCGAATCCATCTCGGGAAGCTTCGTCTCGTTGGGCAACTACAAGTTCATTTTGTTTTCTACACGCGGCTCGTTCGAAGACAACCCGGCGTTCCATCCGACGTGCCTGCTGGAAAAAATCATGCTGCTCACCAACTCGACAGCCAATATGGGCATCGGCTTTGGCGTCACCGCGCTGGCGGCCGAACGCAACGCGCAGCTCGCGCTCGTCCACGCCAAAAAGCACGGAAACGCCGCGATTCTCGTCGATCACGACGGCTCCATCGAAGGCCCCTTGCGCCAGGCCAAAAGCATCAGCTACGAGTACTGGACAGAGGACAAGGAGAGCAGCGAAGGACTGAAAAAGGCCGGGGTCAGCATTACGACCTTGAACAAAATCATTTCGGTGCAAAAGGCGTTGGGGCAAAATTACATCAGCGCGGCGGAAATGGCCGAATGGATGGGCATGACGCCGCGCAATGCCAGACGGATTTTGAGCGATCTGGCGGAGCACAACGTCATCGAGCAGATCGGCGAGGAAACCCCGACCAATCGCGGACGCCCGCGCAAAATTTACCGCGTTCTCCCCGCTTTATCGGACAGCCCGTAAGTACAATCGTCCGCATGCCCGATTAGAAAACTTGGCCGCGCCGCCAACGGCTTGGCGCAGCCTTAGTTGCACGAATGCTCGATAACCAGCTTATCCATTGTTATCTGTACAGTACAAAAAACCAGTCTGAGACACGGTGCGCGTTTGAAGCGATGCCGTGGCGGACTGGTTTTTTGCCGTTTGGTTTTTGGCTTTTGTATGGTTCTAAACGTTGCAGCGATTCGGACGATCGGCGAGCCTTTGCGCCGCCGCCTGCGCGGACCGCTTCGAGCGCACGCTGGCGACGACGACGCCTGCGACGATCAAAAGAGAGCCGCCCGCCTGGATCGCGGTCACCTGCGAGCCAAGCAGCAAAAAGCCGACGAGCATCGCCACGAACGGCTGCAAGTTGAGAAAAATCGCCGCCTTCCCTGTCCCGACAATTTTCAACTGCGAATTCCAGACGATCCCGCAAACGCCTTGCATGAGAATCGCGGTGACGATCAGCATGCCCCACGCCCACGCTTCATGGCTGATGTGCGCCGTGGAATCGAGCGTCAGCATCGCCGCAGGCGTCAAAAACAGCGTCCCGACCGTCGTCGAATACACCGTCGTAATGAACGGCTGCATCGTCTGCGTCAGCTTGCGAATGATAATCATCGACGCCGAGAACGTCACCATCGCAATCACGATCAACAGCACGCCTTTGGAGATGGAGAGGCCCGCTCCAATCCCCACGACGAAAAAAGTGCCGAGCAAGGCGATGCCCGAACCGATTTTCATGCGCAGCGTAAACTGCTCCTTCAAAAACAGCGAGGCCAGAACGGCTGTCACAATCGGCGCCAGCGACAGGATCAGCGAGGCGGTCGTGGCGTCTGTCGTCAGCAGGCCGTTGAAATACGCCGTCTGATTGGCCAGGGTGCCGATGAGTCCGAGCAAGACGAGCAGCCCCAGCTCGCGCAGCGTAATTTTCACGAATTTTTTCGTCAGCCAGGCGTACAAAATCAAAAACAGCGACGTGAAAATCAGCCGGACATCGGCGAGAAACAGCGGAGGAAACTCTTTGACCAGCATGCTTCCGAACACAAAGTTGCTTCCCCACAGCGTCACACAAAAAAGCAGCAGCAAGTATGAACGAATCATCGTTTTTTCCTTCTTTCACCCGTTACATGATGGAATCCCGTATGCAATCGTACATGAGAAGGCCAAAAAAGTCCATGTGCAGATGAGCCATACTCTGCCCCAATTTATGTCTGGCGGCAAGCCGGGGAACCAAGGTTAAAGACGGAGTGGGCAATCAGCTCGTAGGAGCGCAGCCGTTTGGCGTAATCCGGAATGTCGGTGATGACCATGATTTCCGCTGCTTGATAGCGCTCTGCCAGTTCTTGCAGCTTTTCCCGGACAAAAAGCGGATCGCCCGCGATCGGCGGCCTGCGGAACGCGGCGCTGCTCGCTTGCGCACAGGCGCTCGCCTCCTCCATCGTCTCGGCGCAAATGACGCCGACGGCAACGATGACCTCCGGCTTTGGCTGCCGGACGGACGGCTTGTAGTCTCGCTTGTACGCGGCAATGACGTCCTCCCCTTCCGCTTCGCTCATAAACAGGCCGAACGCGTAGCCTGCCCCGTTTGCCGCGGCGTAGCCCG
Organism: Brevibacillus agri; assembly: GCF_004117055.1. Lineage (NCBI taxonomy): Bacteria > Bacillati > Bacillota > Bacilli > Caryophanales > Paenibacillaceae > Brevibacillus > Brevibacillus agri. Next base: position 3,243,366 of record NZ_CP026363.1, read on the forward strand.
CGCTTTTTTGATTGGTCCCGAGCAACCATAGCTGCGGCGGCTGTGGCGGGAGCGGTCGGGCGAGGACAGGCTCGCCCTCGACGGTGAACGCGTGGCCCAGCAAGGCAGCCAGTTGCGCGACAAGCTCCGGCATCCGGCCAACCTGCTGCAAAAAATGGTCGTTCAACGCCATCGTCGCATGCGCAGAGCCTCCCGGCGCGCGGCCGACGCCAAGATCGATTCGTCCAGGGTACAAGGTCGAAAGCAGATGAAAAGCTTCGGCCACTTTGTACGGCTTGTAATGCGGCAGCAGCACCGCTCCCGACCCAATCCGGATGCTGCTCGTCTGTGCCCCGATATGCGCGAGCAAAACTTCCGGCGCAGACGAAGCCAATCCGGGCATGTCGTGATGCTCGGACACCCAGTAACGGCAGTAGCCGAGCGCTTCAGCGGTTTGGGCCAGCAGCACTGATTGCCGCAGGGCAACAGCCGGATCGACTCCCCCGTAGATGGGCGACAAATCCAGCACGCTTAGTTTTTCTAAAGTCATATGTGCATTCCACCTAACTGCCTTGTTCTTTTGCCAGGCGCCTCTATGTTTTGGCAGCAAAGTCGATGGGACTGCTTGCCGCCTATGACGTTCCAGCGATCGGGCCTGTCTTGTTCACTATAGCGCTATCCGGTGCGATTCCACAACGATCCAGATGGCAACTGTTTCGACAAATGCGGCGTCCGGCTGTTTGCCTGCCAGTCTGGATGCTGACGTGAACGTTGGCGTGAATACTACTACTAGCAACTCTCACAACATAAAAACAGGCCAGCCCCCTTTCGGCAGACTGGCCTGTTTTGTGCGATTCCGTTTATGGCTGCGCTTCTTCCGCTTCCTGCGGTTCTTTTTGCGCATGCTCCTGCTTGTTGTCCTCCTGAGCCGCTGGCTGTTGCTGTTGCGGCTTTTCCTCATTTGGCTTCGGTGCTTGCGCCTCGCTCTCCTTGTCCGCTTCGGTCGGAGCGAGCGCGCTGGCTACGAGCAGCGCGTACGCCCGTGCGCCCTCGGAGTTGAGATGCACGCCGTCCTTGTAAAAGTACGAGTTTTTCCCGGCGCTGGCCGCATGCCAGTCGATCAGCTTGACGTTCGGATGGGTTGCCTCCACATCTGCCAAAGTCTGGTTGACAACGCTTTCCCAAGGCTTCGGAACCCGCGTGTTGATGACGATAATTTGCTCCACGCCATTCAATGCCTTTAGCAGCTTATCCAGTTGGCCTTTGCTAAAGGAGCCATTCGTCCCCAGCTCGATGATGACGCGATTGCCGAGCCGCCCTTGCGCTTTCAAGGCGGCAATCGTGTCAGGCGCTTGCGACATTTGCCGACCGACCTTGCCGTCAATTACGATCCCGGGCAAAAGCTTTTCCAGATACGGCTCCACGTCGAGCATGACCGAGTCGCCGATGGCAGTAATTCCTTTGCCGGATTGGACAGCGACGGCTGGCGCATCCGAAGCTTTCGGCTGTTTGGAATCGGCGGAATTGTCCTGATTTTGCGCGGGCTTGGTGCTGTCCGCAGCAGGCTTGGTTGCGTTTGGCTTTGTTTCGTTTTTCGGCTTTGCCGCCGTCTGGCTATCTGGCTTCGGTGCCGGGTCTGGCTTCGGTGCCGGGTCCGGCTTCTTCACAACGGCTGGCACTTCCGGGCCGTACGGTTTTCCGGCGCGCTCGGCAGCCTGTTCCTTTTGTCCCGCAGCGTCTGCGGCGGAGGCCGACTCCACCGGCTTTGGCTGCGGGGAGCTGTTGCCAGCGGTAGCGCCGGAAGTCAAGGTCGCGACTCCAAAGTAAATGACGCACAGCGCGAAGGCGCATCCTGTGGCGAGGATGCGGGTAGAACGCTTGGAAGCCCCCCGCTTTTTGCCCGAGCCGACGTTCGCCCACAGTCTGCCCAGCGCGCCGTGGCGAATCGGTTCCTCGACGTATTTCCAGGACAAGGCGGCCAGCACGATGCAAGCGACAAGTTGCAGAGCGGCGCGCACGACCGCGATCACGCCTCCGTCCTCCATACCAGTCGGACTCGTGAGCACGATTACGGGATAATGCCACAAATAAATGCCGTACGAGCGCACGCCGAGCCATTTGAGCGGCTTGCAGCCCATCACCTTCGCCAGGGCGCTTGCCGGATGGGCGAGGACGGCTACCAAAAGCGCGCTTACAATCGACAGCAGCACCAGCCCGCCCTGATACAAAAAGTCATCGTACTGGTTCGTTTTCCAGATCGACAGAAGCAAAATCGCGAGACTCGCGGCTCCGACCACGTCCAGCGTCAGACGCGCCTTGCCGGAGATGTTCGTGGTCAGCTTGCGACTCGGCCACATCATGGCCAGAGCAGCACCGATCAAAAGGGCGAACACCCGTGTATCGGTTCCGTAGTAAATCCGGCTCGGGTCTTCTCCCGGCACATACAGCACGACCATCAGGATTGCCGAGAGTGCAGCCAGGCCGAGCGTCAGCATCACGAGCGGGCCGCGGCGTTTGACCACGGACAGCCCGAGCGCGACCAGGAGAGGCCAGATCAAGTAAAACTGCTCCTCTACAGCCAACGACCAGAGGTGACCGAGCGGCGAAGGCGGGCCAAACTTTTCAAAATACGATACTTCGGAAAAGACCAGCCACCAGTTGCTGACGTAAAAAACAGCCGCCCACACATCCCCGCGCAAGCGTCCCATTTGCTCCGGGACAAACAGCGCGACGCTCATCACGACGACGACCATCAGCAGCAACAGTGCCGGCAACAGCCGTCTGGCCCTGCGCAGCCAGAAGTCTTTCATATCCAATCGCCCGTGCCTGCTCCACTGGGCAATCAGCAAATCAGTAATCAGGTAACCCGAGAGGACGAAAAAGATCCCGACTCCGAGCAGTCCTCCCGGCGCCCAATTGTAATTCAAGTGATAAATAATGACTGCGAGTACCGCCAGTGCCCTCAGCCCGTCGATTCCGGGCATGTAACGGCTGTTGGAAGCCTTGATCGGTTCAGGCATGGTGGCGGCCTCCTCTGCTGTTTGTTTGGCGAGTCCGTACTTCCACTTGCTTGTGCGTCAGATCCTTGCCATTCGAAAAAACCATTGCTTTGTTCTTGCTTACCGTGCTCGCCATGCAGCTCATCTGCACTCTCCCCTTTTAATTCCGTTCTGTTTCGTTATTAGTTGACGGGGGCAGTCATTACACATCGGGAATTGCGTGCTATATGAATGCAAAAACCCCAGGTTTCTTAAAGGTTGGCTGAAGAAAACGGGGGTTGGTCTCGTTCATTATCTGCAATGGAAAATGAATCCTCCAATCATCATTGCCCGTATTCAGGATGTGGTGCCCTACGTACTTTCCGTAATGTGTGCGCCTTCTTCTTATGTATGGCTGTTTCCCCTCTTTCCTTCCTGATTTTTGTGCGCAAACCAGACTTTTCCAATGATGTGGACGAAGCCTTCGCTGCATCGGTGCCGACCGGATTTTTGCAAGAAAATCTGATCGGCCCAAATCAGTTGCCCGGTCACCTTTTTCATGCCTTCTGCTTTGTGCCCGGCAACCTCTTGTATCCTGATTATAAGACGCACAAAGACAAAAACGCGTTACAAATTGTTTACATTCCCTGCCGATTTTTTCCGGGAAATCACAGGCGCCAAAAGCTGCGGCAAAAGACAGGGAGCAGCGCTTCTGTCTTCAGCCAAATGGCCTGGTTTTATGCGCATTTTTCCGGGCGGCATGCCTCTTTTTTCCGGGCCGGACAGACGCAAAAAGCTGACGGCGCGTTTCCACCGTCAGCTCCACTATGTACTGCTATCGAATCAGGATGTCCGATACACATCAGGCCCGCATGGGATGTTTTGTCCAGATCATTCTGATCCGGTATAGGTGCAACCAGGATTCGTCCATGGCTTGGCAGAGCCATGGTTTCGAAAATTAAATGTGATGAGTAAACAAATAGTTCAGGAATAGTCCCCCGCTGATGACCGCGATGACCATACAGACGATGCCGCTTTTCACCCGCTGGGATACAAGACGCATAAAGCCAATACAGAAGAAAGCGCCGGTCACCAAAAAATAGGAGATTCCGATCCAAAACAAATTCCAAGGTAAGCTTGCAAAATCCACGTTACCCAAAAGTGAACACCATCCCTGTCCCAATCTACTTTCATTTTTGCATGGAGGATACTCCATTATAGCATTTTTCACGCTCTCTTCGCCGGTTTCGCTCAGATCGTAACAGAAGTGTCATACATTTGCAAAAGCAAGCCTTGTTTTTCCGGCTCTGTTTTCTCGGCTTCGCCGTCGGGGTTTTTGGCGCGGGACGGATGGCGCTGTGCCTGGGCTTGGCTGCTGCGTGCTGGTCAAGACTGCTTACGAGCGGCATGAGCTGCCTGCACCATGGCTCGCTTGCCGCGATGCCGCTGTCCTTTTTCGCCTGGTCGCTGTTCATGGCGCGGGACGGTTGGCGCTGTGCCGGGGCTTGGCTGCTGCGTGCTGGTCAGACTGCTTACGAGCGGCATGAGCTGCCTGCACCATGGCTCACTTGCCGGGATGCCGCTGTCTTTTTTCGCCTGATCGCTGTTCATGGCCTGGGACGGCCAAAACGCGACGCGCAAAAGCACGCGCTGGCGAGCGCCGATTCAAACAGGCGCGGCGACTGACCGTTGGACTGACCGTTGGACTGGCCGTTGGACTGGCCGTTGGACTGGCCGTTGGACTGGCCGTTGGGCGGCGCCTTGGTATTTTGGTATTTTGGTATTTTGACGCTTTTGTGCTTTGGTGATTTGGTGATTTGACGCTTTGCCACTTTCCCGCTTTTCCCGCCGCAGAAAAAGCCGCTTTTTTTCCTCCCCGTCCCTCGCGCCTTCATGGTTTCTCCACATTCCTTTGCTACGCTTTTTTCGAAAGTGCGCAAAGGAGGACGCCAGAATCATGAACAAATCATCGTTACGAAGCACAGCCTTCCCGCTTTTGCTGGGCGGTCTGCTGCTTCTGTCCGCCTGCTCGACCGAGCAAGCGACGACCGCGGGCCACGCCGGGCACGACATGGGAGCCGACCAAAGCGCGACGCAGCAACCGGCTGCTCCCTCCCAACCGATGACTGCGTCAGGCGACAATGCCATGGAGGTGCTGACGGGCAATACGTTCACCCTCACGGCAAAAGAGAGCATGCTGCACCTCGACGACCAGACGATGAAAACAGCCTGGACCTACAACGGAACCGTCCCTGGACCGCAGCTTCGCGTCAAGCAGGGCGAGACGATTTCCGTCACCTTGAAAAATGAACTGCCGGAGCCGGTGACGATCCACTGGCACGGGCTGCCTGTGCCAAACAACATGGATGGCATCCCCGGTGTCACGCAAAATGCGGTGAAGCCAAACGAAAGCTTCACCTACCGCTTCAAGGTCGACGTGGCGGGAACGTACTGGTACCACTCGCATCAAAACAGCTCCAGGCAGGTCGACAAAGGGCTGTACGGCTCGCTCGTCGTCGAGCCGAAAACGCCGGAGCCAGCAGACAAAGACGTCACGCTCGTCCTCGACGAATGGATGCAGGACGACAGCATGGCCGAAATGCACGGTGGCGGCGGCTCGATGGCAGGCATGAACCACGGTGCTGACCACGCCGCTCCCGCCACCTCTGCTGCGAGCGGCCACGACATGGCGAACATGAGCGACGCGAAAATGATGCCGCTCATGTACACGATCTTTTCCGTCAACGGGAAGACGGGACCTGCCATCGCTCCGCTGCGCGTGAAGGAAGGCGAAAAAGTCCGCATCCGCCTCATCAATGCCGGGTATTTGTCGCACAAGCTGAACCTGCAAGGACATGCGTTCCAAATCGTTTCCACGGACGGGCAGCCGTTGCACAATCCGCCGCTCACGAGCGGACAGTTGCTCAACATCGCCCCCGGCGAGCGCTACGATCTCGAATTTGTAGCGAACAACCCGGGAACATGGCTGCTGGAGGAGCGAAGCGACAACCCTGGCGCCAAATCGCTTGCCGTGCCTATCGTCTACGAAGGCTACGAAGCGGCGCAGGCCAAACCGGAGTCGGGTCAACTCCCGGTCATTGATCTCACCCGATACGGCGAAGCGGCCCAAAGCAGCTTTTCGCTGGAGCAGCCGTACGATATCACATACCGAATGGACTTGAACACCGACTCGCGCGACGGGCAGATGGTGTTTACGATCAACGGCCAAACGTTCCCGAACGTCCCTCCGCTGGATGTAAAAAAAGGCGACCGGGTCAAGGTGACCATCGTCAACAACTCGCCGGAGGACGTCCACCCGATGCATTTGCACGGACACTTCTTCCAGGTGCTGAGCAAAAACGGCCAGCCCGTGTCCGGCTCGCCGCTGGTCAAGGACACCTTGAATGTGCTGCCAGGCGAGTCCTACGTCGTCGCCTTTGCGGCTGACAATCCCGGCGAGTGGATGTTCCACTGCCACGACCTGGGGCATGCGGCCAAAGGGATGGTGTCCGAGGTCAAATACGCGGGCTTCCAGCGGGACTTCGTCGTCGATCCGACCGTCGGCAACATGCCGGAGTAACAACATTCGCGCTTGCACCCGCTACGGCAAAAACGAAAACCGCTACGCACAAAAAAAGCAGGACGCCATCCATCTGGCTCCTGCCTTTTTGCTTTTTGGAACAGAAACGACGGAAGCGCCGTTTCTTCGCAAAGCGCCGCACGTGCGCCCCGCTGGACTTTTGCACCTAGCCAAAAGCGGTCTTGCCCAAAGCTTGAGCTCGCTTACACAACCTCGCTCGCAAGCGTCTCGCGCCATTGCACGCCTGCGGGAAAGACGCTCTGCACGTGCTTTCGCAACTGTTCGTCTCTCCACAACTCCGGGCTCAGTATGGAGACGATGCCTCTGTCCTCGCGGGTGCGAATCAGGCGGCCAATCCCTTGGCGCAGTCGCAGCAACATGTACGGCAGGTCGACCTCTTCCATCGGCGACGCTGCGCTTTTTCGCTTGGCGGCAAACACCGGATCGTTCGGCGGAAACGGCAGCGACCAGATGATGACGTTCGAGAGAGACGGCCCCGGCACATCCAGCCCTTCCCATAGCGAGACGGCGCACAGGATGCTTTCCTCGTCGTTTTGAAAACAGGAGATCAGGTGGCTGATTTCCGCGTCGCCTTCGTACAAAAAGCGCATCGAGGCACACGCAGGGTACGCTTCCGCCGCGTTTTTGAACTCCCGCATTTCTTCCAGGGAGGAAAACAAAAGCAGCGCGCGTCCCCCGGTTTTTTGCAGCAAGGCGACAGCCAGCTCCATTTTTTCGGCGAACGGCTGCGTACAGGACAGCGGCGGAACGAAAGCTTCCATCTGCTCCGCGTAGTCGTACGGGGAAGCGACGGAAAACGACAAGTAGTCTTCAATGCCCAGGCTGTCCGCGATGTAGGCAAACGAATTTTCTACCGACAAAGTCGCAGACGAGAAAACGATCGGCATGTTTTGCGAGAAAACGCGCTCCCGGAGCACTTCCTGCACCATTTTGGGCATGACGACCAAGGTCGGGCCTGTCCACTCTTCGCTCATCCAGGAAATGACGTGATCGGGCCGCTGGAACAGGCCGAGAGCGAGCTGCATCATTTCCAGATGCTCCTCGACGATCCGCAACTGAAAGTCGTCCAGCGTGTACAGGCCGCTCTCCAGCGCCAGCTCCTCTTCAATCGAGCCAATCAGGCTCGTAAAGCGGTGAATGGCTGCAATCAGTTCGGGATGAAACACGATTTCCTTGCGCGCGGAGCCCGCGACTGGCTTGCTCTCGGCGTTCAAGCGCGAAAACAGTTCCTCGCTCTGGATGATCGCTTCTTCGATGGCGACGGCCAGCGACTCCCTGATCTCTCCTTGCAGCAGCCGCGTAATGATCTCTTCAAAAACGGCGTGGTTCAGCTTGTAGGTCAACGCCTTTTGCGCGGCAGGCTCCAGCAAATGCCCTTCGTCAAAAATGACGGAGCTGTGGCTCGGCAAAAGCGGAAGCTGTCCGCCCCGCTTTCTCGCCTCGTACGTCCAGACGTGCTCCATGTAAAAATCATGCGAACAGATGATGAGATCGGCAGACTTGCGGTAGTGGTCGCGCGACAGCGTCTGTCCGCACCGATGCTGCCTGTCGCAGACAAAGCAGTCCTGGAACGCATCCCAGTTCATCTTCGCCCACTGCTGGTCGTTCAATGCCGCGTAAGCGCTGCGGTCCCCGTACGGATAAAACGACTGGAGCGCTTCGTGCGTGTGCACAAAAGACGGCAGCCCCTCGTAAATTTCCTGGAAAACTTCATCGCCATCCAGTTGGTGACGGGCCTCGTCCAGCTTCCGCAAGCAAATATACTGGTCCGGCGATTTTCCCAGTCGCGCGTCAATCGTCAGGTTGAGGTGCCTGGCCAGCTTGGCGATGTCCCCTTCCGGCTTCACGAGCTGCTCGATCAGCGACTCGTTGGCACAGGCGATGATCGCCGGCTTTCTCGTATAGCGGGCATAGCAGACCGCGTACAGCAGGTAGGCGAGCGTTTTGCCCGTCCCGACTCCCGCCTCGGCGAAAATCGTCCGCTTTTCCTGGAAGGCCCGTTCAAGCTGAAACGCCATGTAGATTTGCTCATCGCGGACCTCGAAGCCCGCCTCTGGCAACGTATCGTAAAAAACGTCCGCTACCCAGTCGCTCACCTGCGGGATGAACGGCTGGGCCGGATCGTGGGCAAAAGGATACCGTTCCACTTCAGACCTGCCTCCATTATGGTAAAAGAATCATCGAGCAATGATGCCAAAGTGTAATGATGACATGACTTGTGGAGAAACACAAGACGTCAGGAGCGAAAAAATCGCGATTCGTGGTAAGATGAAAGAGGAACACCGAAGGAAAATGTAGGAGTGAATGCGACAATGGACAAGGTCATGTTTATCGAAATCGGAATGGGGATTGATCTCCACGGGCAAAACGTCACGAAAGCAGCCGTTCGCGCTGTCCAAAACGCGATCCATCACAATTCAATGCCAGGGCTGCGCTCCGTGCTGCCCGGAAACGATATTCACAATATGAAGGTCAACGTCCGCCTCGCTGTGCCAGCCGACCGCGACAAGCTCGATCTGGACACCGTGCGCGCCGAATTGCCGTACGGAGAAGTGTCGTTTGAGGTCGTGGACGGCGGCATGCTGACGTCAAGCGGCGTCGTGATCGCGGAAAAGGATGACAAGAACGATCTGGCTTACGTCGTCATTGCCTCTGTGGAAGTAGGCTACTAGGCTAGGCCGAGCCGGATTGGGCTGGGCTGGGCGACACGAAGGCGGTCAAGCTGCCTAAAGCGAATCGGGATGGTGCTGATAGCGTTCGAGGTCAATCTCCCCTGCCTCGGAGACTGCTACGCCTTCGCCTTCCAGCAGCATTTTTTGCAAATTCATGGAATCGCGGTCCTGCAATCCGATTTTGCCTTTGGCATTGATGACCCGATGCCACGGAAGCTTGTATTTTTGCGACATGGAGTGGAGAATCCGCACAATTTGTCTGGCTCCGCGCGGACTTCCCGCCAAGGCGGCGATCTGTCCGTACGTCATGACGCTACCCGGCGGGATGCTGGCGATGATTTTTACGGCTCGCTCTGTAAATTCGGTCATTTCCTGCGCTCCTATCTTTCTTGTAAAAAGATGACGTTGAAAAAGGCTTGTGACGGTTTCGCCATCACAAGCCTTTTTTCCTGTTTGCCTGCGCGAACGGCTGGCCCGGCTACAACTAGAACAGCCTTTCCAGTTCGTCTACCAGGCTGCCCACGTAGGCGACAGCGTCGCGGATCGGCTGCGGCTGGGACATGTCCACTCCCGCCTTTTGCATCAGTTCAAGCGGCTTCAAGGTGCCGCCCGCCTTCAATACTTCCAGCCAGCGATCGACGGCTGGCTGTCCTTCCTCTTTGATGCTCGCTGCCATCGCGGTGGAAGCGGTCAAGCCCGCCGCGTACGTGTACGGGTACAGCCCCATGTAGTAGTGCGGCTGGCGCATCCACGTCAAGCTGGCTGCCTCGTCAAGCTCCACGGCGTCTCCCCAGAACTCCGCCAACACTTGCCCTTTCCATTCCGACAGCTTTTTTGCCGTCAGCGGCACGTCGTTTTGCGCCGCCTCGTACACTTTGCGCTGCATGCGGCCTTCCAGCAGGTGCGTCACGAAGTTGTGGTAGTACGTATTCATCAGTTGCAAAATCACCCAACGCTTGAGGCGCGGATCGTCGGACTGCGCCATGATGTGCTGCCCCAGAAGCAGCTCGTTGATCGTCGACGGCGCTTCGATAAAGTACAAGGACGGACGCGAATTGGTATAGCTTTGCTCGCGGGTCGCCAGCGTGAAATGGCCGCAGTGCCCCAGCTCGTGAGCCAGCGTGAAGGCGCTGCGCATGTTGCCCGACCACGTAATGAGGATGTAGGAGTGGTTGCCGTACGGTGTCGTGCAAAACGCTCCTGTCGATTTGCCCACGTTGTCCACGTAGTCGATCCAGCGTTCGTTCAACGCCTTTTCCATGATTGCGGAGTATTCCGGTCCCATTACTTGCAAAGCAGACTGAATCAGGCGGCCCGCTTCCTCAATCGTAATCGGCGGGCTGAATTCCGGATCAAGCGGCGCCTTCAGGTCGCAGAATTTCAGCTTTTCAAGCCCCAGCTCGCGCGCCTTCAGCTTGGCGTAGCGGCGCATGTGCGGCGCCAGCTCTGTGCCGATGATATCGAGAATGTTGTGGTACATGTCCAGTGTTACTTGCTGCGTGTGCAAGAGCATGTCAGTCACTGTCTCGAAGCCGCGCAGCCTGGACAGCACGGTTTGCTTTTTCACCTCAGTGGCGTACACAGCGGCAAACGAGTTTTGGTAGGCAGCAAGCGTGTTTGAAAACGATTCGTAGGCAGCCCGGCGCAGCGTCGTGTCCGCAGACATTTCGTAGTCGGCTTCAAACAGGGCAAAAGACACCGGGCGCTCTGCTCCGGCCCCGTCCTGCACGGGCGCAAATGACATATCGGACAGCTTCCCGCGCTGGTAGATCGTGTACGGAGCGCCGAATACTTCGCCGAGTGCGGCAAGCGACGCTTCGGTTTCCGCAGACAGCCGATACGGCTTGGTTTCCAGCAGATCGGAAAGGCTTTTGCGGAAAGGCGCAAGACCCGGCTCTTCTTGCAGGAACTTCTCGATCGTGCCGTCCGGCAAGGCCAAAATTTCCGACGGCACAAACGATAGCTCTGCGTTCAGCCTGGAGACGACGTCACCGACACGCGCGGAATTTGCCTGATTTTGCGGATTGGTTCCGTCCTCGGATGAGCGCAGACGGGCATAGGTAGCCGCAAGATTGGCGCGAACCTCGATCGCTTCTTTTGCTTCCAGGCAGGCCAGCAATGTTTCTGCGCCTGTGTGCAGTTGCCCTTTGAAAGCCGTTACGGCCGGCAGTTGGCTGATAATCTCGTCCAGCTCCTGCTCCCACGCTGCTTGACTGGCAAATAAGTCATCCAGGTTCCATGTATATTCCACGGCTACCTGGTCACGCGTCTGTCTCGTCTTCACTGTGTCTGCCTCCTTATGATTCCTACAATAAAATGTTTTCTATTATTCAAGTTTGATTCTCGTTTGAATTTTCCTCCCATTCCAAAAAATAAATAAACGAAAAATGTCGCGAAAACTTCCGTAATCTGTCTGTTTCTGCGCTTTCCAAGGAAATTTTTTCAAAATGACTAGCGAGCAACTCCCGTTGTGCAGGTATAATAGAGAGGTGCTGAACGCAAGTGAAAAGGAGGCTTTCCTATGTCTTTCGAGCTTTTGTTTGACCGCTATGCCGATCTCGCCGTAAAAGTCGGCGTCAATGTACAGCCGATGCAAACACTGGTTGTGACTGCTCCGCTCTCCGCTGCTCCGTTCGTGCGCAAGGTGGCGCGCAAAGCGTATGAAGCAGGAGCCAAACACGTACATATCGACTGGACCGATGACGAGCTGACCCGCATGAAATACGATCTCGCGCCGGATGAAGCTTTTGCCGATTATCCGCAGTGGAAGGCAAAAGGGCTGGAGGAGATGGCCGAAAACGGAGCGGCGTTTTTGTACATCAACTCGACCAACCCGGATTTGCTCAAAGGTGTCAAGCTGGAGCGAATCGCGACTGCGAACAAGGCAGCGGGACAAGCGTTGCGGACGTTCCGCAACTACACCATGTCGGACAAGGTAAGCTGGAGCGTAATTGCTGTCCCGTCGCCGGAATGGGCGGCCATGGTGTTTCCTGACTTGCCCGCCGACGAACAGGTGCCTGCCCTGTGGGACGCGATTTTCCGGGCGACGCGCGTGGACACGGACGATCCTGTTCAGGCGTGGCACGAGCATCATGCCACGCTGAACAGCAAAGTAGAGCAACTGAACGCCAAGCAGTACCGCTACCTCCACTACGAGGCGCCGGGCACGCAATTGACCATTGAGCTGCCTGACCGTCACATCTGGATCGGCGGCGGTAGCGTGAACGAAAAAGGCGCGTCGTTCATGGCGAACATGCCGACCGAGGAAGTGTTCACCGCGCCGAAAAAAGACGGCGTGAACGGAACCGTCCGCAGCACGAAGCCTTTGAGCTATCACGGCAATGTGATTGAAAATTTCACCTTGACGTTCGAGCAGGGCAAAATCGTCTCGGTCAGCGCGGAAAAGGGCGAAGAAGCTTTGAAGCAACTCGTTGCGACCGATGAAGGCTCGCACTATCTCGGCGAAGTCGCGCTGGTTCCGCACCAGTCTCCGATCTCGTTGTCCAACATCATTTTTTACAACACGCTGTTTGACGAAAACGCCTCGAATCACCTCGCGATCGGCAGCGCCTACTCGGTCAACATCGAAGGCGGCGCAGCGATGAGCCAGGAAGAGCTGGCAGCCCGCGGCATCAATACGAGCCTGGTGCACGTCGACTTCATGATCGGCTCCGCAGAGATGAACATCGACGGCGAGACAGCGGACGGCGTGCGTGAGCCGCTGTTCCGCAACGGCAACTGGGCGTAAGCCAAATGAGCCGAACGGCACGCTTTCAGCCAACCAAAAAGAGGATCAGGCCCTGTCGGGAGCCATGATCCTCTTTTTGGTTGCCTACGCAGGCGTGATGATCGGATACAGCCTGCCTTGCATGGCAAAGGACGCCTTTCCCGTCTCCTCGGAGACGACGATCACCAGCGCGTCGCTCTGCTCGCTCAGGCCCAGGGCGGCGCGGTGCCGTGTCCCGAGCTTTTTTTCGCCGACGGCAATGTGCGACAACGGCAGGACGTTCGCCGCAGAAACGATCTGATTGTCCCGCACGTACACCGCCCCATCGTGCAGCGGACTGCCCGGAAAAAAGATCGACTCCAGGAGCGAATAGCTCAAAACAGCCCCGATGGGAATGCCCGCCTGCAAATGCTCGGCCAGGGAGTCGTCGCGCTCGATGACGATCAGGGCCCCTTGGCGTTTTTCGGCCAAATGCTGCACGGCAATCGTCAAGTCTATGTATTTTTCCGTGTACGGCGCGAGATAGCATTGCAAGTAAAACGAGGCAGCCACTGTCTCCAGCCGGCTAAATCTGCTGCGTATATGGTCGAACGTACCGAGCAAGCAGCCTTCCTCTTGGTCGAGGGCGAGCAGACTTTGCTCCATCGCCTGGGAAATGCTGAGCAGCTCTTGCTTCAGCTCGGCTTTCAAGGAAGATGAATCGCAGTTTACGTGCACGCAGGAAACCTCTCCCTCCTGTGTTCTCGACTACCCGACTGCTCCTTGCCTTGATTGTTCCCCATCCCGTGCGCTTTCATCCTGCTATCCTCATGCGAAAGAGCCTGGCGCGCCTCGTCGCAAAAGAAAGCGGGTCAGATGGAGGAAAGCGCCCTTTTTCCCAGAAAAACAGGCGGATTACCCTTCCTTATGACGAGCGGATGCAGCGAATAAAGACGCCCGCCGCTTGCAGCGCCTGGCGAATGCTCTCTGCAAATGCAAGCGCGTGCGCACCGTCCCCGTGAATGCAGATGGTGTCCGCGCGAATCGGCACGTCGACGCCTTGCAGCGACTGCACCTTGCCTTCTGTCACCATGCGCACGACCTGGGCTAACGACTCGGCTTCGTCGGCGATCAGCGCGTCTGGCTGCGTCCGCGGCGTCAGCGTGCCATCCGCCTGGTACGTCCGATCTGCAAACACTTCGTGCGCGGTGCACAGCCCGATTTTTTCCCCGGCCCGCGTCAATTCGCTGCCAGCCAGTCCGAACAGAACGAGCTCCGGATTGACCCGGTAAACCGCCTCGGCGATCGCCTCGGCCAGCGCGGGACGCGTCGCTGCCATGTTGTACAAGGCTCCGTGCGGCTTGACGTGCTGCATGACGCCTCCTTCTGCCTGGACGAACGCTTGCAGCGCGCCAATCTGGTAGACGACCAGCTCGTAGGCGTCCTGGGCGGAGATGTCCATGTTGCGGCGGCCGAACCCGACCAGATCGGCCAGTCCGGGATGCGCCCCGATTGCCACCCGGCTCTCGATGGCCAGCTTCACCGTTTTTCGCATCGTGGAAGGGTCGCCCGCATGAAAGCCGCAGGCGATGTTCGCGGAGCTTACATGCTGCAAAATCGCCTGATCGTTGCCCAGTCGATACGCCCCAAAGCTCTCCCCCATGTCACAGTTCAAATCGACAACCTTCATTTGCTCTGCCTCCATCCCGCGTTGATTTGGATTCCCAGCTTGATTTGTTGCAGCTCGGTTTCTTGCTCGTACAGCGCCTGCTGGGCTTTACGCAAAGACACTTCCTGAAACTGCACGCTATCGCCCGGCCGCAACTGCGCCAAAATCGGCAAGTCAACGGTCGCCACATGGCCGATTTTCGGGTAGCCGCCAACCGTTTGCCTGTCCGCGAGCAAAATGATCGGCTGGCCGTTCGGCGGGACCTGGATCGTGCCCGTAGAGACGGCGGCGGAAATCAGTTCCAGCGGCGACTCCAGCGCAAGCTGCGGCCCTTCCAAACGATAGCCCATTCTGTCGGATTGCGCCGCGAGCTGATACGGCGTCGCGAAAAACTGTCGGCGGCTCTCCTCGGAAAAATAGCCGAACTCCGCTCCGCGCATGACCCGGACGACCGCGTCTTTTTGGTACGGAAAAACATGCTGCGGGACAAACCAGTCCATCTCGCCGCAACCAGCGTTTCGCGCTTTGCTTTTCGCTTGCAACTGCTCTGCGAAAAACAGCGCCAGCTCGCTCGGCTTGCCTGGCTCGAGTCGGTCTTTTTCCCGGAGCGTCCTGCCCCATGCCCCGCCAAAGCCCGCCCGGACATTCGTGCTGCGGCTGCCCATGACGAGCGGAACCTCCCAGCCGCCCGCAATGGCAAGGTAGGCGCGACAGCCTTTTTTGGCATGGGCAAACTTCAGCGTGCTGCCTTTTTTCACCCAGACAGGACGGTTGCTGTGGATGCGCACGCCGTCTATAGCAGGCTGCATGTCCGCTCCACACACGGCCAAGAGCGCATCCTGGTGAAACAACAGCACTGGCCCTTTTACCGTCAGCTCCAGAACGGCGGCGTCCGGCTCGTTGCCGACGAGCATGTTTGCCATGCGCATCGCCAGCGTGTCCATCGCCCCGCCGACGATCACCCCGTGCCGCTGGTACCCGTATCGGCCCAAATCTTGAACGGTCGTGTACAAGCCTGGTGATAGGACTTCGATGCTCATGGTCATGGCCCGATCTGCCCCCATTTCCCGTATTGTTCCTCCGAGATCGGACAGAAGCGGACTCTGTCGCCTGCGCGCAGCAAGCTCGGCGGCTGTTCTTCCGGGCGGAACAGGCGCTCCGGTGTCCGGCCAATAATCTGCCAGCCCCCCGGACTCTCAATCGGGTAGACGCCCGTCTGCTCTCCCCCGATTCCGACGCTTCCCGGCGCAATCGCGGTTCGCGGCGACTGCCTGCGCGGGGTGGCAATGCGTTTGTCCAGTCCGCCCAAATACGGAAAGCCAGGAGCAAAGCCGATCATGTGCACGAGATACTCCTGCCCGGAGTGAATGCGGATCAGTTCATCCGGGGTGATGCCGTGATACGCGGCCACATCCAGCAGGTCAGGGCCAAACGCGCCGCCGTAGCAGACGGGAATCTCCACCAGCCGCGGCTTCGTCTGTTCATCCGCGCGAATGTGCACAAGCTGCCCCGCGAGCAGCGCCTTGAACCGCTCGTACGGCATGTCCGCTGCGCGCGGATCGTACCACGCCACCGGATCGTAATACACCGTGACAGACGTGTACCCCGGTACGTATTCGACCATTCCCGGAAGCGGGTGCTCTTCGAAATAGTCGGCGAGCGCCTTTACTTTTTGCTGTGTCGCCTGGTCAATGGCGTCTCCGAGCTTGATGACAATTCCCGAGTCGCCGAGTGGAAAAAACGCGACTTGCTCCAACCTGCTCCCCTCCTATTCCATTTTTGTTCCGATAATCGGTATAATCATTCCGAATTTTAGAGTAAAGGAAAAGAGGAGTTGTCCTCCTCTTCGTATTAGCTGATTTGTCCGCCGCCTTCGACGATGTCTTGCTCCAGGCGCACCGCTGTTTCGATCGCGACTTGCAGTCCTTTGGCGATCGTCTCCACCGACATGCTCGGCTGGCCGGGGTGCTTCGCTGCCTGCTCGGGCAAGTACGGAATGTGGAGAAAGCCGCCGCGGATCGCCGCGTTTTGCTGCGCGAGCGTATGCATCAGTCCGTAAAAAAGGTGGTTGCACACAAACGTTCCTGCCGTTTGGGAAACGGAAGCGGGAATGCCGTTCGCCCTCATTTCCTTGACCATCGCTTTGATCGGCAGCGTGGACCAGTAAGCCGCTGGCCCGCCTTCCACAATCGGGGTGTCGATCGGCTGGTTTCCTTCGTTGTCGGGAATCCGCGCATCGTTAACATTGATCGCCACGCGCTCGACGGTAATGTCCGGCCGGCCGCCAGCCTGTCCAATGCAGAACACGAGATCAGGTTCCGTCTCGCGAATCGCTTGCTGCAAAAGCTCGATGGACTTGCCGAACACCGTTGGCACTTGTCTTGTTTCGATGCGATACCGTTCCGACCGGACGTCAGCCAGTCGCTTGACCGATTCCCACGCCGGGTTGATCGGCTCGCCGCCAAATGGGTCAAAGCCTGTTACCAAAATGGTTTTCATCGTCGCTCTCCCCTGTCCCTGCTATCTGTTTTATGAATCAGCTTCGCCTCGCTCGCCTCCAGCCCAGCGCCGTGGAAATGCGCTCTGCGGCAGCCGTCAAATGGGCGATCAGCGTTGGCAGCCGCTCCTCGGTGAACCGCTCCTGCGGTCCAGCGATGCTGATGCCTGCATGCAGACGACCCATGTGGTCAAAAATGGGCGCTGCGACCGCTACCGTATCGTTTTCCAACTCCGAATAGCTGATCGTGTACCCTTTTTCCCGCGCATCCGCCACTGCTTTGCGCAACTCGTCCCTGTCCGTGATCGTCCCGCGTCCAATCGGCGCAAGCTCCACTTCGCGCAAATACTGCTCTCTTTCCTTTTCTTCCAGAAAAGACAAAATAATTCGCGAACAGGCCCCGGCGTACAGAGGCGATCTGCGCCCGATCTTCGTATAGAGCCGTACCGGGTGTGGCGTATCGAGCTTTTCGATATAGATCGCTTCTTTTCCGTCCCGGACGATGAGATTGACCGCCTCTTCCACTTCGTCCCGCAGGGCGCTCATCACGGGCAAAGCGAGCTGGCGAATATCCAGCCGCTCGGACACCAACTGGCCGAACTGCAAAAACAACAGCCCGAGCGAAAATTTGCCGTCCTCGCCCCTCTGCAAAAAGCCCATTCCTTCGAGCGAGCCGATCATGCGATGGATCGACGTTTTCGGCATGTTCGTCAGCTCGACCATCTCGTTCAAGCTCAATCTGTCGTGGTCGATGAACAGATTGAGCAGCTCCATCGACTTCACGACCGTTTTGTTCTGGTTTTGTATCATGGACTTCTCCATCCCCGCGATCTGGTTGTTTTTGTCCATATTTTATCATTATTGTTGCCAGGAGGAAAAAACAACAGATGGTTTTTGCCTACAGCGAGACCAGATACAAAAGGATGATGTTGAACGCAAGCAAAACGAGCGCTGTCGGGAACTGCACGCGAATGACGTGGTTTTTGTCTTTCAAGTCGAGCAGCGCGGCGGGCACGATGTTGAAGTTCGCTGCCATCGGCGTCATGAGCGTGCCGCAGTAGCCCGCGAACATCCCGATTGCCGCCAGATGGTTCGCATCGACGCCGAACTGGCCGATCAATAGCGGAATGGCGATGCCCGCCGTCATGACCGGGAAAGCCGCGAACGCGTTGCCCATAATCATCGTGAACAGGGCCATGCCTACGCAGTAGGCGAAGACGACCCAGAACAAGGAATGCGTCGGAATAACGTGCGCAACCAGATCAGAGACGACCGTCCCGACACCTGCGCTGGTAAAAATCGTTCCGAGCGTAGCCAGCATCTGCGGCAGCACAGCCGCCCAACTGATCGCTTCCAGCAAGCGCCGCGATTCTTTGACAGGTGTCAACGGGTTGCTTTTGGTCAGCGCCATCCCGACGAGCAGCGAGATCAACGTCGCAAGCCCCAGCGAGACGAGCGTAATGTTTTTCTGGTCGAGCACGAACAGCTCGCCGATTTTCACGTCCTTGAAGCCGAGACTGCCGACAATCGTCAACAGCGGAATCAACAGCGCTGGCACGAACAGCCAGTTGCCCAGCCGCTGGCGGTTCTGCCTGCGCTCCTCAGCGGAGGCTTCGCCGTAGCTTCCCACCTTCAAGCCGCCCAAGCCGACGATCAGCACCATCACAATGACTAAAAGTCCCATGGCAAAAGGCGGGATGATACTGCCGAGCAGCAAGGAAATCCCGTAGAGCGCATAAAAAAGGCCAGAGGTGAAGCGGCGCGGATTTTTCTTGTCCACAAACGTAAACAGGCTGCCGCCAAGCGCAATCAAACCGAGAAATACATAGATCGCTTCCATCGAAATCCACATCGGTTATTCCCCCTTGCCTGTCGATGTGTGCTTGCTGTTGCGCTGTCCCAGCCGTCGGTCCAGCTTGCGGTCGAGCAAAATCAGGCGGATGCTGTGCACGACGAACGCGGCAATCGCGGTCGGAATGGCCCACATCGCCATTTGCAGCGGATCGGACGGAATGTTGTTCTGGTCGAAAAAGCCTTTCATCAATAAAATTGCGCCAATCGCGATAAACACGTCCTCGCCAAAAAACACGCCGATGTTGTCGGCCGCTGCAGAGTGCGCGCGAATATTTTGCCGCACGTCGTCGGGGAGGTCTTTGCCGTACTTCGCCTCCGCCGCTCCTTCTGCCATCGGCGCGACGAGCGGCCGCACCATTTGCGCATGGCCGCCGATCGAGGTCAGGCCAAACACGGCAGCGACCTCGCGGATAAAAAAGTAGACGTTAATGATGCGGCCTGCCGTGGCGGCCTTGATTTTGGAGACGAGCGCTTCTGCCTGTTCGCGCAGTCCAAAGCGCTCCAATAGCCCGATGACGGGCAAGGTGGCGATAAAAATCGCCATGTAGCGGTTCGTTGTAAACGCCTTGCCAAATTGCTCGATGATCTCATACAGCGGCTGCTTGGCGAGCAGTCCGGTGGCAAGCCCCGCGACCGTCACCACCAGTAGCGGGTTGAGCCGCACGATGAAGCCGATAATCACGATTGCAACACCAATCAAAACCATGTTGGTAGTCTCCTCTCAAATGAGCGCTAATCTAAAGCGGGCGCTTGCGGATGAGGCCGATGCGAATGGTGCCATCTGCCTCGTGCTCCCGGATTTCCTCTATTGTTACTTTCCGATTTTTCATCCAGTCGGCAATCGCCTGGTGGACCACATGGTGGGCGTGTCGGCACGCTTGCAATTCTTTGCCATACACCGTCTCGTCGTTGACCTCTGTCATCAGGTCGGCTGTCACCCACTCCGGGAAGCGCTCGATCAGATCATGAGAGTTGCGGTTAATCGGGCTGTCCCGAGTGTAGGCAATGCTTCCGTTCGACAGCTCAATCGGAAAATGCTGCGGGTCAAAGTCATGGCCCCATCTGCGGTATGTGGCGAGCCAATCGACGTTGTCCTGCGCGACAGCCGCGTCCTGGTGCAGCGAAGCGGTGAGGGCTGCGCGCAGCGAAGTGTAGGCTTCGCGCTGCTCGGGGGTCGCCTCTGTCAGCGCGCGCCAGATCGTGTACATCCGCGCGCTCGGAATCCAGTACGAAACCGGGAAGCGCGGCGGGCTGTTGTAGCCGCTGAACGGCTGAATCCATTCGTGCGACGGAATCCCGTGGTCGTCGAGCACGATGTCAGGCGCCCAGCGCTCCCATACTTTCGGATAAATCCGGCTCTCGCCAAACGGCACGCCGCTTTGAAACCGATACTTGGCAAATTCCAGTCCGCATGCGTTGTAGCGGGCGGCGTGGTGCTTCCAGCACGGGTTGTCCTGCGCAAGCTGCGCGTGCAGCGCGGCTCCGTCGACGTTTTCCAGCGGGATGATGACGAGGTTGACCGCCTCCAGGACAGAAGGATCGTCTGCAAGCTGGGCGATCATTTGCAAAGCGGCGTTCGTGCTCGATACTTCGTTGGCGTGGTGCCTTGCGTTGATGAAAAACGTCGGCTTGTACAGCGCGTGCTTGGCCGTGCTCGTCGCAAAGCTGTGCTGCGCTTTTCCGGCGAACAGCTCGACGGCCCAAATCCAGCGGCCGTTCAGCGAAAAATCGAGCGGCACGACCTGTCCGGGCACTTGCTCGCGGTGTTGTGCGAGCCACTGCTCCACGTCCTCGCCTGTGAAAACGTCCTCCCAAAGCGACTTTCCCTTGGAAGCTTCTGTAGTAGCCTGCTGCGCGATTGGCTGCTGGTCGGCAGGCTGCGCTTGTGATTGCGCCATGGAAAAGCCCAGCCATGCCTGGCACTGCTCTCTCAGCGTAGCGTCCGCAATCCCTTCGAGCGTAACCGACCAGTCGGTTTCTTTGCGGCAAAGCCCGGTCGCTACCGCATCCCGAAACGGCATCCCCGCAAACGGGCGGATGACCGTCGCCGCGCCGCTCGCGTCGACCGCCGTGATCGCATGCTCCGTCGGAAAGGCGTACAAAGCGATCCGCGCCCACGGCTTGCCGCCCTGTTCGACGTGCATGAACGGCACGATTCCGCCAGGTGCGTCCCACTCCGGGTCCCCGACCTTTTTCCCGTGGTTGTGCATGGCGTGCAACGTGTAAAAGTAAATATCTTCGTGCAACGCTTCCAGGACGGAGCTGTTCTCCTCCAGATGCGGCAGCTTTTTCTCCACGGCATCCATCCCGACGTGGCATTCCAGCCGGGAAAACTTCGGCACGCCAGGATTGCCCCCTACCTGCCGGAAAATCATCGGCAGCACCTGCTCCTGGTACCATTGCCAAAAGCGATACGGATTGGTTGCAAACGGTTTCCTCGCAAGCTCGTTTTGCGTCTGCGCTTCCTTTACCCGGACGCCTGCAAACGGAACGAGCACACGACCGCGCTGCGGCTGATCCGGCATGTACGGCCTGCTCTCTGCCCAGCCTTCCCAGCTCCAGTCGGCAAGCACCTCTTTCGACTCGGCAAAAGCACACACGGAAAACATCGGAGCGGCAGAATCTTCTGCAAGCTGCAGGCGAATGCGTTCGAGCGGAAGCGACAGGCTGTCGGCCAAAATCGCATCAAACGGATACAGCTCCTGCAAAAAGCGGTGAACCAGGTCGAAGTGCTTGTCCGCTGGCCGAAACGCCCTCGCCCGCAGTTCGACGCTGTGCACGTCTTTGAGCTGGACGATTTGCGGCAACACCTCCTGCATGGCCCAGTTCAGCCCCGACTTGTTTGCGTCGCGAAACGCGAACCAGACTTCGACGCCGTAGCGCTCCCTGCATTGCCCGGCCAGCTTTTTCGCCCACGCCGCAAACGTCTGCTCGCTCGCCGTGGTCGTCACTTCGATCTCCAAAGCGGCTCCCCCGGAATGTTCGGCATGCTTTTGCACAACGGCCAGCAAATAGTCTTCCATCTCTGCTAATTCGCCCGGATCGCTCCACTCCGCCGTCCAGACAGGCAGCTCTTCCGTAACCGCAAGCGGCACGGGGCCACCCGCTCGTCCACCGCCGCCCACATACTGCTCCCATACTTCTGTGGGGCGAGCCAAATGCTCCGGTACTTCCAGGCGCGCGATCTCTGTGCGCTCCCGCAGCGAAAACGTTTGCAAGCCAAGAGACGCGCGCAACGACAAATCTTGGCTGTCGCTCTTTAAGGCGAACAACCGCTGGCGCCAGCCGAAATGCTGTCCTGCGGAAAGCGGCGCAAATCCGTCTGCGAGCAGCTCGCGCACAAAACCGACCAGATGCAAAGCATCGCTCTCGATCCGCAACTGCTTGCCGTCCTCGAAAAGCTCCATACGGCTCTCTCCATGAGCAGCCGGAGCCGTTTTTGTTTCGAAGACAATCTCAAACCGCCCCGCCTCGTTTTCTTCCCCTGCACACCGCGTCACAGGCGTGCGTACATAGCCCGCAGACAAGGCGAGGCGCGCGCCAAGCTCCACGGCCGCCACCGTCTTCTCCAGCGAGCCATCCGGCATGGACAACAACACGTCCAGCGTCGGCAGCAGCTCCCCGTCGTTTTGCTCGTACAGCCCTTCTGTCGTAAACAGTTCGTGCAGCGAAAAAGTCCGGGAGCGGTTGTTGCCTGGATTGGTCGCCGTCTTTTCGGCGGTCAACGGAGCCGCCGGTTTTGGCGCAATCAAAATCGCGCGCTGATGGCCGAAGCCCGCCTGCTCTATTGCATCTTGCCTGTACTCCCCGGATACGAGCGCGCGTGCCGAAAGCAACGTCATTTGCGGCGATGTGCCTGTAATGACGAGAATCGACTCGTCTTCGCCCTCGCTCACATACAGAATGCCTGCCTCTTTTTCGCCGTTGTCCCGCAGCTTGTGCAGAGCGAGTAGCGCCGCTTTGCGTTCGCCCAAAACCGAAGCAAGCCATGCCTGCTCGTACCCTACGACGATCCGCAAAGTACGCGGCTTGTCCCCCTGTACCGGGAGAGCCTGTTCATCAAGCTGGTCGAAAATGAACAAGTGCTCAAAAATCGGCAGCGGCAAGTCGGTCAGGTGCAAACCGATCCGACTGGCCAGCTCTGCCATCGCGGCAGATTCCCAGCTCGTGCGCTCGGACGGAACCGTGATTTTCGAGACGATTCCGTCAGGGGCGCTGCTCCCTTTGCTGGCCCGAAAAAAGCCGTTCGTACTCCACAGCTCGTCTATCCTCACCTTGCCTCACCCGTCTTTCTCATTTTGTTCCGAATTTCGGAACTACTATTTCATATTCAGTAAACAAATCATAAATTCATAATGCTTAAAAATCAATAGATCATTTTCAAGTTTCAGAAAAGATAATCAGTTAGGAATGGCCGACACGCAGAAAAAAGCAAGCATCTGCTGCTTGCCTGTCCTGTTTGCGCCTGACTGGCCTAGCCGGCCACGCTCGCCGTTAATGAATATTTTTTTTCTTGAACCGCCCTCCCGATACGTCGTGAATATGGCCGATCGCGAGAAACGCGGATGCGTCGATCTCCTCCACGATTGATTTGAGCTTGGCTTCCTCCAGCCGGGTGATGACACAGAAAATGACTTTTTTGTCGTCCCCGGAGTAGCCGCCCTCTCCGCGCAAATACGTAATCCCCCGTCCCAGCCTGGCAGACAGCGCGTCCCCGATTTCGTTCGGATAGTCGCTAATAATCCAGACCGAGCGCGATTGTTCGAGGCCGACCATCGTCAAGTCGATCATTTTGTACGCGATATAGTAGGCAATCAGCGAGTACATCGCCCGGTCCCAGCCAAAGATGAAGCCCGCGCTGCCGAGGATGAAAATATTGAAAATCATTACGACTTCCCCGACGGAAAACGGACTTTTGCGCGTCAGCAAAATCGCGACGATCTCGGTGCCGTCCAACGACCCGCCTGCGCGAATCACCAGTCCGACGCCAATCCCGATAATGATGCCGCCAAAGACGGCAGACAGCAGCAAATCGTCGGTCAAGCTGGGAACGTGGTGCAAAAAATTCGTCCCGAGCGACATGACGGCTACCCCAAACAGCGTGGAGATCGCGAACGTTTTCCCGATCTGCTTGTAGCCGACCAACAAAAACGGCAAGTTGAACAGAAAGAGGAAAATCCCCAGCTTGATTCCGGTCAGGTGTGACATCATGATCGACAGACCTGTGACCCCGCCGTCGATGATCTTGTTCGGCACGAGAAAAATTTCCAGGCCGACGGCAACCATCAGCGCTCCGACGATAATCGCAAGCGCCCTTGTGACGATTCTTCGCTTTTTGGCCCGCTTGTGGGTAATCGGACCCGTTTTTGCGGCTTCCATAAAAATCATCCTTACCCGTTTTTTTCTTTTCTGCATTCAGCTTTCCCCGCTTGCTCCAAAAATAGCCAGCCTGCTTTCAGCGGCTAGTAAGTCCTGCGGCTGGCTGTATATACGCCCGCTTTCTGACATACGTGTTAGCGAAGGACCTTTTCGCGATCAAACCGTTAGAAGAAGAGGTGTGTTGGCATGGCTCCCTATCCCTCGCTCGGAAAAAGCCCGATCAATCAACTGTTTCTCGCGTACACAGGCTACAGCATCGGCACGGACGGCACTCCGCACTACCAGTTTTGGGAGTGCACCGACTTTTTGCCCTTGCTCTTCCATACCGATCCGGTGACCGGATTGGCGGACGGCGGCATGTTCACCGATTTTCTGTTTTTGGCTCTCGGGATTTTGAATCAGTCGGGGGAAGGCCGCTTTTTGGCGCGCATCGACAAGGCTCCCGCTGGTTGGAACGAATGGTTGCGCTACATGGATGAGCTGTTCCTTGGCGACCGGAATCTCGACGCGCTCTGCCAGGCGGTGCGTTGCTCGCCGCTGTCGCGCACGAATGTGTGGGTGGCCCTGCCTTACCCGAATCCGCAGCAGTTTGGCGACGACGCCTACCGGATCGAGGCGGTCATCGAGTGGATGTGCCTGTTTCTTACGAGGTGGGCCAAAAAGCCGTGGAACGATTGCCTCTGCCTAAAAGGCTTCTACTGGCTACAGGAAAGCCTGTACTTCCAAGGGCCCAAGCACGACGACCGCCAAGTCATCCGGGCGGTCAACGACGCGATCCACGGCTGCACGCACGCCGGACGGATGCTTCGGAGCATCTGGATTCCGTATCAACAGGCGGCTGGCTGGAACGAGTGGGCACAGCTTGGCTTCGACCTCGCTTTTTTGCAACCGAACTACTACTTCAACCCGAAAAAAAGCGTGGATGCTTCCGCCGCCGCAAGCGAGGCAGCCGGAATGGGCGTCGAAATCGAGTTTGACCTCGGAGTCACCTACGATCGGGAAAAACGCGAGCGGCTGCTGGCGTACTTGCGGGCCGGAGCTTCCGGCGGGACAGACGGGCATGGCAATGCTTTCGGGCCTTTTCAATACGACGCGCCGCTTGCCTGGTACACGGGCGGCTGGTTTTTCGGCAAAAACGGGCGCAAGCAGGCGCTCGTCAGCTTGTACCAGTCAGGCGATCCGCTTTACGACGAGCTTTTCTCCTTTTTAAACGGAATCGCGCCGCCGTAACGATTCTTGCTTTTTCCATTCCCCGACTTTTGCGTTATAATGGAGGGATGACACTTCGTTCGGAGGACCAGAACACATGTTGCAAAGAGAGTTGACACGGGAACAGGCAGTAGCGGCTGGAGAGCAAGTCCTGCAAGGAATGGAGAGTGCGATCATCGAGCGTGGCTATTCGTACTTTTCCGATGGGGTTGTCTTTAATACACGCGTCGAAAACAACCGCATCCTGTGCAGCGATGTGCAAGGCACCCAGGTGTACCACGTCCAACTCGACCTGGAAGATGTGCAGGACAGCACCTGTACCTGTCCGTACACCCGTCTTTGCAAGCATATCGCCGCTACTTTTTTTCAAATGTACAGCGTCTTCGAAAACCCGCGCCACTTTTTATCCAGGGCGCAGCAACCGCGTCGGGTGAGCTTCACTCCCGCCATGCTCATCCCGAGCTATCGGCCAGTGGCAAGCGATTTGCACGGGAATGAGGCCGCCCCCGTTTCCTCCCCGCTGACCGCAGCCAGCTCCGTTTCCGACTGGTGGGCGTTTTTCGAAAGCTGGACGCGCAATTTGTTATCCGCGATGGAATCGTACCGCGCTTCCTCCGAAATGTTTTCCAGCTACCAAAACGTCCAGTCCGTCGCCGCGGGATGGCCACGGGAACGGGCCCAGTTGTTTCACATCCACGCCAATTTGTTTCACCTGCAAAAGTTGCAGCAATACGTCAAGAGCTACCGCCAGTCCAACTGGTATCCGGACTTGGCGCAGACGGCGGAACGGCTGCTCGAGCAGTTGGAGGGGGCCATCTACTTTGCCGATCGCCAGGCATTGTGGGCCGACCATCGCCCGGCGCTCGCTGAAACGGTGACGATCATCCAAAAATGGAAGGAAAACGACACGTCCTCCCTCTACTGGGTCTACGCCTATCGCATGATCTGGTGGTCGCTGCTCACCGACCCGGACTGGATCAAACAAGAGGTGGCGGAGCTGGAACAAGCCATGCAGACGCCGAATGCGCCCGCAGCCGAAAGCGAAAAATACCGCCTGCTGCGCGCCCACTTTTCAGTCATGGAAAACGAGGACGCGCTCGCCCTGCAAGTCTGGAAGCCGATTCGCCGCTTGCCTTTAAGTTTTTACTTGCCCTACATGAAAGCTTTCGCCCGCAATCAGGAGTGGCAGCGCTTTCTGTTTTGGACGGAGGCGCTGACCGAGTTGATCGGGTCGGCGGAGGCCGCACAATATCGCTTGGTCATCGCCATCTGGCAAGAAGCGATGAAGCAGGTCGGCCGCTCCGACGAGTGCGGAGCCATGCTGAAAAACTTCCTGCCGAGCAGCTATTCCGAGTACGCCCTGCATTTGTACGAGGAAAAGCAGTTCAAGCAATGGGTCGATTTGCAAATGTCCTATCAGGTGCCGCTTGCCGACATCTCGTCTGTGCACCTGAAAGAAATCGAGGACGCCGATCCGTCCTTGCTGTATCCGTACTATGTGCGCGAGATCAACCGCCTGATCCGCGAGCGCAACCGCCCCGCCTACAAAGAGGCGATCAAGCTGTTGAAAAAAGCGCGGGCCACTTACGCCAAGGCCGAGCAGGAGTCCGACTGGGAGCGCTTCGTGGACAAACTGTCCGCCAAGCACAACCGCCTGCGGGCATTTCAGGAGGAGCTAAGGAGAGGAAATCTGAACCTATGAACACTGTTACAACCATGGTGCTAACCGCAAAGCTTCTGGCAGACGGCCAGTTCCTTATTGCGGGAGCAGACCCAAGCGGGCAGGCGCTCGACCCGGATGAGCTCGCCGGAGCGCTTTTTGCCTGGGATGAAGCCTCCTACTACGGCACGTTCGTGGAAAAAAACGAGCAAGGCTTGCTGCTCGGCCCGACAGAGGCGCTGGCCTTTTTCGCCTCGCCGCCGTGGCTTTTGCACCGGGCTTATTCCGTCGACAAGCGTTTTCTGGAATACCAGGGCGTCGCCGTGTTCCTGCAAAAAACGCTGGCCGCAGGCGCCATCGTCCCAGACTTTGCCGCATGGAAGCAAGGACGATTCGGCTGGAGGGCGAAGCAGGCCCCGGCTTCGTTTGCGCCCTACGGCAACAGGTGGCTTTCGCATGTGTTGGAGGAAGCTGTCCACGCCTTTGGTGAGGTCGGCCGCGCCTGGGATCAGCTCACTGCCCAGTTTCCGGCGCTGCACGTCATGGGCGACGAGCTGTCCGTCCATTTGCAGGAGACGGAATGGCTGCAATCGATTGGCTGGCTGCCGGATGTGACGCCGTTTCGCACCTGTTTGCAAATTGTCGAGCCTGCGCACGCCGCCAGCGAATGGCTGCTCCAGGTTTATTTGCAGGATCGGGAAGAACCGGATCGGCTGTTTGTGATCGAGCCGCATCAGTTCGGCGCTCCAGACGCGCACACCGCGCGCATCCCTCTGGAATGGAAAGAGCACTGGCGGCGTTTTCAAAGCGACCTGGCCAAATGCCGCGACATTTTCCCTTGGCAAACGTCCGGCGCTGACGAACCGGACGGGCTGCGCACCCAGCTTACCAATGAGGAAGCGTGGCTTTTCCTGACGTCCTGCAGCCTGCAGCTCGTCCAGGCTGGCATTCACGTCTTTTTGCCGGCGTGGTGGGAGCAGGTGCGCAGAGTCAGACCGAAGCTCCGGGCGAAAGTCTCTTCCTCTGTCGGGGCGAGCAGACAGTCTTTTTTGGGCATTTCGCAGGTCATGGATTTCGAGTGGAAGCTCGCGCTCGGTCCTGTCGAGCTGAGCGAGGAAGAGTTTGCGCAGTTGATCCGCCAGAAGCAGCGGCTGCTGAAAATCAGGGGGCATTGGGTGCAGCTCACGCCTGACCTGTTCGCCGAGCTGCAGGAAGCGCTGAAAAAAACGAACGCAAAAAACGGCATGACCTTGCGCGACGTGATGAGCATGCACCTGACCGCAAATGTCGAAGCCGAAGAACCAGCGGACGACGACGATCTCGCTGAACCTTACCCGCTGACGGTGGAAGTCCAGCTCAACGCGCATTTGCTGGAGCTGATGCACCGCCTGCAGGAAACGAAGCACATCCCGATTTTGCCGCAGCCGGACACGTTTTGCGGCACGCTGCGCAACTACCAGTTGGAAGGAAGCTCGTGGATGCTGTTTTTGCGCCAGTTCGGTCTGGGAGCGTGTCTCGCCGACGACATGGGCCTTGGGAAAACCGTGCAGTTTATCACCTACTTGCTGCATGTGAAGGCGACAAAAACCGCCCAGTCCCCTTCGCTGCTCATCTGTCCCACCTCCGTCATCGGCAACTGGCAAAAGGAGCTGCAGCGGTTCGCCCCTTCGCTCAACGTGTTCATTCATTACGGGAATACCCGTCCGAAAAAAGAAGATTTTGCTCCGGCCATCGAGGGGGTCGATTTGGTCATTACGTCCTATGCGCTGTCCCACCTCGACGAACAGGAGCTGTCCTCCATCACCTGGAATACGATCTGTCTGGACGAGGCGCAAAACATTAAAAACGCCTATACGAAGCAAGCGTCCGCCGTCCGTGACCTGAAGGCGTGGCACCGGATCGCGCTCACCGGAACGCCGATCGAAAACCGCCTGAGCGAGCTTTGGTCGATTTTTGACTTCCTCAATCCCGGCTACTTGGGCAGCCTCGGCGACTTTACCCAGCGTTTCGTCCTGCCGATCGAGCGCGACCGCGACCAGGCGCTGATCCAGACGGTGCAACGGCTCATTCAGCCGTTCCTGCTGCGCCGCACCAAGACGGACCCGGCGATTCAGCTCGACTTGCCGGAGAAAAACGAAAGCAAGGAATACGTGCCGTTGACCGCCGAGCAAGGCGCGCTCTACGAAACCGCGATCCAGGACATGTTCGCCCGGATGGAAAACGTCTCCGCCATGGAACGGCGCGGCCTCATCCTCACGACATTGACGCGGCTCAAGCAGCTTTGCGACCATCCCGCGTTGATCTTAAACGAGATCACTACGGCGGATGAAGCAAGCCGCTCGCACAAGCTGGAGCGACTGCTGGAACTGGTCGAGGAAATTCGGCAAAAAAAGGAGCGCTGCCTGATCTTTACGCAATACATTGAGATGGGCAACCTGCTCCAGCGCGTGCTGACGCGCGAAGGCTACGGCCCCGTTTACTTTTTGAACGGCGCCACCAAAAAAGAAAAACGGGACGAGATGATCGCCCGTTTTCAGGATGCCTCCCTCCCGGATGAGGAGCGCGGCGCCATTTTCATTCTGTCCCTGCGCGCAGGCGGCACAGGTTTGAACTTGACGGAAGCGAACCACGTCATTCACGTCGATCGCTGGTGGAACCCCGCCGTGGAAAACCAGGCAACCGACCGGGCGCACCGCATCGGTCAGCGGCGGAACGTGCAGGTGTACAAATTCATTTCGCTCGGCACCATCGAGGAACGGATTGACGAAATGATGGAGCGCAAACTCTCGCTCAGCCAACAGATCGTCGGCAGCGGGGAAGGCTGGATTACCGAGTTGTCGACGGCCGAGCTTCGCGAGCTGTTCGCCCTGCGCCACGACTGGAGCAATACGAAAGGATAGTGTCAGATGGAGCCTGTGAAGGAAACCAAGCCCTCTTCTCCCCCGGCTACAGAACACGAGAGCAAAGACTTGCCCGAAGCGTGGAAACGCTTTTTACAGGCAGTCCAAAGCCAGTTCTCCGCACAAAAGCCGCCATCCGCCAAATAAACCACGCCAAAAAGTCCGATCCGCCTCGCCAGCCGATCGGACTTTTTTTTGTTGCTGTCGCCGCAGCGCGTCAAGCGGTATCCGTCGGCCTGTTCAGCGGCAAATACACTTCGACCTTCGTTCCCTGGTTGGGGGCGCTGGAAAAATGGATGTACCCGTCATGGTACTGAATAATTTTATAAGTAATCATTAGGCCAAGCCCCGTCCCTTTTTCCTTCGTGCTGTAAAAAGGCTCCCCGAGCCGCTTCAATCGCTCTTCGGACATGCCGCAGCCTTTGTCCACAATCTGGATCATGACCTGATCGTGCCCCGAGCGCAGCGCCCGGATGCGTATCGTCCCCCCGTCCGGCATGGACTCCACGGCATTGGAGAGCAAGTGGATGAACACTTGCCTGATCTGGCTTTGATCGCACCACAGACACGTCTCTTCGACATCGTCGATCTCGAGCACCATCTGATGTGCCGGCGCTTCCTCCTGCGCGACCTGCGTGACGCTGCGCAGCAGTTGCGCCAGATTTTGCGACTCAAACTGGTGGGACCTTTGCTGGGTCAAAAAGACAAATTCGCGCAAAATGCTTTCGAGCTGGTGAAACTCGGCGAGCATGATATCAAAGTATTCGCTTTTCCACTGGTCGCGCCGCAGCAACTGCACGAAGCCTTTGATCGAGGTCACCGGGTTTCGGATTTCATGTGCGACTCCTGCTGCGAGCTGCCCGACGACGTCGATCTTGTCCATTTTGCGCAAAAATTCCTCTGCCTGCACCTGCGCCGTACTGTTGCGGATGATGAAGACGATCTGCTCCACCTCGGCCTGCTCGTTTTGCACAGGCGTTCCTTTTGTTTCCAAAATCAGCTTGCTGCCATTGCGGTGCTGGCAGGAAAAGGTAACCGCCCTGGGAAGCTTCCACTCCATAATTTCCTGAAACGTCTGCCAGACGCGTTTGAGCTGTTCGCTCGGCAAAATGGTTTGCA
This sequence comes from Brevibacillus agri, assembly GCF_004117055.1. Classification (NCBI taxonomy): domain Bacteria; kingdom Bacillati; phylum Bacillota; class Bacilli; order Caryophanales; family Paenibacillaceae; genus Brevibacillus; species Brevibacillus agri. The sequence goes on from NZ_CP026363.1 coordinate 3,274,589, forward strand.
GATGCTGATGCAAAAACACCTCCGGGGATACCTCCAAGACGGTGTGAACGGACGGCGACACGTATGTAACATATCCATGGCAATCAATGACCACGATCATATCCGAAATGTTTTCCGCAATCAGCCTGTATTTCGCTTCGCTTACCCGCTGGGCTTCCTCCGCTTTTTTCAGTTCCGTGATGTCGACACAGGAAGCGATCACTTCCTTCACCCGCCCATCCCGGAAGATCGGGTGCATGACAGCCAGGTAGCAAACGCCGTTGACGACGCCCTCATAGGTGACGTTTTCTTCGCCGCCCCAGGCCCGCTCGTAATGCTCTGTCTTGCGCAGCGCTTCCTTGCGGGGCAAGATGTCGCACAACTCGTTCCCTACGACCTGCTCCGGCGTCAAGCCGATCCGGTAGATCAACTCCCCCGCGCAAAACGTATGGATAAACCGCTCGTCCTGCTTGCGAAATGTAAACGTCATTCCTTGCTGATTGCGCAGCACCTCGCGCAAACAGTTGTGGTTCTCGCCCGCTCCCTGCTTTGCGCGCGCTGGCGCATCGGCAAACGCCTTGCCCTGTGAGCTCATCTTCGCGACAAGCCCCTCTGCCAGCAGCGGCTCGCAAAAGTAATTTCCTTGGGCAAGGTCGCACAGAAGCTCCCCCAACAACTCTGCTTGCTCGCGACTCTCGACTCCTGCAGCCGTCGCCTGCAGGCCCATTGTCTGCGCGATCGCCAATGCGGTTTTGAGCGCAGCCTCTTGCGCAGCGTCGGTCAGCGCTTGCTGGATCAAGGTTGGATCGAGCTTGAGCTTGTCTACAGGAACACGCGATAAATACGGGATCGAAACCGGATCTTTTCCGAACTCGTCCAGACTCACCTGCACACCGAACTGCTTGAGCTGGGCGAGGACGCCAATCGTACGCTCCATATCGCCCCCGGCCAATTCCGTTATTTCCAGCTCCAAATAGCGCGGCGGCAACTGGCTTTCCCGCAAAAACGTCTGGATCGTATCCCCGAATCCGACAGACTCGAAAGCATGCGCGGACAGGTTGACCGATACGACCAGCGGCCCGAAGCCGATGTCGATCCATTCCTTGCATTGCGTGCACGCGGCTCGCAGGACCCATTCCTCCAACAAATGAATCACGCCGCTTTTTTTGGCAAGCAGCAGCAATGTCTGTTGCGGCAAAAGTCCCCACTTTTCATGATGCCAGCGAACCAGGGCCTCGACCCCCGTCATCCCTGTTGTTCGCAAATCGAAAAAAGGCTGGTAATAGAGTGTGAGCTGCTGGTTCACAATGGCTTGAAACAGATCTTCATCGGTCTGATTCAGCTCATCCTGGTCGATTGTTTGAATACGAACCACGTCCCTCCTAAAGTTTGTCATCAAACGGGACAGCGACAGCAAGTCCCACAATTCCGAACTATTCTGATACTTCCTCTCTTTCTACTTTATAGGAAGAATGCGCCCCCTGTCCAGAGAAGGAAAAAGCACAATCCCCCTCTTCTGGCTGGAGGGGGGGAACTCACGCCTGCAGCGCCGCCTGGCGACGGGCTGCGCGCTCGTCTTCCTTCAGCCGTGGACAGGTGTAGCAGTACTGTCCATCCCCGGTTTGATAGTACAGGCAGCATTGATTTTTCAGGCGCACCTGCTTGTTCGGGTCGCGCATGTCCTCCACCCAGCGCACTTTGACCGCGAACGGATTTTTGGGCAGCCCGAAGCACTCCCCGTCCAGCTCGTCGCAAAGCGCCGCGTAATCGTCGCGCAGCCGTTGGCGGATCGCCTCTTCCCGGGCCTCCTGGACGAAAGTATCGAGATAATAGTTAAATCTCGTCGGCAGTTGGCCCCAAATCATTTTCAGCGGATTGCCAGTCGCATCAGCCAGCACCTGGAACAACGGCCGGAGCGTATGTCCGTAAAACTGCCGATACTGCTCGGCGCGCCAGGCAGAACGCGCTGTGCTTGTGCTCGGACCCTCCGCCTTGTGCCACTCGTCCACGACGAAAGAGAACTGGACGTAGCCATCCGCGTCGTACAGCTCAATCGTCAACTGGTCGAGCGGTATGCGAATCGCTACGTTCCATACAGACAGCGCGTACTGCAAGCCGAGCCCGAGCCCAGACAGCCAACTGGCCGCATAAGTGCCGACAGGCTTTTGGTCATGTGCCTTGATAAGCGGCGCGTACGTCTGCACCAACTGTTCCGCATGTCTGGCTTGTAGCAGATCGCTTGCCTTGATCGAGAGCAGCGCGTCTGTTCGGTGCGTAGTCGTCAGGTGAAACTGTTCCGCCAAAAACGGTTCATTCCATGTTTGCAAGAGACTCTCTCCCCCCGTTTTTTGATTGAAAAGCTCGCTTCCAAAACGCCTCCGCCAGCACAAGGACGGGCGCTAGCTGGAAAAAGCGTTTTGCGGCTGCTCCAGATACGAGCCGAACTGCGCCTGATACAGCCGGCTGTAGATGCCATCCTGTGCCAGCAGTTGCTCATGGTTCCCCTGTTCGGTAATGCCCTGCTCTGTCACGACGACGATGCGATCCGCGTTTTTGATCGTCGCCAGCCTGTGCGCGATCACCAGCGTGGTGCGCCCTTGCGACAGCTCCGCGAGCGACTGCTGAATCGCCGCTTCCGTCTCCGTATCGAGAGCGGACGTCGCTTCGTCCAAAATCAGGATCGGCGGGTTTTTCAAAAACATCCGGGCAATCGCGAGCCGCTGCTTTTGTCCGCCAGACAGCTTCACCCCGCGCTCCCCGATGATCGTATCCAGCCCTGTCGGCTGCGCACGGATAAAGTCTTCCAGCTTGGCCCGGCGCGCCGCTTGCCAAATCTCTTCTTCTGTTGCGTGCTGCTTGCCATAAGAGATATTTTCCCGAATGGTGCCGGAGAACAAAAACACGTCCTGCTGCACGATCCCGATCTGGCTGCGCAGCGAAGCCAGCGTCATGTTGCGAATATCCAGTCCGTCAATCGTGATGCTGCCTCCGTCAATCTCGTAAAACCGCGGCAGCAGGCTGCACAGCGTCGTTTTCCCCGCGCCGGACGGACCGACAAAGGCAATCGTCTCTCCCGCGCGTATGCGCAAATCAATGTTTTGCAAAACGCGCGAGCCTTGCTCGTACCCGAACGAGACGCCTTTGTACTCGATATCGCCCTTCAGCGCCTCTACCTTGACCGCATCCGGAGCGTCTGCGATGTCTGGCGCCGTATCCATAATTTCTATGTAGCGCTTGAAGCCGGCAATGCCTTTCGGATAACTTTCGATAATCGCGTTGATCTTTTCCAGCGGACGGAAAAAGACGTTCGTCAACAGCAGGAAGGCGACGAACTCCCCGTAGGTGAGAGAGCCTTCGATGACAAACCAACTGCCGCAGATCAGCACGAACAAAATAACGAGCCGCATCAGAATATAGCTGACCGAGGCGTTCTGGGCCATGATTTTGTAGGACAACAGCTTGGTCAGACGAAAACGCTGGTTGTTTTCCGCAAAGCGCTTGTTTTCAAAGCTCTCGTTGGCAAACGCCTGTACGACGCGCATGCCGCCGACATTGTCCTCGACGCGCGCATTGAAATCCGCCATGTCTTCGTACGTAGTTCATTCCCGCATTGATGGCATAAAGCGCAAGCAGCCCAAGACAGGCCCAGACAATCAGCTCCCAGTCTTTGCTCGGCAGAAGCTGATCGACTACCATGTTTACCGCGAGCGGAAATCCCAGCTCCAGAACAGCCACGAAGATCGCACAGGTGAAATCGAGTACGAACAATCCACGATAAGGCCGGTAGTAAGAAAAAAATCTGCGAAGCATCGCAGCAGCACCTCCTTTTTCATTGACAAGCTACATGACACAGCTCCTCACGCTTTTTTTGAAAATCATTTTCATTATAGCTGGATTGGTTGGCAAGATCGATCATCATTTTGCAAAAGAACGCGTCCCTTGCAGTTTGCAGCACGGCTCGTCCCGCTTGCGGCTGCAAAAGGCCACCCCTTTCTGTTTGGACAGATCACGGCCTCTTTTGCCAATATACTTTCGGTCCGCAAAGTGGCACGGCGAATCGCCATAGACTGGACAATCGCCTCCTGTGAAAAAAACGCGATCCTCATCTTCATGGCACAGCTTCCGCATTTCGTCGGAGCTTCGGGGACCATGTACGCGATGCTGGCGGGCACGCTTGCACTCCACCAGCTATTATGAGGGAAACAGGTGAAAACGTGTACGCGATTTCCGGGCAACTGTTTTTCGGTACGATGACGCACTTTGTCGAGCAATTCGATGTTCCAAACGATCTCGGCCAGATTGTCATTGATTTTTCCCGCTCGCATGTCTGGGATATGTCAGCCGTAACCGCCATCTCCAAAGTAGTCGCCAAATACCGCGATGCCGATAAATTCGTGCTCATCACGGGATTGAATGAAGAAAGCAAACAGCTTGTAGATCGGCTTGGAATCACGGTTCCTGCCGGGCATTGACAGACAGCAACTCCCCCTTTTCGCTCCGTCAAAAGGGGTTTTTGTATGCGCCAGACGCGTTGCTTGTGCCCGTTTCGTTTTTTCCTTATTTCATTTTTGCAATAGTACGATCACATTTCTTTATTGGTCAGCGCCAAAAACCAGTGCTAGAATAATCAATATCAAATTTCCGGCTTTTCTACTGCAAAGGTTGTGAACAGAAAGATGGAGTTTTCATGGAAGCGTAATTTGTTTGTGTTATGGGTCGGCGTCTTCTTCTGCAGCACAGCCTACTCGATCTCCATACCATTCTTGCCCATCTTCCTCCATACATCTTTGGGTGTTCACGAGCATTTGGAAGCCTGGTCTGGTATCTCGTTTGGCATTACCTTTTTGGCAAGCGCCCTGATCTCGCCGTACTGGGGTTCGCTCGCCGACAAATACGGGCGAAAACCGATGTTGATCCGATCCGGTTTTAGCCTGGCTTTGTTGTACTTCCTGACTTACTTCATTACAGATCCTTACCTTTTCCTGGTGCTGCGCGTGTTTCAGGGGCTGCTCGCCGGCTACGTGCCTGCCGCGATCGCGCTGGTAGCGACGAATACACCGGAAAAAAACGTCGGGTACGCTCTCGGGGTGATGGCAACCTCTGGAGCCACGGGCGGGATTGTCGGGCCGCTCGTCGGCGGGGTAGTCAGTCACCTCTGGGGAAACGCAGAGGCTTTTCTTTTCTCCGGCTGTGTCGTGCTCGTAGCGGCGCTGATCGCGACCTTCCTCGTCAAAGAGACAAACATGAACCGCTCCGGCAGCCGCTCCAACGTGCGGGAAGACTTGCGGGCTGCCATCGCCAACCGCTCGCTCATGACGATTCTCGGCCTCAGCCTGATGGTCACGATCTCCGTCATGCTCTTGGAACCGCTGTTGACCGTCTACGTGTTGCAGCTCGGGGCCTCGCAGCAGGAAGCCTCGCTCAGCGCCGGGATCATTTTCGCTGCCGTCGGTATTGCCACCGTGATCGCCGCTCCGCAATGGGGAAAACTCGGCGGCAAGGTCGGCTACACGAAAATTTTGTTCATCGGCTTGCTCGGCGGCGCCTTCGGCAACCTGCTGCAATTTTTCTTCACCAACCTGTACGGCTTCGGGGTTTTGCGCTTCGCCTACGGCCTGTTTTTCGCGGCGGTTTACCCTTCGATTAACGCGATGATCGTCAAAGTGACCGAACCCGAGTTTCGCGGCAGAGCCTTCAGCCTGAACCAGTCCGCCAACCAGCTCGCGACGATGCTCGGCCCTGTGCTCGGCGGCGTGCTCGGTGGCGCCATCCCGATCCGCTACGTGTTCATTATCAACGGAATCGCCCTGCTCGCTACCGCCATCCTGATTCGCTCGAAAAAACCGGGCCTGGCCGGGAAGCAAGCCCAACAGCAGTCTTCCGATCCGCAACTGGCTGCGAAATAACGCAGCGCACGCCCAAAAACAAAACTCCCTTTCGCTTCGTCAGACAACGCTTGCCTGGCGGTGGCAAAAGGGAGTTTCTCGTATGGACGATGCCGCTTTTTTCCTGCTTTACTTTTGCTGCAGCGCTACTTTTAACCCGAGCAAAATGTAGACAGACCCGATCATTTTGCCGCTCCAACGACCGATCCAGGAGATGCGTCTGACGAGATGCCCCAGCGGCCGCACAGAGAGGGCGATCAGCGACGTGTAGAAGAAGCCGAGAATGGAAAAAATCAGGCCCAACACAACAAACTGCATCACGGACGCTCCCCGCTCCGGGTGGACGAACTGCGGCAAAAACGCCAGAAAGAACAAAGCCGTCTTCGGGTTCAGCACTTCCGCGATGATCGCTTGCACATACGCCTTCCCCGGCGGCAGCGGCGATACTTTTGGCAACTCGGGGTCTGTCGGTTTCTCCAGCAGCGCCCTTATCCCCAGGTAGATGAGATAGGCGGCCCCGGCGAATTTGACAAGCTGGAACGCCCAGGCGGATGTCATCAAGATCGCCGACAAGCCGACAGCGGCAAAAATCGTATGGATGAAGTCGCCTGTCGCGATTCCAAGCCCCGCCATGATTCCCGCACGTCTGCCGCCCTGAACGGTGCGTGTCGCCGTCAGTAGCACGGCAGGGCCGGGAATTAAAAACAGGCCGATCACGACAGCCAAAAACGTGCTCAACGTCGCCAGATCAAACATGTTCTCCTCTCCTTCTTCTCTTGTTTGTCTATGGATGCTCCCATTATAGCGCGCCCTGGCATTCGTGGCGACAAGATCATGTCCGGGCCTCGTCCCCGCCCGGAAAGCGCACCGTGACCGTCGTTCCTTTGCCCAGGCTGCTTTCCAGCGCGATCTGTCCGCCGTGCGCCTCCACGATGCCTTTGGCAATCGTCAGCCCGAGGCCAGCCCCTCCGCGCTCTCTCGCCCGCGAGCGGTCCCCCCGGTAAAAACGCGCAAAAACGTGCGGCAAATCGTCCGGGGCGATGCCTGCGCCGTTGTCGCGCACCTGCAGCTTAACATGTCCGCCCGCTTTTTCGATCGTCACACAGATCGTTCCGTCGGGCGGCGTATGTTTGCACGCGTTTGCCAGCAAGTTTGCCACGACTTGCGCGATTCTTTGCCGATCGCCTGTCATCCAGGCGTCTTTTGGTCCTTCCAACTGAAAGCGAATCTGGTTGCGCGCAAAAGCGACGTGCATCGCTTCGCTGACTTCCTCGGCGACATCCCGCAAATTCACCTGCTCGCGCCGCATCGGCAGGGCGCCTGCCTCGACCTGAATCACCTGATCGAGATCGTTCACGAGCCGGATCAGACGGAGAACTTCGGCGCGCGTGCTCTCCAAATGCTTAGGCGTCGCCTCCCAGATGCCGTCGATCATCCCTTCTGTCTGGGCCAGCAAGGTGTTGAGCGGCGTACGCAGTTCGTGCGCAATATCTGCGGTCAGCCGTTTGCGCAACTCCTCCTGTTCGTGCAGGCTCGTCACCAGGTTGTTAAAGGCGACGACCAGCGCGGCAATTTCGTCTTGCCGTTCCGGTACAGGCACGCGCACTTGCAGATCGCCCTGCGCGACCTTTTGCGCCGCCGCACTCACCTGCACGACAGGCCGAACCATCGTGCGGGCCAGCGGAATGCACAGCACGACGACGATCACAAGCAAAACCGCCATCGTCCACAGCGCGGTATTTTTATGCGCCCATTGAAAATGGCCTTCCAAAGCCATGTACGCATTTTCGTCATCGTGGCTGATGACAAGCTGCCCGATTTTTCGACCGCCGTCATAAAGCGGAATCGTTTCGGTTGCGCGCTCGGCATGTTCGGCGTGCGTGTCGTGCTCGCCCTCCCGTCCAGCGCCCGGCGCTTGCCCCCATTCGCCCAGCTTTTCCCCCCGCGCGTCGTGCAGCGCAATGTGCAGGCCGAGCACAGACGAGACGGCCTCCAGTTGCAAAAAAGCGGATTGGTCCCACGCCTGGCTGGCGCGGTAGGAGGCGAGCGCCACCTGGGAAATTTCTTCGTTGTGCTGGCTTTTCACCTCGTTTGCGTACATCATGAAATGCTCGTCCATTTCCTTGATCGCAAGCCATGTCGTAATCAGTACGGCACCGACGCCCATCGCCATAAAGGCGAGCGCCAGCTTCATCCATATGCGCTTCATCGCAAACCTCATTTCCTCACCGGGACGTCAAACCGATAGCCCAGTCCGTACACCGTCTTGATGTAGACAGGCTGCTTCGGATCGTCCTCGATTTTTTGCCGCAAATTTTTGACATGCGTATCAATCGTGCGGTCGTAGCCTTCGAAGTCGTAGCCGAGAACTTCGCGCACCAGCTCGTCTCTGCTCCACGTCCGGCCGGGATGGCGGGCCAGCGTCGTGAGCAGCCGGTATTCGTTCGGGGTGACGTCGAGCGCGACCTTGTTTTTGAGAATTTTTTTGTCGCGAATCGAAATCGTGAGCTGGCCTGCCTCGAACTCGTCGCAGAGCGCCGAATAGTCGCCGGAGCGCCGCATGACGGCCCGCACGCGCGCCACCAGCTCGCGCGGACTGAACGGCTTCATCAAGTAATCATCCGCCCCGATTTCCAGCCCATAAATCCGGTCAGCCTCCTGACTCTTGGCGGTGAGCATCAGAATCGGGACGCGGGAATGCTTGCGGATGCGCTGGCAAACTTCTTCACCGCTGACGTCCGGGAGCATCAAATCGAGAATAATGCAGTCGACGGCCGCCGAGCTGGCTATCTGGATAGCCTCCCCGCCTGTCATCGCCGTCAGCACGTGATAGCCGTCTTTTTGCAGATAGGAAGATAAAATCTCCAAAATTTTGTGTTCATCGTCTACCAGCAAAATCGTAGACATGTCCTGGCCTCCTTTTGCCCCTTATTCCGACTGGCTGGCCTGTCCCTTCCCGCGCTTCCAGAACAGCAGGAAAACAAGCGCGCCTGCTGCAAGCGCGATCACCAGCCTGAGCTTGTTTTCGCCAAAGTAGACGAGATCGTGCCCGACGAATGTCTCAAACACCATCGAAGGAATTTTGCCCACGAGTGTCGCGAGAAGAAAATCGGCGAACGTCATGTTCGTCATCGCCGCCCCGAGATTGATTACCCCCGAAGGGAGCAGCGGATTGAGCCGCAGCAAGACGACGGCGAGCCCTTTTCGCACCCGGGTCGCCCCGTTAATCGCCGCTACCCATTGGAACGACGCCAGCTTTTTGCGCCGATCGGCTTTTCGAATGACATAGCGGTACAAGAAAAAAGCGATGCCCGCACCGAGCACCTCCCCTGTGAGGGAAAGGAAAAAACCTCCGTACAAGCCAAATACAACGGCATTGGCCGCAGACAAAAAAATGGACGGCAGGACGCCTGCCACGCTGATGGCGATATTCAACAAGATGCTGCCGATTACTCCCAGCATTCCCCACGAGCGAATCCATTCTGCCAAGCCTTCTATATTCGTCAATCCATCCATGTTCGCTTGCGGACTCCCCTCTGTTGCCTGTTCCTTTAAGCCTATACGAAAATTGTGAAGAAATCATGGAAAAAAACAAACAATCGCTCCCGTTCTCTGGAAGCGACTGTTTGCGGAAGGCGGCAATAGCGCCTTATTTCTGCTCGATGGCCACGTAAATATCGACTTGCGCCTGATTCGGGTCGGCGCAGCGCACGCCGTCGTAGCGCTCAAAATCCGAGACGAACGTCCGCTTGACGCCTGACTCCTGCGCCCACGCCCAGATGCGCGCCCACGCCTCCTGAATGATCTCGACCATCGGGCCGACTCTGGTTGTAAAGACCGCATATGTAGCTGCCGGGATCGTTTTCACGGTCAGCTCGGCAGACAGCTCGCCCCCCGCTTCCACCTCAACGCCAACGAGCAACGAGTACGCTCCCTGTTCATCGCTTGCGTAATCCGAGTAGACGCCATAGACGACTCCCGGCTCTTTTTGCCCGGGCGTACGCGCCGGATACCCTTGCTCGTAATAGCGGTGCCACAAAGGCCCGATTTTCCCGTTTGCTCCGCATTCAGCCTCGTTCGTGGTCCGAATTTTCAGACCAGCTACACGCATTTCCCCCAGTTGGACGATCGTCGGATTCATCTGTTTGCACGCTCCTGTTCAAAGAATGGATTACATGCCTAGTATAGCTATCCTACCTTGACACCTGTCTGTCAACGTTTCTGGTCTGTCTCGTAGCATGCCAACATTTTTTTCGCCGTATCCGCGATCCGCTGGCGGATGAAATCCGGCGCCAGCACCTGCACGCTGTCGCCGTAGCTGAGCAGCATGCCTGTCAGCCACTCATCGTCTGCCATCGTCGTGCGGACAGTCATCTCGCCGTTTGGCGCGGTTTCAATCGTTTGCGGATCAAACATGTCTCGTACCCGGACGTGGACACGCGGTGCGCAGCGATACTTCAAAGCGGTCGGCCAGCTCGCGAGCGCTCATCCGGCGTTTGTTCAACAGCATCATGACAATCGCCAGCAATCGTTCTACTTTCAACTCTCGTTCCACCTTTTGGCGGCTCCGCTACCGGAGCTTTCTTACGTGTAAAAAGGAGAATCCGCAGCAAAAAATCCATGCTGCAAATTCTCCTTTGTTCGTTTCTTTCCACTTGAAAACTAGACTAGACGCCCATACGTCTGCGCTGGTTGTTCGGCTTTTTCGTCAACTGGCTTTTCATCGACTGGTTTTTCGCCTTCTGGTTCACAGGGTTGTTCGCTTGGGCCTGTGCCTGCTTCTTTTCCGCCAATTTGCGCTTCATCGCTTCCTGCAGGCTGATTTTTGGCTTTTCCGCTTTTGTTTCCAGTTCGTTTTGGTTTGGCTCCGTCATGCGTAGCAACTCCTCATAGAAATTGGTTATCTTCTATGTATTCTAGTGCAAGACGGGAGGATGTGCCAGTAGGAATCTAACTGTTTTGGGCGCGGAGTTGCATATATTTGACTCCGCTCGCCTGGTGCTTCAAAATGTCCTCCAGCAGCTCTGCGAGATAGGCTCCCGCTTCAATCGGCAAAGTCCCGCCCCGATGAATATTAGAAATAACCGTTCGATCTGATTCTACCGTATGGGCGTCCGGTTTGTAAATCATGTAAGCACTGAGACTTTCTGCCGTCGCAAGCCCCGGCCTTTCCCCGATCAGGGAGATGACGACTTTGCAATTGACGATTTTGGCGACCTGGTCCTGAATCCACACCCGTCCCTTGTGAATGAACACCGGCTTGCCCACGCTGATGTTGCGCATCGCCAATCCTTGCTGCAGGGCGGGCAGCAAATCCGGAATCGTCGCCTCGCAGGCAGACGTGCTCAGTCCGTCGGAGATGACGATCTGCACGTCTTTGCCTTTGTCGCCGTGCTGCTCCAGCCATCTGACCGACTCGTCGGACAGCAGCCGCCCCGAGTCGAGGTTCATCAAATATTCCTGCATGCTCGTCGCCCGCGAATGCAGCTCCGGGAGTTGCAGCCGCTGCAGCCATTCCGGGCTGATCGATTTCATGACCGCATCGTGTGCCGCCGCCTGGTCGATGCGAAACTGCAAATAGCTCGTCGTCTTCATTCTGGTCCCTGCGCGGCCGATCCCGATGCGCGCCGGCGTTCTCGCCATCGCCCGCTCCAATGCTTCCAGATTGTGCGGATTTTCTACGCCGCGCACCTTTTGCTCGGGAAAGTGAATCACTTCCCCCGTCTTTTTGGAAAGCTCATCCATGACCCGCTGGATCAGGTCATCCATGTTGATCTGTTTCATCGTGTGTGCCCTCCCCGCTCGTTAGTCGAAAACCGATAAATCGCCTGCCCGCTCTGTCAGCCGTCCGTTTTCCATCAGTCCCATTTTTTCCAGCCATTTTTCAAATTCGCGCAACGGGCGCAGGCCCAAAAGCTCGCGGTAGCTGGCATCGTCGTGGTAGCTCGTATCCTGATAGCTCAGCATGACGTCGTCGCCGCCGGGCACGCCCATGTAAAAATTCGCTCCGGCAAGCGTCGTCAGCATCCCGGCAATTTCCTGGTCGTTTTGGTCCGCGTACATGTGGTTCGTGTAGGTAGGGGCAATTCCCATCGGCAAACCGTGCAGCTTGCCCATGAACAAATCCTCCAGGTCGGCACGGATCATCTGTCTGCCGTCGTACAGCGTTTCCGGCCCGATGAACCCGGAGACGTTGTTGACCATGAACGGCTTCCAGTGGCGGCAAAAGCCGTACGTACGCGCCTCCAGCGTCTGCATGTCCACGCCTTCGTGCGAGTCCAGCGACACCTCCGAGCCTTGCCCGGTTTCAAAGTACATCACGTTCGGCCCCGAAGCCGTGCCTTTTCGCAGCATCAACTCCATCGCTTCGTCCAGCAAATCTTTGGAGACGCCAAACGCTTCATTCGCCCGCTGCGAGCCAGCCAGGCTCTGGAACATCAAGGAGATCGGCGCTCCGCCGCGCAATGCTTGCATCTGGGTGGTAATGTGGGCGAGGACGCAGTTTTGCGTCGGGATCTCCCATTTTTGCATGAAATCGTGGGACATCTTGAGCAGTTTGGTAACGCTTTCAACCGAGTCGTTGTTCGGGTTGATCCCGATGACGGCATCGCCGGAGCCGTAGGACAGACCTTCCTTCATCGAAGCGAGAATGCCCTCCGGATCGTCAATCGGGTGGTTCGGCTGGCACCGGAACGCCAGTCTGCCCGGCTCGCCGATGAGCGTGTTGCAGTACGCCTGGTGCCTCATTTTTTGCGAAGCCATCACCAGGTCAATGCTCGACATCAGCTTGGCGGTCGCGGCAATCATTTCACTGGTCAAGCCGCGGCTGATCCGGGTAAGCTCCGGCATGCCTGTCGAAAAGGACAAAATGTACTCGCGCAGCTCCCCGACCGTCCAGTTTTTGATTTCGTTGTAGATCGACAAATTCAAATCGTCGTAAATGATGCGGGTGACTTCGTCTTTTTCGTACGGAATCACCGGATTTTCGTAGATGTCCTTGAGCTGCATCTCGCTCAGGACGACTTTGGCCGCCATCCGCTCCAGTGCGGAGTTGGCTGCAATTTTGCTCATCTGGTCGCCAGACTTCTCTTCGCTCGCTTTCGCCAATACATCGCGAACGGATGTGAACTGGTAATGTTCTTTACGGATGACGCATGCCAATTTCATCTCGCTTCACTCGCTTTCTTTGGTAGGGCTTCCTTGCTTTCCTGCCCGCCCGGCACAATGGGAGCGAAAACGGTCATCCTGCTTTTTCGCGTTTCTCCCCGGAAAAAACTCGTGCGGGACCAGCTCGTCGTTGAGCAATCGCGGCCATGCAGATGATGTGACCCAAAATTTGCCTGGTGGGGATAGAACCGGTAGTTGTTCGAGCGCTCCTTTGCGCTTTTTTTCTCGCTCTTATACGTCAAAAAGACGCTTGAAAAAGGAGACGGCAGTCCGTCTTCGTTCAAGCGCCATTGCTTTTGTTGCGATTCACTTTTCCAGCGAACTTTGTTTTTCCAACAGGATCGTCTCTACTGCGGGCAGCAGCTCTTCCTCCATGACGGGCTTGACCAGGTAGGCGCAGACGCCTTTTGTCTTCGCTTTCGCTACCAGGTCTTTTTGACTGTACGCCGTCAGCAGCAAAATGGAAGCGTCCGATTGCCCTTTGATAATCCCGGTAGCCGTCAATCCATCCATGACGGGCATTTTTACATCCATGATGATGAGGTGCGGGTCCCACAGTTGCGTCAGAGAAACGGCTTCTTCGCCGTTTTTCCCGTCAGCCACAACGTTGTAGCCTTGTTCCTGCAACATCTCGACCAGGTCCATTCGCGTGATGGGGTCGTCGTCTATGATGATAATTCGATAACGATGACGCAATACTCCACCTCCCATCAAAGAGAATGGACGTGCCAACTGCTCACCAAAATGTCAAGCTTGCACCGACGCCGTTGTCGGCTTTTTCGCAGCTTTTTGAATACTTTTATTATATCCATTATTTTTCGCCATTTCCAGCCTGAATCCTGTCCGCTGTTCCCGGCTTCTCTCGCAGGAGAAGCCGGGCGGACGAAGCGTGTTTTGCGTCATCGTCTGCCGCCCTTTTGCCCTTTTTGGATACGGGAACTCGCGTGTCCTGCCCCTTGTCCCGCTCCTGTACTGTACACTGCGTTTTCTTCGGCTCACCTTCACCTGGACGAGCCATGGCAGATGGCTTACCGGGCTTGCTCCGTCATTTTTTCCCGCAAGTCCGTGACCAGTTCGTGCATCGTTACGCTCTGCAAAATCGCTTCCATCGCATGCTGCGCGCGATGCAAAATCAGCTCCAGGACGAACTGGATATTGGCTCCGACCGGACAGGCAGGGTTCGGCTGCTCGTGGATGTGAAAAAGCTGGCCTTCCTCCACGACCTCGACGGCGCGATATACGTCCAGCAATGTGATTTGCTCCAGCTCTTTCGCAAGCGTTGCGCCGCCCGCCCCGGCCCGGACGTGTACAAGCCCTGCTTTTTTCAGTTGTCCGAGCACGCGGCGGATAATAACCGGATTGGTGTTCACGCTGCCGGCGATCCATTCCGATGTATGGTGAGCATTTGCATCAATGGAGAGCAGAGATAAAATATGAACCGCAATCGAGAAACGGCTGCTGATTTTCATGTCGGTCACCCTTTCGTTGTAATGATTATAGTTACATCCCTGTTTGGAAGTCAAGTTAACCGTTCCGTCACATTTCCGCCTGTGGCGCATTTGTGAATTCTACTATAATTTACGTTGTTATCAGATTCCATATTTTCAATGGGGAGTGTTGCCTGCATGATGCATCCACAGATTGATGTCTCACCAGCAACGGCCTTACTCGATGTACCTGTCCATATTACACTAAGCGGTTTTATGCCGCATCAATTAATCACGCTTCATGCCACCATGACGAACGGTTTGCCGGGCGGAGAGATGTCGGCCTCTTCCCATGCCATTTTCCAGGCAGACGAGAACGGCTTTGTTGATCTTGTGTCCCAGGCGCCTCTGTTCGGCACGTACGAAGGCATTGACCCCATGGGACTGTTCTGGTCGATGAACGTGCAGACGCTCCGCTATTACAGCTCCTATTCCCTCGAAGACTTTCAGTTTACCCCACGCTCCACAGAGATTCACCTGACGGCAGAGGTGAAACAAAAGCCTGTCGCCAAGGCTGTCGTCAAGCGCATCTTCGTCTCACGCGACGTTTCCATCCAAAAAGTCAGGGAGGACGGCTTGGTCGGCCTCTTTTTCAGCAAGCCACATCTTGAGCCGCGTCCTGCCGTGCTCGTGCTCGGCGGCAGCGAAGGCGGGATCGGTTCCTGCTCCCAGTTTGCCGCCCTGTTCGCCTCTCATGGCTATCCGGCGCTGGCGCTCGCCTATTTTCAATGCGATGACTTGCCGACAGACATCCAGCAAATCCCGATCGAATATGTACAGCGCGCCGTCCAGTGGCTGAAACGGCAGTCTACGGTGCATCCCGGGCAAATCGCCGTTTTCGGCCGCTCCAAAGGCGCCGAGCTGGCGCTGGTCACCGCGTCGCTCGAACCGGACATCCGCGCTGTCATCGCGTCCAGCCCCAGCTCCACGGTCAACATCGGCACAGACCGGGCGTTCACGGACGCGGAAACGTTTTCGCCGCAGTCCTCCTGGTCGTTTCGCGGAGAACCGCTCCCGTTTGTCACCTGGACCGAGGCGCAATGCCAGGAGTCCCGCGAACGGCTGGATGCCGGCCGGCGCATCGACCAAATCCACAAAGCGGCCTGGCGTGCCTGCGAGTGGCTCGAAGACGCAGAAATTCCCGTGGAAAAGATCAACGGCCCGATTCTGTTGCTGTCTGCCGACGACGATCACTGGTGGCCCGCCGCCGAGCATTGCGAGCGGATGGTCGAACGTTTGAAAGCCAACCAGTTTGCCCACCCCGTCGTTCATCTGCGCTACGCGGATACGGGGCACAGCATTCGTTTTCCGTATATCCCCACCACGCGGACGCAACTGAACGGCGGAACGCCGAAAAACAATGCGCACGCTTCCGAGCATTCGTGGCAGGAGGTGTTGGGGTTTTTGGAGCGGAGTTTTTCATAAGAAGCCTGGGCGAACTGCACCGATGAGCCTTGCCAGTAAAGGAAAGGCAAGGCTCTCTCGCCTCCAAAGTGATCGGCCGATCTCGCAGGTGAGCTTTGCCGCTTTTCGAAACAAGCTTCTTGAGTTTCGCTATAGTAGAATTACTTTACTATCAGCCAGCGCTCGGAGCCAAACAGGAAATTTTTCGGAAAGAAAGCAAGTGATCCTTGGTGGGAAAAGCTAGGATGGATGTCCCTGCCAGACCATTTCCCCAATGAATGAAAGAAGGCCCCATTCGCACGAGGAAAGAGGCCATGATTTTGAAAAGACTGCCTCCGACTCCGCTGCCAGTCTCCTCGTCTTTCTATTATTTTTCCCAATCGATTGGACGTCATCCCGATGCGCTTTTCGTAAAGATGTCGTTTTGCGAAAACCCGCAAGTGGAGGGAGAGCGTCCCCCTGTAAGGATAATCTCCTGACTTCGCCGACATTCTTGACGTGGATTGGCTCCTACTCTGTTCCTTGCAATCTTTTTGTATCAATATGCTTGTATTTGTCTTGATTCCCCTCAATTTCTCCATCGCTTGGCCCCAGTTGAAACCACTCTTTTCCATCATACAAGGTGTAATTGTAGGTCACATTTGGTTCATCCTTGAACACGGCATCCACCGAGTAGGTAGGCATTTTGGAATATTTTGCTTTTATTTCCAGTGTGTCTGATTCCTTGTAATGATTTGTTGCCACGAGATAGTGCAGCATTTCCTTTTCTAAGTTGTATAGCTTGAATTGAATATATCCATGTTCCCAGCATGTCCGCCAGCCAGCGCGCTGCCGTTTCAGCCAAAACGAACGCCTTTCGTTTCTGTTGAAAATCCGAAGTCACCCCCATCCAAAAACTTCCCCCGCCCAAACAGGTAAAGCCTACTTCCATGCCGAAGTAGGCTTTATACCTTCGATTGATTGAGAAAGGATGAAGAAGCAAATGGACTGCATTTTTTGCAAAATCGTAAACGGGGATATTCCTTCCAAAAAAGTGTACGAGGACGAGCATGTGCTGGCTTTTCACGACATTAACCCTGTCGCACCCGTACATGTCCTGATGATCCCGAAAAAGCATATCCAGTCGGTCATGGCCATCGAGCCTGAGGACAAGGAGCTGATCGGCCACCTGCATCTGTCGTTGCAAAAGGTAGCCGAAATCATGGAAGTAACCGAGCCAGGCTTCCGCGTTGTGACAAACATCGGACAGCATGGGCAGCAAACGGTTTTCCACCTGCACTACCACCTCATTGGCGGCAGACAGTTGGAGTGGAAGTTCTAGCGTTAGACAAAACCTAAACGTTTCCTTGCGAGACGATGTGGCGGGCAATCCCTTCTCCATGAAATCTGCCGTTTTCGATGAAAATGGCATTGGCGTGGTGGCCCGCCGCAATCACTCCCGCTATGTAGAGGCCGGGAACGTTCGTCTCCATCGTCTCCGGATCGTGCTGCGGAACGCCCGTCTCCTCATCGGTGTGCACCCCGAGCGAATGCAGAAACGTCCGGTCAGGCCGATAGCCGATCAGGGCAAACACGTGGTCGTTTGCAAGCGTGACCAGCCCTTCCGCTGTGTTGACGTGGATGGCGCGCTCTTCAATCGAAGCGACAGTGGCTCCGAAAAACATCTGGATGCGCCCTTTTTTGACCAGGCTCTCGAAGACAGGCCGGGTCCACGCCTTCACTTTGTCGGACAGCTCGGTTCTGCGGCAAATCACCGTCACCTGCGCCCCCGCCCGTTCCAGCTCCATCGCGGCATCGACAGCAGAGTTGTTTCCGCCGACGATGGCGACTTTCAATCCCGCGTATGGGTGCGCTTCCTTGTAAAAGGACGAGACTTTCGGCAAGTCTTCGCCTGGCACGTTCAACCGGTTCGGATTGTCAAAGTAGCCGGTGGCAATGATTAGCTTCTTCGCCTGATACAGATGCGTCTTGGCAAAGCGGTCTGTCGTCGCAACCTGAAAGCCATCCTCCGTCCGCTTCGCTTCGGTCACCGTTTCGTAAACATGAACCCGCAGATTTTCGCGGGAAGCTACCAGCCGATAGTAATTGAGCGCTTCCTGTCTCGTCGGCTTTTCGTTGGCGGTGGCAAAAGGAATGCCGCCAATCTCCAGCAAATCCGGTGTGCTGTGGAACACCATGTACGTCGGATAGCGATATATCGAATGTACGAGCGATCCTTTTTCGATGATGAGCGGATCGAGTCCCGCTCTTTTGCAGGAGATCGCTGCCGCCAGACCACAAGGACCTCCGCCGATAATCAGTACGTCTTCCATTTCTCTTCCGCCTCGCTTTTTGTTTCTCTCACGTTTCAATCTTATCATACCATATTGGAATTCCCCCCCAATCATTTTCCGTGTTTGCTTTGCATACCCGTTCCGTCCCCTTGCCTGCTTGACCGCACCGCCATGATCGAAAAAGCTTCACCCAACCTAGTATGGCTTGGCACATTCGAAAAGCTTGCCTCACCTACTCCATCGTTCTCTTGTCATACTTTTCCGACCTGATATCCAACACTCTTTCGTTGATCTTGATGTGTGTCCCGTCCAGCCATTCCCCCACTCTTACCAAAAAATGACCAATGAAAGATTGGTTCTGCCTCCTTATACTGGATGTATGATGAAAAAACAAAACATACATATTTGGTTGGTTTCTCTGGCATTTCTGACATACTGCCTCACGCTGGCCGTCGGGGTTCCCGCGTCCACGGCATCTACGAACAGCCTGAAGGATATTGCCAACAGCTACGCCAAAGAGCAAATTCGCTCCTTGCAGAAGGCAGGCGTGATCGCTGGGGATGAAAACGGGTACTTCCATCCGACGCGGCCGGTGACGCGTGCCGAGTTCGTCGCGATGCTCACGCGGACGCTCGGCATCCAGCCTGTGGCGGGCAATATCGCGGCTTATGCCGATGTCCCGAAAAATTCGTGGGCGTACGGGTCCGTACAGGCTGCGGCTGCGCTCGGCATCGCCAACGGGATCAGTCCTACGGCGTTCGGGCCGAAGCGCACGATCTCCCGCGAGGAAGCCGCCGCGTTTTTGGTGCGCGCCCTGGAGCAAAACGTTTCGGCACAGGCGACGCCGGCCGTGCAAGATGCCGCTTCTGTCTCCGGCTGGGCAAAAGCTTCTGTCGCCAAAGCGATCCAGAAAAAATGGCTCGTCGGCTACCAAGGCAGCTTCCGCCCGCAAAAAGCGCTGTCGCGTGAAGAGACGGCCGTGATTTTGCAGCGCATTTCAGATGAGCTGAAGACGCAAAGCGCGGCGGCCAAGCCGCTGATTTCGCTCGGTTGGCAATACCAGTCCACGACCGACGAGTTTATCGCGCAGGTCAAGAAAAGCGGTGTCAACACCTTGTCGCCGCGCTGGTACTTCCTGCAAAAAGACGGCACGGTCAGCGACTTGTCCGACACGGCCCTGATCCACTGGGCACATGCAAACGGCAAGCAGGTATGGCCGCTGTTCGGGAACCGCTTCGACTCCGCCGCCACGCATGCCGCGCTTGCGGATGCGGCAAAGCGGAAGGCCATCGTCCAGAAGCTGTCCGCCTACGTGGACAAGTACCAACTGGACGGGATCAACGTCGACTTTGAAGGCTTTTCCCCGGCCGACCGCAACAACTTCACCCTGTTCATCCAGGAGCTGTCGGCTGCCCTGCACGCCAAAGGCGCTGTCGTCTCCGTCGACATTCCACCCGATACCAAAACCGATTGGAGTGAACCTTACGACTTTGCCAAACTGGCGAAATCTGCGGACTATTTGGTAGTCATGGCCTACGAGGAACATTGGGTGGGTGGCCCGAAAGCAGGCTCAGTAGCCTCGCTGCCATGGTTGAAAAAAGTGATCGTCGACCTGTTGGACAAAGTTCCGGCCCAGAAGCTGATTGTCGGCCTGCCGCTCTATACCCGCGACTGGTATCAGGCAAAAGGCAGCCTGCAATCGACAGACCTGACGATTCCTGCCTCCTACCAGTTGCTCTCCCAGTACAGGGCAAGCACGGTCTGGGATGCGAGCATTGGACAATACCGCTCGACCTACCAAAAGCAAGGCGTAACCCATACGATCTGGCTGGAAGAAAGCCGCTCCATGGGACTCAAGGTCCAGGCGAGTCTGGAGTGGCAAATCCCGGGACTGGCGTATTGGTACGTCGGCTCCGAGTCAACCGACATGTGGACCGCGATCGCCAACGCGATCAAGCTCAAGCAGGTGCGGGCAAAGCTGTCCTGAACGCTTGCTGCTGGAACGGCCACAAAATCGAACGAAACGCCTCCGCTGTCCGAAGACGCTGCGGAGGCGTTTTTGCTATCTCGCTGTACTGGTAGCGTGGTGGGCAATGCCGAACGCCAAAGCAAAAGCCAAACTCCCTCCCTGGCACTGCGGAGGCATTCGGCTTTTGTGGCATGCGCTGCCTAGCGCAATTTTCGCTCCATGAAAATGGCGCCGTCGAGCGGATTGAAGATGTACGGCTCTATTTCATAAAATCCGAAAGCGCGGTACAGCGCCTGCGCGCTGGTCATCCTTGCCAACGTATCGAGCCGCATGTAGTCGTACGAAAGCTGCTCCGCTTTTTCGATAATCATCTGGATCAGCGTTTTCCCGATTTTCAAGCCGCGATACCGATCGCGGACGTACAGCCGCTTCATCTCGCAAATCCGCTCGTCGCTTTTGCGCACGGCAATGCAGCCCGCCGCCTCCCCGTCTACCAAGGCGAGGAGCAGGGCGCCATCTGGTGCTGCGTACTTGCCGGGCAGCGCCTTGCACTCTGCTTCAAAATCTTGAAAGCCGAGATCGAGTCCGAGCGATTCCGTATATTCGCGAAACAGTTGCTTCACTGCCTCGAGCTCTTCCTTGTTTGCTTCGGTCAAAAAACGATACTCCACCATGCTTTCTCCACCCTTTCCTCTCTGTAGCTCCGCTGTGCCTATTTTTTGATGTTGTGGACGATGTACGTCAGCAAATCGTCGCCTTGCCACAAGGAATCCAGCGATTCGTTGCCCAGCTTGGCGCTCACGACCTTGAGCACCATGTCGTGGCGGATGTATTCCTTCGCCAGCAAAATCAGCATCGGGTCGGTCGTCTGAATGGCCTGCGGCACTCGCCCGTCCAAAAAGCTGCCGATCAGCACCTCTTTGTCGTCCTGAATGACAATCGTCAGCCTTTGGCCCATCCTCTGCCGCTCAATCGAGGACGAGTCCTGGCGGTGATAGAAGGCGTGCCCGAACGAAGGCGTTTCCTGGTCGGCAAACAGCAGCGAAAACATTCTGACTCCTTGGGCAGCCGCTTCCTCGGAAGCCTCGCGCAATTCGTCCAGCTCCTCTTCCCACGCCGACAGCCACACCTCTTCTTTTGCCGAGCGCAGCAAGCTCTGCATGGCAGCCAAGATGTTCGCCCGCTCCTCCATATGCTGGATGACATGAACCTCGACCGGCTTTTCAATGACTTGCAGCTCTTGCTCCAAATAGTCAATCGTTTGTTCGTGCTGCTTTTTCAGGTTGGTCATCAGCTCTTTGATCGGCACGGGACGATAAGTCGGCGGCTCCGTCCGCAGCTCGACAATCGCCTGCTTGCTCACCAGCTTGGCAATGACCGCATACACCATCGAGCGCGGCACGGCACTTTTTTTGCTGATCTCGTACCCGTTTAAAAGCGGCTCCTTCAGCAGCGTCATGTACACCTTCGCTTCATTTTTGGAAAAACCGATTTCCTCAAACTTGTCCAGTAACGGTTCCATAGCTACTCCTTTTTAGTAGTAATAGATATTACAACTATAAAAGAACGCGCGCTGCAATGCAATATCGTTTTGCTGATCGGCAATCGAGATTCACGGAGGCCGCTTCTCAAACGGTCTGGAATCATGCCCGCCTGCGATCTGCTCTGTCACAGAACCGATCCTTTTTGCGTTTGCTTCGTATGTTTTCGTAACGAGATCGTCTCGCTTCGGAGGTGTTCCATGGGTTATTTCTCGCTTGCTTGACCATTGGCTTTCGTTCGAGCTGCTTTCGCCAGTGGCGACAGTCCTGCTACTGCTCTATTGGGGACGACTTCATGGCGGTTTCATTAGAAAAATTCGCTGCGCCAATGGCTTGGCGAGCCTTCGTTGCCCTTATACTGGAACAATCTTATCAATGCCTTATCTGTACAAAAAAACCGTCGCTTTGCACATTGCGCAAAGCGACGGTTTCGTCTCGTGTGTGATGCTATTCGTTTAGCCGACTTGCTGCAGCAGCTTTCCCCGCAGTTTGGCGAGCATGTCTTCGGTCATTTTGTCCAGATCGTACTCTGCTTTGAAGCCCCATTCGTTCATGGCGGCGGTCGCGTCGATCGAGTTTGGCCAACTGTCCGCGATCGCCTGGCGCACCGGGTCTACCTCGTAGGAGAGGGTGAACTCCGGAATGTGCTTGCGGATCGCAGCCGCTACATCTTCAGGCTCGATGCTCATTGCCGTTACGTTGAACGCGTTGCGGTGAATCAGCTTGGAGGCGTCGGCTTCCATCAAGGTGATGATCGCGTTCAAGGCGTCTGGCATGTACATCATGTCCATGTACGTGCCTTTGGCGATGTAGGACGTGTACGCGCCTTCCTGAATCGCCTTGTAGTAGATGTCAACCGCATAGTCGGTCGTGCCTCCGCCTGGAGGAGCCACGTACGAGATCAGGCCAGGAAAACGAACGCCACGGGTGTCTACGCCGAATTTTTGATAGTAGTAATCGCACAGCAGCTCGCCGGACACTTTGTTCACCCCGTACATCGTCGTCGGGCGTTGAATCGTGTCTTGCGGCGTGTTGTCTTTCGGCGTGGAAGGCCCGAAAGCGCCGATGGAGCTTGGGGTGAAAAACTGGCAGTTCAGCTCGCGCGCAGCCTCCAGCGCATTGACCAGCCCGCCCATGTTCAGGTTCCAGGCGAGCAGCGGCTTCGCTTCGGCTGTAGCCGACAGCAGCGCAGCAAGATGCATGATCGTATCTACCTTGTGTGCTTTTGCCAGCTCGAACATGCGGTTTCCGTCTGTGACATCCAAAATCTCAAATGGCCCGGACTGTACCACAGGATCGTCTTCTTTTTTGCGGATGTCGGTCGCGACAACCTGATCGGCTCCGTACACTTCGCGCAGCTTCATGATGAGCTCCGAGCCGATTTGTCCCAATGCTCCCGTTACTAAAATCTTTTTCATGACAGGATCCCCATTTCTTTCCCAACTTTTTCATAGATGCCAAGGGCGCGATCCAGCATTTCCTTGGTGTGGGCAGCCGTCGGCATGTTGCGCACGCGACCTGTTCCTTTTGGCACGGTCGGGAAGACGATTGCCTTGGCGTACACACCTTCTTCGTACAGGCGTTTGCTGAATTCCTGCGTCTTTTGTTCGTCGCCGATGATGCAAGGCGTGATCGGTGTTTCGCTGTCCCCGATGTTGAAGCCAAGCTCCTTCAAGCCTTTTTTCAGGTAGTGGCCGTTATCCCACAGTTTGTCGTGCAGTTCGGTGCTGCTTGTCAAAATGTCAATAGCGGTAATGCAAGCCGCCACATCTGCTGGCGTCAGCGCCGTCGAGAACAGGAACGGTCTGCTGCGCACTTTGAGCCAGTCGATCAGCTCCTGGCGTCCTGCCACGTAGCCGCCGACTACCCCGATCGCTTTGGAGAGCGTACCGATCTGGAAGTCGATTTTGTCAGACAAGCCAAAGTGTTTGACGGTTCCAGCGCCTTTGCCAAGCACACCCGAGCCGTGGGCATCGTCTACATAGGTGATGAGGTCAAATTCTTCGGCAACCTCCACGATTTCCGGCAGTTTGGCGATATCGCCGTCCATCGAGAATACGCCGTCCGTAATGACCATCAGTTTTTTATATTTGCCGGACTCTTTTGCTTCCTTCGCTTTGGCGCGCAGGTCGTCGATGTCCGAGTGGTTGAAGCGAATAATTTGCGCACGCGAGAGACGGCAGCCGTCGATAATCGAAGCGTGGTTCAGCTCGTCGGACAAAATCGCATCGTCCTTGTCCATGACGGCAGAGATGGCTGCCATGTTGCAGTTAAAGCCGGACTGATAAGCGATAGCTGCTTCTGTATGTTTGAAGGCAGCGAGTTTTTCTTCCAGCTTCACGTGCAGATCGAGCGTACCATTGATGGTGCGCACCGCTCCTGCCCCGACTCCGTATTTTTGCGCAGCGGCAATCGCGGCATCTACCAGGCGCTGGTCTGTCGCCAGTCCCAGGTAGTTGTTCGAGGACAGGTTAATCAGTTCTTTTCCCGCAATGGTGATGACAGGGCCGTTTGCGCTTTGCAAAGGATCGATGACGTTGTACAGACCTTTGCTTTTCAAATCAGCCAGATTTTCATGTAAAAAGTGCTCCAATGTTTTGCTCGCCAACGAGAATCCCTCCAGCATCCAGCCATCGGGCTTTACACCTGTCCGATCGGGGAAGTAATTTCCACGAAAACAAATGTACACCCTATGCGGACATATTTTTCTTGTATAAATCGCATGAAATCAACCTTATTTACTGATAGGTTACCACCATTTACTCGAAATGTCCATATGACAAAGACATAAATGGTGGCGCTTTCACCAAAAATGCCTAATGCGCTCTTTCATAAGTTCTCCTTTTGCTGCGATCTTAGACAAAACAGCGGCGATGATCCCGGCGGCTTAGAAAATTTGGCTGTGTAGTGTCGTGGCATGATGATTCGAAAATGACGTTGTGGGGCCTTTGGCTTTTAAAAGCCTCCTTCATCGGGGCTTTGGTGTGGCGAGGAAAGAGACGAAATCGCTGTAGCTTCTTGGGCTCCCTGCTGGGGGTATCACTGCCCGGCTCCGGGGGAAAAAGCGAAACCGCGTCCAAAAGTGGTTGATTCAGGTAGCCTCTCAGAGTTGGACGCTAAAAGCGTGTTTCGCTTTTTTCCCGGAGCCTCGGTTGGGAGCCCAAAGAGCTTTCGCGGATTTCGTCTCTTTCCTCGTCAGGGGCTAAGGGGAATAGGCCCTTTTGCGAACCTTTTTGAGAGCTATGAATGTACCTGCTCTCAACCGTACAAAAATGATTTCGAGACGCGTTTTGTCTTGGACATCTTGCTTCTTGAACTCCGCACAAAAATCACCCCCGAACGACAGAAACAGGAAACAGGAGAAAGCAAGCGAAGGTCTTTGGGACTCCTACCGAGCAGGAGGGGAAAAAGGAAAACACGCTTTTAAGCGTCAACGTGAACCTACTTCTTTTGAATCCTCTACTTTTGACGCGGTTTTCCTTTTTCACCGGAGGCGGACAGTTCCCGCTCCCCCGCTAGAGGCCCAAGTACCTGTAGCGCTTTCTCCTGTTTCCTCCCACCACTATCGCGACGATCAACCGTATTCCAAGCTGCCAGTCCGCCTTGATCCCCGCAGCCCGTAACAAAAACCTCATTCTCGCCTAAATATAAACCACCTTAGCTGCACCAAATCGCCAAGCAATCGCTAAAAACCTCTGTCCCCAAAG